>JBGSNA010000233.1:0-69979 GCA_041739875.1 Pirellulaceae bacterium
TCCGCAGTGAGCCTCAACTCCACCTCGACTTTCGGCTTCGCACTGGCCAAACAGGTGCCATTCTCACCGATCACCTGCAAATCCATCTGCTTGAATTGCCCAAGTACCAGTTGCCAGGTGATAATGAGTCGATCACGAACCCGATCGAGGAGTGGGCATTCTTCTTCCGGCAGGTGCAGCATTTGACTGCGGCCGAAGTCGCCCATCGTCTCGGCGATGGCCCGTTTACAGAAGCCGCTGGAGTATTGGAAATGATTGCGCGAAACCCGAAAGAACGAAGCCAATACGAAGCCCGACTGAAAATGCAACGAGACCAAGAGTCTCGCCTGCGAGCAGCCCGAGACCAAGGGGTGGCCGAGGGCGAAGCCAGGGGTGAGGCCAGGGGGCGGGCCGTTGGTGAGCTGCTCGGTCGCATCCGGTTGCTGCATAGCCTACTGAGCTTACCTGAGCCCTCCAGTTTGGACTCAATGTCGACGGAATCGCTCACATCACTAGAAAGCGATCTTCAGCAGTGTCTGCGGAATCGTGGATAGTCGCTGTCGGCCGGCTACTACCGCCAATCAAAACTGCTTGGCCTCTCGGTCATGCTTGCCTGCGAACCATCCTGCAAGTCACTACCACCGCAACCAACAGTACTCCGTGATCGCTCTGACCAACGGCAGCGGCACTATCACCCAGCGCTACGCCTACAGCGCATACGGTACCCCTACGATTACCGACGCCAGCGGTACGGTGTTGCCTGCGTCAGCCGACAACAACCGCTACACTTACACCGGTCGCGAATGGGATTCGGGGTTGAGCCTGTATCACTACCGAGCCCGCATGTACGACTCGGTGGCTGGTAGGTTCTGCTCCAGAGACCCGATCGCGTTCAGCGGTAGCCCTTGGCTCTTGTACGAGTACGTAAAGGGAATGTCGCTAATCAAAGCTGATCCAAGCGGCTTAATTGCGCCAGCCATACCAGTTGTCGTGGGTGGTGGTATCGGTATAGCTGCTCTAAAGGCGGCGGCACTCGCTGCAGGCGTGAGTATATATTATTGTCTGTTGACACCTAAGTGCCTTGGTGACGCCAAAGATCGCACTATAGAAACAATTGAAGATAAGATAGAAGATATTTGGCCTTGGGGAAATAATGAGCCCGTCCCAACAGGAGACCAACGTGTCGATATCATAGTGCCTCCCAAGCCACCAAAAGATCCTAACGGAGACAGCGACTCGTGCAACTGCTGTGAGTGGAATATGGAGTGTGGGCATCAGTACATGGAGGTCCAGAATTGCATGCCAATGCCCAAGAGTGCCTGCGAATCGGTGGATGGTAGATCGTGCATGCCGCCTAGCGTGAAAAACGGTGACAGGACGATGCCAAGGAAAGGTCCTGATGGTGAAGACTGGCCTTACAGTCCAAATATGTAATCTATATTTGTAGAAATATCCGAAAGAAGTATAAGAATGAGCAATAACGACCCAATGGTCGCGCTGGAAGGAGTTTTGAATGTTGAATTGTGCGAAATTGAGAGCTCAAAAACAAGTTTGGGTAGTGACTTTTTCTTACTGAAGCATTATTCCGTAACAAGAACTTACTCGATGGATGTTTTGCTATTTCAGCCGCTGTGGCTGAATTTAATATCTTGCCCGCCAGTGGTTTGGCCAAGTCACATCCTTAATCAACCGAACTTTGGTGCGAGGTTTCATTCTAGTACGGGAGAAATTGGAGCAGTCACAATCGATTGGGTCAGTGGAAAAATAGTCCTAATGTTAAACGACCAAATTATGGGAATGGGGTTTGACCCACTTTCAACTTCCGTCATACATGTACGTGAAATACTGAGATCGTTCACTAAAATGAAGTGACGGGCAACTGAGTTCTTCGGTTGTGGTAATGCACAGCGAGAAATGTCGAGAGCAGCAGGCACGAGTTGGCTGGCATCCCGTCGGGATGCGGTCATTCGTGGCATCGTGACCGGTGGTGTCGCTCCGCTCAACCACCGGCTACTTGCTTGGAACCCTTCGGGTTCGATGAAGAAAAGGTGGACAGTACCGTTTCTCGGTTTCGGAGTTCGCTAAAATGAAGTGACGGGCAACTGAGTTCTTCGTCTGTGGTAATGCACAGCGAGAAATGTCGAAGGCAGGAGGCACGAGTTGGCTGGCATCCCGTCGGGATGCGGTCATTAGTAGTATCGTGACCGGTGGTGTCGCTCCGCTCAACCACCGGCTACTTGCTTGGAACCCTTCGGGTTCGATGAAGAAAAGGTGGACGGTACCGTTTCTCGGTTTCGGAGTTCGTTAAAATGAAGTGACGGGCACGAATGGCGTTGTCCACGGCGAATTACTGGAGTTTTGAAAAGCACGCCAGCGCCACATGAAAAAAGTTGTCGTGGCACTGTCATCAGCTTCAGAACCTTCGGGCGACGCTTGTTTTCGCGTGGCTCTGAACGACCCGGGCGATTGCTGATGATCGCGCTAGTGCCTTGACGCTGGTAAGCAACGGCCACCGAGTCTTTCACTCCGACGCATCCACATCGTAGCCAGTTCGTTGAAAGTAATTGATGGGTTTCGGTAAAGCTCGTGTTGCGAAACTCACGTCCAGCCGCGTACCCACTTTGCAGAATCTTCAGTTGAACCAGATTGTACGTCAACATTCCCGTCCAAATCTCACGCTCCAAAGCCTCAGGAGATTGACCACGCAAATGCTCTAGCCCCATCACGCATTTGATTGACTCAATATCCGGCTCCACCATCCAACGACGATGCCGCCTAGGTACCAAGTCAACTCGTCATGCCGATGTTTCGATTCAATCGAATGCAAACGTTACAAGGGGGTACGAGTTGCCGACCAAGATCCTTGGCCGGACGCTAATGTATTCGACCCTGACCATGTGCCTTGTAAAGTCAATTTGCCTGTGATTGCACTGACTTTCAACGTGCCTCGGAAGGTGAAGCCTGTAAGCGAGCCGCCTGCATTGATCACGACGGCCCCGGTGTTGCTGATCGTTCCAGTCGCCACCACCGGGCCTGAGAGGACGTTCGGGCTGGATAAATTGATTGTTGCTTGGAAGCGTCCATTGGTTGCCGTCGCTACGATGCTTCCGCTAACCGAAACTGGCTGAGTTCCGAGTTGGAAGATCGTGGCAGAACCGCTGAATGTTGCCGAATAGTTGCCGTCGAATCGAGTAGCGGTTGTGTTTGCTTTATTGACAAAATTGACATCCGCGCCATCGAATCCCTTGAAACGCAAGTCATTGCTGATTGCTGGCAATACCTTCACTTGGTACGCCTTATCCGCATCAAATACTTGGTCTTCAATTCCCGTGACCGTCACACTCTGGAGCGTGCTCCAATTCAGAGGCGTGAACGTTAATTGGTTGCTGCTCAATTTCGCTTCGGCAGTATTGGAGACGGCTAGTCGAACGATGACATTCGCAGTCGGCTTTACATTTAGCTTGACCTTAAAAATCGCTGAACGTCCCGTTTCATCTGTAATCAGTGGTGTGGCCGGAGTATTCGCGGGAGTGACGACGACTTTCGCGATCGAATCGAGATTCACGACTGGCACATCAGCAACAGCGGTTGCTAAGAGTGCGCGATAACCGAGATCAGTCGATGTTGGTCTGCCAGTGACAATCTTGTAGGGCTGGGGAGCTTCGCCTCGGATGCTATCGGCGACACCGCTCACCGTAATATTTTGGCGCACGTTCCAGTTCACTGGAGTGAACGTGACTGATGCGACATTCGGCTTGCCCGCAGCCGGTACGTTACTGACAAGTGGAATGGTGACGTTTGATGTCGGCTTACTTGTTAGCACCATCGAAAAAACCGCAGTCTTGCCATCCTCGCTCGTCGTCAGACTGTTCAAAAATGTGACTGTAACTCCCGGCCCACCGGCCAGCATCGAACGCTGTTCCATGGACTCGAAACCCAGACCAGCACGCTTCTTTCGATGCGATGTTGTGTTCGTAGATGTGACCGTATGCCAAAACTTAGTTAGTTGCGAAAACATGCTCCAGGTCCCAATACATGCAAGTGATAGCGGCCGAAATGAGCGGCAAATAAACCACCCACGTGAGCTGCATCGTAGCTCTACAGAAGGGATCTCGTCAATTGTCTGAATTGGCAATTAACAGTGGGAATTCGCGTAAAACGGTTGAGCTATTGTCGCTACGCGTCCACGTCGGCGGGAACGTGCGGCGTTGTGACTCGAACGCAAACGACCGACATACTATTCCGAGAGCAATTTCACTACTTCGGCGTGGCCGTTTGCGGTGGCGAATTTGAGTGCGTTGTCGCCATCGATGTCGACGAGGCTCGCGTCGGCGTTGTGCTGTTGTAGTAGCTTGACAACTTCGACTTGGCCCTCAGCGGCAGCGAACATCAGCGCTGTGAACCCTTCGTCGGAATCCACCGCATCAATTTCGGCACCAGCTTCGAGAAGCAGTTCGACGGTCGCGGTGCTGTCGCCGGTGGATGCAAACATGAGCGCGGTGCGTCCCATGGTGTCTCGTTGCTTGTTGGACGCGCCCTTTTTGAGCAGCAACGCGACTGTCTCGGAATGTCCATTGAACGATGCGAGCAGCAGTGCTGTCCGCTGCTCCTCGTCCATCGCATTGACGTCGACGCCCGATTCAAGTGCTAAGCGAACTAAGTCCGTTTTGCCATTGAGCGCGTCATCTAAAAATTGAGGAATATCCACCTTGCCCTTGGGCTTTTCAGCATTCGTTGTTTGCGGAGTCGCTGGCTGGGTAGTGGCCTCGACGGACGGGCTGGGTGCGACCGAGGATGGTTCTGCGGTTTGTTTAGCCATAGGCGCTTTGGACGGACCACAGCCGACCATGAAAACCAAAATGACAAGAAGACCGGTCGTGGCGAAGGTTGACTGATGCACGTGGACCGTACCTGTATTGAGACGATGGTTATTTGGACGAATACTGCACTGACGAAGGTCAATTTAGCGACCTTCATTGTAGCAGCTTGATTACGGTTTCATGGGCGCCAAAGCAGGCTCCATGACCTTTACTTGTGCCGTCGGCGTGGCGTCGGCTTCGAGGTCCCCCAATGCATATTGAATTCCGTCGAGCATATGCTTGAGGATCACAGGGTGGCTGAAGGTGTCTTCGCGGTGACCAAAGTTCGTGTAGAACACGCGTCCATCGCCAGCTTTGCGGATCCATGAGACGGGAACTTCACGCGGGCCGTCCTTGATCTGTTTAGAGACCTCGTCTTGATTCATGTCGAGGCTGACAAGCAATCGCAGCACTTCGGGACCTTGGAAGGTCTCAGGATTATATTGATAGATCTCGTCATGCTTCCAGAATCCTTTGCCATCGAAGGCACGATTGAGTACGTGTTGGGGGTCGTCCAATTTGAATGCCCAATTGCCGCCACCGCCCCAGGGATGTCCCGCGAATTGGCCACCGACGAGTGCTCGACACTCGGGGTGTCGGCCGAAGTTATCGCTGGCTGCGTGAAAGCCAACTAAGCCTTTTCCAGCGGAAACAAAATCGAGAAAGGCGTTCTGCTGTTGCGGCATGGGGAACTGCATCCCGGTCGTGTTATTGAGCAAGATGCAGTCGTATTGTGCGAGGTTTTCTGGCGTGAAGACGTCGTACGTGTCGGCAAGATCAACCGTGAACGCTTTGGTCTTTGTGGCCATCGTCGCCACTGCATGATTGGCATACGGAATTGAACCGTGGATGAAACCTTCACAGCGGTAGAACATCAACACGCGACGCTCGCTCTTTGGCGTCGCAGTCGCCTCGCTAGGAACGGCGTTCTCGATCGCCACAAGTTGTTCTTGGCGCAGCGGTTTGAAGTGATCGGCTTTCTTTTGCAGCCACGGATCCGATGCGTCTTGAGCGGAAAGCGAAAGTGGAAGCGGAAGTGTGGCGAACAGGATCGCAAGCAAGGCGATGTGTTTCATCGTTGAGGCTTTTTGAAGGAAGAGATGTAGGGCGGGTAAAGGCTGGTGGGTGCGTCGCACGTTCCGACCGTGTCGGCGAAGGAAGCGTCCTGGCCGGATCAACAGAACCAGGAGAGATCCTTCGCCGATGCAATGATCAGACTCGCATCGACTATCGAACTAGCTTAGTTGCTTTCGCTAGCTTAGTTGCTGTCACTTGCTTAATTGCTTTCGCATGGAGGCTTTGGCGGCTTCGAGTGCGGCGGGGAGTTTGGCGGAGTCCTTGCCACCGGCCATTGCCATCTCGGGACGACCGCCGCCACTTCCGCCGACGGCTTCGGCGGTGGCACCGACCCAGTCACCTGACTTGATACCGCGATCGACGAGCGAATTGCTGAGTCCGGCAACGATGACAATCTTTTCGCCTTGCGTCGCCGCCAAAAGTACAGCTGCTGGGACTTCGCTCGACTTGCGGATTTGGTCGATCCAGCCGCGCATCATGTTGGCATTTGCTCCGGGTGTTTCGAGAACAATCAACAGTGAGTCACCCACCTGTTCGCCACTGGCAACGAGATCGTCGGCGGTCATTGTGTCTCCCGTCGTCGCTTGGCTGAGTTGTTCGATCAGCGACTTTCGATCGCCCAGCAACGATTCCAAGCGACTCGGCACGTCGGCCGTTGCGATATTGAGCAATCTAGCGGTGTCGCGCAGAATCACACGAGCTTCGGGGTACTCGATCGATGCGGCTTCCGTTTTTGCAGTCGGCTTGGTGGCGACCGAGGCTGTTTTTCCCGCTGAGACGTCTTTCTTGAGCTGGCGAACTTCTTTCATTAAGTCGGCGGCCAGTTGCGGCAACGCGGCTGGGGTACAGCCAAGAACTTTGGCGGCGGCGAGTGTTGCGGATACCGTTTCATCGCGATGCGACTTGGCTCGCGGCCCTGTGACGGCGATCACGCGGCGTGTACCGGCGGAGACACTTTCTTCGCTGATCACTTCGAACGCTTGAACCTCGCCAGTCGTTTTAAGGTGTGTTCCGCCGCAAAGTTCTTTGCTGAACAAACCCATCGAGACCATTCGCACGGGATCAGGATACTTCTCGCCGAACAACATCATCGCACCGGCTTCACGAGCTTGTGTCAATGCAACGGTATCCCAACGGATGGGTGCGTCGGCGCTGACTTGTTCGAGCACGTCGCTGCGGATTTGCACGAGTGTCGCTTCGTCCAGTGATTCTTGATTGGAGAAGTCGAATCGCAAATAGTCGGCTTCTACTTTGCTGCCTTGTTGCTGGGCGTGTTTGCCGACGTTCTTTTGAAGGGCATAGTGGAGGATGTGCGTTGCGGAGTGCGCTCGTTCGATCGCGCCTCGTCGATCGGAGTCGACTGTCGCGACGCACGAATCGCCTTCTTTGACTTCGCCTTCGATGAGGAGTCCGTGATGCACTGTCAGGCCGCCGTGCTTTTGGGTATCCGTGACTTGGATCTTGAACGATTCACCGACGATCGTGCCTGTATCGCCGACTTGGCCGCCCGACTCGCCATAGAACGGTGTTTGATCGAGAACGATTCGGATGGCGGCATCTGCATCGGCGACGAGGTTGGAAACCAAGATGCCTTCATGAGCTTCATCGTGACCGTCGTCGGTGATGATGCCTCGCACAGTCGCTGGGCAATTCGATTCCTCGTAGCCTTTGAACGTGGTTTCGTGGAGCGCTTCTTTGAGTGTTTCGAGTGGACCTGTTTGGAACAACTTGAATTGGTCGCCACCGCTGACTTCGGCGTGCGCGGCCATCGCTTGTTTGTAACCGTCCCAGTCAAACGAGTAATTGTGCTCGGCACCCATTTGCTGAAGCAGTTCAGGTGGCACGCCGTAGCTCGTGTACAGTTCCGCAGCCCGACCGCCGTCGATCATGCCCACGTTGTCGCCTTTCATCGCGTCAAAAAGCTTGCCGATCCGCTCGAGCCCCGTATCAATTGTGGCAAAGAATCGTTCTTCTTCGCTCTTAATGACACCTTCGACTCGCGAGATTGTTTCGCTCAGTTCCGGGTAGGGCTTACGCATCGCTTCGGCGACAGACGACACAAGTTGATACAAGAACGGTTCTCGCAGTGACATTTGGTGACCGTCGAGAACAGCACGGCGGATCAACCGACGGATGACGTACTTGGCACCGTTGGCGCCTGGGTAGACGTTCTCGTGGACCGCGAACGTGGCGGCGCGAACGTGGTCGGTAATCCGTCTGAGCCGTCGTCCGTTTTCGCTCTTGTATTCGTAGTTCACGCCCACCACGTCGGCGGCTGCGAGCACGATGGGCTTGAGGATGTCGATGTGGTAGTTCGTCGGCACGCCTTGCAGCACGCTGGCGGTTCGCTCCAGACCCATGCCAGTGTCAATGTTGTTGCTGGGCAACGGCTTCAGATTATTCGGTGGATCGCCAACGCGATTGAACTGGGTAAAGACGAGGTTCCAAATCTCCACGTCGCTGCCATCATCCAGTTGGTAATAGATCTCGCTGCACGGACCACAAACACCATCAGGCCCTTGACTTGGCGCCGACGCTGGCCAGAAGTTCTCGTCTTCTTCCATGCGTGAAATTCGCGATGTTGGCAAACCAATCTTCTCGTTCCAAATCGCGGCCGCCTCGTCATCGTCTTTGTAAACGGTAACGTTCAGGCGACCTTTGTCGATTCCGAGCCATTTCTTATCCGTGAGAAACTCCCACGCCCAGTGGATGGCTTCCTGCTTGAAATAGTCACCGAACGAGAAATTGCCCAGCATCTCAAAGAACGTGTGGTGGAACGCGGTGCGACCGACATTGTCGATGTCGCCGGTTCGCAGGCACTTTTGGCACGTGGTCGCGCGGGTAAATTCGAGCTTCACTTTTCCGAGAAAGTGGTCTTTAAACTGGTTCATCCCGGCCGGCGTGAAGAGCACCGATGGGTCCCAAGTCGGTACGAGCACATCACTTGGCTTGATCACACAGCCCTTGGACTCGAAAAAGGCAAGATATTTTTCGCGTAGCTCGTCAGTTTTCATATCGGTTTGTATTGTTTTAGGTGGATTCGCCAGCCCAGACGCCCGCGTGAGGTGCGATTGGCGAATCCCGATCGAGTTGAGGAAGACCGGGTGACCATCGGATGATGATTCGGCTGATGATATCGGAAGGGGGGCAGAACGCGGAAGGCGGAACAGAATCGAAGCTTCGACGTCTATAAAGAATCCAATAGCGGCTATACTGCGAGGACGCCCGCCTCGATCGCCCACCCCCTCCATCGCTGACCAAACTCTCTCTCAATGCGGATTCTCGACCTCATCACTCCAGCCGATCTTTCGCGAGTTGCCAAACTCCAGGCACTCGCTCGCGAAGTCGTCGAAGGTTTTTGCTCAGGCCGCCACCGATCTCCGCACAAGGGATTCAGTGTCGAGTTCAAAGAGCACCGACCGTACGTCCGTGGCGACGAACTCCGCACGATCGATTGGAAAGTCTACGCCAAGAGCGACAAGCTATTCATCCGTGAGTACGAGGAAGAGACGAATCTCCGTTGCACGCTGTTGGTTGACCGCAGTGGTTCGATGGCGTATTCAGGCAGCCGTAGCGGTGGATTGACGAAGTACGATTATTCGGTGCGACTCGCCGCAGTGCTCGCTTACTTGATGCTCAGCCAACAAGACTCCGTTGGTTTAGTCACCTTCGACGACCAACCTCGCGACCATTTGCCACCACGCAGCCGCGCCAGTCACCTGCGTGAGATTCTCAAGGCTTTGTGCGGCGATGTGACTAAACGCGAGACGGATCTCGGTGGAGTGTTTCATACGCTGGCGGCGAAACTGAATCGACGCGGCTTGTTGGTGATTTTATCGGACTCGATGGGTGACGTCGGTTCGATCGCCAAGGCAATGGCGCACTTCCGTGCCCAACACCATGAGGTGATCTTCTTTCAAATTCTTGATCCTGATGAAGTTGACTTTCCGTTCTCGGGTCGCACCCAGTTCCAAGATCTCGAGAACGCTTCGCACGAACAAACCGTCGATGCCAAGATCCTTCGCGATGCGTACTTGAATCGTTTGGCCGAGCACGACGCGGCGCTGCGACAAGCGTGTCGTTCGCATCGAGTCGACTTGGTACGTGTTACAACAGACCAACCCTACGCCGATGTCTTGGCGAAGTATCTGGATTATCGGAGACGCGTGTCATGACGCTTCTCAACGGGTTGCTTGCACTCGGTGCTCTCGCCTTCACGATTCCGCTGACCATTCACTTGCTGTTTCGCAGCCGTTTCAAAACGGTCCAGTGGGGTGCGATGCATTTGCTCAATGCGGTTGTGCGGACGAACCAAAGACGATTGCAAATTACTGAGTTGTTGTTGTTGCTTGTGCGGTGCGCGATTCCAGTTCTGTTGGCGCTCGCGTTGGCGCGGCCTGTGTTGACCGGTTTTCGATCGCTGCCGGGTGAATCGGCGCAAACCGTTGTTGTCGCGATTGATGACAGCCGTTCAATGAACGCGACCAATCAAGCGGGCCAAACGGCAATGCAGCGTTGTGCGGATGGGATGACGGATTACCTCAGTCGTCTGTCGCGGCGAGATGAAGTGATGTTGATCACGAGCAGCCAAGCGGCCAAGCCAGTGGCAACGATGGGACGAGACGAGGCGATCCGCAGGCTGAGGGAAATCAAACCAAGTGGCAATGCGGCGAACTTGAGCATGCTGCTCCGTAGTGCTGCGACTGCGTTGTCGGATGCGGCGAATCCCCAACGACGCGTGGTGCTGGTTTCGGATTTGCGAAGCAGCGACGTTACCGACGATGTGCTCCGCAGTTTTGAGCCGATCGAACGCGTTTTTGCCGCGATGGAGCCGGCGGCGTCTGTGAAAGTGTTTGACGTCGGCGACCCAGACGAGCTGACGAACAACTTATTCGTCGAGGCGATTATTGCGGATTCGCAAGTGGCGGTAAAAGACCGAACGCTTCGACTGTCCGCGCGGGTGCGGAACGACACGGAGCGGTTCGGAAACAATGTTGGCGTGACGTGGTGGATCGACGATCAACAAGTCGAATCACAACGGATCTCCGTCCAACCTCGCTCCGCCACGTTGACTCGGTTGTCGCACAAATTCGAGTCGTCGGGAGTCCATAGCATTCGTGTGACAATCGAGTGGCCCGATGCACTGCTCGCGGATAACCAACGACAATTAGCAATCGACGTGATCGACGGTGTCGAAGTGTTATTGGTCGACGGCCAACCAGGCAAGCAGCCACTCGAAGGTGAAACCGACTTTCTCGCAATCTCGCTGAGTCCGTTCGGATTGGGCGGTTCAAAGTTGCCTGATGCTGTTCGCAGCCGCACGATCTCCGCCGATCGTGGTGATCCGACCGCGAACATCGAGAAAGAGCTCGCCAAAACGCCAGTGAAGGTCATCGTGTTGGCGAACGTTCCCGAGCCTTCGGAAAAGCTGCGTAACTTCTTGGCGAATTATGTCGATCGCGGTGGATCGCTCGTCGTGTTCGACGGCGATCAAATCAAGCCAGAGGCATACAATGCATCTTGGAAAGCAACGTCGAAGGATGGCGAAGTCGTGTATTTGCTTCCAGCGGAACTGGGCAGCGTACTGGGTAACGCGAAACAGCGTGAAGCGGAACGGATCGTCAAGGCAAAGTTGAATCAACAGTTCGCGCCTTGGTCGAGCGTGCTGCCACGCAGTGGTTCGGCGCTCGATGAAGTCGATGTGTATGCGTATCGACAAGTGACGATCCGTGAAGAGGCGCGTGAAGAGGCGCGTGAAGACGAGCGTGACGATTCCACGAACTCCGAAGAAGAGCCAGGTAATGCAACGGTCGATCGAATGGTGTTGATGCAGACTTCGACAGGGCAACCGCTCGCGGTGTCATCCGCGTGGGGCCGCGGCCGCGTGGTGCAGTTCGCGATCCCGGCCGACGGTGACTGGACTTCGCTTCCGCTTCGAATGGTGTTTTTGCCGCTTATGCAACAACTCGTGATCGATTTAGCGGGCAATGGCAATACACCCAATGTTGTTGTTGGGCAAACGATCCGTGTTCCCGTCAGCGAGCTGGCGGTGGCGACAGGTGCGGAGGGCGTTGTTTCGAAAGACAAGCCAAATGCGACCCCGAAAGTGTCACAGTTGAGTTATACCGTTCAAGCACCAGCACAGAAGGAAGACGAGATTGACGCGTCGCAGGTCGCTGGTTTGAGTGATACGCCGCGATTGGTATGCGAGACAGACTTTGGCGCGGGTGTTTACAGCTTTCGTCAGCTTGCGAAGGATACTACCGGAGCAACGAACATCACATCGACGTTGCGAGTTGCGGAGATTGATCCGGCCGAGTCCCAGCTTCGGCCTGCGGGTGCTGCGCGTACAGCCGCATTCGCCGAGAGTTTGGGTGCGACGTTGCATGCAGATGCTAACTCACTCGTTAACGATGACCAGGTCGATCGATTCGGTCGTGAAGTCTGGCGTTGGTTGCTGGCGCTGCTCTTGTTCGCGCTTGTGGCTGAGTTGTTCCTGCAACAACGCCGTTTGGTGGTTCCATCGATCACCGGGAATCAAGCAAGGACGTTTGTATCATGAGTTCGTCGTTGCGTTTTGCGAGTGACTTGTCGCCATGGTTTGTATTGGCATTAGGATTGTCGGCTGCGCTTCCAGTTGTGTGGTACTATCTTCGAGAATCCAAGTCGTTGCCGTTCCCTTACAATAATTTGCTTCCGGCGCTTCGCGGTGCGGCTGTCGCAGCCGTGATTTTTATTCTCGCAGGTCCTGTGTGGCACCGCCGCCAAGTCGTTGGCACACTCGGACGAGTCGTGTTTGCGATCGATACGTCCGAAAGCATGGCGTTAACGGATTCAGGCGAGGGTGGTGCAAAGGAAACGCGGCTGGATCGCGCGACGCGATTACTCACCGGTACCGCCGATGCTCCTGGTTGGCTCGAGACGCTCGCGTCAACGCACAACGTGGACATCGTCAGCTTTTCGGAAGGGGCTCCGACGGTGGTTTGGTCGTCGAACGATGCTGAGTCCGATGAAGCGACGAATCTGGCGACTAAGTCGATTGCATCGTTGACGGCCAAGGGTTCGCGAACCGATTTAGCGAGTGGACTTGCGATTACGCCAGCCGACAACCTTTCGTCGACTGCCACAGTGGACGGGGATGCGATGGCAAGTCGCAGTGCCGTGGTGATGATGTCGGACGGGCGTGACAACAAGGGCGCATCGGCTGCGGAGATCGCGACGCGATTGGCGTCACGAGGTGTCGCGGTGCATACGATCGGTTTTGGGTCGGCAGATGAACGCGCGGATGTCGGGATTGTGAACGTGCAACGGCCCCAAAGCGTTGCTTCCGATGGCCGTTTGGCGGGCGAAGTGCTGCTCAAGCGGACCGGCGCCATCGATAAGCCACTCTCGCTCCGGATCGAGTCAGCGGGGAATGTGGTGTGGGAGAAAACTGTGCTTCCGGTACCGGTCGAGAAGGACGGAGACGACACAGTGGCCGCGGATATCCAAGTGCCGTTCGAGTTTGATGTCAAGGATTTGGTACAGGTGATCCAGAATGCGAGCGGACGAGGGATCCAGCTGAGTACCGTCGTGTTGGAGCTGCGTGCGATTGTCGAATCGGTCGATGGCGATTCGGCGGTCGAGAACAATTCGATGGATTTTCGAGTTGCGGCGACGACTCGGGATCGGCGGTTGTTGATTCTCGACGGATCGAGTCGCTGGGAAATTCGTTACGTGCGAAACTTGTTCGAGCGCGACCCGGCTTGGAATGTTGAGACGGTTCTCTTTGGTCCGGGAACGGATATGGAGGTCGTTGAGCGTGGGGACAAGAAAGGCCAGCTGCCGAATTCGAGTGAGTCCATTTCGCGTTTCGATGCCGTTGTGCTGGGCGAAGTTCCGCCGGACCAGTTCTCGGTCGTCGACGCGCTGAACCTGCGCGAGTTCGTGACTCGCGGTGGTGGTCTTGTTGTGATCGACGGCCAACTTGATCGCGTTCGTCAGTTGGCGGCGGGGACGCTGTCCGATTTGATACCCGTTAAATTCATGTCGCCGCCAACGAATTTCGAAGCCAAGTCGTTGCTTCCGACAACGATGGGCAGTACCCAGACGACGCTTGGTTTGTCGGGTGATCCCAATCAAGAGAGCCAACTCTGGTCGTTGCTTCCGTCGCCGCTTCGTGCTCAAGGGGTCACGGCACAAGTGGGTGCGGAGGTGTGGGCGAACGCGATTACGAAAGCTGATGTCGAAGTGCCATGGCTTGTCACTCGGCAATTTGGCGCTGGGCGAGTGTTCTATTTATCAAGCGATCAAACATGGCGTTGGCGTTACAAGGTTGCGGATCGATTTCATTCGCGGTTTTGGAACCAACTTTTGTCCGCAGCGATGCAACCGCCGTACAGTGTCAGTGATCAATACGTTTCCATTGGAACGGACAAAGTCGAGTACGACACAGGTGAGAACGCGTCGGTTCGAGTGCGTTTGCTCGATGCGCAATCATCTCCCGTGGGTGATGCGACAGTGGATGCGATTCTGATGCGTGACGGGCAAGCGGTTGCGACGGTGCCGATGACCGTCGATGATGCGGCTCGTGGGACGTATCAAGCAGAAACACCGGCGCTTGAAAGTGGTGAGTACCAAATTCGCATCCAAGCGAGTGGATATGACGCGACGTCGCTGGCCGCGTCGACGCCGATTTGGGTGGGTTCAAATGATTCGCTCGAGTTCCGTCGCGTGAGTTTGGATCGCCAAGTGCTTCAAGAGATCGCAAACGCAGCCAAGGGCGGATACTTCCACGAGTCCGAAGCGTCGGCACTGCTTGAACAGATCAAGCCAATGTCGAGCGGGATGATTGTTGATTCCGACGTGATTGTTTGGCAATCGTTCTATTGGTTCTGGGCCGTGGTTGTCTTACTGACAATCGAGTGGATCCTGCGTAAACGAGCCGGGTTGATTTAGCAGAATTGGGGAAAGCAAAACGATGTCCACAGCAACAACCACGACACCACCGAAAATCGATTTTGATGCCATCATCTCACGGCGGATTGGTTCGTTCTCGCGACGACGCCAACGTTTGCTAGTGATTCGTGGCGTGCTTGCTGCGATGATCGTGTTTGTTGTCGCAATGCTCGTGATTGCGGCTTGCGACTACTTCTGGTTTCTGACGGAGCCGATGCGTTGGACACTCAGTCTTGCGGGTTACAGCGCGGCTGCGTTGGCGGCCTGGTGGTACGGCTTTCGCGGCTTGTCCAGCGCGGATCCTCGCACGCTAGCTCGTCAAATTGAAAGTGTCGATCCGAGGTTGCGTGAAGACTTGCTTTCGGCCGTCGAGTTAGCGGAACCGAACGTTACCAATGGTTCACCAGTGTTTCTGGAGCGACTCAAACGTGGTGTTGCCAAACAGGTCACGACACTCGATTTGAGTCGATTGCTTCCGATTGGATTGCTCAAGCATTGGATGGTGGTCTCCAGCGTGCTCATCGGCTTGGTGGTGCTGATGTCGTTGTTGCCGTCGTTACAGTTCCCACGTCGGCTGGCGCGTGCGATGTTGCCAGGCGTGCCGATCCAACGTGTCACGAGGACTGAGATTCGAATCATCTCGCCCACTCCGGCAACGCGAAATGTTGCTCAAGGTGACGCAGTCGGCGTGGTTGTCGAAACCAATGGCGTTGCCGTCGAGGACGTGTTTTTACAGTGGTACACGGACGAAGGTGAGTCTGGTGAAGCGACCATGACGCGGCGCGAAGGTGAAACGTTTGCTGCGAACCTTCCAATTGGAGCCGTTCCTGTTGACTATCGCATCCGAGGTGGTGACTGTATCACGCTCTGGGAACGCTTGACGCCCCAGCCTCGTCCGCGAGTGAATTCGTTCGACATCCGCTATCGATTCCCCGAGTACGCACAGCTCGATGATCAAGTCGAGACAACAGATCACGGTGATTTGCGAGCACTTCTTGGGACGGTGGCCGATATCACAGTCACGTTTGACCAACCCGTGAATGATGCCGTCATGCGATTCGATGGCGGACGCTTTGAAATGCGATTGACGCCTGTGGAAGACGATGCAGGCACTGGCAATGGCAAAGTCGAGTACCTGCGGCATCACGTTGAATTCCCGATTCGCTCGCCCGCGACATACAACATCGACAGCATCAGCCGAACGAGCGGATTGAGCAATCCGTTCAGCCCGCGATATTCCGTCACACCGATCACGGATTCGCCACCCGTTGCTCGTTGGGGAGATGAGATCCTTCAATCGCAATTGGTGGCGCCGCTCGAGAAAGTAAAACTCAACGTCAACGTTCAAGACGACTTGCCGCTCGATGAAGTGAAGCAACTGTTTCAATTGAACTCTGGCAAATGGCAAACTCGCAATCTCGAAATTGAGTCGCCGTCGACTGACCTCGATTTGGCATGGAGTTGGGACTTGGCGGAGATGGTCAAGTTGCTTCCGAAGAATGAGGCCGGAGAGACCGTCTCGCTCGTTCCCGGCGACGTGATCCGCACGCGGATCATTGCCCAAGATCGTAAGCTGCAAAGTGGCGAAAGCACTGTGATCGAGATCCTTGTAGCTGATGAAGGCTTCGCCACAGATCGACATGATTCGATGCGTGAATTTGCTCAGTTTGTGACACGGCTTTCCACATGGCTCGAAACGGCGATGCCGATTGCCCCACTTGCAACGAGTCACGATAAACAAGCACCGAGTGGTTATTTCGAATCGTTGAAAAAGAGTGTGGATCCAGTCCTCGAGCCGTTACCGGAGCTGCGTCAACAACTCGGACGCTTTATCACCAAGGCACCCACATCAAACGACGCCGCGATGTTGAGCCAGCTTGGTGGAGCACTCGTTGAAATGGATCGGCGACTTTCAGTACTCTCAGGCATTGCAACGACGATGAACGCCCAAGAGAGCGAAGTTGGTGACGATGAGTCATCGGCGTCGGATGCCGGGAATTCGGATGTTGCACAGTGGAAGGACTTTGTCCGAGTTTCCAAAGAACTTGAGACACTCGTCCAGCAAGCCAGTCAATTCGCGACGTCACTCGTTGGTCACGAAATGACGCTGGCGGTGGCAAGCGATTCCCTCTCGATGCTCGCGAGCATCAAGCCGCTTGTTGATCCAGAAGAATCAATTGCGGATGATCTTTGGACACGACACTTAAGCGTACTTGTCGAGCGGATCCGAGATGTACGGCGATTGGTTGCGGAGCAACAGCCGGCGCTGCCTCAGTCGACGTTTCAGCAGCTCAACAATTGGAGCGAATGGATTTACACCTGGGAATTGCGATTGGAGTTGGCTGCCGAGGAGTTTCCTGGGCAAGACAATGTTCGCTCGCAAATGAAAAGTTTCCATGATGATCTCAGGGATCGTGTCGCCTATGCCATTCTCGACGGCAAGGTTCCCAACAACTTACGAGAGTCGTCCTCGCGTTTTGCGAGATCCACAGTCCAACGCGATGGGAATCTGGTGGATCGACTCAAGCAACTCGGTCAAGAAATCGAGAAGTCGGCGAAAGAGGCTGCGTCGCAATCCGACAGCAAACAGGCGTCTGAACAGAGTCGCCGAAATCGCGAGACACGAGTTTGGTTCGCGTCAGAATCGAGCGGTCTGGTCGCCAGACTCACAAACGAGGAAGCGCTGCAGCGAGAGCATGCGTTGGCGGATTTACGATACGCAGCGGATCTGGCGCTAGCTCGACGGGCTGTTACGAATGTAACTAACGAAGGCTATTCGGCTTACAAAGAGATTCCCCCAGAGCAAGTCCATCGAGAAATATCCCAGTCGATCGGGCGTCTGGAGTGCGTCCATATGCTCGTCGAATCACAACGCAATTTACTCTCGCTCGAAGCGCTTCAGATGCGAGTGTACCAAGACGCGTCGAGTCGATTCTCGCATCCATTGTGGTTGGAACAGATCCAGTTGACGATCGAGCATGCGGAATTGGCGGCTCAACAATCGGGACTGAGTTGGGAGGTCATTGAGCCGTTCAACAAGGTTCGCTCGGACGAAACGGCCCAGCGTGCGTCGCAACAAATGGGCGAGCGACGTTACACCAAAGATCCGCTCGTGCCAGTCGTGTTATCGCTCAAATCGATGAGTGACCGATTGGACACGGCAATCAAGTCGCTTTCGCCTGTCACGTCTGAAGCCCGTCAAATCTTGTCCAAGTACGTGCTTTCGCTACCGGAGCAAGCACGTGAAGCAGCCAAACTTGCCGAGGCGGCGGAGAAAGCCATCCAAGAGCGTCCGGATTCGTCGCCACCGAGTGAAGAGGAAGTGCGAGATCCACACGCGAAGGCGGAGCAAGCGACGCGAGATACGATTCGGGCGCTAGTGGATCTTGCGAATACGCTCGATATGTCCGATGCAAGTGATCGTGAGCTCGCGCGTGATGCCGACGTCGCGGCGGCCCAGATCAATGAGTCATCGCGCGAGGCCAAGGACGCGATGGAGATGGCAAAGGCGGCAATGAGTGATGCAGAACGTGCTACGGCATTAGAGAAAGCCGCTGAGTCGCTTGGCGAAATGAAGGAACAACTCGCAAAGACAGCGGAGCATTTCGAAGACGCTCTCGCCGGCAATGATGTCAGTGAGTCACGAGATGAGCTTCGTGCGTTGGAAGAAGCGCTTGGAATGGACGAGATGCTGGATCAACGTTACGAAGATGCGGCGAAGATGGCTGAGCGTACTGAAAGCGACTCAGCGGAATTGCTCAAAGCGTTGGAACAGGAGCTGAAACGCAACGAACCGATGCAAGAATCGCTCGACGAGATCGCGGACCAAGCGGCGGATGCGGCCCAGCGATTACTGTCACGGGCGGCGAAAGAAGAAACGTCCATGCGAACGTCGCTGGAACGCTCCGACAGCGCCTTCGACGAACAGAAACAACGACTCCGAGCGGACCTGAAGGGGCTCGCAAGAGAAGTCAGTAGCCTGGATCGAACGCTGATGCATGCTGCGGAACGATCACTGGGTTGGAACAAGCCTCGCGAGGAAACAGATGAAATTCGAGAGGCTCGCGAGAATCTGACCAAGGCAGCGACACGAGCGGACCAGGCTCCTCAGGACGCACCGCTTGAAGATATGAAGAAGCGGGCTAACGAGCTTGCGGCGGCAGTGGATGCGGCCCAAAAATGGACCGAGAAATTGAAGGAACGCGAGGGCGAGAAAGTCGAAGAGCAGGTCTTTGATAACGATAGCAAACGTGACAGCGCCAAACGATCGCTGCAACAGATCGACCGCGAAGCGAGAGATAGTCGAGCGAAAGAAGCCAAGTACCAGCTCACGTTCTGGGAACAAACCAAGAACGATATTGGCAAGCGGATCCAGGATGCACAGCGCCAAGAGCGAGATGCAAACAACCGCGCCCAACAACACGAGAGCCGGCTGAAGAAGGTTCCCGACAACGAGTCGCTCAAGCAGGAAATCAAGAATGAGCAACAACGCGCCGAACGTGCACGACTGGCAGCGGAACAAGGCCAAATCTCGAAGGACCTCGCCGAGCAACGACGTGAGGAAGTGCGACAACGGCAAGACGCGATTTCTAAAGTACAACTTGCGGACCTTTCCAACGTGGCCAATCCGGCTGCGGAATTGACAACGAAACTTGGTGGCGAGGCGACTGAAGAACTTGCGAATCTCCGCGACGATTTAAAACAACTTGCTGAGCGAGCCGATATCGACGATTCACTCGCAGCTCGGCCGGAAGAATTGAAACAACTTGGCGATCGACATTCGCGTGTGAACGAGGAAGTTGAATTGGCGGCGGAATTGCTTTCACGCGCTGCTCGACATCAAGAGCGGCTAGGCAACCCTGAGGAAGCCGAGCAACTCGATCGTGCCGCAAGCCAAGTTGGCAAGATCGCTCAGGGCTCGCTTGAAGAAGCGGCCAAGTCACTCGCGTCGGCACAGCAAGGCACCGAGCAATCGTCCCAGGCGAGCGGAAACATGGCTCGGGCAAACGCGGATCTGGCTGAGCAAGCACAGCAATTGGCGGACTTGATTCAAGCTCAAGCGGACAACGATGAGTCGACTTCAATGCAAGACGAATCTGGCACCGCAGAAAAGCTTGCACAAACGCTCGATGAATTGGATCAAGCCGTCAACGGTAAACCTCCGGCGAACCAGTCCAAGCAACAAAGTGGCCCGAACGATCCGTCAAAATCTGGTGAGCAATCTCAGTCAGGCCAAGGCAAGAAAGCTGGCGAAGCGTCGAAGACCCTTTCGGACGCGGCGCAATCCCAAGCCCAGCGAGCGGCGAAACAGCGCTCGGCACAAACGAGTCCTGAGCCTGCTGGTGAGGGCGAAGGCGAACCAAGCGATGAACCGGGGAAAGACGGTAAGCCGGGCACACAGTCGGGCAACGGTACGATGCCACGCGGTGCGGACATGGTGAACGAGGGAGCCGATCGCATCGGTGATAATTGGGGGGCACTGCGTGAGCGACGAACGGACGATGCCGTGGAAGACTTGAGCGAGCCCATCGCACCCGGCTATCGACGCGAGATCGAAGCGTACTTCCGCGCGATCGCTGAACAGGGTGCCGCTGATAAGGGTGCCGCTGAAAAGGGTGCCAAGCAATGAACAAGGTTCCAAGCAATGAGTGATCCGCTTCGAGTAGATCTGTTCCACCGTCGACGTTGGATGGCAACAACCGCTGCGTTGGCATTGTCAACGTCGATGAGCCGTCGATCGTCGGTGGCTCAAGAGCGTATTGATGCGCTGTACGTCGAAGACGATGTGGATCGCGCTGTGAAGCGGGGTGTGGAGTACCTTGTCGGACGCCAAAACCCAAAAGACGGTTCGATTTATGATCGTGGCCACGGGATTGCGATGACCGCACTTTCCGTCATGGCGATGGCGTCGATCGGCAACGGACCAACCGATGACACGCCCGCCGGCAAAGCGATGCGAACAGCGTTGGATTATGTGTTGTTGGATCGTCACCAGGATGCGAAGGGATACTTCGGCGACCAAGACGGTTCTCGCATGTACGGGCACGGCATCATCACGCTGATGTTGACGGAGATGCTCGGCATGGGGGCGACCGTCGAACAAAATGCCAAGATCCATCATGCGCTCGTGCGTGCAATCGAGTTGATTCTGGTTTCTCAAGCCGTCCCCAAGGGAACGAAGCTCCAAGGAGGATGGCGATATGCTCCGTCGGATCGCGACAGCGACTTGTCGGTGAGTGTGTGGCAGTTGATGGCGCTGCGAAGCGGCAAGAACGACGGACTTGATGTGCCTGGTGAAGCCATCGACGATGCCATTGGATATTTAGAGAACTCGTTCACGCAACAACCGGGGCGCAATGATGCTGGGGAACCTCGAGCGAGCGGCTTCAGCTACACGCCGGGCTCGAATCATCCGACGTTCACCATGACTGCGGCAGGCTTGCTCGCGATGCATGTGTGCGGACAATACGACTCGCCGATGGTGCTATCGGCGGCGAAGTGGTTGCTTGAGCATCCGCCAAAAGTCAGCGAACGGTTCTTTTACTACGGCATTTATTATTATGCGCAGGGCATGTACCAAGCCGCTGGCGTGTACGCAGAAACGGCGGAGCGGTTAACGCGTGAAATTTTGCTCAACGAACAGCGAGGCGATGGATCCTGGGCCGCTCGCGGCGGTGAGGAACTCAACGTCGGAAACGTCTACTCAACAAGTCTCGCGATTCTTTCGCTCAGCGTTCGCTATCACTACTTGCCGATTTACCAGCGTTAGTGCCTCTCGTCATTTTGCCCATTTCGAATACGTTTGTTGTTATGCCACCAAGCCCACTTGAACTTGCCGATGTCGACCAGGGTCGGTTGCGCACGCTTGCTCGAGGCTTGGTCGAGGGATTGCCCAAGTCGGTTGTCGTTGGTTTAGTCGGGACATTGGGAGCCGGGAAGACTCGGTTCGCGCAATTTCTCGTTGAAGTTGCGTCGGGCGCGACCGCTGAAGTCACAAGCCCCACGTTCACGCTTGTTCAAAGTTACGCTGGCAATCCCAACGTGCATCATCTCGATGCGTACCGCGTTGCCGATGATGACGAGTTTTTGGAACTTGGTGTCGAGGAGCTCTTTGATGACGACGAGGCATGGACGCTTGTTGAATGGGCGGACCGCGTCGAATCGGTTATGCCAAGAGAGACACTATGGATTCACATTCGCATCGAGCACGACGCGACTCGTCGGCATTTAACCTTTCGTTGCACAGAGCCCGAGTTGGTCAACCAAGTCGCTTTTGTGTTGCTGCAAACACAAGCGATGTCTGACTCGTGAACCCATACGATCTGCCGGCGTGCATCGCGCAAACATGGTTCAAACGACTTGGCATCCGCTCGGTCGACCAGATCCCGGCTGGGTTCAGTGGCGCGGCGGTTTTTCGCTGTACTGACTCACGCGGCGACAGTTACGCGCTCAAGCGTTGGCCAATGGGCACGTCACCCGATCGTGTTCGCGAAGTGCATTATGTTGTCTCGCAAGCTCGCCAATTCGGTTGTGAGTTGTTACCACATTTGGTTCCCGCGTCGGCCACGTCGACCATCGTGATGAACGAGAATGAATGTTGGGAAATGAGCCTTTGGATTGCTGGCGAGACCATCGCGTTTGACGCAGCACCAAGCTTGGTCGCCGAGGGGGCGGCAGCAATCGCCTCGTTTCATCGCGCGACGGCCTCCATCAAGCAAGCTAGCTTTTCGAACGTGGCTTGGCCGTACCCGTCAACAAACCGCGTTTCATCGCCAGCGATCGTTGCGCGTCTTCGCAGACTCGAGCAATTGCAAGTGGAAGTCCCCCAAGCCCTCGTCACGGTACTTCCAACGGGCTTGTCGACACAGTTGGCTGGGGCAGTTGAAAAAGCACGGGGGCTGCTTCGTGAGCGGTGGTTGTTCACGGCACCCGAACTTTGCCGCGAATTGAACAGTCGACTGGCGTATACCGTAGTCACTCAGTACGTGTTGCGAGACGTGCACCGCGAACACATCCTTTTTTCCGCGAATGGACGGTTTGCCAGCAATGGAATTGTTGACGGTTCGGGACTACTGCGTCCACGTGCGATCATCGATTTTGACGCAATCCGTTTCGATTGTCCGAGCGTGGATGTGGCCCGATGGATCGGCAGCTTTCGCGATATTTCCGGTGCCCAGCACCGTTTATTGGACGCTGCGGTGGCGGGATATCGGCAAGATTGGCGATTCTCAGAAGATCAAATCGTGCTCGCAAGAACGCTCCTCCGGGTCTCACCTTGGGTAAACTTAGGGAACTGGGTGGTATGGATCGTCCTGGGGACACGAACGTTTGAGAATGATGAACTGGCGATCGCTGGCCGAATCAGCGATTTAGTGGATCAAATCACCGACGGTTTCTGAGACAACGGGGTATATGAAGCAACCGCCTTTGAATCGTTGACGGTTTTCACCTCAGCGACGTAAAATTCGGGGCCGCAATTCCTAGTGATAAATCATGATGCTGAAACACTTTCTGATACTGGTCACGTTTTCTTTGGCGACGCTCGCCGGGGTTTCTGCCAATGCGCAGCAATCTTTGAGACCGAATACATTGGCGCAAACGGACGTCGACTTTTCGGGCGGCTTGTTTCCCCAATTCTCGATGTCTGGGTTTGCTGACCAACCGGCCGAACCAGCGACTTGGTCCGCGAGTTACGTCGCAAAGGAGGGCACGACCGAAGGCGAACTTCGCATCGAAGTTGCGCTGGGTCTGGGGTGGCATGTGTATTCGATGACCCAACCGCCCGGCGGACCGCTTCCGACGAAGATCGCCGTTGTCTTGCCAGCCAACGTGAAACCGACAGCGTCGTTCAAACCTGACCGCGAACCCACTCGAAGTTTGTCGGCCGAGTTCAAAGGTGTCACGGTCGAAGAGTACGAAAACCAAGTGACTTGGACAGCCCCGCTGTCGCTCCCAGCGGACTATCGCGGTCCGATTACTGTCGAAGTCAACGGGCTGGTGTGCAAGAAAGATGGCTCGTGCTTGCCAATCTCAGAAACACTTGTGGCCAAGCTGCAAAGTTCCTCAGAAGCGCAAGCGACCTCGTTGGCTGAATCGATGCAAGCTCCATCGACACTTACGGTACCTTCGCTTACTTCCGAGCCGTTTCGTGATGACGATTATGTTGTGGAGTGGACAGCCAAATTGTCGCCGAGCATCGTCGCTCCTGGTGCGAGCGCCGAGTTGACTCTCACGGCGACTCCGGATGCAACGTTCCATGTCTATCCCGCCGCTGTGGATGATGCAAACTTTGCGACTAACTTTGTGATCATCGAGAAGTCGGGATTAAAGATTGGTGAACCGACGAGTGACGATGCAATTGCTTCGATGACCCTCGCGCCATCCATGCCTCCGATCGAGTATCACAAGGGCAAAGTCACATGGACGATGCCGATCCAGGTCCCATCGTCGGCCACGTTAGGTGACCATGCGATCGAAGGCTTGATCGCGTACCAGGCTTGTGACGACAAGAGTTGTCTCCAGCCACAAGCGATTCGCATCGCAACGACGCTGACGGTTTCCGCATCACCCGCAGGTTCAACACCGTCCGCTTCGACGTTTGTGATTGAGTCCATCAAAGCGGGCGATGCCAAGGATGCTGCGGCCGAAACCAAGTGGGTCGATGTCATTGGTGCCGAAGCAACGCCGCTGGCTGAAATGGCCGTGGCTGCCGTTGAAGCACCCCAAGTCAAGCCGACGCCGACAACGACCGCGAATATCCAGCAACTTCAAAGTCGAAGTGAGGCGATTGTCGCGAGTGTCGCGAGTTTGCCTGGCCCGACTCCGACGCCGCCGGTTTCGTTTCCGCTTGTATTGATGATGGCGTTCGCCGGCGGGGTGATCTTGAATGTCATGCCGTGCGTGCTCCCAGTGGTCGGTTTGAAGGTGATGAGCTTCGTCAAGCAAGCCGGTGAAGACCGCGGTCGAGTGCTGCGTTTGAATTACGTTTATGTGCTCGGGATTCTGTCGGTCTTTGCATTGTTAGCGGTGTTGGCCGTTGTCGCGTCGCTGTCATGGGGCGAGCAATTCACGTACTTCCCCGTACGACTTGGATTGACCCTGGCACTGTTCGCATTGGCATTGAGTTATTTTGGTGTTTGGGAGATTCCAGTTCCTGGGATGGCGTCGGGCAAAGCGTCTCAACAACTTCAAAGCCGCGAAGGCTACTTGGGTGCGTTCTCCAAGGGTGTTTTCACAACCATCTTGGCGACGCCGTGCTCCGGCCCACTGCTGGGTTACATTCTCGGGTTGACGTTTGCGCTATCACCATTCGAAACGATCGTTGTGATCATGTCCGTCGGTTTCGGTATGTCACTTCCGTACATCATCATTGGCATCAAGCCGTCTCTCGTCAGTTGGCTTCCCAAGCCTGGACCGTGGATGGAAACGCTCAAGCAATTCCTCGCGTTCTTGTTCCTGGGAACCGTCGCATTTTTCTTTGCTGGATTTCGCGACGAGCAACGAGTGCCTGTGTTTGTGACGTTGATCGGCGTGTGGTTCGGTTGCTGGATCATTGGTCTGGTACCAAACTGGGAATCGCTCAACAAGCGTTTGACGTCTTGGGTGGGTGGGATTGCAGCGGCCACCGCCATCGGTTTCGCAGCCTTCAATATGCTCGGTCCGGGTGAACTCAAGTGGGAATCGTACAGCGAAGCGCGACTGCAACAATTGCAATCCGAAGGTCGTACCGTCATGCTCGACTTCACTGCGGGTTGGTGCTCCAATTGCATCGTGAATACGCACCGAGCAATCGACACAATCAAAACGCGTGAGATGGTCGAAGAGCTGAACGCAGTGCCTATGCTTGCTGATTGGACCGACCCCAACGATGAGATCAAAGCCAAGTTGACTGAGTTACAGAGTCGCTCGATCCCGTTGCTGGCGATCTATCCTGGTTCAGCTCCCGGCCAGCCCATCGTGCTGCGAGACCTCGTGAGTCAAAGCGACGTTCTCACTGCATTAGAGAAGGCTGGCCCGAGTGTGGGTGGTGCAAAATCCGCAGCACGCGTCACGCCAGTCTCTCACTCCGCGTCTCAAGTGGCTGCGGAACCGGCGCTCCATTGAAGTCGTCATTGAAGTCGTCATTGAAGTCGTCGCTTTGAGCCCCAATTCTGTTGTCAACGAAACGATCGTCGCGATTGCTTCACCGCCTACCGGTGCGAGTCGAGGCGTCGTGCGAATGTCGGGGGCTGGGACGATGGACGTTCTCACACGACTTGGAGTCCACGGGCTACCCGAGCGATACGCTAAACGATTGTCGGTCGACGTTGATCTGCAAAGTCCGCTGGGTATCATCCCAATCGACGTCTTGGTGTGGCCGAACGCACGGAGCTACACCGGCGAGCCGTCCGCTGAATTGCACACATACGGTTGCGTCCCAATACTGCAGCGTCTCGTGGACCAGACCGTTGCGGCTGGCGCCCGCGTGGCTCGCCCAGGCGAATTCACACTACGCGCGTTTCTCGCGGGGCGATTGGACTTGATTCAAGCCGAAGCAGTCCTCGGCGTGATTGAAGCCGAGCATCGGGGTGCCTTGGATTCGGCGCTTCGTCAACTTGCCGGGAATCTTTCACGTCCACTCGAGCACCTGCGTTCCGAAATGTTGGATTTGCTCGCTGACGTCGAGGCTGGATTGGACTTTGTGGACGAAGACATCCAATTCGTGTCGGAGGAGGATTTGTTGCGTCGCCTCGAAGAGATCGCGACACAAGTGGATTCCGTTCGCGAGACAATCATTAATCGCCGTGACGCGTCCTCGGTGAGCATCGTCGCGTTTCGTGGCGAGCCCAATGCGGGCAAGAGTCGATTGATCAACACGCTTTCGAAAAGCGAAGCCGCGATTGTTGCAGACATCGCTGGTACGACTCGCGACACCGTGTCGATCGATATCCAGCATCACGGTCACGTCATTCGACTTGTCGACACGGCCGGAATTGAATCCGACAACCACGAAATTTCGCGAGCAGCACAAGCTCAAGCGGAACAAGCGATGCACGACGCCGACATCCGAGTCTGGTGCATCGACTCGGCCACACCATCGTTTAATGAATCGCTGGATGAACTTGCCCGCCGTGCATCCACAGCAAAAGCAAACCGTTTGGACTTATGGGTCGCCACTAAATCCGACAGCATCACGGAGATCACCCGCGAACAACTTGGTTCCAGTCTTAGCCTTCTCGACCCAGCCAACAGGTTCATCACCAGCAGCCTCACTGGCGAAGGCACAGCTTCACTCTTGGATCGCATCATCGAAGCTGTCCTTTCACGCCAGGGCCAAGAAACCGGTTCCGTCCTCGGCACAGCCGCTCGCTGTAGCAGTTCGCTGCTTCACGCCTCAGAATCTCTCCGAAGCGCCATTACGTTAGCTGCCAACCAATCCGGCCACGAGTTCGTTTCGAGCGAACTGCGACTCGCCATCGAAAATGTCGGCGAAGTCACCGGAGCCGTCTACACCGATGATATACTCGACCGAGTCTTCAGCCGTTTCTGTATCGGTAAGTGAGGTCTCGTCTAACTTTTACGTGGTCGAACATGAGCACTTCATCAACTTGCGAATTACGCATCGTATGCCTTCACTCGACGCCCGTTGGCAATGCATGGTCAGTATGGACTTCACAAGGGCTAGCACGACTTTCGTTTGAACCAGTGAAGTTGAGTGAAGCTTCCGATCACGACTCTCGCGAATTGCAGAAACAGGCGGAGCGGTTCGATAGGCTGCTGGCAAAGTACTACCGGCATGGTCGTGAGACGTTTAATGACGTTCGAGTGGATCTGAGTCACGCGACACCGTTCAGCTTGCGTGTCTATGACGCCTGTCGGGCGATTCCGGCGGGTGAGACTCGTACGTATGGCGAGTTGGCGGTGACCGCAGGCAGCCCTGGTGCAAGTCGTGCTGTCGGTTCGGCGATGGCTCGCAATCGCGTACCGATTGTGATTCCGTGTCATCGCGTTGTCGGTGCGTCGGGTCGGTTGTGCGGGTTCAGCGCTCCAGGCGGACTCGAGACCAAACAGTCGCTGCTGGACCTCGAACGGTTAGGGCTAGCCCAACCAACCAAGCAATCGCCGAAATCACCAACGAGGCAGTAAGCCAAGTGGGTCGGTAATAAAACGTCACGGTCCAATCACCGGCTGGGACCAAGACGCCTTGGGTCAAATGATCCACGTTGACTACCGCGACTGTACGCTCGGTGCTGTCCTCTCGGGATTGAAGGGTGGCGTGCCAATGGCCGTCTTGAAGCGTTGCTCGTGTGAGCAGCACAGGCTTGGACGACGTGACGTGTACCCCAGCCGATTCGTTGTCGGTGTGAATGAGATTGGCAATCGCGCCACCAGCTGGATCATCCGTTTGACTTGAATTGGCAGGTGAATCGGCTCGTGAATCGACCCGTGAATCGTTCGAGCCACCATAGACGGTAACGACGGTAGAGGCTCCTAAACGGAACCGCTCGTCGAGCAGTTCGAGCATTTGTTTTTTGGTTGCCGGTCCAGCGGGCTGCTGTTTCCACGTCGACTGCAATTTGACGGGCGAAGCACTTGACTGCTCCATTAAGAATTCTGGCTTGCCAATCTCCAGCCCGTTGATGCTGACCGCGTCGTCGTTTGTCTTGACGATACCGTCGATCGCGAGCCAGCCACGAAGTTCGTCCCACAGTTTTGATTGATCGTTGAGCGCTGTGTCCTTGGACCAAGAGTTGGTTGCTTGCCAAAACCTTGTTGACGCGTTGCTTCGAATCGACAACATGTTATTGAACACTGCTTCCCGCCGGTCCAAATGCCACCGCCCAAACCACGTTGCCCGCTGAGTCGCCTCGACTTCGAGCATTCGTTGGTCGCTTGAATGTTCGCGCCACGATCTCGGAAAGCCACCGCCGTCCGATGTCCGCATCCAACGATTCACGCTCGTCATCGGTCCAGGGATCGCACTCGCCTGGGCGACTTGGCTTTGGTTAACCGTCGCAATCCAGTGGCGGTCATTGATTGCGAGGTCCAATGCGGTGATGGCGACGATGGTCCAAACGTAGAGATGTTTGCGATTGTTGGCACTGCTGTAACGCATCACGTACGCAATGGCAACGAACGTCACCAGCGGCAAATAGCTGCCTACCACACCTTGAACCAACGGCCCCCAAAATCGATCTCGGGGCAAACGGTTTGGTGGCTCCAAATAATTCTGAAAACAATAGCTCGCAATCGCGATCACAACAAATCCGCATGCGAGGACAACAAAATGTCGTCGAGGAAATTCGAAACGCGGGCATTTTGTTCGATCCAGGAACTTCGCGCCCATGACGGACATCGCGAGCGAGAGAAACGGCAACCACTTGGTTGGATAGCGAAATGCATCGTATCCAGGAACAAAATGATAGAGAAACCAATACGCACCTCCGGCGGCTGAATCGACGTGGTCGAACCTCGACGTGAACTGGCTCAACATCCACACGAAACCGAAGTGCCCCATCGAACACAATGCCGAAAATAATGCGACCGCCATCCAACGATCCAAACGACGGCTGAGCAGCATCGAGACTAGCGCTAGGCAAGCGAACATCCCAACATAGATGCTTGGCGTCCAAACGCGTCCGTCTCCAGGCAGCATGACACTCCAGCGGCTGTAGATCGGAAACAATTCGCCGAACGCGCATGGTAAACCCAGTTCTGTTAAATGCCATGGCGGCAATGAGTAGCTGAACGAATCATATTGCTGTGAACCGGTTGTCGGCGGCGTTATTAAACTCTTTGGCTCTTCGTTGAGAGCGCGATAGCTCTGGCGTGTCCAGGAAAGCGATGCTGCTAATTGCGGAAGCGATAAAAGAGCGGCGAAGACACAGGCCCCGGCCAGTGTCGCGAGTGTCTTTGTGGCGTTGTGATTCTTAGCGAAGATTCGATGGCTCAAGAGAAAGACGCTGCTCATTAGCACAGCGTGCAACGCAGTTTGCGGGTCACCGCCGAGCACCATCATCGCGAGTGAAACGGCAATCACGAGGAAACGCGTGGTTGCCTGGAACTTGCGATGGCTGAAACAGGCTCCGAGCACTAGCGGCATCCACGCCGCAGCAACAAGAAACGGCGGGTTGGTGTATAGGAATAGAACGCTGCCCGAAAGCGGATAGGCGACGGACGCCATGGCAGCACTCGATCGCGAGACGCCGCACCAACGAGTCGCTGTCCATGCAGTGAGCGACGCGAGCCAAAGATGGAGCACTACGTACCAAGCCATCGCTGTGCCGGTTGCGAATGGCAGCGAGAAAACGAAGTAACGAATCGGATAGAGAACGGCAGTGGTCGTTTCTCCGAGAAGGGGAATGCCGGTTTGATCCAGTGGATTCCAAAGAGGCAGTGTGTCTTGAGCGCACCGCTCGGCGACGTAGTCGTAAAGAGGCGTGTAAAAGTGACCAACGTCGCGAAACGCCAGCTGTGATTCGCCCGTGAGCGTGCTGTAAAAAAGAACGAAGATGACGAGCGGTGCAAGAAGCTTTCCAGACAGCATTGCAATCAAGCACTTTCCAACACGTTGGCATATCGCCGTCATGGAACACGCTTCGCTCTTGCAGAATGCCCAGACGTGTGCACAGCAAAGTCGCCAATAACGTGCTTAGCGAGGCGCGGTAACAATGCCCGCCCGTGATTGTTGACGAAGCGCGTCCGCACGCTCGAGGACCTGTTCGGTCGGTTGCATTTCTTTCGGGACCAATTCGACATCGATGATTCGCTCATCACGAATTTCGCCAGGCCATAGAGTTTCAGCAATGAAGTCGACGCCGGGGAACTCGTACCAAGGCGGGTTAAACCGTCGGCGAATCGTCTCGGTGCGAAATCCGTCTTTCTCGACGCGGAATTCTCGAGTCCCATAGTAAACGAAATTTGCAGCGGCGGGTGAACTTCCAATGACTTGGTTATCCACCGAGACGGTTGCACCGGGCGGATTCGTTCGGACCGTCATGCGTCGACGCACACATCCCGGGCCGCACGCAAAAACGAGCAGCAAGATGAAGCACAGTCGCAGATTGTTGGCAGGAAGTTTCACGCGATGAAACGGCCTTCAGCTAGAGAATCGTTTCGAGATCCGTTGATGTGTCTCGTGGTAGCAAACAACGATCATGCCAGTCCAGCCTGAATCGATGCATACTCGAACCCTTAAGCCTGAGCTTTGGAATCCCTGAGCCTTGGAATCCGCATATTACGGGCAAAGTGGTGTACGAAAGCGAATCACAATCTGGCAAGCATTAACGGTTACACCAAGTGTTCGTGTCGCAAAACGGATACTCGATTGGGAAAGCCGATTGTTCCGATCTTATTGGTGGTACGCATACTTCCGTTTTTAGGGCGTCGTTATGATCTGGAACGAAACCAACCGTCGTCAAACAAAAGCTTCCGTGACCGCATTTGTGCTCGTCACCTCCGCTTCGTTTTTTGCATCGGTGGCACATGCACAGCACGGGCAAGGGTCGCACTCGGTTGAGCCCGGTCATTCGGGAATGAGCTTTCACATCGAAGACGGATCAACGGTTCCAAGCGAATCATCGCCGTCGCAGCACTCGTATCACATGGACGATCATTCTTCGGAGTCAGACTACCTGTCGATGACCGAGACGAGTGAAATGGAAGAGGTTTCGGCGGGATGTGCGTGCGGAGAATGTAAAGGTGTCTGTAAAGATCCGGGGCATCCTCGAAAACCACTGCGAACGATGCCGGGCGACCGTGACAAAGGCGATTGTCCTCCTCTGAGATACCAGATCCCAGACTGCGAGCGGTCCGGTTCACCGCACTGCTACCATCGCTGGGCCAAGTGCAGTGTGACCAATAAATACAGTGTCGGCGTCGTCGGCGGGGGTGCCGCATTCTGGAGAGGTCGACCACGCACGACCCAAGAAGGGACGTGGGGAATGGACTACGACGGCTTGTTTGGACACGTGAATAACTGGCTCGGCTACACCCGGTGTCGAAATCAGGGTGGCGAAGGTGCCTACGAAACCGTCGGTGGCCCCGAACCGTTTAGCTTCTTGCATCACGAGTAAAGGCAACTCGCCTTGACTAGAAGCCGTCCAGAGCAGTACTTACCTGCTCTCCGACGCGTCATTCCTTGACGTACCACTCACGTCCCACAATAAGCTAGCATTGCCGATGGAGCCAACGGAATCGATCGCCGTTCGCCGACCGCAGCGCTGGGACGCGCCGATGGATGTGCTCATGTCCGATTCGGATGTGGCATGGTTGCGATCACGTGAACCGTTTGCGTCGATGGACAGCAAAACGTTTCCGAAAGTGACGCCACTCGAAGGCATTCTAAAAAACGATTGTCGACTGCATCGTTGTGAGCCGGGCGAAATCATTGTTCGAGAAGGCGACTATGGCAACAGCGCATTTCTTGTGATTGCTGGCAGTGTACGTCTTGTCGTCGAGTCACTTTCCGGCGAACAACTTGGACGTGCAGAGAAAAAGAAGATGTCTTGGGCTGATGCCCTGTCACGCTTTTTCCGCCGCTCGGATGTCAATGAGGCACGCGATCCCAACGACGTCACCCTGAACTTCTCCGGGACGTCTACACCCATTCGCCAAGTCGACGATCGTGCGGCGATCTTCTTGCAAGATGCTGACGCCGTCCTACGCGAGCAAGAAACTGTACCACTTGGACCGGGTGAACTGTTCGGTGAAGTCGCGGCGATGTACCGCTCACCGCGAACTGCTACAGTCGTTGCCGAGACCGAAGCAACACTGCTGGAAATTCGATGGCAGGGACTGAGAATCCTTCGTCGCGAGCCCGACTTCTGTAGCGCGCTGGATGATCACTACCGAACACAATGGTTGCCGATTCACTTGCGCGAGTTGCCGCTGCTTCGCCACGTACCCGAATCGAATCTCAAACGCGTTGCCCAAGCGACAGAGCTCAAGTCGTTTGGTCGCTTGGAGTGGAACGCGGACTACAGACGAGCTCGCAAGTTGCCTGCGTCGGAACAGATCCTCGCCGAACCCTTGGTGGCTGAGGAAGGCGTGATGCCAACCGAACTGATCGTCATTCGAAGCGGTTTTGGTCGTGTTAGCCAACAGTATGGATCAGGCCATCGTACCGAAGCTTACCTGGGCAAAGGACATACGTTCGGGCTCGAAGAACTTGTCTTCAACACGTATCGCAACCCATCGTTGCCTCCCAAGCCGCTGCAACACTCGCTTCGTGCGATCGGATTTCTAGATTGCTTGCGTATTCCGGCGGAGTCATTCGTGATTGACGTGTTGCCCTATGTACGTCGATCGGAGTTATCGCCACACCTTGCAAAGCTGATGAGCACCGCATCGGTGGACAACAAACAAAAGTCCGCCACGCAAAGCAAGGGCGTCGAAAGGCGTCAGGAATCTCGCGCTGCATCAAAAATCAAATCCAATCCGCGAGAGCTACAAGTTACGAGCGAGAACCAGTTCAAGTCGACGAGTCTGCTGGAGTTCATTGTCCAAAATCGATTGAACAATGGTCGTGAAGCGATGGTGATTGATTTGCATCGCTGTACGCGCTGTGACGATTGTGTCAAAGCATGCGCGAGTGTCCATGATGGCAACCCAAGATTCGTTCGCCAAGGAACTGCACACGAGCGATTGCAGTTTGTGCAAGCGTGCATGCACTGTACCGATCCTGTTTGCATGATCGGATGCCCCACGGGTGCGATCGCCCGCGATGCCGAATCCGGAGTCGTTGCGATTCACGAACCGATCTGTGTCGGATGTGGTACATGCGCGTCCGCGTGCCCTTACGAAAACATCCGGATGACGAGCGTGTTTGATCGCGACGGCCGTCCGTTCCAAGATGCTGCTAGTGGAAAGCCTATTATGAAAGCGACGAAGTGCGATATGTGTGCTGGATCGCCAACGGGTCCAGCATGTCAATCCGCGTGCGCACACGACGCTCTTGTTCGGATTGACCTGAGCGAATCCAAGCCACTTCGCGAGTGGCTGGAACGGAGGGAGTAGCCATGCAAAGACCCATTTCCTTCCGGCTTCGGCGCTTTCTGGCACTCACCCTCACGCTGCTTGCGATCCTAGCGGTGTGGGTGATTGCAACGCTTGTCGATGCCCGACTCGGCCGACCCGCGATTTTCACTGGCAGCACGGTTCTCGCTTCACTGTTCGTGCTCGTTCTACTGGGTGTTCGACGACGGCTACCGTTTTGGCCACTCGGAAGTGCTAGCACGTGGACGCAAATCCATATTTATACCGGCGTCTTTGCCGGTGGTGTCTATGCAATGCACGTTCCGACGCTGGTCGCCGGCGGGCGACTGGAGCTTGTTTTGTCATTGCTCTTTGTGGCAGTCACTCTCAGCGGATTCTATGGAGTATTCGTTTCCAGAACTCTTCCAAAGAAGCTGTCTTCGATCGAGAGCCAACCAAGATTTGATTTGGTGCCGTGGCATCGCCAACAAATCTTGATAGCGGCCCAGGGATTGCTCGACGGGATCCGAGAACAAACCGCCGATCGCGTCCTTGGCGTTTTTTACAACAGCAATCTGAAGGCGTTTTTTCAAGATCGACCGTCGCTTGCGTTTGTCGTGGCACCTAATACGCTGCGGCGGAAGCGTTTGCTTTACGGGCTCCAACAACTCGACCGATACCTCGAAGACGAAGGGCGAGAAACTGTTGGGGCATTCGCAGCACTCGTTCGAAAACGTGACGAGCTCGATTACCAGTACGCGTTGCAACTCAGGTTACGACTGTGGCTCGTGGTTCATGGATTTCTATCGTTGCTTTTGATTGCCATGTCAGTCGCTCATGCATTCATCGCGCTGCGGTTTATGTCATGAGTCTTGGTTCACGCTTGATTAAGTCTTCATGATGCGTCGCACGGATCGCGAACTACCCCAACCGCCTGCGAAAGACCGGCCGAATCGGCCATGGTTGTGTGGACAATTAGGCAGTGCGAATGCGTGCGACCTTGGTCCTGATTCCCATGGTCATTGCCCACTTCGGCACGTGTGTAAACCAACCCGCACGTGGCAGGGAAAACGCCGTCCTTGGCTCGTCGCGAGCTTTGCCGTGGCGATTGTTTTGGTCGTCTTGGTTGTGGCCTATCCAGTGAATCCCGCTTGGATCAAACCCGGCGAATTGTCCACACCACATTCGCAAATCCTCTCAACGGCGATGGAGTCACAACGATGTGCGACTTGCCACCCATCGGCATCTGTGTCGACACTCAGTTGGTTCTTCTCCGCCAGCGAGGGCCACGACGGTATTGACCAAACGGAGCGATGTCTCAAGTGCCATCACTCACTCGCCCCGTCGTCACTTGCCCGTTCGGCACACAACGTCCCCGAAGCAACACGCAATCTCATCCGACTCGCATCCTCCGCGAGTGCCGACGTAGCATCAAGTTCTACTTCGGCGACGCCACATGGAGAACAAGACAACTTGGCATGTGGCGTTTGTCACCAAGAACATCATGGTCCCGACGCCAACCTCATGTTGGTCTCCGACGCGCGATGCCAAACGTGTCACTCAACAACTTTCGATCGTTTCTCGACCGATCATCCGGGCTGGGACTCGTGGCCATACGGCAACGGCGGTGAGATTGGATTCAACCATTCGAAACACTTGAATCAGCATTTTCCGGTGTCGAAGGTTGATGGTGCTTCCGTGGAATTCCGGTGTGATGCGTGCCACTCGCAAAACGCTCGCAATGAAATCACTAGGACTGAATCGTACGCGTCGGCGTGTGCAGCATGCCATGATGAATCACTCCGACTCGCAACCGGTGAAGGCATTGAACTCGTGTCGTTGCCGATGCTGCCGGCGGATCTCGCGAGACAAGAAAAGGATTGGCCGAGCCGTGCGACCGGCTTCCTCGATGGTGGACTGTCACCCCTTGCGGAGTTGTTGCTAAGGACAGATCCCAGCGTCGTGAGCGCGATTCAGGTATTTCCAACAAGAGATTTTTCCCAAGCGGATGTGTCGAGCCCAGTTCATCGTGATGCAGCGACTGGGATTGCGCAAGCAACCAAATCATTGCTCCTGGACATTGCGTCAAACGGTCAAAGTGCGATTTCGCGACGTGCTCGTGACGCTGGGATTCACTCCGTCACCCTCGACGAGTTCCTGAGAAGCCTTCCGCCGCAACTTGTGTCCGACACACTTGGCATTTGGTTTGCCGGCTCAAAAGCAAGTGAGCGCGTCGAAGGGTTTGATTTGCAAGAAGTCATCGAAAGTCCCTCCGACCAATTGCGAACAAGTAGCGATTCGCTCTTGTCGGATGATGCGCTGATAAGCGGGGATTTGCTGGACGGCGGCAATGATCTGCTCGCGGTGGATGCGCTAGCGAGTCAAAGTCATCCCGACATTGAGAAACAAAACGCGTTGGACGGACGATTCGACGCTTCGTCCATGATGCCTGCGGGTGGTTGGTATCGAGACGATGTGCGAATGGCGATTCGCTATCGCGGTGTGTCGCATGCGGACGCGACGATTCGGGCGACCATTGAGATGGTTTCGCAAGTTCCAGAGAATGATCCTGTTCGTGAGCGCATTTTGGCGCTCCCCGCGATTAAATCGTGTGTTGAGTGCCACCCGTCGTCGATCTCTTCTCAACCAACATGGGTCTCCAAGCCAAGAGTGGGACGCACAGATTTGTTCACAAAGTTCTCGCACGGTCCACACCTCAATATTGCTGAGCTAGCAGACTGCAAGCAGTGTCACAAGGTTGCATCGGGTGAGGTTCCTGGCGGGCACTCAGGCAACGATATACCGATCGCGAATCACAGCAGGATGAATAGTGGTCGGCTGGAAGTGCTTGCCGTGAGCCACTCGACTTCCACAGGAATTCCGCTTTTTGCTAAATCAAACGAACCAGCGATAACGCTTCATCGAGATTTTGAACGGCTTGATAAAGAGTCGTGCGTTGGGTGCCACACCCCACATGCGTCCAATGATTCCTGCACCACGTGTCACCGCTACCACATTCGCTAAAGCTTGAGACTCAGGTAGCTTGAGACTCAGGTAGCGTAGGAATCAACGGATGCGGTCAGCCATGACGGCGATTTAGCGGTACTGTTCGTGACACGCGTCGCATGATTGCGTGATTGCCCCAACTGCCTCTCGTATCGTCGCCAAGTCGCCCCGCTCAATGGCGGATGCGACATTTGACGCAGCCGCTGTCATCGAGTTACTTAGCTTTTGGTACTCCTCGGCATCCGCCTCATCCATCCCCTCTTGAATGAGTACTTGGCCGATCATGGCAATCAGCTCAGCTTGTCGTTTGATCGTATCGGTGTTCGCTTGGATGGAGGACTCGCTATTGCTAACTTCTTGCAATGCTTCGGTGAGGCCTTCGAGGTATTCCATCATGGGTGAGCGGTCCACAATCATGGACCAATCCGATTGGGGTTCCGATTCGCGATTGGCCAATCCGCTGCCAGAGACTAAGTCTTCCAAATCATTCTTTCTTAGTTTAGCTTCGTTATAAACCTGAGTTGAACCAGCTTTGCAATTGAAAGCGGATCGTGCGATCAAATCGCGGGCGGCACCGGCTTGGTCTTTCCAGCGAACGTCGCCGTTGTATTCGCTAATCACGGCAAAGAGTGTTGCGAGAATGGATAAATCCCGACGCGCGTCTTGAAATCCACCGCCATTGAAAGCCCCTGGCGTCGAGATCCCATTGTCGTAACGCAAGCGAACTCGCTTTATTTCGTCTTCAAGTGAAGCTGGTGTGACGAGCTTGGCCCAGCCACCCGATCCGTCAGCCTCAGCGCCGTTTGCACCACTGGTTGAAGCGCCGCTGGCGTTCATGGTTCCGCTTGTGTTTGAGGCGGTTGCCGTCGAAGACCCACGGATCGAGGAAAGGCTCGGCAAACTTCCCCGAAGTCCATCGCTGAGATTGTCAAAGAAAACCCCTCGCAACTTGCTCGATTCGAAGCTCGGAGCTGGCGCACGTTTCTCCGCAGCAACCACGGCTCCAAGGCCAGCAATCACCAATAACGAGAAAACGACCAAACCAACTCGAGCCCGCTGAACAAAAACTCTCATTTCGATTCTCATTTCGCGACTCAGTCAAACTACCCGCTTCCAGTTACACCAGAATTCTACCAGCCAAACGCGTTAAACGAAGAAATTTCGGAACCCTTGAAGCACGTAAGTGTCCAATTGCTTCTACTATGGTTAGTTAACACGCGTTCAACGAGGCGTAAGGGGATTTAGAATGTCCCTCGTCAGGCTATTTTGCTTTCCCCCTGCGTGAGGACTGGATTGAGATTAGGATTTATTGCAGCGATCGAATGATCGTGAGGTAAGTTTCGTGAACTAGGTTTACGGTTGAGGGCGAGGTTTACGGTTGAGGGCGAGGTTTAGCAAGGATGACTTCGTTTATGAGTTAAATGCTTGTCGTGTTTTGGCTTTTCGTCCATGAATTTTCCGATCTTGGCAGTCAGTAATTTTGGATCAATGGGAAAATGGCACTACAAATGCGTTGCTGGCATTTCTGATGGCCGCAGCAGGTGGAGTTTGCGTAAGGATTTGACTTTTCAAGAGTGAGTAGGCGGTTGCAAGACAAGGCGACACAAGTGATACAGATAGGTATCGAAGATCCAATTGAAGCAGTTGCTGAGGAGGCTAGCGAGATAATCGATAGTCTTCGTCGGTTGCCTGCGTCGATTCCGAGCAAGTTCTTTTACGACCATCGCGGCACGGAACTGCTTGACGCAGTGAGCGAAAGTGATGGGTTCAGTCTGTCGCGAATTGAGACAGGAATCTTAAATGAGAACTTGGAAGAGATCGCGAGCTGCATCGGCCCAAACGCCACGCTGGTAGAGCCAGGAATTCGCAACGAGGAAAAAACACGCAAACTTTTGGCTGGACTGCACCGGGTCGAACAGTACATACCGATTGATGTGTTCCGTGATCGCTTGGAACGATTTGCAACGGACTTACGCAAGGACTTTCCGTCGATCCTAGTTACACCGGTTTGTGCTGATTACTCGAACCAGCTCCCATTGAGCGGCGACAATTTTTCTGAACGCCGCGTGTTCTTCTTTTCAGATAGCTTGCTTGGCAATTTTGAGCCTGCTCGTGCTGAACAAATGCTTCGTCAATTCCGATTTCGAGCTGGACTCAACAGTGGACTCTTGCTTGGGATCGATTTGCGCCGGCCAGCGGACATTTTGGTGAAGGGTTACGAAGATACGAACGGTTTTTGGGCACAGTTCCATCTGAATGCGCTTTGCAATTTGAACCAGCGGTTCCAAGGCAACATCGAAGTGAATGATTTCCAACATCGTGTTCGGTATGACTCGACACATGATCGCGTTGAAATGTCGTTGGAAGCAATCCGCCAGACCTCATTTTCGCTTGCTGGGGAGCAGTTCGATTTCGCGCAAGGTCACGAGATTGTTGCTCAATACTCGCACAAGTACGAATTGACTTCATTCGACAGCCGTCTGCGTCGCTGTGGATGGAGGCTACGCCAAAGTTGGACCGACGATGCCAAGACGTTCGCAGTCCTTTGGGCTGAAGCCTGGGCGATTTAGTTTGGGCCATCTAGACGGAGCGATTCCACCTTGGGCACGATATACTCTTCTGCACGGTCCTGTTTGCCACTTCTTGGCGATGCTCGTCGCATGTCCGCCACTGATTTAGCACCACGGCGAAACTATTGGATACCACCACATGCTGACTCCTTTCCATCTGGCGTTCCAAGTCCGTGATATCGACGAAGCTCGCGAGTTTTACGGGGCGAAAATGGGATTGCCCGAAGGACGCAGCGACACGATGTGGATTGACTTCAACATGTTCGGTCATCAAGTCGTGGCGCATCTGAACCCGAATCTCGGGCCGACTGGCAAAGTCCCGAATCACCGCAATCCAGTCGATGCGCATGCGGTTCCGGTTCCGCACTTTGGAGTCGTGCTGGAAGTCGATGTGTGGAAGCAATTGGCGGAGCGCGTGCGAACCTTTATCGATGCATTCATCATCGAACCCTACGTTCGATTCGAAGGACTGCCCGGCGAACAGTGCACGATGTTTTTCGAAGACCCGAGCGGCAATGCCTTGGAGTTCAAGGCGTTTGCCAATATCGAGACTGACTTATTCGCAACGTAGTGCACCGTCAAACTTAAGTTTGAATATTGACGATGTGCTCTCAACCCAAACACATCGCTGGGCACGGTTCGATTCGAATTGGTTTGCCCGACGCCTGTTAAAAGAGTCCGCCAGCGAATAGGGCGTCAATTGCGGCGACGCGTTTTTGGTCCTCGTCTTCTTGATTCACTTTCAGTGAGTCGTAAGCGAATGTCTGTTCCGGTGAGGCGGCTCCGGATGCAGCAAGCAATTGATCGAGTTGCTGTTGATTGAGGTAGTTAATAACCATCAATGCATCCAAAGCACTAGTTCTTCCATCGCCATTAACGTCTGCCGCGACTCGCTGAGGCGCCCGAAAAGTTACTTTGCCAGTTTTATGAGCAGTTGACTGTTCGGCTTCGGCATTTCCCAGCCGTGCCAAATCGTTCTGGCGCATCGCTGAGATGATCTCGAGCGCGTCCACCGCAGAAACAAACGAATCGCGATTGACGTCCAAGAGTGTCGCCGGGTTTGCTGATGGAAACGTAACGTTGACCGTCGATGTCGACTCGCTGTTTACCATGACTGCTTGTTCAGCGATATTCAGCTTCAAAATCGTTAGGGTACTTGGAAGTTTGTTTCTTGGAGTTTGATCCGTCACTACTTCGGGCAATTGCTTGTAGAAATTCGCCACCGCAATTTCCGCTTTGCCATCACCATCAAAGTCTGCGACGACGATGTCGGATGGTGCGGTCACATTGGTCACCGTCGACTTGACGAAAAATTGGCCGGTACGATTCCCCACAAGCAACTCAATGATTTCATCGCCAAGGTTTGCCACAGCAACATCGGTCGTCCCGTCACCATTAAAGTCTCCGACAGCAAACGACGACGCACCGACCGAAACTGTTGTTTGAGCAATCTGTGAAAGCGTAAGTGCCGACAAACGGTAAGTCTTCAACTGGCCAGTTGCTGATAGCGTGAGCAATTCGTCGTTGCCATCACCGTCGAGATCACTGGCGATAAGATCGACAATCTCTCGATCACCGAACCTGGCAATGGCCGCGCCGAATGTGCCGTCGCCGCGACCGAGCAGCACTTTTAACTCGCTGTTGGCATCCGTTGTGAATCCCAAACCTGCTGCCGCGATATCCGTGTTGCCGTCACCATTAAAGTCGCCAGTGATGATCGCTCGAATGTTCCTCACCCCGGTAAGAATTCGCGAGGTGCCGATCGTGCTTGCCGATGAGCTCGTCGAGGCTCGCCCAAGTGTGAGAGACAAGTCCGACGATCTCGATGCGACCGAGACGATGTCGGCAATCGAATCACCATTGAAGTCATCGACGACTAACGCAATCGGTCCATCGCCTGATTTGAATGACTCCGTGTTCCCGCCGGAGAGCTTGAACACGGTTCCCTTGTTCGACGGAGTGCCAAAACCAGCGACCGCAATGACCGATTCAGAACTACCTGACGACGGGCTCCAGGCTGAAATCGCTTGCGGACGATCGCTGAGCGTGACCGTTTCGCGAATGGAGAAAACGCCTCCGTTATTCTCGAAAATTGTAACATTGTTACTCAGGTCGCTGGCAACGACCAAGTCCATGTCCGAATCGCCATCCAGATCCACAGTCGCGATGGAACGAGCCAGCTTACCAGCATCAAGAGACGTCCTCGCGACACCGACATTACGTGGAATCGTATTACAGCCGTCTGGAACAACGACAGCCACGGTGACCGCGCCCGATGGGACATTATTGAAAAAGAAATCACCGGAAGCGGTTGTCAGCGTGGACAATTCATTCGAATCAAGCACGCGATTGCCGTTGAGATCAATAAAGACAGTCACGTCGCTTTCAGCTTCGCCGGTCTCTTCTATCCCACTGCCATTGGCATCACAGAACACATGTCCTCTGATGCTTGATGGCGGATTGGAAACGCTCTCCAACGTACCGCTACCAAAGAACGTTTTTGTCGAGTAAGTCGTGCTCGCTCCCGCAGCAAGTTGAAAAAGATTACGCAGAGCGAGGCTAACGTCATACTCTTGGCCTGGATCGATCAGTCCATTCCCGTCCAAATCGCCAGTGACGATCCCGGTGAGCGGAGTTCCAGCGACTACTTGGTTACCAAGATCATCGAAACTGGCGATTTGAAATTGATTATTGGTCTCGATCGTGCCGCCGTCCGTGGAGATGCCAACAAACGTCGTGTCGGAGCCCGGAAGCGTGCTTGATTCCGTTTCAAACAACACGATGCCGCCGTTCGCGGTACGAAGAACCCCGCCACCGTCTTCGAGGTTGCCATCGAACAGCAAATCGGCATGAACAAAACGCACTAAATCGAATGACGTGGCGGTGGTTGCAGTATTGGTCACTGTGTACGTTTGCGTCAACGTCGAGCCTGTCGCCACACCACTGGCGTCGAATACCGGAAGTAATTCTTGAACTAGATCGAACCTCAAACTTCCAATCATGAACGAACTCGTAACTCGAGAGTCCGTGCCGTCAAGATCAGCAATGGTGGTCACGAGTGTCGGGTCGATCTCACCACCGCTCAAGAAGCTGCCATTGGTGAGAACCTCTCGCGTGCCACCGAGATTGCGTCCAATCAGAAGTCCAGCCTCAAAGATTGTTTCCGCCGCATCGAGTGCCCCTGGAGGGTTAAATAGCGAGATGCCACCGATGGAGCCGCTGCCCATTGAACCAAACAGATCGACTGTCAAAACGACTCCACCATCTTGCGCACCGGTAGAAAGCGTCCTTGCGCTCACGACAGTGGTAGATGCCGAGATCGTGTTATTCACAGAATCTGAGTCTGTCTGTTCCGCCGACACGGTGCCACTCGTGGTAAGCGTCATTCCGCCCGGCAAATTATTGCGAGCGAACACATTGATGCTTACGAACACGGATTGATTCGCGTCGATGCGAGGGATTTCCACGCGAACTTGGTTGGACCCTGGCAGTGATGTCACCGTTCCAGGAAACACAATACCCGACTCGAACGTCACGTTCGGATCCAATGTAAAGAACGCCACAACATTCGTTGCATCCACCGCCGATAAGTTATTGATTTCGAAATCAAGAAATCCACTCGCCCCCGAGAAAATGGGCGGGCTACTTGCTGCTGACAACGACAAATCGGTTGGCAACGGAGGATTAACAACAGTCGTCGCCGTATCTGAATTATTAGTAGCAACCGGGTCGTTTGAAGATGTTGCCGTCGTGGTGACCACGAGCGATCCAGTTGTGGAGCCAGCGATAGCGGTAATAACAATCGTTATCGACGCACCGGAACTGAGTGAACCGATATTCGCGGTAACGACGTTGCCGTTCGTGCTTGCTGTTGCGCCAGTCGCCGACACGTTGGTAATCGTAACTCCGGAGGGGAGCGTCGTTGTCGAAAACGCATTGCTTGCAGAATCTGGTCCCGCGTTGCTCACAACAACGGTGTAGGTCACTGCTTCGTTAACGAACACCGTCGATGGTGCTCCAGAAATGTTTACACTTAGATCGGCTGCAGCAGAAACGTCGTTATCAACGATGTTGATCGTCGCCGTGTCGCTTGCATTGACGTTCGCGACAGAGGGATTCGACAACACAATCAACACAGTTTCCGTGTTCTCAACTACGGTATCATCAACGATCGAAACAGTGAATGTACGCGACTCGCCAACGGTTCCCGTGAAGGTGAGGGTTCCTGTGGCGGTCGTGTAGTCACCTGGTTGGGACGCCGTTCCATTGGCGGTTGCGAAATTGACAGTGAATCCGCCCTGGACAGCATTGTTGACACTCACCGTAACCGTTGCCGTTCCAGCACCTTCATTCACAGTGACGTCAGCAACTGACAAGGCGGCAACATCGTTGTCAGTGGTCGTAACGATTGCTGTATCGCTGCCGTCGACTGCGACGTTCGATGAATTCGATAGGCTGATAAGGATTGTTTCGAAACCTTCGACAATTGCATCGTCAATGATCGGAATGGTGAAAGTACGCAACTCGCCCGCTGTTCCCGTGAAGGTGAGCATTCCTGTGGCGGTTGTGTAGTCACCGGGTTGAAGCGCCGTGCCATTCGATGTAACGAAATCCACAGTGAAGCCACCTGTAACAGCACGATCTAAAGTCACCGTGACTGTAGCCGTTCCGATTGCTTCGTTTACGGTAATATCTACGACGGACAAAACGGCAACGAAACCAAACTCGAATGATCCGATATCGGCCACCGTGGAGCCATCGTTGTTGCCATCAACAGGACGTGCAATTCCTCGCTGGTCTGTTGCTGGTGCGAGCCCAGCATTGGCCGCATCAATCGCAGGGCTTCCAAAAATTAAGGCATGCGTCAAAGTTGGCCCTCCATTGTTCACGAGGGAGGGATTCAAAATTGATGCCAGCGGAAGCACGGCGCCTGATCCATTGCCGAGAATGTTTCCGTTGGTGCCATGAATAAGCCCGCCCGCAGTGTTGGGGTTGCCAATCAAGTTTGCGAACGAGTTGGCTAGGTCGAGTGAACCGCTATCGACCGTATTATTCAGATCGCTTGTCGTTGCCGAGGCGTCGACCGTGTTGCCCGCGATAATGGAATTCGTGATGACGACTCGCGCGGCATCTCCGATATAAACGCCGTAATCACCACCGCTATTTCCGACGATCGTGGAATTGGTGATGGTCGCAGTATCACTGCTGCTGTAGCCGATCGTTAACCCAGAACCTCCGCCGCCAACGTTTCCGGAAACGGTACTGTTGACCAGATTCAGATTTCCATTGCTGTAGCTGAAGATACCTCCAGCAATACCGCCAGAAGTGTTCCCGGAAATCGTACTTTCAACCACCGAAAGCGTACCCGCAGCTCCAGCGTTGAAAATTCCGCCACCCGAATCGCCAGCCGTATTGTTAGCAATGGTGCTTCGCAGAATCGTAGCTGTATTTGAAGCGGAAGAAGGGAAGAATGCTAAACCAGCACCAAAGGAACTTGCAGTGTTTCCGGAGATGGAACTGTCGGTGATGATTAAATCATTGGATGCCGATATCGCGCCACCATCGTTCGTAGCGCTATTGCTCGATAAAGTGCTGCGAATAATCGTCAGTTGTCCGCTGCTGTCGATGCCACCACCATAACCAGACGATGCAACGCTAATCGCAGTGTTGCCGGTGATGACGGAGTCGATAATCGTTAAATTCCCCGAACTGCGAACTGCACCTCCGTTGTCTTCCGTTACGCGGCCACCAGTGAATGTCATTCGACTGAGCGTGACCGTTGTTGCGGTGTCGATTTCAAAAATTCGCGAGGCATTATTCGCGTCAATCGTCAACAAAGCTGCTCCTGAGCCAATGATCGTCACATTATCTGTTAATCTCAATTGAGAGCCCGCCAGCGAGATCGTGTCTGGAGTCGCATCTGTAAAAAGACCTCCAAAAGTGATTGTGTCAGCGCCGGGGGCGGTGTTGGACAACCGGACAGCCTCGCGCAGCGAAAGATTTCCTGGAGTCACATCGCCATCGTCAATGTCGCTGAGGTTGTCAACGACAAACGTTGTGCCTTGTTCGCCCTCGGCCGCACCAATATCAAACCTCGCTATACCATCACCATCGCCATCGTTGGGCCGCGTGATCCCGCGGGCGTCGGTTGCTGGACCTGATGTACCGCCAGCATCAATAGCGGGACTTCCAAATTCCAACGCATGAGTAAAGACAGGTCCGCCGTTATCTTGAAGTGGTCCCAGCAGCGGATTCGTATTCACGAAGTCAGTCGGTTGATTGAAGCCACTCGTGTTACCGCTGTCTAGGTTATTGCCGAGCGAGCTGAGAACACCAGCAGCGTCGATGGTGCCATCGTTAAAGAGTGTACCGATCGCGTCGATACGGCTTCCAGTGGCATTTAAGTTTGAGCCGCCCGAGGCCGCGATGTTCGATGTGATCGTTGAAAACGAGATCAGTCTTTGTCCCGACGTTGCAACGTTTCCATAGTCGATCCCACCACCGACCGTACCAGCAGTGTTGGTGCTGATGGTGACGTTCTCCATCGTGAAATTAAAGTTGCGCAGCGCAATTCCACCACCGCTCGTGGCAGCAGTGTTGTTGTGAATCGTGGTACTTCGAAGTGTCGCCGAGCCAGGCGCGTTGGTGTTGATCAAGCCGATACCGCCGCCTGTTCCCGTAAGAGTGCTGTTTGCTGAGAACGTCGTGCGATCGATGATGATCGTTCCCGAACCATCGGCAAACAAACCACCACCATTCAGTGAAGCAGAGTTGCTGGTAATCAACGCGTCGGAGATGGTAATCGAGCCGCTATTGCGATTGAAAATACCACCGCCTGATCCACTCGCCCCAGAGGCCTGGTTGTTGGTGATCGAAACGGATGGTCCGGAGACAACCAACGAACCACCGTTATTGAATATTCCACCACCGCCATCGTCCGCTGCGACACCACGAGCAAAGTTGGCATTGATGATCGTCGTGCCTAGGATCGTCATCGTACCAAGGTCATTCCATAGGCCGCCGCCCTCAGCAGCGGCGATGTTTCCTTGAATGATCGCGGAGTCCATTGTGACATTGCCATCGCCAGTGACGTGCAGGCCACCGCCGTTACCCGGTGCGGCGATTGCTGGCAACACTCCGGCAAGGTTATCGATCAACTGCGCTCGAAGAATCGAAACGCCAAATCCAGCACCCGAAGCATCTTCGATCCCGCCACCGGCTCGGTTAGCTTTATTGTCGCTAATGATCGCATCGGTGATCGAGACGGTACCACCAGTGGAGTTGAAGATTCCGCCGCCGCTGCCAAGTGTTCCGTTGGCGACGTTGTTTGCAATCGTCGTTGTCGTACCGATGATCATCAGCGTACCGCCATTGTTAAAGACCCCGCCTCCACCATCGTCCGCCGCGTCACCGCTAGCGATGTTGTCTTCAATCAGAGTTCCGCCTTGAATGATCATCGTGCCAGTGCTATTCCACAAACCACCGCCTTCTCGTCCGGCGACATTGCTCGTGATGCTGACACCTGTCACGGCGACGTTTGCGTTGCCTGTCACATGTAAACCACCACCATTACCGGGGCTTGCCAGTAGGCCGAGATTAAGCAAGTCCGCTTCCGAAACGTCGTTACCGGTAATCTGTCCCCCAACCATCGTGAATGTGCCGTTAACGATTTCGACGCCGCCACCAGCGCGAACCGCTTCGTTGCCATTGATCTCGACTGCAGTTAGCGTGACATTACCAGCAATGGATAGGATGCCACCACCGCTACCGAAATTTGCGCCGCTCGCCGCGTTTGCTGAGACTGTTATCGTTCTGTTAACGCTTAGGTCGTTGAACTCTAGGGTGCCGCCGTTATTGAAAACACCGCCACCGCCTTGCAAAGTCGCTGGGGCGCCTGCGGGATCTACATTGCCTTGAGCGATGTTATCGCTAATGACGGTATTATCCTGACTGTCTTCGATACGCAGTATTCCGGTCGCGGAGTTCCAGAAGCCACCGCCTTCTAATGCCGCCACGTTGCCACTCACGGTCCCGCCATCAAAGACCACCGTTGCTGCACCCGTGATATGCAATCCACCGCCGTTACCCAAACTACCGTCCAATAGGCCAAGGTTAAGCAGGTTTGCGGATGAGACGTCGTTACCAGTGATATTTGTTTGGAGGATCGTCAAGGCCCCAGCGACAACTTCGATGCCACCGCCAGCTCGCACGGCTTCGTTGCCACTTACTGCAGCGCCATTGATCGCTACATTTCCGCCAATGGAAAGGATTCCACCGCCGCTTCCATTGGTTGCACCCGTCGCTGCATTCCCCGAAACGTCAATGTTCTTTGAAACACGGTCGCCATCAAGAACGAGCGTTCCACCGTTGTTAAAAACACCGCCGCCGCCTTGAACAGCTGACCCGTCAACGCCAGGTGCAGCGTCGCCGCGCGCAATATTGCCAGTGATCAAGACGGGACTGGTAAGACCAATAATTCGCAAGGTGCCCGTTGCCGAATTCCATAGACCTCCGCCTTCCTCTTCCGCGACGTTGTTGGTAACGCTACCACCGTCAATCGTGACTGAAGCACCACCGGTGATATGCAGCCCGCCGCCGTTTCCGGGATTGGCTGTGATTGGACTTTGGGTGGCCACACGATTGGCATCGATAGTGGAGTTGATGAGCGTCACGTTGCCTTCGACGATCTCCAAGCCACCGCCCGCCCGAACGGTCAAGTTCTGATTGATTAGTGCACCAGTGATCGTGACAGACCCACCGATCGAGAGAATGCCGCCGCCACTGCCAAAGGAGAAACCCGTTGCGAAGTTGCCGGAAACTTCGACGGCACCACCCACGTCATCGATCAACAGAGTTCCACCATTATTGAAAATCCCACCGCCACCCTGCAATGTGTCTGGAGCTCCCGCTGGATCGAGATCGCCATTCGCAAAGTTTCCGTCAATGCGGGCCATGCCACTAATTGTGAGAACGCCGAAATCTTGCCAGATGCCGCCACCCTCAGCGTTCGCGATATTGTTAAAGATTCTACCGCCGAGAACTTGAGTATTCGTTAGGCCGTCGAAATATAGGCCACCGCCATGACCTCGGCCTGCATTTGCTGTTGCGACGTTTCCTTCAAGCATCACATTGGTGAGAATCGTCGACGCCGTTGAACCTATGCGGGCAATACCGCCACCGACATCGTCCGCTGAGTTGCCCTCGATTATTGTGTCGCTGATTTCGACGGCGCCGCCAAGTCCACCGATACTAATTCCACCGCCAGCGACTGTTGCAACGTTGCTCGAAATGGTCGAATTCGAAATCTGAAGATCACCCTGGTTAAGAAAGATGCCGCCACCGGATGACGGGCTGGTGTTTCCAATAATCGTCGTGGTAGCAATAGTCGCCACTCCACCCGGATTGTCGAGCTGAATAGCGGTGGCGTTATTGTTGTTGAAGATGCTGTTTGCGATGTCCAATGCCTCGATATCTTCAATCTGCAATGCCCCCGTGCCACCTGTGGTGTTGCTAATTGTTAGCCCGTCAATCGTCACCGTATCCGCGCCAATGCCGCCACGAATGGCAAGACCAGCTCTGAACGCTGGATCGAGCGCTACGACGCTGAGCGTGTCGCCTTGCGATCCGAGATTGATCGCGAGGCCTCGACTTGGATTCGGAAACTGGGTATCTTCGAAGGTTGCTCCATTGTCAACGATCTCGATCAAGCCGGCGCTGGGATTGTTTCGCAGTGTTGCGTTGTTCGACGCTCCTGTATTGAAGTTCAAGACCGTATCAACGGAGTTGCCTGCCACAATCGGTTCCAGCCCGGTGTAGGTGACAAGCGCACCATCCAAGACAAGGTCGCCGTTGTTGCCTTCAGCACCCGGCGCCGAATAATTCAAAACTTGCGTCGTGAACGATCCATCAACCCGCAGGATGTCGCCGCCAGTCGTATTATCTTGCAGACCGCCATTGAACGTTACTGCCGCTGAGATCGCTCGGGTACGAACGTCATAGCCAAAGAAATCATCGCCACCGAGGCCATTGATCACAAGGTTCGTAACGCCGACAAGCGAGATAGGTGAGTTACCATTGACGCTCAGCAAGTCCGTGCCAAGAACAGCACCGCCGGCGACCGTGATCAAGTCGAACGTGTCACTGCCATCGACCGAGAGAGTTCCGATGTTGGTGAGCGACAAGTTCTCGAAACCGACAGCAAGAATCGGTAGAGCACCCGGCACATTGATTGCTCCACTCGCGACATCGAAAGTTACATCACCACCACCACCACCGTCGATTGTCAGCGTATCGCCAGGGGCAAGGCTCGGGCCACCGGCGCGAAGATCGAACGACGTCGTCGACTGAGGCCGAACCGCGAGCGTGTCTGCGTTATCGCCCGTAGCGATGCTTGTCACGCTGGATCCGGCAGTGGCATTGATCGTTCCAAGCACAGAAACATTGGCGCCGATCGTGTCGGGGTCGGATGGATCTGTATCGGCATTGATGTTCAACAAGCTAGTTGTGATGGAGGCACCGGCCGCGATGTTGACATCATCACCGGCAGTCAACGTCACACCTCCAGGCGCGTTGATCGTGGTTCCAGCTACGATGCTGATATTGTCAGTGGCACCAGCAGTGTCGGTCACTGTGACGCTGTAACTGGATACAGCGAGAGTTGCGGGTACAACAAACGGTCCGCCAGCGACTGTCGTTAGCGACGTGATAGGTCTTGAGACGCCGACTGGGCCAGTGAACGTTGACGTCAAGCTAGAATTGGTTGTGAAGTCAAAAAAACCACCGCCACCACTATCCAGACTCGAGTTGAAAGCAAGCGATCCGAGTTGACTCGTGATCACAGCGTTCGGGAGTTCGATTGTTACAGGGCCGTTGTAGGCTTGGTTGCCGGTGGATGTAATGCTTCGCTCGATTGCCGCGTTCCCGACCACAGTAAGAGATGCGAGTGGAGTAGTCGCTCCCACTGCGCCTCTGAATGATGCGCCTCCGTCGACAGTAAGACGATTGGCCCCATCGATTGTTGATTGAAAATTGAAACCGGCTGGAGACGTGATAGTAGCGTCAGAATCAATCTGAATAGGTGAGAAATAGGTTTGAAGTCCACCGGTCGCAATGGACGCTGCATTGACGGTCGTTAATCCAGTTCCAGTTCCATCATCAATCGAAAGGCTACCCGTAATATCAATCGCTGCATTGATATTGACGTTCGCTTGTGATATCGCGAGTCCGCCGTTTGAGTTGCGCAGGAGGCCATTAATATTCACCGTCGAATTCGGTAGATTGAAGCCTAAAAGTATAGCAAGTGTTGGAATTGCGACATCGATCGCTGCAAAATTGATGGTGGTTTGCGCTGGCGGAAAGTTATTAAATGCGAGGAAGCCAAGTTCCGCGGTTGGCTGCCTGAACGTAGTTGCTGTTCCAGCAGAAAAAGCGGCTGTCAGATCCCCTGCAGTTTGAGTCACATCAATGACGTTATCGTTTATAAGGTCGAAAAAAGTATTTTGCACGTCAATCGATGACGTTATCGCTTCTACGCCCGAATAATTGATATTGGTACTTAGACCACCAGCAAACACCTCGAACCTTCCCACTGAGGCAAATCTAAGAGTGTCGATCGGGGTTGGAGGTGTACCAGTGATCAAGATCTGGTCGCCGGGCGATGCGGTGGGAAGGTTCCCTTCGAAGTTAATCAGGCCAGTCGGTAACCCGCCGGTCACATCCAACTCAAACGTATCATTGCCTAAGTCACCATCAATATTAAGCGAATTGACATCCGTGCTGTTAAATACGACTGCTGGGGCTCCAGAACGATTCACTCGCGTGTTTACACCCGAACGACTCAGGGTAAATAAGTCGGCTGCTGGGCTTCCTGTAATGTCGATACTCGAAGTCGTAATGATCGCAACCAATTCGATATTGTTCAGGATCACAGTTTCGTTCGACGTGATGACTGAGTTGGGTAAGACAGTAACTGACTCAGCACCGCCACTCACTTCGACGAGATCCGTCGTCCCGATCGGTTGACCGCCACCATCGATCGACGAGACAATTCCGGATACGGGTCTGAAAAAATCCGCATCGGCCCCACCAAAGACACTTGCATTTCCACTGAGAGTATACGTCCCTTGTGCATCGACAAACCCGCCAAGTCCCGGATCGGCATCATTAAATCTGTCGACGTTGATCGTGAGGTTATTTCCAGTAATGGAAGATGTGCTGTCGATGACGACCGAATCGCCAGCCGTGAAGGAAATATCTGACGTATTGGCGTTGATGGTCGACTCAAAAACGTCGATTGTGTCATCGCCTCCTGCGCGGTCGATCGTTTCGAAGTCTATCCCTAGCCCAGCAGTGACTTGAGCACGCACAAGTCGCAGTGGGCCAACGCTGCTGGTGAACGATATAGAATTAATAGCGCTGACAGATCCTTCGAAAAGATCGATGCCGAAGCTTGTTGCGGCGAACGACTGGCCTCCAATAATTATGAAAGTAGTTGATGAGACGTTACCGTTAGACGCGACAATAACACCGGCGCCGCCTGTTGTTGCGCGCGCAACGCCTCCCATTTGGAGATTACCAGCTTGAACATTTGCATCGACAACAATTCCATGGCTACCGTTTCCGATCCCTGCCAACGAGACAGGGCTCACCGAACTGCCAATGCTAGCGTTGTCAAAGATTAAGACGCCCTCGCCACTCGCACCTGCACCCGTTCCAGTAATGAAGATGAGATTTGGGCTGTTGTCCGTTGCGACTGTTGATCCGTCACCAATTGTCACGCCTTCGCCTTGTCCAGTGAGCAATGGACCAGATGCATCCCCGATGATTCGAATCGCCGCGTCGGCTGACTCAAGAAGGCTCGTGCCCGTTAGCAATACCGCTTGCGTCGACTCGTTTGACGAATCGGACTGGCCATCGATCGAAATGTCACCAACAACACCGCTCAGTGGTGTTCCACTTGATTCAATTTGACCGCCGACGAGTAAAACACCGTTATTCCCAGCTCCAGTTCCCGTTGTCGTCGTACGGCCGATCAAAGAGACGGCTGCATTACCGACGTTGATCGTGCCCCCATCGAGATACACACCTGTGCTCGCTTCGCCGGTGCTGCTGTTGCTGGTTCCGTTGATCGTGATAGCTCCCACGACTCCGGACGTTGCGGTACTAGAGATCTCTGCGCCAGAACCGATAAACACACCATCATTGTCGCGAGTTGATCCGTTTGCCGTGCCGGTAATTTCGACGGCACCACGGTCTGTCGTTACGAATGACGCCGGCTCAAGGCGAACTCCGTCGCTGTCTAATCCAGTCGTAACGCCAGCTGTGCCTTGAACGGAAATAGCACCGTCCAAAGTAGAGATCGAGCCTACAAGCAGGACGCCCGTTGCATTGTCATCGGTTGTTCCGCCGCCTTGGCCACGGATGGAAACGGATCCTGTGTCGGTGGCTTGAAGGGTCGCGTCGATAATTACGCCTTGCGGCGCGCCAGCGCGGCCGACCGCTGGTGTTAGCAGCGGATCCAGGCCACCACCGATAACGATGTTGCCAGCTCCAGCGTCGATACTATTGGACACCCCGATGATCGCAACTCGACCATCACCATTCGCATCACGATCGGCGTTGAAAATCAATGTGGTTCCAACACCAAGACCCAACGAGCTCACCGATGCTTCGACATTAATGTCACGATCCGCTTGCAGCGTAAGCGAATGGATACCCGGAACGTTATTAAAGAGAAAATCGGAGAACGTAATGTCGCCTGGATCCGAGAAACCTGCGTTCTGTGTGTTGACGACGATGTCGAAGTTCTGGGCAAAGTCTGCCGTAAAATTGGTGATGCCGATCTCTGCAGGTGATGATAACGGCGTATACGTAGCGACGTTTCCTGAGACGACTCGCGAATAAGAGACTGTGTCGTCCACGAACCCAATGATCACGTCGGCAGCCAATAGCATCCGCGGTTCAAATTGCTCGAGCGAGAGTAGCCGACCGAGTGAGAAGCGACCTCGTCGCGCGACGCAGTCACGCTTGCGTTGACGTCGAATGCGAGAAGAGGACAATGAGTTTGCTTTGAAGGCCATCATGAAACCAAAAAAATCAAAAAGTGAATAAACCTGTTCTCGGAACAACCCCACTGCGAGCAGCCAGCCGATGCGCGCCCCCATCTAGCCTGAGTTGATTACCGAATTCAATTCACCGGTACGCTCTGGCGGGTCAACTCGCTCTGGCGTGAAACAACGACCGATGCAGGTGCTATGGCTAAATCGGGGGCTTTGTAGCCGCCTCAATAAGGATAGACGCTTTTAGACGCATTCGATTGCTTCATCTCAACTAGTTAGGCGAAGTTTTTCGCCTTTGACGATTAGGCGATTCCTCTAAGACGCTCCTCGAATCGTCACACGAAGGTCTGCGACCGGAGTGTTGCCGTTCTTACTTCGGCGGAGTTCCAGGTTATTTCGCCCCGAAGCGCGTGCAGCGGAGCGTTTAAACTGGCGTTGGACGGAGCTTGAAAATCGATGCTGGTCGATTTGATTGCTTGGCCGGATGGGCCAAATCAATCTGGATAAGAGACGTAGAAGCGATCGAATGCGATGATCGGCTCGAAAATACGACGTTGCCGACATGATTTTACGTCAAAGCATCCTGACTTTCTCGATCCGCAAATTGCTGTTTAGCTGTGATTGTGCCAGAATCGATGCCCTAGCAATCAATCCTCGTGGTTTTCTTTGAACACGAGTAATTATCTGGACTGAGGACTCGTAGTGCAAAAGGTCGAACTGAGCGTCTGGGAGGGCAAGACCGAGATTTGGACGGGGATCGCGAGAACGCCGCTGGAGATCGGTCGCCAACAAGAGGGTGACGCTGGACCCTTGGAATTACAGGACTTGCTGTCGTGCCAGCGATTGGTCATTGCCCCGGTTTCGGCGCGTGCGATCCCTCGCCAGGCTTTGCGGGTAGAGTTGACGATTGCAAACACGATTCAGATCTCCAACATCCATCCGCGATTGTCGTTCTATATCGGTACCGACGCTCGGCCTTTGCTTCCTGGCGAAGTTTTCCAAGCGACCGACGAAGTTGTCGTTTCGCTTCCGGAGAACCGAACGGTGCGCATCTCCGTGTGTGCTCCGGACAGCGTCGAAGGCCCGATCAGCCAAATGCAAGACGAGCCGTTTCGAACGATCCAGGGATCGATCGAGTCGACGATGGAGTTCGCTGCTCCTGTGCGATTGAATCAGATCATGGCTGGGACGAAGTCAGAGGATAACGGGCGCGTCGCCGTTGACCTTGTGCGATCCGCTTTGAGCGTGGTCCGCCAAGCCGCTGGGTCGAACGAGTTTTTTGATGCAGCCGTCAAGAGTATCGCTCAAATGATCGACCTCGATCGAGCACTTGCTCTCGTTCGAGAAGGTAACGAATGGGTCATCAAAGCGAAGCACTGCAGTGATCCAGAAACGTCCGCTGACAAGGGCAAGAAGGTCTCGTCATTCAGTGAGGGATTGCTGGGTCGAGTTCTCCGAACTGGCAAGACCGTCGTTTACGACCCAAAAAATTTCTTGCACACAACCGACTCCTCCATGATGGCGCTGGATCGCGCGGTTGCCGCACCGGTGCTCGACGAAAACAATCGCGTCATCGGCGCACTTTACGGCGACCGGCGGTTCGGCTCGTCGGACAATGACGAGCCCATCGGTGATCTTGAAGCAGCACTCATCGAAGTGATGGCGGGTGCGGTATCCTCGGGGCTAGCTCGCCAACGCCAGGAAAAAATTCGCTCGTCGCTGAACCAGTTCTTCTCGCCAGAAGTCGCCAAGCGACTCGAGGAAGATAACGATCTGCTTTCGGGTCGTGACGCGGAAGTCACGGTGCTGTTTTGCGATATCCGTGGCTTCAGTGCCATCAGTGAACGGGTTGGGCCCAAACGCACCATTGAGTGGATCAATGACGTGCTGACGGAGTTGAGCCAATGCGTGATGGATACTGACGGCGTGCTCGTCGATTACGTCGGCGATGAGTTAATGGCCATGTGGGGAGCACCGGGTGAACAGCCTGACCATGCAATCCGAGCTTGCCGTGCCGCTTGCAAGATGTTCGAGAAAACGGAGAGCCTGCGCGAACGCTGGAAAGACATCACGCCCGACAAGTTTGGGTTTGGCATTGGCATCAACACAGGGATGGCCCGCGTTGGGAACACCGGATCGAAAGTGAAATTCAAGTATGGCCCGCTCGGTAACACAGTGAACTTGGCAAGCCGCGTCCAAGGAATCACAAAAAAACTGGGGGTCGCTGGCTTGATTACGGATTCAACCGCGCGTGCGGTCGGTCGTGCGTTTGATCATCGCCGGCTTGCTGTTGTGCGTGTGGTCGGAATCCAAGAACCCGTCGCCTTGCATGAACTCAAAGCTCAAGCGGACGAAGATTGGCGACAAATGAGTATGCGATATGAATCCGCACTGAACTCGTTCGATGCATCGGATTTAAAGGGTGCAGCTCGCCAACTTGCTTCATTGGTCTACGACCATCCGGATGACAACCCGAGTGTCGTGCTGCTCGGTCGAGTCGTTGATGCGCTCACACGAAAAGACCAAACCGTCGATCCGATTTGGTTGATGGATAGTAAGTAGTTTGATTGCGACTAGCTGCACCCAGCGTGTCTCAGCGCGAGAAACAGACTTCCGCGGGTCGTTTATCGCAAGTAATTGACTTGAACAATCGCTTCATAGTCGAATTGCTTGTCGAGTCCATCGGAGAGAGGAATCGCCATGGCCGGTGTAACCACAAGTCGTTCCCCGAGCTGGAGATGCAAACCGACCGTCGTGTTGACGACGTTAAAGTTTCGCTGGAGGTTGGTATAGCGAAGTCCACCACGGTCAACGACGTCGGAAGCTTGCAACGTTCCCGTGTAGTGGAGCTCGCCGCTCGCGGAAGCCCTCTTCAAAAAACGGGCGCTGCGATTTTGATAGATTCTCCGGCTCATTGCAGCGTCAATGTGCATGAGCGTTGAGTCGTTAAACGTTCCAAGATTCTCAAGAGGTCCACTGAGCAAGTTGCCGAGTACGGGATCGCCATTCGCCGCAATGTCTAGCTGCATGTAAGTTTGAATCGCTGTTTTTTGGTCCAAGCGATACATTGCGGCAAGAAACGGCAGAAGGTGGATCGTCTCGTTCTCGATTCGAAGAATTTCTCGGTTCCCGATTGCGAGACTTGTATCGTCAGCCGTGGGTACCGTGAAGCCGAGGCCGCTACTAACAAGCAAGTCTTCGGTACGTAACAAGACCCCCTTGGCAATCACGGATAAGTTGCCGAGTTCAAAGTTGCGACTCTCGGCGCGATCGGTTTGTTGGAAGCTCCCGTAGGTGCCTGCCATCGGAAGACGCACTTCAACGGAAACGAGGTCGTCGACGAGAATGCGTTCGACACCCATCACATAGCGGCTGATGTCACCGAGCCCACCGTACGCGTCATTGAAGAAGCTGTAGTTCAAGAAGAAACGGTCGCGAACTTCGGGACTAAAGTTTTCCGAGATCTTGATCCGCCGCGCCGAAACGCCAGGACCAGGCACGGGTATAAAGCTTCTTTCGCCAGGGTTGGAGTTTTGGTTGATTGAACTTGTGTAGCTATACTTGATGTACCATTGCTGGCCATCAACGTAAGCGCCCGATTGCGGATCTGTTGAAGTCGTGTTGTTTGTATAGACCGCTTGGCCACCATCAAAGGTGAATCCTGGTCCCGGCGACGTCAATGCATCGTTGGGAGGAATGGGCTCGAAGATGTCAAAGGTGTCCGCAAAGCCGTCATTGCTTCCGTCGAGATCTTGACCAGAGCCCGAAATGGTGAAAATATCATTGGGAACGATATCGCCACCAAACTCGAAGGCGAGGTCTCCCATGAAGGATCCGGGGATCGGCGAAGGTGACAAATCATTCCCAGCCGCATAGCCGTCGAAGACAACAGTTTGCGAGCCGCTGAAGATTGAAAAACCGCCGCCGAAAAGGTCACCAATCATGTTCGGCGCTGCGGAAAATGATCCGGCTGTGGCTCCAAGCGACGTGGGTAACGCAGCATTTCCAAAGTTTTGGAAGTCTGTCGACGAAGGCGGAGCAAGCTGGTTGATCGGTAGGTTCGGTGTGACTGGCAAACCAGCACCAGGCGCTTGTCCAAGCGGCACTTCGCCAAGTGGCGATGGCACTGGCGGGGAGGTTGGCAGTTGCGGTGCGGGTGCTTGAGTGAGCGGCGCGGGTGCTTGAGCAAACTGGACTTGATCGACGGTTGCGACAGACTCGTCTTCGCTCGTGTTGGCTTGAACGACTCCCATCGGACGATTGGGTTGTGTGGCCACACCCGAGGACTGTCCGAAAACAGTGATCGAAAGATCAACGATCTCCGCCGAAGCCGAGTTCATGCAGATGAGACTCAAAAGCGCAGCCAGCTTCGTTGCACGCGAGGATTTAGTCTTTTTCATGGATCTGCCTCAGTCGATTTAATTCTTGACGATGCTTCAACCCGGAACGAACAGTAGTTCTTGCGGAATCAAGCCCACCCCTAGCATCGGCGTATCCGCTACAACGCCAATAAACTTAACCGTGCAATCGGCACCTGCACCGCAAATTGCCCACATTTCCACCAGCGTGATGTGTTTAGCGGCACGCCAGTACGCGGCTGGGCAACGAGCAACGCCAGTTTCACGAACGCATTTGCGACTCTAGAGAATTGGCTAAGGAGACTTGCTAGTGACGAGCAAACTTGCGACGGTCAAAGAGGCGAGGCATCACGAACAGAAGTCGCATCACACGGGCTCCAGTGATCGTTCGCAGAATTGAAGGTTGCTAGATTGAGTTTCGCGAGTCTCTCGGATGCGCGATTGATGTTGACGTCGACTTCCAAATCGATGGCTTCGCGGATGATGCGTTCACATCGGCGACGCCACTTGCGTTCGCTCAAACTCTCAGATGCAGAAATCAACGCGTAGTAAGCCAGCACGGTTTCGGAAGTCGCCTGCTCGTGGGCGTGGTGAATGATTTGGTAGCCGACGCCCGAGTTCGTATCGAGTTTTTGGAAATATAGATTCCTGGTGAGGTTGAGCAGATAACGATTCTTGGTTTGGAAATAGCCGAGCACGCTACGCACGATATAGCCAACTGCGGCAAGAACGAGCCCGACGATCACGAATGTCGACTTCAACGTCAATACAGCGAGGATAAGGATTGTGTTGATAATCTTGCGGGCGCTCATCAAGAGGCCACCAAGCGATGGTACAACGATTTTAAGTCGATCCAGCCAAGTGAATTTTACTTTCGTGCAAGGCAACAGCATGTCGATGTCCTGCTTCGGGATATTCTTAAACAGCCGCAGATGCAATGTTCTTGCCAGGAGTTCTTCATCGCCACCGACGTCACTTTGCAACTGGAACATCACGACCATGCGTTGATAAACAGCGACGTCCACAGCCTCGATCTTGTAGAACTTACGGAGTCGCCTACGAACGCGGCTGCCGATGATGTCGCCTCGGCAATAAACGATCAATTGCTTGAACATGCCAAATTCGACGTGGAGCGGAACACCCCATTGGCTGGCAACTCCGACACATGCTTCAATTTCTTCGCGGGAAACTTCACGATAGCCCGCTTGAACGAGGACTTCGCGGCACAATTCGAGAGTCTCAAGCACGCGACCAGAACTGGATTGCCCGGTGACGCCCGAGTTCTCGACGCCCGAGTTCTCGACGCCAGTAGACGATTTGTCATTGCTGTTGTCGTCATCACCGCTGTCGTTATCGCCGCTGTCATCATAGCCCGCTTCGACACCGAGAGGCCGTCGGGTATCTTGGTCGGGATCGATCCCACGATACAGTTCTCGGAATCGACGATCGTAGCTCACAGCAATGTCGCCAAGTGCCGTTTCGATGCTTTTTGCAACGTGTCGAAAGGGTTCGACTTGATCGTCGCGAAGCTCGCCGCGACGTGCTAGACAAGGAACGAGGTCGTACGGGTTGATCGGTATAAAACTTTCGATTGCCCAGTGACGTGGGTTTTCGCTGATGAAACCGCTCGCGGAAGCTGGATCTCCACTCACCGCGCCTGCTGCCTGTGCGGGTGATGCAGCGATCGAACGTGTGAGCACCCCACTGTTCTCGCTAGAAATCTCAGAAAGAAAACTGATGAACGACTTTGACACTCAAAACTCCGAAAACTTTCTAGCGTCGAACGCGCCGTCGCAAGGTTCGCGGCTTGATGTAGGGCACGAAACCATCCTGGGCGTGGCGCTCGATATGGACGGTTTGTTGTTTGATACCGAGCGATTGTACTGGACTGTGGGCGATGTCGTCTTGCAGCGACGCGGCACAAGATACTCCAAAGAGCTGCAAGCTCGAATGATGGGCCGAATTGGCTTGGCCGCGATCGCGGAAATGATCAATTTTCATGGTTTGACGGATTCTCCCCAGGCGTTGCTTGATGAATCGGATGCACTTTACGGTGAAATGCTCTCGAGTGAGTTACAACCGATGCCTGGATTGAGCGAATGGATCGAGCGGTTGCAGTCAAGTAGGTTGCCGTTCGGTTTGGCGACCAGCAGCCGTCGAATTTTTGTCGATGTCATCCTCGGTACGGTGGATTGGTCATCGTCGCTCGCGTTTGTGTTAACGGGCGATGATGTCCTGCATGGCAAGCCGCATCCAGAGATGTACCTCAAAGCGGCCGAGAAGATGTCGATCGCACCATCCCGAATGCTGGTTCTTGAAGACAGCGGCAATGGCACTGCGGCCGGTGTCGCTGCAGGTGCCGTGACGGTATCGGTTCCCAGCCCGCATACACTCGACCAAGACTTTACCGGCGCCCACTTGATTGCCGACTCACTTATCGATCCGAGACTCCATCGATTGATCACCAGTTCTTAACGTGTGCCTGGCTGGAACTGCATCGTGTTCCGCAAGGTATTGATTGAGTCACTCGTGAGTCAGTCTCAAGGATGATCCCGTGGATTGGACAGGCCGTCCGTTGCGTCGCGACAAGGTGGGAGCGATTCCAGAGCACTTGGCACCGATCCTCAGTCGCATTGGATAGGATGCCCGGGCTTGGTGCGACGTGGTGCAAAAGTTTGGACGCGTGTTCAAGCCAGGTGCAGGGACGCCGGAGAGTCTCACTCAGGAAGCTGGCTGGCCCCGTTTAACCCCGCCCGGTTTACCCCCGGATTACCCCGTTGCCCGGCTTACCCGTTTTACGCGGCCGTTCTACGCGGCCGACACTTAAGTAAGTATCTAGAGAGTGACACTTTCTTTTGAGCGTATCTTCCTGGCAACGACGATGTCCTGGTAGCTCACGAAGTGTTTTCGACCGCACCAGGAGCCAAAGTGAATTGGCTGATCAATTTCCAAGCCGTTTCTACTTAGGATGTCCCGAACTTGTGCTTCTTCGTAGGCGATCGCGGTTTCGGGGATGTTTGGATCTGTGGTCATGCAGCCATTCAGCAAGTGACAGAAATTGAAGCTGCTTTCTCCACGATTGATTCCTCGTTTAGAATGAAAAAAGTGAATAAACACACGCCGTCTACTTTCAGCACCCGCGATATTTCACCGACGTAGTTCTCAAGATCCGCGGGGAGCATGTGTGTAAACACTGACGTAAGGAAACAGGTATCGAAATACTCTGAGCCGTAAGGGAACTTGTACTGGCAAGCTTGGTGCATGCCATTTGCATTGTAGTACTTATTGAACACATCGCTGTGTCGAAATTGGAAGTTCCTGAATCGTGGAGTGATACGTTTCTGGCACCACTCAACACCGTCTCTGACGATATCAAAGCCGCAGTAAGAAACGTCGTCTTTGTCGTCGCCCGGTCCCGAGGCACTAAGATAGTTAGTCAGTGGAATTGCCATTCGACCGATTCCGCATCCAACGTCCAGAACTCGATGTGTTGGCTGTAGTCCTGCCAGTTCAATGAAATACTTTCGAAACTCCAAGCCAATCGCTTCGAAATCGCCCGCCCCTACGAATATGCGAGATTTGTTTGGCACCATGCTGCTGCGGTGTTTGAAACGATCGAGCATTTCCTCCAGATATGCGAGGGGAATCTTGATTGCGTGTTTGACGCGATTAGGAAAAATCTGTTTAATCGAACTTCCCATACTAAAGCCATTGAGGGAGGATACCGAATTGTGCGCCCGGGAACGGATGCAGTTTAAATGCAATCATGCGAAGAGTGTTTTGATCTAAAATAAAGTGTAAATGAACGGAGCGGCCCCAGTCGATCCTAAGGTGACCAGTAGGCTGATTCCCAGAATTGCGACCAAGATCGGTATCAACCACCACGCTTTATTTTCTTTGATAAAATACACAAACTCTTGGACGAGCGACAACGGCCTGCCCTTGGATGCTTCTTCGAAATCGTTTTTCTTTTCGGGGCCATTTTCTTTTCTGAGCATGCATGTCGCTTTGCAAAATGAAGTTCAAAACAACTAGGACTGACGATAGTATGACACAATGTCGTCTGGTCTCTTTTTTGACTGCCAATAGCTTTCTTTTCCGGTATCGAACGTTCGGTGCATCGCATCGCGTCCAACCAGCTTAAACAATACACCAATCAAAAAAAATAATCCGAAAAACAGAATTAGCATCGCTAGTTCGCTTGCCAGAAATCCAATGGGAGTCGTTAGCACAGTGAGTGCGACAAATGGTCGTCGGAGCAGTCTGGGTTTAACTAGAGCTGCGCATAAGAAAAGCAGACCAAAGCCGCTCATGGTTGCGAAGACGGCTAGTCCAAATCCCCAGAACCAAGTCAGAAATGGCAATGCAATGAAGCAAATCACTCCAAACTGTTTCAGTTGACGATCGGGCGGATGCCAGTCAATATCAAATAGGCTCATGTTCTCGCTCCCACTAATCTGGTTCAAACTGCAGAAGATAACTTTGACGCTCATCAGGCGTCAGTTGGTTTTTTTGATTCGCTTTGTGCAGCACATGTCTTCCCAAAACCAGCACATCCATGTCCGTCAACATGAAGCAGCGATAAGCATCTTCCGGTGTATTCACGATAGGTTCGCTTCGCACGTTGAAGCTCGTGTTGATTAGCACTGGGCAACCTGTTTTGCCAAAGAAGTGCGTTAAGAGTTGGTGCAGTAGCGGGTTCCGCTCGTCGTCGACAGTTTGAATCCTTGTCGAGTAGTCAATATGTGTGACCGCTGGAATCATCGAGCGGGCGTGACGCAGCTTTTCCACTCCAAACGTCTGGTCGTAATCGTCGCCCATCAGCGTTCTTAGGTGTTCACGAACCAACGCGACGATCAACATATACGGACTTTCTACACCGGGGCACATTTCAAAGAACTCGTGGACGTGTTCTTGTAGAACGATCGCCGCAAAGGGCCGAAACGATTCTCTGAACTTGATCTTGAGATTTAGGATTGATTGCATCTTTTGACTGCGTGCATCGCCCAAAATGCTTCTCGACCCAAGTGCCCGTGGTCCGTACTCCATTCTCCCCTGGAACCAGCCAACCACTTTCTCTTCGGCAATTAGCTCGGAAACGATATCGCACAGTTGCTCGTCGGAGTCGCAGGTCGAATAGTTTGCGTTTTTCTCAGACAGCATCCTCAGGACCTCAATGTCCGGGTAGCTTGGGCCCAAAAGGGATCCTTTCTGTGAGTCTTTGCCATCTTGGTCTCTGGATTGACCGAGAAGCTGGTGCCAGATGAACAAGGCAGCTCCAAGAGCTCCACCGGCGTCGCCAGCGGCCGGCTGTATCCACAAGTTTTCAAATGGCCCCTCTCGCAAAATTCGTCCATTTCCGACGCAATTCAGAGCAACACCCCCGGCAAGCACAAGGTTCTTCATGCCGGTAGCGTTGTGAACATGTCGCGACATTCGAAGCATGATTTCTTCTGTGACGGATTGCACGGACGCCGCCAAATCCATCTCCCGCTGAGTGATTGAGCACGAGGGGTCGCGAGGTGGCCCACCGAATAGACGATGAAACTTTTTCGAGGTCATCGTCAACCCGTAGCAATATCTAAAATAACTTTGGTCCATTCGGAATGAGCCGTCGTCCTTTAAATCCAGCAGGTGATTCAGAATCGCGTTTTTAAATCGTGGCTCGCCGTACGGAGCCAAGCCCATCAGCTTGTACTCGCCACTATTGACGCGAAATCCGGTGTAGTACGTGAATGCTGAATACAGGAGTCCAAGTGAGTGCGGGAATCGAATCTCGCTTAATAGTTCAATATTGCTGCCGCGACCAATGCCGGTGCAAGCAGTCGACCACTCGCCGACGCCATCCAGAGTGAGTATCGCAGCTTCGTCGAATGGCGATGGGAAGAATGCGCTCGCGGCGTGTGATTCATGGTGATCGAGAAACACGAACCGGCCATCGTACTCACCTCGCAACCCCTTGTTCATTTCGCGTGGAAGGAACAGTTTTTGCTTCAGCCAAAGCGGAATCGCCTTTCGGAACGACTGAAATCCCAAGGGTGTGTACGCAAGATACGTTTCGAGAAGCCGAACAAACTTGGTCACCGGCTTGTCGTAAAATCCAACATGGTCGATGTCACCTGGGTTCACCCCGCCTTCTCGGAGGCAATAGTCGACGGCACGTTGAGGGAAACTGTAGTCGTGTTTCTTTCGCGTAAAGCGTTCTTCCTGCGCTGCGGCAATGATTTCACCGTCGATGACGAGAGCTGCTGCGGAGTCATGGTAAAATGCCGAAATCCCGAGAATGGCCGTCATGCTTTCCTGTTTTTCCGGCGTGAGGACGTGAATACTTGCCTTTTCAACAGTCTAGACGCCCGAAATATGCTGCGTAAGGGCGATCGATCAACGCTGCGACGGTGAGTCTCGGGTACTTGGTACGATCCGAGTTGCGCGCGCTCAGCGTTTTGGCGGTGAGCCGCTCGGTCGGTCGATCGCAAGTTTCGATCACACTTTCTCGGAAGTCGTCGACTCGTCCCTGCAACTGCGATACACGGAAGGTTCGGGTTGGTAGTATCTTAGGCGAGGGAGCCTGCTGAAAGTGGGCTTCGGCTCAAGCGTTGTCCCATTTGGAGCTCCGGTATCTTGGCTGTCGAATTCGAGAATCGACGATTATTGAGCACCCGCAAACGAATCCTTTTTTGCGGTGTTTTGCTGTTGCTGCTTTTTCTTTTTTCTGAAGTTGCCGCGTTCTTCATCTACAGTGCGAGCCGAGGACGATGGTTCAGCTGGCAAGACATGGGTGATCGTCGAGATAGCGTCGTCAACCCAACAACGACGGTCGAGTTATTCCAGCAGTATTCGGTTCACGTGTTGCATCCGTATGTTGGTTTTGTGGTCAATCCCGACTTTGTCCCCAGCACGAACGTGGCATGGCCAGCTGTTTCCGAGTTTGGGTATACGGATACGAACTCTCCAATTCGAGCAAGAGCTCCAGGGAAGTGCGTCATTGCCATTGTTGGTGGATCTTTGGCACAAGAGTTTGCGTTTAGTGCATCCGAGTTAGTCGACGAGCTTCAAGCGACAAATCATTTTGCAGATATTGAAGTAACGGTCTTGAACCTTGCGCATGGCGGATACAAGCAACCCCAGCAGTTGATGACGATTAATTACTTGCTTGCTTTAGGTGCTGAATTCGATATCGTCGTCAATATTGATGGCTTCAATGAGGTTGCACTCCATGGCGTCGAAAATGGTCCACTGGGAGTTTTCCCAATTTACCCACGCAACTGGCCAAGCATCTGTGCGGGAATGCCAGACCAAGCTGTTCAAAAAGAACTGCGTCATCGAGATACGACTATCGAACGTCGACGAGATTTGGCAAACACTTTCTCGCATTGGCCCATTAGTGCTTCCGTTCTATGTAACCTAATATGGAGTTGGCGAGACAATGTCCGTTTGTTAGAGCTATCGATCATCGAGAATAAAATTCGCGTTATCGCGACTCCACGAACAGATTATTTAGAGACCGGCCCTCAAGGCGTCGAATCTATAGATGGTAATGTAAATAAACATTTGGTTGGCATTTGGCAACGCTCATCCCTTCGGCTGCACCAGTTGTGTGAAGCAAATGATATTCGCTATTACCATTTTTTACAGCCTAACCAATACGTTGCTGGTTCAAAAGTACTGAGTGACGACGAGCGAACTCGAGCCTTCGATGAACGACAGGCATATCGTGTTGGCGTCGAGCGAGGTTACCCTTTGCTTCGCAAGGAAGGGCAGCGCTTAATTGATCAAGGTGTACGGTTCAAGGATTTGACTTTGGCTTTTGCCGATACTGGTGAGAGTGTTTATCGCGACACGTGTTGCCACGTGAACTTGCTTGGTAATGAAATTTTGGCCGCGATGGTTGCTCAAACAGTTATCGACGATCATTTAAGCAGATCCGTTTTGTTGCCAGCCTCGGATACGGATGGAGCGGAATAGCAGCCTGCCATCGAAGTCAGACAAAGGTCCGAGACGGTAAATTTTAGAGTGGGGTAAACTTGGGGAAGTGCGTTACAAAACAGTGTGCTTAAGCCATCATTAAAATAGGCCGAAGTTGGGGAAGTTGGGGCCAGCGTTTGTCTTGCCCGATTGGTCTTGGTCAAATAGTCTTGAGACTTCACCCTTGCACTGTTGAGTCTTTTAATGCTTCGTAAACCTTGTTACAAAGTTACTGGTCCGGCGAAAGTTCAGGTCTTTCATGCGGTACAGCATTGCGCTGGTCACGAGAACCTTCTGTGTTGCATGCTGCGCTGACATCTCGAAATCGGGCGGTGTGACGGCTTTTCGCCTGCGTCGAGGCCGCAATGTCCACTGATGAATTCATTTGAGAACGCAATTTCGACGGCTCGAGAACTCAAGAAGCCGGATGGCCCCTATGTGCCCGCCCAAAGAGAATCAGTTTGTGAAGGCATTCGGATTTCAAAGATCCAAAAAATCGCTCCAGATGCGCGTTCAAATTTGGGCTCCGCGGTGGCAACCGAACTGGCTTCACGCCCTCGCATTTTAGGCACGCACGAAACGACTTACTGAATGTTGCATCGCGGTCCATGATCAAATACTTCTTCTCTTTGAGAAAGCCGTCCTCATGATTGGTCAACTCGCGGGCGATCGTTTGCATCCACACTTCGTTCGGATTGGTGGTGCAGCCCGCAAAGTTGACGCGGCGTGTTTTCAATTCCATGACAAAGAGCAGATAGAACGTTGTCAGGCCACTCTTCGTCCAGACTTCCACGGTCGTGAAGTCGATCGAAGCCATCACGTCCCAATGCGCCTTGAAGAATGTTTCCCAGGATCCTGTGCGCCTGCGTGTCGGAGCCGGCTCAATGCCGTGAGCTTTGAGGATATTGCCAATGGTGGAGTCACTGATGTCGTAGCCGACGTTCAATAGCGCACCGCTGATGCGGTCGTAGCCCCACGTCGGATTCTCTTTTGCGAACTTGACGGTCAGATCAACGATCACTTGTCGAGTCCTTAGCCGACCAGGTTGATTCTCTTTGCGATCCGAGTAGTCCCATTTTTTCGCCACGAGTTGACGGTGCCATCGCAGGATTGTGTCCGGTGTGAACAACGTCCCAATCTGCTCAAGTTGCTTGCGGCCAAGGACCTTACCTTTGACTGCCAATCGACGTCGCTGGTCATCGGTTAGCAAGATTCGCTGCTTGCCGAACTTCTCTTTGCGAACGGCATTCTCGGTGCGAAGGTACTCAATGACTTCTTGTTGTTGTCGATTGACTCAACTGGCAAGGATGATCAGCATCAACTGCCACGGTTCAAAAATCAATTTCATCGGAGTCTCGGGATGAACAAATCCGAGACAATCGGTGGTGTGCGGCCAATTGTAAACCTACGTGAATAGTCCTGTCAGCGATTGGAATAGGTCGCCGTTCCGGTGAGAACGATTGCGGGGACTTTGGCGTCGTCGAAGTACATGTCACCTCGGCCGAACTGCCTGGCTGATAAACCCTTGAGAGTCCACTTTTTGTTGTGTCTAATGCTCGGCTGAGTTTTTTGACCCCACGCGCTCGCTTATCTCGCGTGGAAAGTCGGTTTGGCGCCTGCGGAGCTCCTGTGGCACTTCCAGGCATCCATCCGAGCAAAAAGACATGTACTGCGCGACGGACAATCTCCTGATGTTCGGCTATCTGGTGGCAAAAAAGCCAATGTTAAACGAACATAGCGTTTCAACGCCGTCTCCCTAAGAGCCGTGTCTTTCGAACTCGTCACACACAATCGGCAAGAGACCGAGAGAGACTCTGAACCCGCAAACACCTGTTATCTCTGAACTTAACGACGAGAGAAGTTTTTGCGTTTGTAACGAAGAGGGTTGTGTACGGGGAGGAATCAACTTCAGTGCCGCTTCGATCTCCTCGGGCGTACTCCCCATCCGGAACTCGCCCTGCGGAATGAGGCGGAACTTCATGCCGATGCTGTTGGTGAACTCGACTGGCAACTTGAAATGCGCGGCCCACGACTCCTGATGGTGTTGGGCTTGCTCGGTATTGAACGGTGCAATCGCCGGAGCCGGTGCATCGGCGGGCCAACCGTGCCAGGAGCGTGCCTCGACTGGGGCAGGCGCTGCGGGCAGCTTTTCCCGCAACTGTTTGACTGTATCTACATCCAACGACACCCGAAAGCCGAGGTTGAGGTTAAGGTTCGTCGGGACGTTGGCGAGGCGATTCGACGACCGGCAGTTGGACGCGGAGTCTTGCCAATGGCCGCCCCGGAGCACGCGCTGGGGATAAGCGTAAAATGGGACATTTGGGTTGATCGCGGGTTTGTCTTGTAATTGTCCATCAAATGTCGCATCCCACCCATCCTGCACCCATTCCCACACATTCCCGTGAATGTCGGCCAGCCCGAATGGATTCGCCTTCAACTCGCCCGCCGCGTGCGTCCGACCCCCGGAGTTCCCTCTGAACCAGCCGGCCCGCACCAGGTCTTCATCCTTGTCTCCGATCCAGTACTTTGTCGGCGTCCCGGCACGGCACGCGAATTCCCATTCTGCCTCGCTGGGGAGCCGGTAACCGGTCCCGTCCAGCGGCGCGATCGTGTCACCCTCCCGGAAGTAGAACGGCTTCAATTTCTCCTGTTTGCTCAACTTGGCAGAGAATTCGGCTGCGTCATACCAACTCACCATTTCCACCGGGTGCTCAGTCGTTTTCAGCCCGGCGACCGCTTCTTTGCCCATGCCGATCGGCGCGAAATGCGAGGGATTCACGCCCATCACTTTTTCGTATTCGGCCTGCGTGACTTCATTGACGCCCAGATAGATCGGCTTTGTCAGGATCACCATGTCACCTGGGAAGACATCCTTGAGTGTCGCTGCAATCTCCTCAGGCGTGCTCCCCATTAGGAACTCGCCCGGCGGGATGAGTCGGAACTTCATGCCGAGTGAGTTGGTGTACTCGACCGGCACGCCGAGGTACTTGGCCCACGCCGCCTGATGGTGTTGGGCTTGCTCAGCATTGAACGGCGCAATGGCGGGCGGCGGGGCATCGGTGGGCCAATCGTGCCACGTTGTTGTTGCACCTTCGGCTGAAGAACCGGATGCGGTGATACTTTCCGTCTGCGGCAATGTCGGGATTAGCGTGTCGAACCAGCGTGCCCATTTGGGACCTACGACCGTGAGAAGGAGGACCGCCAGGGATAACAGAACGGCCATCAACCGCGTCTTCGGCCATGCCGATTTCGGCGTCTCGCTGCTTGTAGCGAGATCGGACATGGCAGAGCGCGAGTTCGCAACCGAAACCACTTTGCCACCGTGCTCTAACTCACGCTGACAACGTGCCAGCAGATCAGCGACTTCCTGAGCCGATTGAAAACGGTCCTCGCGATTCTTTTCCAACAAGCGAAAGATGATCGACTGCAGCCAGTCGGGTGTTTCCGGAATGACGTCGTCCAGTGGCCGCGGCGTGTCCTCGCAGACTCGCTTGAGTACGGCGACCGTGTTGGCTGCGCGAAAGGGAGGGCGGCCTGCGGCCATTTGATAGAGGACGGTTCCTAAGCTGAACAGGTCGGCACGATGATCGAGCGTTTCACCTCGCGCTTGCTCCGGAGCCATATACATTGGCGTGCCAGCGATCAACCCGCTGGACGTCATGCTGGCATCGTCCACTGCTCGAGCCAAACCAAAATCGGAGATCTTTGCCTTCTCGACAGCGGCATCGGTCAACAGGATATTCGCCGGCTTGATGTCACGGTGAATGAGGTGTACCGCATGCGCTGCTGCCAACCCAGCGGCAACCTGTTGACCGATCCTCAGTACATCCGCCGCCACGAGCGGCCCCTTGATGTCCATTCGTTGCTCTAAAGTCTGCCCAGCGATGTACTCCATGGCTAGGTACGGAATTGGCTCTTCCTCCACCGCGTAAACTGCCACGACGTTCTCATGCGTCACTGCGGCCGCCGTGCGGGCTTCGCGCAGGAAGCGTTTTCGCGGCGGCGAGGTCGTGGCGAGTTCGGGACACATCAGTTTGATCGCCACAACTCGGTGCAACTTTTCGTCAAAGGCTTTGGATCGAGATAGGGCCCGCATTGCTGCGGGACCCTCTCACACCACCGGACATGCGGGTCCGCATCCGGCGGTTCGTTTCTTGGAAGCAAACTTGCTCCAGATCTCCTCGAGGCTCGCTAGTCCTTGGCGGGTTAAGTACTCG
>JBGSNA010000242.1:0-8049 GCA_041739875.1 Pirellulaceae bacterium
TCGCGAAGTAAAGCTACGCCGCTATCGCAAATCACCACGAGGCCCCAAGAAACCAAAAGCAAATCGCTCAGGAAGCCACCAGCATGTCAGCACCCAAAAGCTGCTCACGCAGCAAAAACGCTAGCTTGAAAGGGATGCCCTCAATGGGGCCAACTCCGGAAAATATCAATTACAAACCTTGGACCACTGAGATCCCTGGGTTCCGCTGCCCCAGTGATCCGGGTACGGGCCTTCCAGCTTTGGGACGTTCGAACTACGTTGGTTGCTTTGGGGATTCCGCCATTGTTACTTCAGTCAATGTGTATAACGTTGGCGCAGCAGCGACTTTCCCCTACGTCATCACCACGGGCAATTCGAACAATGCTCGTGCGGCTGCTCGTGGTGTATTTGCCCGCGGCCAACAATTGGGATTCCGTGATATCCTCGATGGCACAGCGAACACGATCGCCATGGGTGAAATTGCCACGTATCTTGGCGATCGAGATATTCGAACGATCTCAACCATTGGCACCAATCAAGCACCTGTGACGGACATTCACAATAATCCGAGCTGGTGCAAAGACCAAACGGCCGGACCGAAAGCTTTCATCGACCCAGCTCGTCCAAGGTTCTGGCATCCAACCACTACCCTAGCGGGTGTCGGTCGCGGATTTCGCTGGGCGGAAGTCTCACCTTCCTTCGGTGTTTGTACCACGATCTTGCCGCCTAACCGGGAGTATTGCGGTCACGGAAGCGACACACGCCCTAATGTCACGCCACTGTCGAGTCAACACCAAGGTGGTGTTCACGTGCTAATGGCCGATGGTGCTGTGAAATTTGTTACAAACTCGATCGAGGCTGGCAATTCTCATGCGGCCCAGGTGCATATCGGCGGTACAGCCGCGTTGAATAATCTTCCCGGTTCGCAAAGTCCTTATGGCCTTTGGGGAGCACTTGGCACTCGAGCTTCGGCTGAAGTTGTCCAGGGATTCTAAGCTCTAAGCTACAAACCTCCGGGTATAAAAAAGAACCTCAGGTCAAAACTGGCCTGAGGTTTTTTTGTCGTGCCCAGTCGAAACTGTGCTGCTGTTTCATCCCGGCTGGATTCTCAAAAACCGGTTTTTCACCGCTGAGGATCCCAGGCCCGTTTTTTAAGCAAGAACTCTGCTCGCTTCTCGCTAGTTTGGTTCGCACAAAATACTTATTACTTAACCGCCTTCATGGCTTCCGTTTCAGCCGCTTCTTGAGCCTTAATCTGCGCTTCGTAATCCGCTACGGCTTGAGCATCCGCATCGCCAGCGACATCTACGTTGCTACCAGAACCACCACAACCACCGACAAACAACACTAGAGCCATCCAAAGGACGTTAAGCAAAACTTTCATTACATTTACTCTTGAGTGAAAACTGAGAATCTGCATTTCTGATTCTCTGGAAGGACTTTATTGTAGCAATCGATAGATCAATCGGGTAGTAACCAATATAATCCAGTTCGCTTTTTCGCATCTAGAATGATTGGCACATCGAACATCATGCTTTTTTTGGGTTCTAGGCTTTCCAGTCGCCATTTTGCGAAAATTGGCGTTGGATGCATCGTCTGCATCATTGCACTGACGCTCGGTTGTTCGAGCGATTCGCGAACTGGCGCTACGCAAAGTTCTGAATCGCAAGCAAAGGTCCCAACCGTTCATTCGCCAATTATCGCTTCGACGAAGATGCCAAATCCAAGCGAAGAAGAGAAGCTAGCGTTTGTTGAGCGGTTGCGTCCACAAGTTGAGGACTTCTGTGGCAACTGCCACATGACGCCTCGTCCGGAAAGTGTCGATAGGCAGCGTTGGCCACGGGAAGTGCAACAAGGTTTCGAATTCCATCGCGTATCGCAAGTTGAACGACCCAATGTGCCATCGGTCGATGACACCACAAAATTCTTTGTTTACCAAGCCCCTGAAACTCTAGAGATGCCGCGGTCGATCGCCGGGAATCCTTTGTCGCGTGTGAACTTCCAAAGCAAACGAATTAGTAAACCCGCCTCTGCTTCAGCGTTGACGCAACCTCCTTGTATTAGCCAATTGAGGTGGATTGACTTGAATGACGATGGAGCAAAATCGTTAGTCTACTGCGACCTTGGAACTGGAAGCGTGTTTCATTTTCAGCCTTCGGTTGACGATTCGCCTCAATTGCTGGCGGTTTTATATCAGCCAACTTCGTTAGATCCCATTGACTTGGATCAAGATGGGAACCTGGATCTAATTGTGGCAGATCTCGGCGAATTTTTGGCGGCCGATAGTGAGCTTGGACGAGTGGTGTGGTTGCGAAAGCGAGCCGATGATGAAGGCTACGAAGAAGTCACGTTGAAAGACGGACTGGGACGCGTCGCCGACGTGAAATCCACAGATTTTGACGGAGACGGCGATGTCGACATTCTTGTAGCTGAATTTGGTTGGCGAACGTCGGGACGAATCTTGTTGCTTGAGCAAACGAGTGTGGATGACACTGGCATGCCGAAGTTCAGCATGCGGGTGATCGATCCTCGCCATGGGACCATCGAAGTTCCACTTGTGGATCTGAATGGAGATGGACATCTCGATTTTGTTGCACTTATTAGCCAAGAGCACGAAATCGTCGAAGCGTACATTAATGATGGCGCAGGGCACTTTGCGATCGAAACACTGTATCGTGCGAATGATCCAATCTACGGTTCATCCAGAATCGAACTGGCCGATATTGATAATGACGGCGACGTGGATGTCGTTTATGCAAATGGAGACTCGTTTGACAGTGGATCAAAGCCCTTTCATTCGGTGCAGTGGCTGGAGAACAAAGGAACGTTTCCGTTCGAGCATCACCATATCACGTATATGCCTGGGGTGCTTGCGATTAAAGCGGCTGATTTTGATGGTGACGGCGACCTAGACATAGTTGCCGGTGCATTAATGCCCAAGGCTGTTGAAGAGGAACTGGAGGCGATTGGGGTTGAGTCATTAATTCTTCTTGAACAGACCTCACCTCGAGAGTTCGAAAGAACACAGTTAGAAACGTCAGCCTACCAAAATGGTTCGATCGAAGTTGGTGACTTTAATGGTGACGGTCGTATCGATATCGCTGTAGGTAACTTCTTGCATTTCCAACCCCAGTTGCCAACTCGTCAAGATATTACGATCTGGAGTAACGTCGGTCCACGCTAGTGAATTCGTTAATGTCGATCCTCCGTGAATCTCGGCAAATGTGATAGATCGAGCTCGATTTCCGCATGACCATGGTGCAACTGCCAGGGAGTATTCACCGTCAACAGAGATTGGACGGATTGCCGAGCAGTCTCTATGTCGACATTTGGATCCTCGGGTAATTTTGTCGCGATCGCCAACCATGCTTCGGCCTCCCAGAGTCGTCCAAGGCGAACAAGTGTCGACGAAATCTCTTTCGCCAACGCACGTGAGATGCTGCGTGACTTGACATACCGATCCTTGGCTCTCTTCAGGCTTCGAAGATCCTCGATTCGGTCGTCAATCGCTTTATTCGTGGAATCTGGAACCCGAAACTCATCGAGAGATAAATCAAGTTCCTGACGCAGACCTTGCCAACCTTCGAGAGCCAAAGAATCGAGTTTCGTCGCTTCCCAGAACGCTCGCAACGCAGCTGGATGGTTGTCGTGATGAGAGGACCATTTGCCCATGGTTACCCAGTAGCCAACTTCGAATTCGTAATCTCCTTGCAGTCGTTCCGCCCAGACCTCAAGCGACTCAAAATGACCCGCGTCAACGTACGCTTCGCCCAATAGAATCTGTGCTTGGACGTTTTCAGGATGAGATTGGAGTATATCTTCGAGCAACACGATGGCGTCTCCGTGGAGCCCTTTGCTTAGTGCGATCATCGCTTGGGGTATCAATGGTCGCTTGTCGTTTGGGTTGCGACCAACAAGGGCTGCCCATGATTCATCGCTAGATGCATTTCGACTCACATTACACAGCGACACTAAGAGCTCACTATCGAACTTGCGTTTCCGCACAAGGAACATGCCGTGTCGCATCGCTTGGGACCGGTTCTCAAGGGCCATCAACAAGTCATAGGCTAGCCTTCGAGTTACAAGCTGCTCAGGCTGGGAATTGAGCGCAGCCTCGAGAAAATCTAATCCCTCAAAAAGTCGGCCCACGTGAACTGTCGCAACGAATGCTTGCTGCACACGTTCTTCAAGAGCGTATCTCTCGACTTGACACGCGTCCATCAGCAATTCAGCTGACTCGTTTGGGTGTTCGCTCTTAAATGCAACCCACGCAAGATGAGCAAGGACGTCGGGATCGTTCCTGTGCACCGTCCGGACGGCATCAGTTAATAACCAAGCATCGTTCCATTGATTGAGCCCCACAGCGACGTTCAATGCAGCTAACGGATTTCTTTCCGTCACACGGTTTTGCTCAACCGAAAATCGATCACATCCGCCGCTAAAAGAAATTGTGGCCAGACAACTTAGGTAGATGAGAATGGAGAAGGTTCGCATGAATTACCAATAGCTTGAAGTCATCGTCCAACGTTTCGAACTGCGGAATTCCCGTGCTCAGGAAAGTCGTGATTGTATCGAGAAAACAGATCGACAAAAACGCTGAAGAACGCGAGCTTGAAAAACAAAAGACTGCGCGCACCCGTATGACGGCCTACTTGAGTGACGACGACGGCAAAACGTTTCCGCATAAGATCAACGAATCCGGGGTGTAGTGATTGGTTTTGCCGCGGAAGTCAAAGTATGTCAGGTGGCAGTCCAGGCAGCGCTGCGGAATCGGCCGGGCGTAGGCGGCATCCCCATCGATGTAACCGGGGCTATTGATCCATTTGTTGCCGTCGGTGATGTGCGTCACATTGTGTTGATAGAGTCCGTCTTTGTGCCAATAGAGATACGTCTGGGCCATTTTGGACGATCCCATGATGATGTCCATCGGGACTTCAAAGTTCCAGTCAAAGAAATGCACGCGTTGGAGAAACTCGTCGCTTTTGCGAATCATTTCGAATGACACGTTGGGGTCCGAGGTCTGGAACGTGTTGGAGCCGGGCTCAAAGCTTCCATCGATCGTTGATCCATTGACTGGTCGGCTCGTCTTGTAATGCCCCGTCGCCAGGAACGACTGATACTTGTCTTCGTGGCATTCTTGGCACTGTTCAGGTCCGACGAATCCTGGATTTTCACTCACGGGCGCGATGTCCACGATCTTCTCCGGTGACTCACCCGGGCGAAACGGAATTTCGACGCCACCGCCGTCCTCGTATTTGCCGACAAACCAAATGCTTTCGGTTGGAATCCAATTCACGACCATGTCGGTGGGCGGCTCCGAGAGAACGGAGACTTTTGTCTCGTCATCTCTTCGCTGTTGTTGCGTTTTCACCAGCTCACGCACCAGCTCATCGTCGTCTTTCGTTTGCATCGCATCGTAGCCGAACCAGGCGACGACAGAGACGATCAAAAGGAGTGCTAACCAGCGTGTAAAATTCAAGGTCTCATTTCCTGCGGCGAAGTTCTGTTAGCAAAACGCGATTGGACCCAGCGAACTCGAACGTGACAAGTTTTGGATCCACATCGGTTCCACGCCAGTTTACCTTAGTTGGACGTCGTGTGATGGCTGAATTCGCCAGGAGTCGGGCCCAGGCGAAACCGGTCTCGTTATGGTTGTCGATCAATTGTCCGAAACGCGTCGCATACTGCAAGTCCGTGCTAGCACCCGAGTTGCTGACCAGAGCGAGTTGCAATCGAGAGATCGCAACGACATACTCTAGAACGAGTTTCGATCGGTAACGAGAACGAGCGGATTCGAATCGAATACCAGGCAAATCATGTTCTCGAACTCACGTTTGTCTCGTGAGTCCTTCACAGCAGCAGAGCATCGATTTTGATAGTTTGCGCTCATGAATGAAACAGTCATTTGTTTGAGCCTCGTTCTCGGGTTCGTCGGCGGCGGGCTTATTTGGTGGCTCAAGCGTTCCATCGCAGCCGCGCTATTGGTACCTGTTGTTTTGGTGGCCTTTTTCGCGTTAGCGTTGCCTCCGACTGTTGCACCGGTTGGGGTTGTTGCACTGGATGAGCGACCGCGAAATGCAATCGAGTCGGAACAAGTGACGCCGGAAGCTCAGGACATCGTGACGACGGCAGAAAAGCTGGCTGCATTTCGTCCGATCGAGGTTCCGGATCGCGGATTTGTCGCATCGGATGCCTGTCGCGAATGTCACCCCGAGAACCACGCGACATGGTTCGCTTCGTATCATCGTACGATGACACAAGTGGCCCAGCCCGATGTGGTGTTAGGCGACTTCAATGATGTGAAGCTGTCGCAAAATGGGCGAGATTATCACCTGAGAGAAGCCGACGATCTGTGCTGGGTAGAACTGCTCGATCCCGCAGCAATGCCGGGAACAGCCGAAGCTTCACAACCCGTTCAACGACCCATTGTGATGTCGACTGGTTCGCATCACATGCAGGCCTATTGGTTTCCGATCGGCGTGCAACGAACGTTGGCCATCTTGCCGTTTGTATTTCTGAATGAAACGCAAGAATGGATACCCAGGTCGGCTGCGTTTTTGACGCCCACAGATGATGGCGTTTCGCATGAAATTGGACGTTGGAATTCACATTGCAATAAATGTCATTCGACGCATCCACAAGAACGCGAAGTGACGAGCGGTGAGTGGGATACGCGAGCCGCTGAATTTGGAATCAGCTGCGAAGCTTGCCATGGCGCTGGACAGCAACACATCGCGTATCATCGGAATTTGGCTGTCAATAAAAACGCCGTCACGTCACTGTCGAACGACACCATCGTGAATCCCGAAACCTTGTCGCATGTTCGATCTTCGCAAGTCTGTGGCCAATGTCACTCGGTACTGACCCTGAAGGGCGACAAGAGCAAGATCAACGTTGAAGGCATCTCGTTCCAACCGGGCTCGGACCTTCGCGACACCTACGATGTCTGGCAACTTCACAGCCCAGAAATGAAGGAGCTGCTGAAGATCGAATCAATTCACGAACGCGTGACTCGCACCAATCGCGGAACGTTCTATTCCGACGGTGTCGTACGTGTTTCGGGACGAGAGTACACGTCGTTGGAACAGTCGGCTTGTTTCCAACGCGGTGAGATGGGCTGCATGACATGCCATCAACTTCACAAGGCGACCGACGATACACGCAGCGACAAGGACTGGGCGGACGATCAATTGAAGCCGAGTGCCTATGGAAATGATGCCTGTGTTCAATGTCACGATCCACTGCAGTATTCAACGGCGCACACCCATCACTTGGCGGACTCCTCGGGGTCGAATTGCTATAACTGCCACATGCCACACACTGCGTACGGGCTGCTGAAAGCGATTCGCAATCACACCATCAGCAGTCCTGACCTGAGACAGGAGTTAGCGGTCGACCGTCCCAATGCGTGCAACCAATGCCATTTGGACAAAACATTGAAATGGACATCGGGCTATCTCAAAGATTGGTATTCGATTGATGAACCCGAGTTGGACGCGGATCAATCGGAGATCGCGGCGTCGATCTTATGGCTATTGAAAGGCGACGCTGCGAATCGGGCGCTGGCGGCATGGACAATGGGCTGGTCGGATGCCCAAGCAGTTTCTGGGAACGACTGGCAATCGATCTACCTGGCTCAGACGTTAAACGATTCGTATCTGGCTATTCGGCTGATTGCGCGTCGTTCGTTGCAAACGCTGCCCGAGTTAGCGGAATTGCCCGAGCTAGCGGAATTGAAAGTGAATGCGTTAGGCTCCGATTCCGAACGTAGCGATGCAATTCAGTCGATTATCGATCGCTGGGACCGGAACCCTCACGCCGCAAATCCGGCCCTGCTTCTCGGTCCGGAAAACGTTGTCAAGACTAGACGGATCGATGCGATGATAAAACAGCGTGACGATACCCCCATGACGCTGACGGAATAGTTGAACATCATGCGGGTTCTAAGAATCTGCGGAAATCACCTCGTTACAGACTTCAATTTTTACTTATGAAAAAACTCTCACTCTCGCTCTTGTGTCTCACCTTCTTGACGTCCGTTGGTGACGTATCGGCGGTCGAGAGGCCCAA
>JBGSNA010000248.1:0-33122 GCA_041739875.1 Pirellulaceae bacterium
CGACGGTGAACCAGGCTGGCAAACGACTTGGCGAGGCTACCAAGTACTGCAACAACACCTTGACTCAATGAGACTGGTCAACGCAATTTGATGATACATTTGTGGGTAATGACAAGCCGCTCGACCCACCCTACGTTTTAAGAACTCACAGCCTCTTCGGGGTTGATGGTCGATTTGGATTCGTATTCCGTGGGTGGCGCTGCGCTTACCCACGGCTACGTTCCGAAACCGCTCCGCGGTGGCTCCATCCATCCCGAGTGACGTCATTTTGGAGCCCGATAGGAAAAATTCCAGATTTGGCGGACTGAAAACGGTGGCGCATTGCGTTGTTGAATCGTTTACAATGAGAGTCCCTCCAAAACTTTCCCGCCTAACATACCAGCCCGTGACGCGCCCCACATGGTTCGTGCTTGCACATTGCCGATTTGGTTGACGCTGCTGATTGCTGCATCGTTTTTGCCCCCGTGGGTTACTCCCAGGTGTGTGGTAGCGAACGAGAGTTCGTCTGCGTCACCGATTAGCTTTGAGCTGGATATCCAGCCGATCTTGACTGCGAACGGTTGCAACGCGGGTGCGTGTCATGGCAAGCAACGCGGCCAGAACGGTTTTCAGCTTTCTTTATTGGCGTTTGATTCCGATTACGATTTTGCGGCACTTGTTCAAGACGGTCGCGGTCGCCGTGTGTTTCCTGCGTCGGCCGAAAATAGTTTGTTGGTCCAAAAGGCATTGGCTGTACTGCCTCATGGTGGCGGAGAGCGTTTGGAGCTGAATTCGCCGGACTACGACAAACTCGTCAGCTGGATCCGCCAAGGAGCACGACGCCGCATCGACAACGAACCGACGTTGGAGAGTGTGACGCTTGCGACGGATCAGTTCACGTTGACGCCTAACGCGTCCGCCGAGCTACGGATTACGGCACATTACAGTGACGACTCTCAGCGCGATGTCACGGCACTCACCAATTACTTGTCAAACGATGATGCCGTGGCTTCGGTTTCGAAAGTTGGCGTCATCACGGCGGGGCCGTTGCCTGGCCAGACCGCGATCATGGCTCGCTACATGAATCATATTTGTGTCGCGGAGATCGCGATCCCGCAAACGGAGACGCTTCCCTCGGAAGTTTTCACATCTCAGCCAAAGTTTACCTTCATTGATGAGCTTGTGGACGCGAAGCTGCAATCGCTGTCGATTGAGCCATCGGATGTCGTCACCGATGATGTGTTTCTGCGCCGTGCCTCGCTCGACATCATCGGACGTTTGCCGACGGTGGACGAGGCTCGCGAGTTCTTGGAGTCGAGTTTACCGGACAAGAGAACGCTCCTTGTCGATGAACTGCTTGAGCGACGCGAGTACGCGGATCATTGGGCGGGATATTGGGCGGATCTCTTGCGGCCCAATCCGTATCGAGTTGGCATCAAAGCGGTACTGAACTACGACAATTGGATTCGCCAACAATTCCGAGACAATGTTCCCTACGATCAATTCGTGAACCAATTGGTCACTGCCAAGGGAAGCACATGGCACAATGGGGCTGCAACGCTCTACCGTGACCGCCGTAGCCCCGAGGAAGTCGCCACGATGGTGAGCCAGCTCTTCCTTGGAATTCGATTGGAATGTGCAAAGTGTCACCATCACCCCTTCGAACGTTGGAGTCAGTCGGATTTCTATTCTTTCGCGGCCTATTTTGCGAAAGTGAATTACAAAGGTACGGGGCTGTCGCCGCCGATCTCCGGTGGTGAAGAGACGATACTTGTTTCCGCCAAGGGATCGGTGTCGCATCCGTTGACCGGAGAAACTCTCTCGCCCACACCACTGTTTGGCGACGCCGAATCGATTGCCGAAGGTGCTGATCCACGCGATTCGCTTTCGCGTTGGATCACATCCCTGGAAAACGATTACTTCGCGAAAGTACAGGTCAATCGAGTTTGGGCGATCTTGATGGGACGTGGCTTGGTCGAGCCCGTTGATGATCTGCGGCTAACGAATCCGCCGACGAACCCGGCGCTTTTGGACGCACTCGCAAACGAGTTCCAAAGCTCCGGTTACGACTTGAAGCACTTGATCAAGACGATCGTGTTGTCGCGAGTTTACTCGCACAGTTCGTCACCAAGCGTTTCGGGTGAAAGCGACCTTTTGAATTACTCTCGGCACTACCGAAAGCGACTGCGAGCGGAAGTGTTGATGGATGCGATCGCGGATGCCACCGAGACGCCAAGCGAGATCCCAGGCATGCCGCCGGAGACACGTGCCAGCCAAGTATGGACGACACGCGTTAGTTCAGTCTTTTTGGATACGTTCGGGCGACCTAACGAGAACCAAGACCCGCCGTGTGAACGAACTCCCGATGCAACCGTAAGCCAATCGTTGCATTTGATGAATTCGCCGCAACTCGAAGGCCGAATCCGCAGTGATGGTTGCCGCGCAACACGATTAGCATCAAGCGAGATGAGTCCTCGTGAAATCGTTGACGAGTTGTACTTGGCGATTTACACACGTTATCCCACGGATGTGGAGCGGGCTTACGTCGTCGGCTTAATCGAGTCGGCGGAGAATCGACGGAGTGTCATCGAAGATTTGATGTGGGCCATGATCAACACGCCCGAGTTTTCAATTTTGAACTAAATAATCGGAAGCCGTTCGGTATGAAAAACAATCATCGAAATTGCGAAGGCGTGACGCGCCGAGACGGATTGAAACTTGGTCTCGGTGGATTACTCGCCGGAGGCTTTGCAGGTGCACTTCGGGCGACATCTGCTCAAGCCAGTGACAGTCGTGTTTCTCAAACGCTGAAACGCCAAGCCGACGCGTGTATCTTGATTTGGATGGATGGTGGACCGAGCCACTACGAGACGTTTGATCCAAAGCCGGAAGCACCGCTTGAGATTCGCGGACAATTTGGGACGCTTGCAACCCAGACGCCTGGGATTCACTTTTCACAGTGTCTGCCGAAGCTTGCCTCGCTATCCAATGAGCTCGCGGTTGTGCGTTCGATTCGGCACGACCAAGGCAACCATGGCGCGGGCAACCATTACATGATGACGGGCGCACCGCCTAGGATTCCAGTTGGATGCGGGGCGTTCGTGAGTTTTCACCCCAGTCTTGGTAGCGTCATTTCGCAAGAGATCGGTGCACCCGATGGTATTCCGGCATACTTTTCGATACCCAGTATGTCGCGTTCTGGTGGTCCAAACTTTCTGGGCGCGAAGCACGCGCCGTTCGTTGTTCCCGATGACCCGAATCGTTCGAGCTTCAAAGTGCGTGACGTCACGATTCCGAGCAGCCTCACGGATGCGCGTGTTGATTCGCGTCATGAAATTCGCCGCCAACTCGACAAGATGCTGAGATTGACCGACGCGGCGGCGGGCGATCCAGTCATGGCCGCCGATGAGTTCGTTTCCCAGGGGCTTCAAATCATCAGTAGCTCCGAGGCCCAGGCGGCTTTTGATATCCACTCCGAACCCGATGCAGTGCGTGATACCTACGGACGCAATTCGTTTGGACAACAAGCGTTACTTGCGCGTCGTCTCGTCGGTGCTGGGGTCCCGTTCGTCACGTTGTACCAAGGCGGCTGGGATCACCATACGGATTTGTTCAACGCCTATGATAAAAAGATGCCATCGTTTGAAGCGACCATCGCGGCGCTCATCACAGATTTGAAAGACCGTGGAATGCTCGAGCGTACCCTCGTGATTGCATTAGGTGAATTCGGTCGCACTCCCAAAATCAATAAAGACGGTGGCCGTGACCATTGGTCCAACGCAATGAGCGTGATGTTTGCTGGGGGTGGCACGCCTGGTGGTCAAACAATTGGGGCAACGGATCGACAAGGTTACGCAGCGATTGAACGAGTACTCGCGCCAGAAAATTTCGTTTCGACCGTCTATCAAAAACTCGGTATCGACCCGGGCCAGATGATGCACACACCCGAGGGTCGCCCCGTTCACCTCGTCAGTGACGCGACGCCCATTTCTGAATTGATGGGCTAGGCACTTGGAAATGCGGATACTCGCGGCGGCGTTTGTAGGCATGCTTGGATGTGAGACGGCCTTGGCTCAAATCCAGGTCGACCGATTCTATCCGCCTGTGGTTTCGGCTGGACAAATGTCGCTTGTGCAAGCCGAAGGCAAGTTTCCAAAGTGGCCGGCGAAGTTCGTTTGCGATCGTGACGATGTGCAAATCGCCGCTGCGGACGAATCGGGGAAGTTGAACGTGACGATACCAGCATCCTCCGCCCCGGGTGTGACGTGGGTGAGATGCTACGACGAGACGTCTGCATCCCAGTGGGTTGCGCTTCTCGTGGAGTCGATCCCAGCGACACCAGAAGTCGAACCCAACAACAAGATCGCGGATGCAACCAACGTCGAATCCGTCAGCGTCATATACGCCCGTTTAGAAAAGAACGGTGACGTCGATACCTATCGGATGAACGCCAAAAAAGACGAGACGTTCGTGCTGTCGGTGATAGCTCATCGCTTTCTGCGTTCACCCATGGACATGGTGTTGCAGTTGGTCGACAAGCAAGGCAATGTCCTCGCCCAAGTCGACGACGTGTGCGGGATGGATCCGCAACTCGTGTATACAGCCGACGAAGATATGGAGTTATTTGGACGCGTATTTGCTTTTCCCGAAACACCTAACAGTACCATTAGCTATGCCGGCGCAGCGTCGTTCGTGTACCAATTGCGGGTGACGAACCAGTCGTTTGTCGATCATACGCTGCCACTTGTGGCTGTATCGAACTCCGTTGTTGAGCCGTCGCTGTTTGGATGGAACTTGCCCGCAAAAACTGTTACGGCAAGTCAGCGATCGACCCTTTTAGCGCCCGCCATGGTCTACTCCCCGAGCGCTTTGGGATGGCAGTACCAAGCGATCGGCCCCCATGATTCACGCGGTGTCGTTGAATCCAACGACGCAAGCACAACACGAGCCGATTCGATCCCGTTCATTTTTTCGGGGCATATCTCGCTGCCCGGAGAGACCGATCGTGTCCGTTTTCCAGGCACGAAGGGAACGAAGTATCGGGCAACCGTTCACTCGCGTGACTTTGGGTTTTCAATGGATTCCGCATTGTCAGTCACCAGCATGAGTGATGCGAAAGAGATCGTTCGCAATGACGATCAAGAGCGGGATGTTGCTGACGCCGCCATTGAGTTCACCGCGAGCGAGGATGGTGAGTATGAACTGACGGTCTCCGACATAGTCGATGGCTACGGACCCCGGCATGCCTATAGTGTCGTCTTTGAAGAATCGCAGCCCGTCATCCGACTGATTATTGCCGCGGATCACTTCGAGATGAAAGCTGGCGAATCGCTCGATATCGCTGTGTCGATTCAGCGCAAGTACGGTTTTGATAAGAAACTTCGCGTTTCAGTTGAAAACCTACCTGACGGAGTCAAAGCTGAACCTGTCGTGTCCGAGGTCAAAGGCGACTCGTCCAAGAGCGTCACATTGAAATTGACTGCGGAGAAAGAAGTCTCGTTTTCCGGTAATGTGCAGATCGTTGGACAGCCACTTGATACTGACGGCAACGCAATCGGTTCGATTGTGGCGGCCGTGCATCGAATCGACAGTCTCATCGAGGTGCACGATCTCTGGCTCACCGTCATCAAGGGCCAATAGTCCGTACTGGCACTGCCCCCATTACAGTTGAGCGAGTGTTGGGATTTCGAATCCAGCGTTATTCGGATCCTTCAATAGCACGTTGGCTTGCTCGGCGTATTGGCCGGTGTGGCGTTCCGATCCCGGGTCGAATGTGAGCATCGGGCCGACGGTGTACTTTGTGCCGTCTTCGGGCACGCCAACACCGTCACTCATGATCTCGTGCAACTTGTTGAAGTGCAGCGTGGCATCGGGATTGTCTGGGAACTGTCCTGCCTTGGCATTGAACGGCACCTGTTTGCCCAGTCGATACGAATTGTTCATCAAGTGACCGAGCACGCATCCGTAGTGTGCATCCAAGACGTTTCCGTTGGCCATGCTCGGTTCGTGCGCCCGAACCGCGGTGATGAATGCGTTCCAGTTGCCTCCTGGTGTCACGTGGCCCTTTTCAATCTTCAACTCTTCTGGAGCTTTTGCGCCCGGACGTAAAATTTTGTACTTACTTTCCCCCGTAATGACGCTGCCGTCCTCGAGGTAGTACTCATTGTAAACTTGGTTTTTGTAACCTTTGTAGTTCACATTTCGAACGTTAAAGAAGACCGATTGACCGTTGGGGAACTCGGCCATCGCGAACATCGTGTTCGGTGTTTCGCCTTGATCGTCCCATTGCAGACGACCACCGATTGCCATCGCACGAACTGGGTGTGTTTGGTCATCGTCGATGGCCCAACGCGCCACGTCGAGTTGGTGAGTGCCTTGGTTATTCAGATCACCGTTGCCTGTCTTCCAGAACCAGTGCCAATTGTACGGATGGTAGTTGCCATGGTATTCATCAATCACGGCTGGACCTTTCCATAAGTTCCAATCCAAGTTCGCTGGCGGCTCACTGACGGGTTTGGTGCCAATGCCACTTCGAGGTTTACAGCAGTACCCGTAAGCGATTTTCAGTCGTGGAAGTTTGCCTGATTTGAGTGCTTCGTGCAGACCCGCGATGCCCGCATCACTTCGTCGCTGTGTTCCGTGCTGGATCACGACGCCGTATTTCTTTTGAGCTTCGACGGCGATGCGTCCTTCACCCACGTCGTGACTCATTGGCTTTTCAACGTACACATGTTTGCCCGCTTGGGCGGCGTTGATGGTGATAAGGGAATGCCAATGATTGGGCGTCGCGACAGAAATCGCGTCGAGCGTGGGATCATCGAGAGCTTGGCGATAGTCGGCAATCCCGACTGTCGTGAACTTGCCTTTGCTACGTTTTTCAATGCCCGCCAATCCCTTTTCACGCACCTTCGTGTCCGGGTCAATCGCGTAGGCTAGCTCCACGTTCTCGGCACCCATCCAGCCACCGATATGGCTTTGTCCGCGTCCGTTTAGCCCGGCCACTGCGATGCGCACGCGATCATTCGCCCCTTTGATCGCTCCCGACGCTTTTGTCCCCATGATGATCAACGAACCCCCAACGAAGGACGTGCGTTTAATGAACTCTCGACGAGTGGTTGAGTGAACGGGCTTGCGTGACATCGGCGGTTCGGTCCTGGGAAAAGTGGTGGGAGACAAAGCGGGTCTTGATTGTATACCAACGCGACAGGGCCGTGAGACCAGTTGTCATGCGAGGCAGATCTAACGCGAGTTTGCCCTCTCGATGGCGAAATCGACGAGCGGTTGGCAATGAAAGAAGCCTTCCCAGAAATTATGGCCTTGACCGGTGACGGTGATCAATTTCGTCACGTCGGCGGCCCCAGCAGCTTCGTATCGCTGCATCAGCGTTGCTGAATTCTCTTTCAACGGTACCACGGTGTCTTCGTCCCCGTGGATGATGAATACCGGGATTTTGGCTTGAGCGAGCTTGTCAATGTTTGCGATGGGGTTGTATTGGCCGAGCGAATGGGAAAGCTCCTCGATCGATAATCCGTAAGCGGGTGCGGCTCGCTTGAGTCCCGGGTAAGTCGTTAGATCGAATACTGGATAGATTCCCGCGATGCCATTCACCTTGTCGGTGTTGGCAATCGCCCAACTGCTGACCCACAGTCCACCTCGGCTGCGTCCCAGTAAGCAAACTTTCGATGCGAATCCTCGATTCGTTGTCAGTTCATCGTACAAATCGGTCATCAACTGCTGGCCAGTGGGACTGCCATAGGCTTCTCCGGCATCAATCCCAGCCACCGCGACACCTGCCGCTATGAATTGCTCGTGCATCCATTTCTCATGGCTGTCTGGATACGCTGGCAGAGTTGGTGCATACATAATCCAAGGTTGCGGTGATTGACGCTTCTCAATCGGCGGCAACAGCACAAACGCTGGACGTCCGGCGACAAGAAACGAGTCGCCGGGAAGGATCAATTCTTTGATTGGACGCGGAGTCGTTGGTTCCTCCGCCAAGCCATGCAATCCAAGCGTTGATAGGAACAAGACAGGCATTGCGGCCCATCGGGTAAACGAAACTGTCATACTATGGTTGTCCGCTTAATAGCTTGTGAAGTGGTTAATTCACGACCTCGGCGATTGTATCGAGCAGGAACTCGATATTGATCGGTTTGATGCACACAGCTTGTACGCATTGAGAGCCGAACTCACGTAATATCGCGTCGATTTCTTGATGATGGCCACTAATCAGGATGGTACTTGCCGTGACGTCGGATTCAGTGATTTGTTGAATCACGCTGCGACCGTGACCGGCGCCGAGCTTGGCGTCGACGATAACAATTTGGTGGTGTCGGTCGCTGACTTGACGAATGCCGTCGAGTTCATTGTGTGCAAGAGCGACTCGGTATTGACGTTCGTTGAGGATTTGCCAAAGTGATTTACAGAAGCTCTCGTCATCATCCACGACAAGAATCAGTGGCGATTGAACCGCATGCTCAACTTTGGACAATAACTCAGCAATATCGACTGGCTTTTGAAGCACGTCCCATGTCCCCGCCTCCATTGCACGCTTGACGCCGTCACTCCCGGCATAAGCCGTCACCATGATAGCAGCGATGGAAGGACGAATGTTTTTGATTTCGGTGTAAAGAGTCGCGCCATCGATTCCTGGCATTTTGTAATCCAATAGCACCACGTCAAAGTCGCGATCGCGAACACATTGGAGAGCTGACGATCCGTCAGCGGCCATCATGACGTCGTAACCGAGGTCGTCGAGTATATCGGCAATATTCGCACGAATGTCGGCATCATCATCGACAACCAGCACTCGACGGGGAGTTTCAGTCATCATTGAGATTTTGACCTGGGATGCACGGGCAAATGAACGGCAAATGTGGTGCCGACACCCACGACGCTTTCGACTTCGAGTCGACCACGATTCTTGTCAATGATCGCAGCGGAGATGGCAAGACCGAGCCCCATGCCTCGAGCCTTGGTCGTGAAGAGGGGTTCGGTGATTCGACGCAGATCGCTGCTCGCGATGCCAACGCCACTATCAATCACTTCGATGATGATTGTGTCGGTGTGATCGTGCGATGCGAATCGAATCAAGCCTCCGTTTGGCATGGCGTCGCGAGCGTTTCGCAGCAGGTTGCGAAATACAATGGCAATCTGGTTGGCGTCAATCGTCACCGTTGGCAAGTTCGGTGCGATCTCGTTCTTGATCGTGATGTCGTCGGGTATCGAGACCGTGCCCAGGACTTGGCGAATTAACTCATTGATATCGGATGTTTCGACGTGCGGTTCGGGCAACCGAGCAATGTCCGAAAGAGCGGTGATGACACTGTCGACGAGCGAAACCTGTCGATCGATCCGTTCTAGGTGTTCCGCCATCTTCTCCGGCGACAGACTACGTGCATTGCGGAGGTAGTAGGCGGAGGTGCGAATCGCGTTGAGTGGGTTGCGGATCTCGTGCGCGATGCCACCTGAGACTTGGCCCAGTGTCGCTAATTTTTCGGCTTTGACTAAATCCGCTTGAGCCGACTGGAGCTCGTCAGTCCTTTGCCGAACACGTTGTTCGAGTTGTTCGTTGACTTCCGTGAGTTTTTCTTGAGCAGCTTTCAAATCGCTCGTGTCGCGCACGATTCCCGCAAAAAGCTTTTTGTCACCAAGTTTCACTTCGCTGACCGCTAAATGCATTGGAAAAGTGGAATCATCTTTTCGTTTGCCGGTGACCTCGCGTCCGATGCCAATGATTTTAGCTCGACCGGTCGCATGATAATTCATTAGGTATCCATCGTGCTCCTCGTGATAGGGAGATGGCATGAGGATTTTGACATTGTTGCCGAGCATCTCTTCGGCGGTGTAACCAAACAGTTTACTGGTTGCTGGGTTGACTGATTCGATGGTGCCGCGAGTATCGATCACGATAATCGCGTCGACGGCTGTGCTGAGAATGGCGGAGAGGAGAGCTTGGTCGTCGTTTTCCATGACTTTACAAATTGACTGAATTACTTGGCAAAGGATGCGCCGATTTTGTTGACACGGTACTCCCCGCGAGAAGCACGCGGCAATCGTATTTTGAAGCATGCGCCGAGCGACGTTGGCGCGATCGAAATGGTACCCCCATGCGCCTCGATGATGCGTTGGCAAATAGGCATCCCGAGACCGGTTCCTGTCGCCTTGGTCGTGTAGAACGGCTCAAACAACTTTTGCTTTTGCTCCTCATTGAGTCCAGGTCCATTGTCTCGGCAAATGACTTCGATGATGTCATGGTCGGATTGGCAAAGGACTTCGATACGCACAGGGTCGTGGCACGCAGCGAGTGAGTTTTCAAATAAGTTGCGAAATACTTGCTCCATCCGCACCGTGTCAATGGCCGCGATCACATCGTCGTTCGCAACTTGCTCGGCGAGCTGTACATCGCGTCCATCGCGAATCGCTCGGATGTCACCCCAAGCACGTTGCCAAACGGAAGGCAGATACGCGTCCGTGGGCTGCATCTGAATCGGTGCAGCAAACGACCGGACTTCTTCGAGCAAGATTTCCAGGTCACCAGCAGCACGCTGGATCGCACGCACGTCTTCTTCCGCACTCGCGTTGCCCGCGATCTCAAGAGCAAGAACATCCGCAGCAGCCTTCATGCGTTGTAGCGCATTTCGACTTTCGTGTGCGAGGGCTGTCATGGTTTGGCCAATCGCTGCGAGACGTTCCGCATGGAGCGACCGGGCTTGTGCCTCCTCCAAGTCACTGACGTCCACACCCACGGCCAAAACAGCTTGAATCGCGCCGTCGAGCTTCTTGAGCGTCGTATTCGACCAACGAATTGTGTGAGCCAAACCGTCCTTGCCAAAAACGTCGTTCACCACACCACGCGTATGCACGTCGTGAGCGGTCGCGATGAATACCTCTTTAATGCGTTCGCGGTCCTGTTCCAGGACGCATACTTCGAACCAATCTTTACCTCGCAATTCCTCGACTGCCCAACCCGTCAAGTCTTGGAAGTAACGATTGAATCGAAGCACTTTGCCGTCGAGATCGAGGACCAAGATGATCGCTTCCGCCGTATTGAGCACTTCGTCTGCAAAATGCTGTTCCTCAGCCAACTTGGCTTGAATTTCTCGCTTCTCGGCGATGCGATTCACGATGACACGGAGGTCGTCTGGAAAGACGGGTTTGATGACGTAGTCCGTGACGCCTAAACGCATCGCGGCAATAGTGCTCTGTATATCACCATAGCCGGTGACAACGATGATCTCCGCTTGTGACATTCGGGTTTTGATTTGCGGAATGTAGTCTTCGATCATTCCGTCGGGCAGGCACCGGTCGGTGATGACCAGACCAATTCGGTCAGCGTTAGCAACCAACATTGTTTCACCGAATGTCGAAACCGTTGCAATTTCGTGACCATCCAATTCAAGAATGTCCCGCAAATTCGACAACGTGTCGGGGTCGTCTTCGATGAGCAGGATGCGAAAAGCTTGGTCCACCGGGTGACGATCAAAAGAAGGGTACCAATCGGCGGACCCAATGTCCTAGCCCAAGAGCCAATCGTACCAGCGGTCTTTCGGCGGCGTCTAGTATCCTGCCATATTCGCCTCAAAAGCCAGCGGGCGATGTTTCCGAGCTGTTCCACAACAATCGCCTCACAAGCAGGTGCTCGGGCGGCATCGATTCGCTTGGGGCCTGCTGGGCGGCCTGTTAATGCGTCACATGAATCTGATTGTCGATGCGCATCCCGATTGACAATGGGCGTAGCGCTTCTTGAGCCAATTGCTTCATATAGAAGCTCGACACTTCTCCAAAGAGTGTCACCACTGCGTGATCGATATCGAGTCGTACGCGAGTAAGTTCTCTGTAGCCACGGCTGTTAAGAGCCATCCGAAACGCAGCTAGCTTTTCCGCGTTGCTATGGCGAAATCGAGGAAGTGGAGCAGCCAAGACCGGGTCTTTGCTTGGCACCGCTATTTGTGCCTGAATCGCCATCGTTGGGCCTGTCATCCTGAGTTCTGGGGGCCGCAGTGCGTTAAGACATGCCTGGAGTCGTACTGCCATGAACAACCTTTCTGTGGTGCGAAACTTGTGCCGAGTCCTTGGCGTATTGACTCTCCAATTCGAGTAACGACGAAGTTCGGCACCAGGCTTGCACTGTGAGGAGTGTTTTGAACCATGCGTGGAAGGTAGATTGGATGAATCGCTTGTTGTTCGCTGATGCACCACTAGCTCAGCAAATGCTGGAGGTTTCGCCGGCTGCGGTCGCTGTTGTTGATGACAACGGAACGATCCGATTTGTGAACCAAAACTTTACGGATTTGCTTGGTTTTTCGAGTGACGAGATCTTGGGCCAGTCATGCAAGATGATCCTGCCTGACACACTTAGCTGTGACGATGTGCCTCACGACGCGCGCATTCCGGGAAACACACCCACTAGCAAGCAAGAAAAAAACAAGGTGGTTTACGCTCGTGGAAAAGATGGGCTGAACAAGCGGGTGATGCTGATGGTTCATGAAATATCTCATTCGCAACAAGGCTTGAGAGTTTTCAATATGGTGGTGGACCATCCTCAACTTTTAGATCCTAGCCAGTTCGAGTCAGAGCGATTAGACGCCGTTGCGCAGATGGCCAGCGGTCTTGCGCACGAGAGCCGCAACGCACTGCAGAAAGCCGTTGCTTGCTTGGACCTGCTGGAACTGGATCTCGAAAGCAGCCAGGAATTGATGATGCTCGCCAGCCAGATACGCGAGTCCTTGGCTGAGCTCTTGGGAAACTACGACGAGGTTCGACGTTATGCATCGCCTATTCAGCTGACGCTTGAACCAGCGAGGCTGATGTCTCTATGTCGCACGGCGTTGAACGAAATGCCATCGGCCCCAAACCATTGTCCCTACCAGGTGGTTTTTCTTGAAGCGCAAGACACAGAGCCGCTCGGAGTGGTGGATCGAGAGCGAATGAAAGAAGTGTTCAAGCATTTGTTGGAAAACGCCATTGACGCTGCAAACGGTTCGGTGCGAATTGACGTCGCTTGCGAGAACGTGATTTGGAAAAACCGAGAAGCAGTGACGTTGAATCTTCACGACTACGGAACCGGATTCAGCGACGATGCCCTCGAGCATGCCTTTGACCCGTTTTATACAACGAAGATGCATGGTACCGGCTTAGGGCTCTCCGCTTGCCGACGAATTGTCGAGGCTCACCAAGGTGAAATCGTGGCCGCGAATGATCCTCGGGGGGGAGCAGTTCTGCGAGTAACCGTCCCGCTGAAACCCGATAAACCGTGAGTGAACATGCCCCCGAACCCCGAAAAGCGTGCGATAATGCACGCCTGGGTGTGACGATTCGCGCGCTTTTAGGCGTTTCTTGCGTATTTTCTGTTTGGAACGGGAATCGCTTGGCTTCGATGTTTGTCACCAAAACAAACAAGAGTTCATAAAATGACCGAAGCGCCCATCAAGTTGCTGCTCGTTGACGACGAAGACGACTTTCGTCGGAGCAGTGTGAAGTACATGGAGCGCAAGGGCCATGACGTCAAAGGAGCTGCGAGCGGGGCGGAAGCGATGGGGCTGTTGGAACGAGAGTCCTTCGAAGTCGCTGTGTTCGATATGGACATGCCGGGGATGACTGGTTTGGAGTTGATGCAACGCGTCCACGAAATGGCTTTTGATATTGAAGTTGTTTTCCTCACAGGCCACGGCAGCATCGAAACGGCTGTCTCGGCGATGAAGTTGGGGGCGTGCGATTACTTGACGAAGCCTTGCTCGCTTGGTGATCTTGAGCATCACTGCTTGCTTGCTCGGAATCGCAACAGTCTTCGGCAAGAGAACAAACAGCTCAAAGCGATTGTCTCTCGCTCCAAGCCGAAGCAAAAGTTGGTGGGTGAATCGCCGGTGATGAAGGATGTCGTGCGAATGATCGAAAAGGTGGCACCCACATCGAAGCCAGTGCTGATCGAAGGCGAAAGTGGAACGGGCAAAGAAGTCGTAGCTCGCTCGATACAAGAACGCAGTGATCTTGCTGACAAGCCATTTGTCACGATTAATTGTGCGGCGTTACCCGAGAACTTGGTCGAAAGCGAGTTGTTTGGTCATGTGAAGGGCTCCTTCACAGGTGCCACAGTCGATAAGCCAGGGCTTTTCGAGATTGCTGATGGCGGCACGTTGTTTATCGATGAAATTGGCGAACTACCGCTTGCGCTTCAACCCAAAATGTTGCGAGTGTTGGAAGACGGGTCGCTTCGTCGCGTCGGATGTCACCGCGAGCGAAAAGTGAAAGTTCGGATTATCGCGGCAACCAATCGCGATTTGAAAACTGCCGTCAAGGAAGGCAGCTTTCGTGAGGATCTCTACTATCGAATCAACGTCATGTCGTTGATGCTGCCGCCGCTTCGAAACCGGCAAGGCGATATTGAGCTTCTAATTGACCATTTATTGCCACGAGGCTGGTCCATCGATGTGGAGGCAAAAGACGTCTTAACACACTATAAATGGCCGGGGAATGTTCGACAGCTAATCAATGTGCTTGAGCGAGCCACCATCCTTGCCGACGATCAAGAAATCACACTCGACGACTTGCCAAGCGACATCGCGCACTCGATGGATGACGAGTCGGAGAGGGGTGGCGAGATGTGTCCGGACACCATTGCGGTCACGGAGAGAAAGCCGGTGGTGGGTTCTCAAGATGTCGGCGTGGATGACCTTGTGAAAGCTCATGTGTTGACCGTGCTCGCGAAGGAGGGCGGCAACAAGGCGCGTGCGGCCAGGAAGCTAGGTATTCATCGCCGCAAGCTGTATCGGCTACTTGACCGTTGGAGCCAGGGAGTCGCAGTCGAAATTCTTTGAGCTCCTTAGTTTCGTACCTCTTCTCAGATTCCCGTGACTCGTCTCGCAAACAACAGCAGCAAAACGGCGGCAATCACGATCGCCGCGAACCAAAACGTTTTTTGGTGAGGCGAATCTTTCCATTTTCTCATGCTCATCAGACTTCTTGTAAGTTTGTTTTTCGGGTTTGGTTTTCGGGTACTGCGATGAAACAGCAAAGGGGCAACAGCAAAGGGGCAACTATTATGCCATTTATGACTCAGCCTCTGGGGCTCAATCCGTTTTCTCGCGGCCAGGTATTTGTGCGGGCAGCATCGTAACCTGCCCGACGTTTGCACGTTCATGTCACGGATCCCTTGTTCAATGTTCCTTTGGTTTCTCGTGATTGCTCAGTTCGTATTGTCAGCATTCTTGGTGCTATCGACGCAGTGGTCGCCGATTCCGTGGTTGGCCATTTGGATCTCGTTGCCTGGCGCTGCTCTCGCTGTGTGGGCTTGGGGTAAAGTCGGGCTGCTGCGACTTCGAATTCACCCGACAACCACGGAAAAAACACAATTCATTACCAGCGGTCCTTTTGCTTTGGTCCGCCATCCGATGTATACAGGTTTGCTATGGTTCACCGCCGCGCTGCAGTTCAGCGATTTGGCATGGTGGCGTGTGGTTGCCTGGTTCGCGCTAGCCATCGTGCTTTCCATCAAAGCCTGCGTCGAGGAGAGCGACATCAAAGTGCGTTTCACGCAATACGAAGCATATTGCGGTCGCGTTGGAAGATTCTGGCCGAAGCTCTAACGGCTACTTGGTTGCCGCATTCGATTCCGGGTTGCTTTGCGTTGGACTGGCGACCGGCTCACTCGCCTGAGAACGCATCGTTTGGTGACAATTGACACAGGAAACCGTCATTTGGTTAAACGCCAATGTGACACCTGGCAGATTCTTTTCGTCAGCATTTCGGATCATCTCGTCACACACGCTTTCGAACACTTGCAATTGATTTCGATAACTTGCGTGTCGTGAACGAACGAATCCCTCAACTTTGCTGAGCGTTCGCATCTGTCTGGCATTGACGCCCACTGCCTCAAAGTCGGCTGAGGCAAGTCCACGCAAGATTTCTTGCGAGTAGGTCATTTTTCTCTGCATCCAGAAACTGGTGGGTTTCACGGATAGATCGCTCTCCGGTTTTGCAGGTGAATCACCCATCGTGATTGCCGACAAAAAAACGATGGACAGCAAAGTTACAATGGCACGCATAGCAGGTTCCTGTTGACGATTGGTGTAATTCTTGTTCAGAGTGAACGTTCGCTGACTTCGCCGCCGCCGTGATCATGGTCGTATTGTCACAAGAGTGAGGCATTACGCACGTTTTTCGTTTACCTTGTTCGGTTGAGGCAGGTAGAGCAAGTGATAAGCAAGGCGTGTTCCAAGTTGGAAAAGTCAAGGTTGTGAATGAACCCGTGATCGCGTTGTGAACGGCTGCAGACGGTTTAGCCTAACTTGGCACTTGCTTTGCAGTTGATTTAACTTGGGCTTTTGTTAGCTTCTCTTGGGCTTTATTACCTTCTTGGGAGACCATGCGATGACGATGAAAACGCCCGCTAAAGATGCTCGCGAAGTATTCGAGATTTGGCGTCGCGAAGATTGCGAACTCTCTGCTCGCCTCGATGCGATTCGATGTTTCATGGTGAGTGAAGCAAGCCCGGATGCTTCATGCTGTGCTAGCGTTGCAAGTCGCTTGAAACAGTTCCGCGAATATCTTGTAGACCACTTCGGTGCCGAGAATGAACTTAGCGATCAGCTCGCGGTGTTTTATCCGAAAGCTAGCCCAGAAATCGAAGCGATGAAACGCCAGTCCTTTCGTGACCATCAACGATTGCTTGGCCAGCTCGATGGATTGGTGGCAGACCTGGACCAGTCCGAGCTGCATTCGGGGTTATGGAAGACAGCAATTGAAAAAGTCGAATGGTTTGTTGACTTGCTTGAGCAGCACGAAGATCAAGAAGCCGAAAGTGTATCCGCACTGATGCCTCGCGACTGCTGAGGCAGGCGTCCAACGGACAACTAGGGCTGGACTTTGAGCACGTCCACGTGACTGGTTCTCAAGTACGTGTGGCACTCGACGCAGCGCACGGTGAGGGCCACATAGCCGAGTGTTGCAAGGTTGATGTTCTTGTCTTCCGCAGCTTGGGCTAGCGTGTCGACAGATCGCCGGAAGTCATTGCTGTGGCTGATGTATTGTTCGGTTTGATAGACGTTCCAGCCGCTTTCCATGCTCAGCAGTTTGAGTGCTCGTGCGTTGCTTGCGATCTTGTCGAAATCTTCTAGCACAACGCCTTCCAAGATGTTTTTGGCGCGTTCCAATTTCATCTTCATCAATGGCTTGACGTGGGACGGATCGCTGAGCGGCGGATCAGCAATTGCTTGTTGCGTGAAAAGGAGTGTCAACACGATCGTGCTGAGAAATGCTGGATTTGATTTCATCGACTGGATTCTTTGCAGTTAGTTTTGTGGGATGGCGGTGAATGGAGTTGCTTGGTGTTGATCTTTTTGGATCCCATGAATGACGCGATTTCGAGTGATCCAGACGCTGCATGATGCGTGTCGAAGAACGTAGCGGGCTGTGCTGCCCATCAGAAAACGCCCCAATGTACTGCGGACGGTTTCGCCAACGACCATCAAGTCCATTTTATGATCTTCGGAGAAACGAACGATTCCCTCGCCAATGTGATTGCTCTCGACCAAATGCGTTTGCAGGTGCGGAGTGAACTCTTTGATCTGGTCTTTTGCAAGTGACAACGTCGTTGCGTACTGCTCGACGGCTTCCGGGGCATAAGTGAGTGAGCCGAAAAACTCGTTGATGTACGCGGCGATATAAAGGACGTGGAACTCCGCCCCCATGCCCCAATTCACCTCCGAGATTTCCTCCAGTGCTGCTTGCGCAGGTCCGCTATCGTCAAAGGCGAGGCAAACACGGATGGGACGATCGGAATCACTCAAGCCAGTTGATCGCACAACTAAGACGCTGCAGGGTGCGTGGGTAGCAACATGGTCACTTACGCTGCCTAGCAAAACGCGGCTTATCTGGGAATGGCCGGTTGCTCCAACCACCACGAGGTCGCTCTTTAGCTCCGTCGCAGCTTCGACGATCGCTTCACCGATATTGCCCTCTCGGATGATGTGCTGGATGTCCACATTCGCTCCGGCAAAGAACGTGGCGATTCCAAGGTACCGTTCGGCAGCAAGCTCCTTTTCACGTTCAAATGCGGATTCGAGAATCTCCGTGGTCATGTAGCTGCCGTGCACGTAGGGACGCGGAACCACACTCACGATCGTTAGCTCCAATCGTTCCAAGTGCGGTAAATGAGCGATAAGCCGAGCGGCTTGTTCCGATGCGGACGAGTCGTCAATAGCGATCAGTACTTTGTGCATGCCTGGATCCTTGAGAGAGTTGTAGAGTATGAACTGCAACTGCAATGCCGTTCGCCAAACGTGCCTTTTTTGACCAAGTGGGACGCAGGGGCTGTGCGGATTGTCGCATGCTGTCCGTACTGTCACAGTAATTGCGTTGCTGGGTCTGGCTTCCTGTCGTCGGTTAACCTGTTTGTTGGTCGAACTTGCGCCCTTAACACTGGCAGTCAACGAAATTGAGTCTTGTAGGTAGCGTCGTTCATCTTTTCGGCCCGGCACTTGCAGAGGCGTGCCTGAGGACGCAACGTGGAAGTGCGGACAACAGTTGCTGGTCGCCAGTGACTCCTTCACTCTTACGGCATATCCCATGAACACTGAACGTCAAGCGAATCCAGCTTTCAAGCATTCAGAGATGGACGATTACCTTGATTATTTAAAAGATCAAGTTACTTACAAATTGCACGAGGAAACTCATACCAAACAAGGTCGTGCGGATTTGATTCGAAGCACGGGCGTCGACGACCTTGTACTCACTGATGAGCTTGCTGAATTGGGGATCACGGCGGACGGTGTCATCGCGCTGCGACTTTTTCCATTGGTGCTTGTCGCGTGGGCAGAGGGCGGAATCACTTCCACTGAGCGTGAAGCCGTCATGGCAGAGGCATTGCGTTTTGGAATCTCGGATGAGTCGACCGCATGGCTGATTCTGGACAATTGGCTCAAGACGCAACCTTCAGCGCTCTGTTTGGATGCTTGGAAGCGGTACACGCACGATACCTTTGTTCAAATGACGGACGTTGCCGCACAGCGTTTGATTGAGTTGACGACTCGCCAAATGACTTCCGTGGCAAAATCCTCGGGCGGTCATTTGGGGTATGGCAAAGTCTCTGAGAAGGAGCAAGTGATGATCAATCAAATTGTCGCGACGATGAAGATCCAGGCAAAACAATAAACGCATTTCCTTTCACGATTTCACACGGATGTACGAGGCAGTAGTTGAATGAAACGAGCAATACTGAGCGCGATCGCTCTCTTATGTATGGGCTTGATGGTTGATCCGGCGCTTGCTCAGCAACCCCTGGATCCGCGCCCGCAAACGCAGGTTGAGCAACGAACGCCCATGGATGTCGCGGTGGTTCCCATCGGAGACGCTCAAGGAGCGTTGATGAAGTCCAAGTTGATGACTTCACAAAAAGTGCTTGCAGGGTTGGTTCGCAAGGATTTTGATGCCATCGCTTTGGGTGCCCGAGAGATGAAACGAATCAGCGAGGCGGCTGAGTGGCCGCGCGCTCGCGATAGCGTGTACGAGCACTTCGGCAAGGTGTTTCGACAACAATGTGGGCAATTAGAACTGCTCGCGACGGAGGGAAACAATGACGGCGTCACCTTCATGTATTTGAGCATGACGAACACTTGCGTCAGCTGTCACGACTATGTGCGTGACTCGTTTCGCATCGCTCGACCTAACGAAGGCGATGTTCGGCTCATTCCATCACACTGGCCGGCTTCTGAGTTGAATACCAACAAACCACCTCAACGCGATAATTGACCGGGGACGGTGGATGACGATCGTCGTGACACAACAGCAGGCCAAAGCCATAGCCGATGTCGGCTTAGCAGCGTTGACGATGCGGCCAACATTCCAGTTTTCCGTCGCGATGGACGCAAATCAACTTTCGGAGAGAATTCGTCGTTCGCTTGAAGCGATTGAGTTTTGCGAGCATGTCAAGTCGAAGGGAAGAAACTTTGACTTCACAATCGAGCCAGGCATTCAGCGGTTTTGGTCACCGCACCTTTCCGTGCAGCTGAGTCATGCCGATTCAGGCACGATGGTCTTCGGTCGATTCTCAGCCCGCCCTGAAATTTGGACCATGTTTTTCGTGGTCTACGAAGTGATGGCTGTGACCGCTTTTGCTGGGGCGATCTATGGATATGTCCAGTGGGCTTTGAACGCCAACCCTTGGGCACTTGCGCTCACGCCTACTGGGGTGCTTGTTATCGCGATGCTACACATTGCAAGCTTGATCGGCCAGCGTTTGAGTAGCGATCAGATTAAAATACTTCTCGAGCGATTCAAATTTGCTCTTGAGCAGGCCTTGGACGATTCGATTCGGAGCTGATTTCGATCGCATGCTTCTTGCCTTCGTCAAACTCGTTGCTCGTGACGTAAGCACAGACTTCTGTTTTATCGCAAGAAGAACACGCGATCCGAATCACATCACTGAGTGAAGCCGTTCCTGGTTGTTGGTGAACAAAGTCGCATAACATCGCTAGTTGATGGCACATCATGTTTCCTCGGATTGAACGTGGTATGAAGCAAGTCAAGTTTTAGTTGGAGTCTTTTTTCGTCTCAGTCTCATCGACCAGGATTCGAATCGACGGTGTATCGAGGTCGTCATACTGGCCATTTTGAATGCAGTACACACAGGCCATCATGCCCGACGCACCCAATAGAATGGCAACGGGCAAAGCAATAAAGAGAACACTCATAGTTGATTATCTCGGTTCTTATAAATTGGCCAAACGAGGCACAGTGAAAGGACGGTCACGGAGCTGATTGGCATTAAGATCGCAGCAAGCAGGGGGCTGATGCGGCCAGCCATTGCCAGCCCAACCGCCACGAGGTTGTAAGCAAGTGAAGTCGCGAATGCGGTGTGAATCAACGCTGAAGTTTGGCGAGAAGCGTCAACCAGTGAGCTGAGTGTCGAAAGCTTGCCCGTCGCGATGAACACCGGTGCCGCTCTCAGGCTGACCTCCGCACCGCCACGTACCGCGATGCCAACGTCCGCCGCCGCGAGTGCGGCGGCATCGTTGGCACCATCGCCAACCATCACAATCGTGCCGCAGTTCGACGTCTGGTTCATTGAATGGGCTTGCAATGATTGGATGTGATGGAGTTTTTCTTCGGGTGATAGGCCACCGTAACAACGGTCTCGACTTATCCCTAGTTGGTCGGCAACCTGGCTCACGATCTCGGGGTGATCTCCCGATAGAACGCCGACCATCCAGCCGCTGGTCCTGAGCCGCGTCACGGTCGCCGCTGCATCTGCTTTGATCGTGTCTTGAACAGCTAGCACGGTGACAGCGATTCCATCCACCGCAATCACGATGGGGCTGCCGCCAATCTGAACGCAGGACGTGGCGGCTCGAAGTGTGCCGCCATCTAAATAAATTGCGTGCGATTGTGCGAAATCGAGATTGCCCACAAGAATCGAGTGTCCATCACAACGGCCTATGACCCCACCAATGCCGACCTCAACCTCCGTCACCATGACCTCCCGAACAACCTCGATTTCGTTCCTCGAATCCTGAACAGGGAAACTGAGTCGGCGCGCTAAACCATGAATGGCCTCAGCAATCGGGTGCTGGCATCCGCGTTCGATGGCATCTGCCCAACGAATCGCGTCTTGGTCACCATAAACGAACGCAGCGGATGGGTGGCCCTCGGTGAGCGTTCCTGTTTTGTCGAACCATATCGTACCGGGCTTTGCAAGTTGACCCAGCGTTGCTCCATCGCGAATGTAGATTTTGTGCTTGGCGGAACGCCCTAGACCAACAGCAATGGCAAGCGGCGTCGCAAGTGCCAAGGCACAAGGGCAAGCCACGATCAACAGAGCTGTCGCACTCGACGCTGCAAGGTACAAGTCCAATGAAGCCCACCACGCAAACGTCGCTATCGCAAGGATCGAAACGACGACCACAAACACGCCACCAATTTTGTCAGCAAGCTGAACGACCGGGATACGTCCCGCTGAAGCTTCTTCAACGGATTGCATCACTCGACCAATGCGGCTGTCTTTTCCGAAGGCCGTGACGCGAAAGTCAAATTCGCTTTGCAGATTGACAACACCCGCTTCGACACAGTCACCGATGTCAACGCGAACATGGCGACTCTCGCCTGTCAATAAAGCTCGATCAAGCAACGATCGGCCGCGGACAATCGTTCCGTCTGCAGGAACGCTATCTCCAGCAAGTACGCGGACCACATCGCCGTGTTGCAAACGGTCGGCGAGTACCATGGTGACGATGCCGTCGGCGGCGACTCGTCTCGCATGTCGTGGTGTGATTCGCAGCAACAAATCGACCGCTTTAGCCGCACGATGTTGTTGGTGAAACTGAATCCACCGACCAATCAAAAGCAGGAACACCAAGATTGCCAGTGAATCGAAATAGACGTCTCCACGCCCAAGGATGACGCACACGATGCCTGTGACACTGCCGACCGACAACCCGAGTGCGACCGGCAGATCCATATGGGGAGTTCGTGTTCGTAGCGATGCGATCGCACCAACGAAGAATGTTCGCGCTGGAATGACGACGGAAACTAGCCCCAAGCCCGTTCCAATGAATGTCAAGAACTCGCGGTGCGATGCAGCCAAGCCCGTTGCATCACCGGCGTACAACGCGATCGCGATCCACATCGCATTGGCAGCACAGAACCCAGCAATCGCAATCTGGGTGAGAAGCCTTCGATTCTGGGTTTGGAACGCTTGGTCGTCACCGTCGATATACGGAGCAAGTTCATATCCGATTCGATGTAGTAAACGTGCAATCTCGCTGAGTCGGATTGTCTTGGGGTCGAAAACGATTTGAAGGGAATGATTGCTCATTTTGACGCGAGCGGACTGCCATCCCGGTGTGCGAGCGGCAACGTTTTCAATCAACCAGGCACACGCTGCGCAGTGAAGCCCAACGATCGCAAGCCGGGTCTCGAGCCAGCCGTCGGATTGCAGAATTGGCTTGGACGGTCCCAGAAACTCCTCGTCATCAAAGACGTCGAAGCAAGCGTCTGAATCAAGCGAAGCTCGATTCTGGTCGGTCGAATCGCGAAGTTCGTAAAACGACTCAAGGCCCCAACCTTGAATGAGCTCATAGGCTCCCTTGCATCCGTTGCAGCAAAAAACGGCTGCGGGATCCGCGTCGCAATGCGTTGGCGTTGGTAGCCCACAGTGCACGCAGGGAAGTGTGAGAACACATTCCGGTGATTTGAATTCGTTGACTGATGCTGCGTCAGACCGCTTTTGCAGTGTGATCACTGGTTCGCCTCCATCGCTGCGCGGCAACATGGCAGGATCACATCCTCAGCGTTTTCCACTTGTCGAACAAGCGAAACCGGCTGATCATTTGCGGGCTGGAGGCTATCGAGTGAGTCCAGTCCCGAGAAGCCTCGCCCGCTTGCGGTAAACACGCCGGTGGTCACAAGAAGTATCGCCGTTCCAACGGGCACAAGGTTCGACGTGTGGTTGGCTAGCATCCCCGTTCCAGCAATCAAACTAGTGAGGGCAGGAACGGTGCCAATCCAAAAAGCGAACATCACCAGTGTACCCGCTAGCACGTTGCCGGTTCCTGCAGCGACGAGCATGAATACATAGAGCCATCCGCAAGGCAAAAACGTCGTGAGAAATCCGATACCGAAAGCACGCCCGATCGGTGAGCGGCGAGCCAGGAAAGGTCGCAATCGCACCAAAACGCCAGCAATCCGCGACGGACGGACGGTCTTGGCGGGGGCCGCTATCCGGAAGTACGCCCACAACTTCGCAATTCCGACAAGTACCATCATCGCGCCAGCTAATCGGGCTGCGGTCACTTGCCATCCAATCAACTCTCCGCCCACGTCGACAAGGCTTCCTAGGTATCCGGCGAGACTGCCCGCAAGCAGATACGTTGCCAATCGGCCGAGGTGGTACATGGTCGTCGAAACCGCAACGGTACCACGCGGAGTGGATCCTCCAGCACCACTTGCAAAGATCGCCAATGGCCCACACATGCCGACACAGTGCAAACTGCCGAGCACGCTGGATGCAACAATTGCGAAAAACAGATACCACATGATCTAGGTCTTATTCAGTTTTTGAGAACATGTCGTGACTACAGCGAAAATTCTTCAGCGACTTGAATGGGCTCCGCGGCACCGACGACCGTCACGTTGACCTGCCACAGTCCGTCGTTGGGCATCATCGCGCTAGCCATGAACTTACCGTCACCGACACTGGACATCGCTAGCGATTGCACTTCGGATGCACGCGCGTGCCGATAGACCGTGGCAGTGACTTCCACGCCAGGCAAACCCATGCCGGACTTGTCCGTGATCGAAAAAGCAATCGCACGTGAACCGTTCGTATTGGAGGCACGCGAAACATCGAGATCAGTAACAAGCCCCAGTCGTTTAGGTGCCGCAATCGCTGATTGGTGTTCGTCCCAATGCAATGCAGCGTCGTGGTAATCCGGAACGATGGCAACCGACGGATCGCTGCTGGCTAAGCGTATCGCCACGTAGCCAATCGCCAACTGAATTCCCAGCAAACCAACGACTAACGAAACCCAGAATCTTTTGGCTTTACGTTCGGTGAGAATGCGATGTGTGTCTTGATTCATAAAAGATAATCCTACTTAGAAACCGGCCCCAGTAACCTCAGTTCGAGGTTCCGCGCATTGCCGCTTTGATCCGTAATCGAAACCTCACAAACGTGATTTCCTTCGCGAGCCGTTAGCCGACTTGGGAACAAGATCGTGATCGGTGCCAATGTGCTTTCAGCGACTTGGAGCGAAAGTCGGTCTTGATCAACAACGGATAGAGTCGCGTTTTCGGCGCCTGAAATAGCAATGGCATAGGATTGCGGTTCGTCCAAACGATTCACCAACCGGACTTGAAATGAATTGGAAATCATTCCAGTACTGGTGGTTGAGAAGGGTGCGCCCTTGCCGCGGATCAGCCTCGCGTCAAAGCCGCTCTTGGAAGCGATCGCAAACCCGAGACCGCCAAGAATGACGGACAACACAAGAGGGTAAATGATCGTGCGTGCTCGAAGGATGCGTTTCGGCTTGCGCGCGATTGAATCCTGGGAGCTGTATCGAATCAGCCCCGGAGGCTTGCCGAGTCGACTCATCACGTCGTCGCAAGCGTCAATGCACTGGGTGCAATTGATGCACTCCATCTGCAATCCGTTTCGAATGTCGATTCCTGTGGGACAAACGACGACGCAGCGATTGCAATCGACGCAGTCGCCGACAGGGTCGCCCTGCTCATGCTTCCCTTTCTTGCGAGGTTCACCGCGAACAGGGTCGTAGGCAACAATCATCGACTGTTCGTCCAACATCACGGACTGGAAACGTCCGTACGGGCACGCGATCACGCAGAGCTGTTCACGGAAAAACAGAAAGTCATAAAGCATGGCGATGGTTGTTGCACCCATCACAAGGAATGCCGTCGGATGCTCGATCGGTGAAGATCGGACCCAAACCGCCAAGCGTTCGGTGCCAACGAAATACGCCAAAAACGTGTGGGCAAGAAACATGCAAAGGACTACGTAAACTGCGATTCGAGCGACCTGTCCAACAGCTGAGCGATCCTGTTTCGGCACGCCGCCTTTGCCGCTGACTCCGCCAAAAAACCGATCGATGGGACGGAACAAGAACTCCATGTAGACCGTTTGCGGGCAAGCCCACCCGCACCACGCACGTCCAGTGACGGCAGTTACCAAAACAATCGTTAGAAAGACGCTGAGCATCAGCATCGCGAGCACCACTGTATCCGTCGGCAGGAATGTCTTTCCCAACACAGTGAACTCGCGCGCCGCAATATCCAACAGGATCAACGGTTTTCCAGCAATACGAAGATGGGGAATCGCAACAAACACGATCATCAATACGTAGGCGACGATGCGCCGACGATGCCACCAAATGCCCTTGGACAACTTCGGATGCATCCACCGCCGACTTCCGTCACTCTCAAGCGTGCTGAGAACATGTTCATCCGCAGGCAGCAATGCATCGGCATAGTTGCTGCCGTCACCGCCACAACCATTGCAAGCGCCGGCGCAACCGCTAAGGGTTGGCAACGGTATGTTCAACGGTGATTCAGAGGTTGGGTTCATGATTCGTTCTAGTTGCGTTCAGCGTTTTCGTCTTTGGAATCGTCATCACTTTCTGCCTCGGATTCCGTTACAGCAGCTGGCCATGCTGGAATGACTTGGCCTTCCGCAGGACGCGGACCAGCAAGGTTTTGGCCACGCAGCGAAGCGACGTAGGCGGAGACCAAGACGACCTCGTTCGGGTGCAGACGATTTGCCCACTTTGGCATCGCTCCGTTGTTGGCACCTTGATTGATGATGCGGGCAATGTCCTCGATATTACGAACGTTCTTGAAGCTTTCGTCAGTCAAGTTGGGGCCGATTTGTCCTTCGCCGTCGCGGCCATGACATGAAATGCAATTGGCTTTGAAAACGGATTTCCCGACTTGAACCCAACTCGGTTTGTTCATGTAGGAGACGATCGTGTTGGCGTCTGGTTGCAGTTCGCCAATCTCCTCGAACTGCAACCGAGTATTCGCAGCCATCGCGGTATTGTATTGGTCCTCGACACTGCGTCCCTCAACGCCGGAGTGATAGAACATCAAGTAAAAAGGACAATACACAATCGAGGCAACGAACAACCACTTCCACCAACCTGGCAGTGGGTTGTCGTACTCTTCGATACCGTCGTAAGCGTGGTCGGTACGCGGCGCGTCACTCATAGCGTGGGTCTTCCACTTGGTCGTTCAAAGGAATGGATGAAAATCGTTCAACTGCGGCGCGACTCAGTCGCATCGAACTGAACAAGACGGCGGCGAATACAACAAAGAACACGCATAGCGCGACTTCCGCACAATTGGAATAGTCCAATGCACACACAAGGTCCTTGATCATTGCTGTTCTCCTGGGAGCGAGGGTGTTGCTGAAACGGGAGTTTCGCTGTCCGCTGGTCGCGGTTCAGTTCCCGCTTCAACTGCCTGTTCGGTTTCGGGCGCCTGTTTGGTTTCGGGTGCAGGCGTTTCTGTTCGATAGAGGTCCGTGCCGATGCGCTGTAAGTAAGCGATCAAAGCAATCGCTTGCTTTTCGAACGTCATGGGAGGCCCGCCCTGTTGGACGATATCCGCCGCAATCTGTTCAGCCTGTTTCATGGCAACCGCTGCGGTATCGTTCAGATCTGCGTCACTGTAGGGAGCGCCCAAGTAGGCAGCGGCTTTCACATGCGGCGCGATGGCATTGAACTTCAAATCATTCTCGAGCAAGTGCTTGTAGCTCGGCATCACGGAACCGGGCGAGACGTTTTGCGGATCTTGGAAGTGTGTCCAGTGCCAAAAGCTGCTTTGCTTCCCGCCTTCTCGTGCCATGTCCGGTCCAATTCGACGGCTACCCCATTGGAACGGCCGGTCATAGATAAACTCGCCTGGCTTGCTGTATTCGCCGTAGCGTTTGGTTTCTGCGACGATTGGCCGAATCATTTGCGAATGGCAGTTGTAGCAACCCTCAGAGACATAGATGTGACGCCCGGCAAGCTCAAGTGGTGTGTAGGGCTGGACCGTCGCGATCGTCGGCACGTTACTCCGGATGAGGAACGTTGGTATGACTTCAAATAAAGTCGCAATCACCACCGCCAACGTGGCGAGCACGGTGAACTTGATTGGCAGTCGTTCCCAACTGCGGTGCCAGCCCATTTGGGCCCAGACATCAAGTTTTTTGGCAACATCAAGTACCGGAGCATCTTGAAGTACGCTGCGTTTGAGTTGTTCGTGGCCTTCGTACTCTTTCGTCAAACGTGGTGCACTGTAGACCGGTACTTCATAGGTGCTTGGTCGAGCGATCCACGTCATCGTTGCATTGACGGCAAGCATCACGACGCCACCAAAGTACATGAGTCCGCCCAACACACGTAGCCACCAAAGCGGCACGATCGATTGAGTCGTTTCGATAAAGTCGGGATACGTCAAGTGCCCCGTGTCGTCCATCGCTCGCCACATCAAGCCTTGCATCAGTCCCGCAGCGTAGATCGGAACAATGTAGACCAAAATACCAATCGTCCCGAGCCAGAAGTGCAGATTGACAAGTCGTGGACTCCACATCTTGGTTTGGAACAAACGCGGCAACAGCCAATACAGCATGCCGAATGTCATGAAGCCGTTCCAACCCAGTGCGCCGGAGTGAACGTGGGCGATGGTCCAATCGGTGTAGTGACTCAGTGCGTTCACGGAGCGAATCGAAAGCATCGGTCCTTCAAACGTCGACATTCCATAAAACGTCACGCCGACGACATAAAACTTGAGCACTGGATCGACCGCAACTTTGTGCCACGCGCCTCGCAGTGTGAGCAAACCGTTGATCATTCCGCCCCAGGACGGCATCCAAAGCATTAAGCTAAACAGCATCCCGAGCGTGCACGCCCACTGGGGCAGTGCGGTGTAGTGCAAGTGGTGCGGGCCAGCCCAGATATAGATGAATACCAACGACCAGAAGTGAATGATGCTCAGTCGATAGCTGAACACGGGTCGCTCGGCGGCCTTGGGCAAGAAATAGTACATCAACCCCAGAAACGGAGTCGTCAAGAAAAAGGCGACTGCATTATGACCGTACCACCACTGCATGAACGCGTCCTGGACTCCTGCGTAAACGCTGTATCCTTTGAACCATCCCGCAGGCACGACCAAGTTATTGAATACGTGAAGCAGCGCCACGGTAACGATCGTGGCGATATAGAACCAAAGCGCGACGTACATGTGACGTTCGCGACGATGGACCAACGTCATCAAGAAATTGCCGCCGAAAATGAATAACCAAACGACTGCGATCAGAATATCGATTGGCCATTCGAGTTCCGCATATTCGCGACTTTGAGTGATCCCCAACGGCAACGTGATCGCTGCCGCCACGATAATGATCTGCCATCCCCAAAAGTGCATGCGGCTGAGCGTGTCACTCCACATGCGAGCTTTACAGAGTCGCTGGGTGCTATAGTAGATCGCTGCGAAAATCGCGTTGCCTGCGAATGCAAAAATCGCCGCGTTTGTGTGCAAAGGCCGAAGTCGCCCAAAGGAGATCCACGGAAGACCGCTGGTCAAATTAGGCATCACCAAGATGATGGCTACAATCAATCCAACGAGCGTCGCCACAAGCCCCCAGACAATCGTGGCGGCAACGAACATCCTCGCGATTTGGTCATCGTAACTGAACGTCTCCAAACGCTGGTCATCTGATGTTGTTCCCGGGCCTCGGTCTGGACTTGCTTCATGCGCCGCAGCGGTTGTCATGCTTGAACTCAGCGATATCAAAGATCAGTGAAACGAATTTGGTCATCGCCCACCTATTCAAAATTAGTGCCAGTCGCCCATGAATGACCTGAATCGAAAAAGAAAACTGCCTTTCCAGTCGTTTTCGGCAATCCAAGACATGACACATGTGGCACCCTGTCGCACGTTCACGACAAGTATGTGCACCACCGCACAAGCGTGACAAATTAGACTGTGACGATACGCACGCATTTTTGGTCGACTTTTTGGAGAGGACACTCAATGCATCGGCAAGTAATCGAAGTTGGAATGAACAGCACCGTCCGTTCATTCGATCGAAGGAGCATGCTATGTACGGCTATCGGTGGACTGGCGGGTGCCGCTCTGTCGGGATTACAGTCGACTGGTATGGCCAACGAAATTGCTGCGGAGCCAACGGAGTTTCAAATCGCTTGCATGACACTGCCATTTGCAGAGTTCCCGCTGAGGCGAGCGATGCACGGGATCAAGTCGGCTGGGTATCGCTACATTGCCTGGGGGACCACACACGGCGAGACGCCTGGTGGCGAACGTGTGCCTGTGATGGCTGCTGATGCGCCGCCCAGCCATTCACGCCAGCTAGCCACGGAGTGCCGCGATTTAGGACTCGAACCGTTAATGATGTTCTCAACGGTTTACCCGGAAGCCTCCGATGGCTTAAAAGTACTTACGCAGCGAATCAAGCAAGCTGGTGCTGCAGAGATACCACAGGTGCTCACGTTCGGTCACACCGAGGGCGGGAGTCGCAAGTTGTGGATCGAACGATTCAAGACGCTTGGACCGATTGCACGTGATCACGGTGTGGTCTTGGTGGTGAAGCAACATGGTGGTGCGACGGGAACAGGCAAGGCCTGTGCCGAGATCGTTCGCGAAGTCGGCGATGCTGGCATCAGAGTCAACTATGATGCTGGCAATGTGATGGATTACTTGGACCTTGATCCGATCCCAGACATTCGTGATTGTGCCGATGTTGTGCACAGTTTCTGCATGAAGGATCACCGCAATTGGCCAATGGATCAAGATTGTGGACCTGGGTTTGGTGAAATTGACCATTATCGGTTGCTGCATCCAGTCGCCTTTACTGGTCGCAAGATGCCCCTGTGTTGTGAAAATGTTTTCGCACCCGTGGTCGCCCGCCCCAAAAGCCCCGACGGCGTTGAGTTGCGGGCGAGGCAGGTGCGGGAGTATCTGGAAACCGTCGTGGCGGGGATCCAAACAAAGGTCTAGTTGCTCAGGAGTACCCCGAATTAATTCTTGCGGCGCGCATGGAAACCGAAGATAATTTCCGCAAGCGTCAATACCGACAAACCAGAACGACGCTGGCAACTCGCACAGTGGAATGACCATGGTAAAGAAGACTGACATGAGCACGACTGCCCCGGAGACATCTCGACGGCGATTTATAGGAAAGTCAGTTGCGGCGGCCACAACAGCGGTGAGTGCTGCGGCGATCACTTTTCCGTCGTCGGTACATGCGGCGGGTGATGATATTCTGCGAATTGGTTTGATTGGATGTGGCGGACGCGGCACGAGCGCCGTACGCCAGGCGTTGGAGGCTGATAGCCGAGTGAAACTGGTTGCTATGGGCGACATGTTTGACGAGCGTCTGCAATCGAGTCTGAAATCACTCAAGGTCATCAAGGAGATTGCGGAAAAGATTGACGTCCCATCGGATCAGCAATTCGTTGGTTTTGATGCTTACCGCGGTGTGCTTGCAACGGACGTGGACGTCGTGTTGTTAACAACGCCACCGCATTTCCGGCCGATACACCTCAAGGCCGCGATCGACGCGGGCAAACATGTGTTTGCTGAAAAGCCGGTGGCTGTTGACGCACCTGGTGTTCGCTCGGTACTTGAAACGTGTGCCGAAGCTAAACGCAAAAACCTCTCAGTTGTTTCCGGCCTCTGCATTCGCTATGACGCAGGATTTCGGGAAACCGTTCAACGTTTGCACGATGGGGCTATCGGCGACATTCATACGTTTATCGCAAACGATTACCGCGGCCCGATTTGGGTCAAGCCGCGTAAAGACGATTGGACAGATATGCATTGGCAAATGCACAATTGGTATTACTTCACTTGGTTGTCTGGTGACTTCAACGTCGAACAGCATGTGCACTACTTGGACGTGGGTGCCTGGGTGATGGGTGGCTATCCTGTCAAAGCAATCGGAATGGGGGGGCGTCAAGTTCGCACCGAACCGATGTACGGCAACATCTACGACCACCACAGTGTGACATACGAATACGAGAACGGCGCAAGGCTGTTTAGTAATTGTCGCCAGCAGCGAGGCTGTAAAACCGATATGGGGAGCGTTGCCTTGGGATCCAAAGGTCGGGCCATCGTGTCCGAAAGCAAACTCGAGATCACATCGGAATCGACCTGGCAGTTCAATGGTGATGTGAAGGATATGTACCAAGTTGAACATGATGAGTTGTTCGCTGGCATTCGCGCTGGCAAACCCGTCAACAACGGAGAGTACATGGCGAAAAGCACGATGCTGGCGATCATGGGCCGAATGGCTACGTACACGGGACAAGAGATCACTTGGGAACAGGCAATGAACTCAACTCAGGATTTGTCACCGAGTAAGTACGAGTGGGGAGACGCGCCCGAAGTCGAAATCGCTCGCCCAGGGATCACAAAATTTGTGTGATCGGCATCAACTTGTGTGACCGGCATCGATGTGCCGCGGAGCTAGAATTGGGGCAACAATGGGCCTAAGACTTGCGATGTTCGTCGATGATTTCTTTGACTCGATCAGGGTCAAGGATGCCATTGACTTCGATTTCCAATCCCGATTGGCCCGCACTTGAAATGCCGAGCCAGCCGACATTCATGATCCGCTGTATGGGTGTTTGTCGCACTTGGATATTGCGAACGTTGCTGTGAAAAACATCATTGGTGTTTTTCGACAAGATGCCTTTGCGAAGTGTCGTTTGCTCGTTTGTCACAGTCAGTGTCGTACCTAGGCATTGGATCCACCAGACCAGCAACAGAACCAGTCCTAATCCGAACGCGGCGATCAGCAGCACGCACAGCACGAAATAAATCGGATGGTTCCGAAACATCAACGGATGTGCTTCGTACAAAACAGATTCTTGGTCGCTTCCTGCATGGCTCATGTGGACTCCTCGGTTCTCGAACTCAAAAGCGGCTTGGTGTTCCTTACCGAAGCAGTCTAACCAATACCTAGCATCGATTATTAGGTGAGTCGCAGAATCTCCAAAATGCGTTTATCAAAAACGTCTCGACCGGCAAAACACGAGGTGAAAAGGACAGACTCACAGTGGGCGATGCTGGATTCGAACCAGTGACCTTTGCCGTGTGAATTCGTGAATAACGCTAACGGTATTCCCTGGTTTTTGCAATAAATCCCCGTCAATCTCAATAAAGCTGAGCTTAACGAAGTGCGAAAGCTTTCGCAACCAAAGGCATATTTCGCGACATTAAACTCTACTTCGGTGGGAAGTTGAGCAGGTTTTTAGGTAGTCCATTGGTAGCCATAGTAGCATCGTCGTCACGGATCTAAAGTCGCCGATCATGGTATGCCAAAAACTACGGAGCGATTCAGGTCTCTTCGATCTCGAACAGAATCGCGGCATGGTCAGAGAGGCGGGTTTCGCCGGATTTTCCCCATTCGTATTGGACGTTATGCAGACTCGGTTCCAGTGACTTCGTCGCGAAGACTTGGTCGATGCGGAACCCGGCTTTGTTGTTCCAGTACCACGCGGCCTCTCTGGCGTTGAAGAAATTGGCCTCCTCGTCCAAGTGTGGCTCGCCGGTGTTCGTGTCGCCAAACGCAATGACGTCGCCTCCGCTCAGCGACTGGAATGCTTCGATCACGGCGTCCTGGAACTGGTACT
>JBGSNA010000249.1:0-2445 GCA_041739875.1 Pirellulaceae bacterium
TATCTGCTTTCGCAGCTAGTTCCCCGAAGTCGTCGGTTGAAGCGTAAACAGAAAGGTAGTGAGGATGAACAGACTGCAGGTGGCCCTGCGGCTGTGAACGGGAATAGCTCCGAAATTTTGTAACTGTTGGATTCTGCTCAAGGTTTGTGCATGCCCCAAAGCAATATCGTTCGCAGCGTCATCGGCGAGCTGCAAACGAAGACCCGGAGTCGGCGCCCCATTCGCGCTACACATCATGTCAGTCAGGCAACCAGTGAGATCCCATCGTTCTTTTGCTTCGAAATGTCGAGGCACGAGTATGAGAAACCAATCTGAATAAGGGAGGCGATCAAATGACGATGGGAGGTCGGAAGGCTGCATAGTACCAGTGAAGCCGGGTAATTCTGGTGGAGGGAAGGCGGCCGAGCGATGGAGGCCATTGGGATCGAGCATCCTCTGGACACAGAGCCAGGCTTCGGATGCTAACTCGACCCGATCGCAGAGCGTGCTGATTCGTCAGCGCGGGATAGCCATCGTGGGGAGCCGGATGCGTTAACATCGCACGTCCGGTTCTGGGAGGGGGCGACGCTCAATCGACCAAGTGCAAGCTTTACGCTAAATTTGGAAGAGAGAGCCCGCTCTACTCACCCGAAGTCGCGGATTCGCCGTTTTCTGATGGTGAATTTCCTGGCCGCGACATCGGTGATCGCTACCGTTCTGCCATTGAAAATTGAGACTCAACACGATGGCCAGAATTTATATTGAGACAACTGTCGTCAGCTTCTACTTCAACGCTCGGCCTGAACCCGAGATGGTCTCCCGTCAGAATTGGACTCGGCGCTGGCTTGATGCTGCTATTGCATCGTCTGATGAACTAGTCACCAGCCTTGCCGTTGAAAATGAGTTGAACGGTGGGCAATTTCCGAACCAATCGGACATGCTCGAATTGGCTGGTAAGTTCCCGCTTCTTGACTTGAATGATTCCGTCGCGGAAGCTGTTGAGGCATACATCGCAAATCACGTGATGCCAAATGATCCCGGCGGTGATGCCCTTCACTTGGCCGTCGCATCGTTGCGACTTTCTCGTGACTTGGAACTGCCGACACATCGCGAATGCAAACAAATTCGGCCACATTCGTCGCGTAAATGGTATACTGGGAATGGGCAATCCAACTTTGGTCACCCCGCTCGAATTGCTTAACGAGGACATTACCTGATGGATAGCTACGGTGAAGTTCGCCGCGTGCGCCATGCAACGTCTGAGGCAGCGGGGCATGACATTCGTAAATTGTTGCCACGATCAACGAGCGTCGATCTGAGGTCGCGCACCGCATCATCGATCCAGGTACGCAGGCAGAACAATGCGATGCACACCGAGCCGCCGACAACGCGGTTTCCAATGGTAATTCTTCTCCGGCGGTCGGGTGATCGCTGGCGTTCGGCGGCAATCGATTAGAGTATTCAGTGAGTGGCAGGCGATGAACATAAACAGCAATCCTGGCCGATCCGAGTTGGACGATTTTGCCATCCGCATGCAGAGCGCGGTCGATCGGTTCATTGGCAACGCCGATGCCCCGCAATGCTTCGTCGCGATGAGTTTTGCCACCGACGGGACGGTAGGCGAGTAACCTCAGGCGGCACTCGATCAGAGCCGCGTTTATGTCGAGGACGACGGCGAACCGTATCGAGATCGGGTCCCGAAATCGATACACGAACCGATCCAACTCAAGCTCCGGCCGAAGGCGAAGTGGACGGACATCCTCTCGTCGGACCTATGGTCTGAAGGCTTCCTGCTGTCCGAACACGCACTAGCCGTGTTCGGACAGTTCGCACTTGGTAGCACCCAGCGCTACCGGGCCGAGGTATCTCGCCGCAAAGAGAGGCGGGCATACACTTACTTGTTCGCCGCGAACCACGTCACGCACGAGGACATCAATTTCAAGAAGTCGGAGTTCTACATCGCGGACATGATTGGCAGTCCGCAACGGCTTCAGTCCTGCAGCCAGTGACGTCAACTTCTTGAACGAAACCCTGCGTGTGGAGTGCTAGGTGCAGGGTGTCTGGAATCGGCATTGAATGCCTGTGGAGACAAATCGTTTAACCGTCAGCCGAAGGCGTATGCACTCTTTTCGATCATCACCACCGTGTGCGCCTTCGGCTGACTGTTAAACGCAATACCGTTCAATGAATCAGAACTACAGAAAGGTGAAAAGGGCCATTCAATTGGCTTTGCAATCGCAGCGACGTTGCGGCAGCACAAGCGTCCACAAAAAAGGATTGCCGGAACTTCGCTTCGCTTGTTTCGACCTACGAGGCTGTGAGTTTTTAAAACGTAGGGTGGGTCGAGCGGCTTGTCATTACCCACAAATGTATCATCAAATTGCGTTGACCAGTCTCATTGAGTCAAGGTGTTGTTGCAGTACTTGGTAGCCTCGCCAAGTCGTTTGCCAGCCTGGTTCACCGTCG
>JBGSNA010000280.1:0-36101 GCA_041739875.1 Pirellulaceae bacterium
GGTTGTCGGCTCCGAAATGCTTCGTGATGGAAGTTCGCTGATGCGTTTGGCGGCAAGTATCGCGCAATCGCACCACGAAAAGTTTGACGGATCCGGATACCCAATTGGATTGGCTGGCGAGGACATTCCATTGGAAGGACGTATCACCGCTGTCGCCGATGTTTTTGACGCTCTTTCCTCCGAGCGACCATACAAAAAAGCGATGCCGCGTCAAAAGTGCTTCGAGATTCTCGAGGAAGGTCGTGGAACGCATTTTGACCCTGCAGTGCTCGATGCGTTCTTCTCTGCATCTCAAGAGATTGTTCGAGTTCAAGTCGAATTCCTCGACTACTGCAAACCTACCGTGGCGACCAGCGCTCCAGCCTAAGGCGTTAACACGCGAGCATCGTCAAGTTCCAAGCGATACATGATTTGGTTGTAGTCATATCGTGGCGTCGCATTAGCAGACGCCGAGAACGTTCGCGTGTAAGTGCCCTCGAAATAGAGAACGCGGCCACCATCTTCACTCAACATCTCGTGCAATCGAGGGTTGTAAAACGTGTACTGATCGTGCGTTACAATCTTGATTGCTGGTGACCAAGGACCCTGTAGAGAGTCTGCTTCGGAATAGTAGACCTCACCCAGATACGAACTTTCTCCTCCGGCTTCCAAGCCGATCATGATCCAACAATTGCGATATTCGTTCCAGGCAATTGAAGAGGTGTGAAGCGTCCAACGTCGATCTGTATATCGTGTTTGCATTCGGAAGGCCCGTTCGTCCTCTGCAAGCAGTTTTCGTCTGACAAGTTGCTCTTCAAGTTCTCGCGTTGGCAGGATCGATTTCCTTCTCCACTTCCAAACCAGCTTGCCGTCGAGATCTCGTTCAAGCTTGATGTTCTGTTCGTCGCTTCCGTCTTGAATGTAGCTGTATGTTTCGTACTGAGTCGGATCAAGCATTGCATCTTTCGTGGCGCGAACACGAACGAGCGGCAGCGGATGACAGTAATAGACGTATTCCACTCCGTTGTCCGCCGACAAAACGGGATGCCCCATCGGATAAGTCTGCTGCGACTTCGGAAACGTCACACGATGGACAAACTCTTTGGCGTCATCGTCCCATTGTGCAATGCCATGCTCGTAAGCATCGAGCGGCGGTTTGATCTTCGCGTATCCAGCAAACATGGACTGGGTCGCAGGATCATCGCCGCCAAGTACCGTTAAACCTTGAATCCAAGTCGGACCATCTCCCGGCATTTTGCATGCTGGTTTGGCATACCCGTTTGCATCGGTGAAATAATTCAGTTCGACACCTACATTCGGACTCAATCCTCCGTGCGATGGCAGTTCCGACGTGGCGCCTGGCGTATGGAAATTACCGAGCGGATAGTTAGGCAAGTTCGTGTCGCCCCAGAACCAATACAACTTGTTCCGGAATACCGCCGTCAAAACACTGTCGCTACCAAATACTCCAGCATTCAGAAGCGGTTGCGCGATCGGCGTAGGTTTTCCGAGCAGTATCGAATCGCGATAGAGGCCTTCGCCAGTGACTCGATAGACACGCTCAGCCAGATTCTTTCGCGGCAATTTGATCGTGGCTTGTTCCTTGGGTGCGACGGTGAGCTTCACTCCTCGGTAGCCAAACCCGTCCGCTGGATATTCATAGCCATGACTGGCCACATGAAAGAAAACGGACTTGCCCACCAAACTCGGTTCGTTGATCGCCGCATAGCCCGCGGAGTCGGTCCAGTAGCTGACGTCATTCACGGTTCTTAATTCAACCAGTGGCACGCCACGTCCCGAAGCTGCATCCAGTACTTGAATGACGAAGTAATCACTTGCGTCCACTGAGCTTCGGTCGCTTGCCACAATCCACGGCAAGAAACATCCAAAACTGATGATCGTGAATCGTCGTATCAATGAGGAACGGATCAAAATTAAACTCAGTTTTGCTGGAGGGATCGCATTTGCCATCGAATGGCGTTGAAAATGTTTGCGCGTTGGGCTCGTTTGTTTCTGAACCGCCCTCCAATCATCGTACGGCGTCACAGAATAGGAAGGTGCCTCGGGGATCGGTTCGCAGCATCTCCTTTCCCACGCTCGGAAAGAAGTTGGACTCATCCGACAACAAGGACAGGCCAAAAATGAGGCCGTGTGAACGTCGTTGTCGAGCTTACCGCAGACGACTTGTTTTGGATTTAGACGTTGGTCGTTTCGCCGTACGCGCGCGTGACTTCCTCAGCGATGATCTTTAGCCCGCGGCGGACGATATCCTCGGGCATGGTGAAGGTGACCCGAATGCACTCGTGACGGTGACGCCAGTCCATGTCATCGTTGCCGAAGAAAAAGTAATGGCCGGGAATGATGAAAACGTCTCGTGCTTTTAGACGCTTGTAGAGTTCGTGTGCTGTGATCGGCAGGCCCTCGAACCACATCCAGAGAAAAAAGGCTCCCTCGCTGCGATGAATGCGATACGGAATCGAATCGGGGAAATACTCGTGTGCCCAACTCTGGGCGTCGCGAGACTTCTTTTCGTAAAACGGTTTAACAACGTCACGTGAAAGCTCAAGGATCTCACCGCTTTGGATCAATGGCGTCGTGATGGCTTGGCCGATGTTCGTATTCGCTAAGCCGACTATCGACATCATTGATGAGATCGTTTCAATGATCTCGGGTCGCGCGACGACAATGCCCGTGCGTGTACCGGGCAGCCCGATCTTGGAAAGGCTGAGCGTTAAGATAATGTCCGGATTCCACACCGGCGTTGCATCGGTAAAGATTGCACCAGGGAACGGGTTACCGTACGCGTTATCGATGATGAGCGGAATGTGATGCGAGGCTGCGATTGACGCGAGTCTCGCTATTTCGCTGTCCGTGAGCACGTTACCGCTCGGGTTCGTCGGTCGCGAAACACAAATCGCGGCGATATCGTCGCCAATGATGAGCGAGTCGAAATCAACGTGGTATTTGAATTCGTGATCGCCGATCAACTCGATTCTCGGTTTTCCAGCTTGGAAAAGCTCGCCACTTGTTGATTGGTTCGCATAGCCGATGTATTCCGGCACGAGCGGTATCAGCACTTTCTTTTGACGCGAGTCCGGCATTCGACCAGCGAGCGCGTTGAATAACAAGAAGAACGCGGTCTGGCCACCGGCGGTGATGCCGATATTATCGCGACTGATGTCCCAACCAAGTTCGCGTTGGAATAATTCTGCGAGCGCCGTTCGAAACGCAGGGTTGCCGGCGGGCGGTTCGTAATTGCCTAAAGCGTGTTCGAGTTGACCACGATTTTGCGTTAACTCTTCGACGCGATGTCGCCATACCGCGTCGATGGCAGGAATGTGAGCGGGTTGACCGCCGCCGAGCATACAGACGTGTTCGCCACCGTGTGCGAGCGCTTCACCGAGATCGAGCATCAGTTCGCCGATGCCGCTCCCACGGCCTAGCGCATTGCCAAACTCAGAAAGTTCCCACGTCATGTCTTACAGCTCAAGAAATAATCGTGCAGGGTCTTCGATCACGTCTTTGATGGTCTTCAAGAAGCCAACAGCTTCGCGGCCGTCGACGATTCGATGATCGTACGTCAAAGCGAGATACATCATCGGTCGAATCACGACTTGACCATCCACAGCCACGGGACGTTCTTGGATCGAGTGCAGCCCCAAGATACCGCTTTGTGGCGGGTTCACGATCGGGGTGCTGAGGAGCGATCCGTAGATCCCACCATTGCTGGTTGTGAACGTACCGCCCATCAAGTCGACTGGTTGCAGTCGATTGTCGCCGGCTTTTGCAGCAAAATCAGCGATCGACGATTCGATTTCGGCAAACGACATGCGTTCAACGTTACGAAGGATTGGCACCACGAGGCCTTTGCCGCCACCGATCGCGATCCCAATGTCTTGGTAGTGACGGTACACAGCACTGTCGCCACGGATTTCTGCGTTGACCGCTGGGAATCGACGCAGTGCTTCGACCGACGCCTTGGCAAAGAACGACATGAAACCGAGCTTGGCGCCATGCTTTTCAAAAAACGAGTCTTTATACTTTTGTCGGATCGCCATCACAGGTTGCATGTCGACTTCGTTGAACGTTGTCAGTAGCGCCGCTGTTTGTTGCGCTTCGACAAGCCGCGCCGCAATCGTTCGACGTAACATGCTCAGCGGCTTGACCTCTTCTGTTCGATAGGCCGAGTCCGTGACGAGGCTTGTTGGGGCCGTCGCACGCTTTGGTGCGGAGATCGATGTGGGAGCCGGCGCGGCCGCTGGGGCAGGAGCAGCCACTGGAGCTGGAGCCGCTGCTGGAGCAGGACGATTGCGGACATAGGCGACAACGTCTTCTTTGAGCAATCGTCCGCCGGGGCCTGTCGCTGGAACTTGCCCCGCCGTCAATCCGTGTTCTTCGAGCAATCGCTGAGCCGCAGGCATCACGAAAGCGGCTGACCCGCCCGTTGATGCACTCGCGGAAGCGGCTGGACTTGCTGGTGCGTTTGCCGCAGCAGGCGTGCTCGATGCGGGGGCTGGACCACCGCTGGGCGACTCCGCTACGCGGATTTTGGCAATTACATCACCGACTGCGGCAAACTCGTCTGCGCGTTTGGTGATGTCCTGAAGAAAACCTGAAGCGGGTGACGGGATTTGTACCGAGGCTTTTTCGGTCTCGATATCCGCGATGTCTTCTCCAGCGGCGACCCAATCACCGTCCTTTTTCAACCAGCGACCGATCTGAACTTCGCTGATCGACTCGCCAACGGTGGGGACTTCGACATTGATAATTTCGCTCACGGCGGTTGCTTTAATCGATTCGAGGGGTGATGGGAAAGTGGTTGCTTGTATCAAGATACCCGCGAATCGCAAAAGTGTCATGAACCGTTCGGCAAGGAATTTGCAACATCGATTTGGGGGCTCCGGTCAGCCAAAGTATTCCGACCAGCGAATTCATGGCGACTTTCCCGAACAACGCGTCTGGATCGATCAAGAACATGCCGTTTCACAATACTTAGTCGCTGATGGAACGAACGCGGGCATATTCGCCGCCCCATGCTTGATTGGGGGCAATAGTTGAGCGGCCGAAAGCTCCCAAGGCTTTTGTTTCAACGAATGACTCTGAAACTTTTGTCGAATTCCGTGGCCTCACGGCGGAGTTCCGCAACAAGGAGGCAAGCCGGCGATGTCCGATCAATCCAACCCCCGACCCATCCAGCCGCTGATCAGCATTCTCATGCTCGTGGGTGCCGGCTGGTACTTCTTCAATAACTATCAAGTCAGCGGACTGGATCGTGTCAGCGTGCGGCCGTTCAATGAAGTGGGAACCGATGCGTCACTGGCTGGCTTTCGCGACGAAGGTTCCATCGATAGCCCCAGTGACCGGGACACGAGTCTAGCCCGCATGTGGTCGGCCCAAGATGTCAGCGACGCAACCTCGCTGCGTCGAACGATTGACGATGTCCGCAGCGACTCGCGGGCGAACTTGTCACGCGGTGTCGCGACCGAGCGTCTCAAGAGTATTCGCATCGCCGCGTGGTCACTCGATGAGTTCGGACCAACGAAACTTGCAAGCAGCGACTCACGCCGAGTGGCATGCCGAGTCATTCGCCAGTTTGACGTGATCGCGATTCAGCAAATTGCTGCGATCGAAAGTGACTTAGTCACGCGACTTGTCGACGCCGTCAACGAAGGTGACCCACGATACGACTTTGTCTTGAGCAAGCCAACGGGGACGCCGGATCGGTCGGAGCACCTTGCATTCATTTTTGATACCACGCGTGTCGAGGTCGATCGCACCCAAACGTACTCGCTCACCGATCCGACCAATAGCATCAACTACGATCCGCTTGTCGCCTGGTTCCGCACCGCCGAGCCGAGTCGTGATGCGGCGTGGACGTTCTCGCTCGTCAACGTTCGCATCGATCTGGCGAACGCTGCCGCCGAAGTCGCGTTGCTGCCGAGCATGGTTTCGGCTGTCCGACGTGATGGCCGTGGCGAAGACGATGTGATTATGCTTGGTTTGTTCCAAGCCGACGACGTGTACTTGCGAAGCGTGCTTGCTGGCGGAACGCACGAAAGTATCGTTCGCACTGGAATGACAGATATCTATAACCAGTACCAAACCAGCAACATCCTTGTCGACTCATCCAACTCAACTGAATTCGTCGGACGCACTGGCGCGTTCGATTTCCTCCGAGTGTTCAATCTCAGCCTCGCGGAAGCGGAAGCCGCATCCAAGAGTCTGCCGGTGTTCGCGGAATTCTCGCCCGTCGAAGGAGGCGTGCGATAGCGAAATTGCCACGCAGACCGTTCCAGTCTGGGATCGCCCCGCCGCAACGACTACACTGGTGCGAAACAATTGAACTTCTGGGTGGGTGGTTGATATGTCGAATTTGCGTTGGTTACTGTTGTCGTTTAGCATTTTCACGCTCTCACACATTTCGTATGCCGAAAGTCCGACAAAGCCGCTGAGCGATGAACCGCTCCAAACGCCACGCGGTTCCGATGGTGATGGAAGCGTATCGCTTCATGGCGAAATGCAACTGTGGCACAAGATCACACTCGATCTCGCTGGTCCGTACGCTCACGAGCTCGATAACACTCCGAACCCGTTCACTGACTATCGTTTCAACGTCAGATTTCGTCACGAAGATGGAACCACGTACACGGTCCCTGGGTATTTCGCGGCGGACGGTAACGCGAGTAATACGTCGGCTGACTCCGGAAACGTGTGGCGCGCGCATTTCGCACCCGATCGAATCGGAAAGTGGAGCTATTCAGTCTCATTCGAATCCGGTGCGCATGCTGCTCTGAACAAGAACGCAGCAACGATCGCTTTGGCAACCGCAAACGGAAAGTCAGGCTCCTTCGAAGTCGCCGCCAGCGACAAGTCCGGTCGCGACTTGCGGTCACGCGGGCGGCTGAATTACGTCGGGAAGCGATACCTCCAATTCGCTGGCACCGGCGAGTACTTCATCAAGGCTGGTGCCGACGCGCCGGAGACATTGCTCGGCTACGCTGACTTTGATAACACGATCGCGGGTAACCCCAAAAAAGTTCCACTCAAAACTTGGGCTCCGCATCTCCAGGACTGGAAAAACGGCGATCCCGTTTGGCAAACCGACAAGGGCAAAGGTCTCATCGGTGCCGTCAATTATTTGTCCGGCAAAGGTTGTAACGCGTTCTCGTTTCTGACGTACAACGCGGGCGGTGATGGTGACAACGTTTGGCCGTTCGTCGATCGTAATGACAAGTTGCATTATGACTGCAGCAAACTTGACCAATGGGGCGTGGTGTTTGACCACGGTACTCATCGTGGCATGTACCTGCACTTCAAAATGCAAGAATCCGAAAACGATGATCACAACGCTGGCAAGAACAAGACCAACGTTCCTGAGTCGCTCGACGGAGGCGATCTCGGTTGGCAACGCAAGTTGTATTGTCGCGAACTCATCTCGCGTTTCGGCCACGCACTCGCTCTGAACTGGAACCTCGGCGAAGAGAACACGCAAACCACTCAACAGATCCAAGCGATGGTGGACTACATCGCCGAATCCGACCCGTATCAACATCTCATTGTTCTGCATACGTTCCCCAACGAACAGGACAAACAGTATCTACCGCTGATCGGTAACAAATCAAAATTGACGGGATTGTCCTTGCAAAACGGTGGTATCCATGACACGCATTGGCAAACCGTGAAGTGGGTCAATACATCGGCCGACGCGGGTAAACCGTGGGTCGTCGCTTTTGACGAGTCGGGCACCGCTGCACACGGCCAATGCCCAGACCTCGGTTACGAAGGCTACGACGGCAAAGACAACTCAGGCAAGATGACCTACACCCAGCACGATGTTCGCCATCAAACTCTCTACGGCACGTTGATGGGCGGCGGTGCTGGAGTGGAATACTACTTCGGTTACCAATACGCCCAAAACGATCTCAAGTGCGAGGACTGGCGGTCGCGAGAACAAAGCTGGGATTATTGCCGTGTCGCCATTGAGTTGTTCGAGAAACTACCGCTGAGCGAAATGCTTCCAGCCGATGAACTCATCGGCAACCCAAAGCACGATAACTCGCGATTTTGCTTTGCTAAGCCAGGCGAACTGTATTTGGTCTACCTTCCCAGTGGCGGATCCACACAACTTGATATGAGCTCCGCACAAGGAGCATTTACGGTTACATCAATCAACCCAGCCAACGGGAATGCCGCCGACGCCACGACCGTCATCCAAGGCGGCGCCAGCGTCGAAATCGTAGCTCCCAACACCAAACATGACTGGCTCATCCGCATCGAGAAGTCAACGTGAAGCGAGTTGGACAGAGACTGTTTATCGTTTTGACCGTGTTCGTGATGGTGATCCAATCCATTCCCGATCACGGTGGTGTGAGTCGCATCGGGTCGAGCGGAGAAAATCGGTTCTTGGGAGAGAATCGTTTTTTGGGTGAAAGGTGCCAGACGTATCTGGATCGCGTTGGATTGTGGCAACGGCCGTGGACGCTTTTTGCCCCCGATCCTCGTAAGGACTTTGGATGGCTCTCGGCGGACCTCACTGCAAGCGACGGTTCGTCAACTCGATGGACATCGCCATTTTGGCCCGAGTTGAGTGTCTATGACAAGTTCGTTGGTTTTCGCAGCTTAAATTATTACAGCCGCTTTCGCTCCCCGTTGATCCAGTCCGTTTCAGACGACTTGGCTGACTATATCGTTTCCAACGAATCGCCCTATCGTTCGACGACTCGCGTTGAGCTTGCATTCAGCGCTCTCGAAGCTTTGCCGAACGAGGAAACGCCCTACCCACGCCGCGACGAAACGATCACGATGCTCGTTATCAAACCGCTCGCCGTGCGAGATTACGATGCGTCATCGACTGAATGAATCCGACAATTGGCATGTGCGTGGATGAGAACTAACGAGAATCAACCGAGCCACGAATTGATGGTCGGTAATGATTGAGAGCACAAAACGGATTTTCGATCGCTTCTTCTTCGAGTCCTGCGATCCGCGGATCGCGTCGCTGTTTCGTATCAGCTATGCCGTTTTAATTATCGTCTACGTTCTTACGTTGATTCCCGACGCAGCCCGTTGGTTCTCCGATGCTGGCGTGCTCTCCATCTCGTCGGCGCGTGACGTCACAGGTACGTCGCATGAATCGCTGTTTTTTTACCTGACCACGCCAACGTCGATTCGCATTTGCCTCGGTGTATTCTTACTCCAAGGCGTGCTACTTTTGTTCGGTTGTTGGTCACGACTCCAGTCCGCGTGTATCTTCTTTTGGCTGGTCTCGTTCCAGCACCGCAACTTGATGATTACAGATGGCGAAGACGTCGTTTTTCGTTGGTTCGCGTTCCTCATGATTTTCCTCCCTTTGGATCACCGTTGGTCACTCGCACGACAGCTTAGCGGTCAACGATCCAACGAAACGTCGGCTGACACCTGGGCATTGAGACTGGTCCAGATACAAGTTGCGGTCATCTATTTTTCGTCCGCGTGGTGCAAATTGCTCGGCGAAACTTGGCGCGATGGTAGCGCACTGTTTCACATCTCACGACTGGATGATTATTTCGGACGTCTGCCGTTGCTGGAAAGGCTCTTCAATGAGCCGTGGGTTTTTCGTTCGCTCACTTGGGGAACCATCGCAATCGAAGCACTCGTGCCGATCTTGATTTGGGTTCCACGCTTACGAGTACCGTGTCTGATCGCTGCCGCTACGCTTCATCTCGGTATCGAACTCACGATGAATCTTTTTTTATTCCAGTGGATCATGCTGGCGGGATTGCTTGCGTTTATGTCGCCTGCGGATCTACAACGTATTCGTTTGAGGAAACCGGATGACTCGTCGGAGAGTCCTTCGATGTGTGCACAACAAACTAAAGAACGAGTTGCAAACTAAAGGACGAGTTGCGTATTTGGGTGTGCGGCCTGCCAACCGAACCAGAAGACGCGATGTGCCGGAAGTCGGTCGAGTGTTTTTTCCGTGGTCATTTGCAACCCAGAGCCTCGGGGCGTTGTTATCGATGTCGAAGCACTTTCCTCGCTCGATGGCGGATCCAGTGTCAGCTTTTGCTCGGTCACCGTCCAACTTCTTCCCTGGTCATCGATTGCGGTCGTGTCGCCCTCCAAGCGTGTAAACATGACGTCCTTGGATTGATACGCACGATTCGCGCCCGTCGAATCTGTGAGCACGACGACAGGAGTGGCTGACGAGCCTGCAGAATAGACCGTGTTCTTCATCAGGAACTCAACACTGTAGGCGACTGGGGACGAACCGACTTCATCTCCAACACGATCGACGACAAATACTTCTGCTTTATTCTTCAACCGAGTGTCGGTCGTCGGTACCGAAAACATCAAATCGTCGGTTGAGTAGTAGACACTGTATGCGACACCTTCGCGGTAATCGCGTTGATGACCTGTGCTACGGGTCATGACGCTCGTTGTGGGATGGAGTTTCTTCCATTGCCCCCAGGTTGTCGTAACGACGGGCTCACGATTCAAACGAATGTCTTGGCCAACAAGCGGCCCAATGACAGGCGTTCCATCCAAGGCTGACCACATCGAGAACGTCGATTTGTCATACATCAGCTTATTGGAACGGAACAGAAAACCGCTCGTTCCCAGTTCATGGAGCGAACCGTCCAGCATGCTTCGATAGACAATCATGGAACCACAAAGCGTGCAATACACGCCGCTGATGGGAACTCCGCCAACCTTGTCGTTGACGACCTCATGCCAAGCTAAGATTTGTTTTGGATACGCGCGTGCTTCGCCCTCAACTTCGATCCCGAACACAACGTCGTTATCGGTAAGAAACGTTGCGTCCAAAGCGTTGCTTGTTTTCGGGTTGGTCAAGGGAGGAATTCCGTCAAGTTGAACGCCGCCCCACCGGACTTCGTTCAATGGCACAAGCGATTCACGATCTGGCGAAAAGAATGTGGCAAAACGGGTATCAATTTGTTTGTAGAGCGACGTTTTGAACTCAGGATAACGCGGGTGAATCGCATCGCGTTGATTCCATACCCACTTGTAACTCGCTTCCTGGTCGTCGCCAAATGTCTTGCCGGTCGCGTCCTCGATTGTTTCTCTGACATATGCCTGAAAGAAACTCTCAATAAACGGCGCTAGCTCCACAAGCATGATCGTATCTCCAGGATGCCAATTCGAGCGGATGCGGTTGATCGCAGCTTCGAAAGTTTCTGAGTCCGAGTTCATCAGCTCAACGAAATCATGGATCGGTGTACGCTCGCCTTCTTCCAACAAAGACAACGCGACCAAAGTCAACGGTGGTTGCTTCGGTCGACGAGTCAATGTTTCCGCATAGAGTTCCTCGATCGTGTAATCTCTACCACGCATGAGTGACCCACCGACGGAGGCCACGACAGTGAAAACAACGACACCCGCCAAGACATAGATTAACGATCGCAACACGGGAAAATCTCCTCAAGCCGGAAACGGTTCGTTCTTTTGCCCATTGCAGTGAGCGCCGCAATGACAAGAACGAATTCATGGTAGCAGTTTCGAATTCTCCAGGGCTGTGCGATGACTTGATTTTCAAACCTTGGCTTCGAGCGGCAACAAGTGTCACTTTTTTCGCCGAAGACTACCTGGACAGCGCCAAGTTCGAGTTTTTGTTTAACGGTCAGCCGCAGGCGTACTATTAACGATGCGCTCGTTCGCCTTCGGCTAACGGTTAAACGAAGTTGGCACTTTCCAGCTACTTGTTTGCGCGTAATTCAAGCCGACCAGAGAGTGTTTGGCATCGGTCGACTCCCGCGCCGTGACTAATCGGACTCGTTTGGCCAGCAACTTGGAACCACAAAGATGCGTTGCGTCTCCGTAAGTTTTTGATCGGAGGAGTGAAGCTTGCTGATAAGTACAGGATGACCGTCTCTCGCAAAATGCTCCCCGAGGTGCTCGCTCATTTGCCGACACGAGAACGAGTCTGTCTCGCTACTAGGAGTCGTTTCTTCGGATAACCAGAATGGCTTGTGGAGCACTCGGAATAATTCGCCATCGAATCGGCTGAGTAAATCCAGTTGTGAGGAGCGAATCCAATGGCAACGCAAATGATCGGGTGAAAGCTGCTTGGGCATTTCTAAACTCGGGGCATCAAGCGGATGATAAAAGATGCGTCCTTTGACATACGCTTGACGGACTTCGACCTCGGGGAACATGGTTTCGCTTCGTGGGAGCTGGTGCTGGAAAAGTCGCTCCATTTTTCGCTCAAACGTGTCTGCGGCGTTCGGGCCGATCAAGTGGCTGTCAATCGAACTTAAATGGGGAAAGTACAGATAGAACTTCAGTGCGATTTCCCAGTGCGTTAACCGACCCTGCTCGTCGCGAAAGAGTAAATCGATTTCGCCGAGCGTGCGATTGCCGTCGCGGATCGGCAACGACTGGGCAATGATCTCCACGCGGCGGATGTGTTTCAACCAGTAGAAAATCAACTGTTCAAAATATCGACCGACGCGATGGCTCTTGAAATCCTCCAGAAACGAAGCGAGATGCTCAATGTCCACGTTGCCAGGCCGTAGACATCCATGGTGCACACCATCCGAAATCAGTGACGGACTATTTACGGCCCAAACGAGATCACGAAGTTGGCGATTTGTATTCATCGCGTTCAATGTAGCCGACGAGTTATATTTTGGCATCGCTCGGATATGAGATGGAGCGTCGAGCAATGGCGGTTTGTGCGATCGTCGTCGTTTGGGGAGGAGTAGTCTGGATTGGGGTGCTGGAGGATTCGGGGGTGGGAAAGGAGCAGGATTGAAGGTTGGTTGAAGCTGAAGTTGAAGTTGAAGCTGGGGGGCAGATGGAGAGGGAGGAGTTATTACTCGACGATTAGTGATCCGTTCATTACCATCCAGTGGCCTGGGAAGGTACAAAGATAAGGATAGCGACCAGGGGTCTTGGGGGCGTTGAAATAGATGGTGAACGTCGCGTACGGTTCAACCACATCGGTGTACGCCAGCACGTCACCGGTCGGGGGCAGATAGTGATTCGCAGCGGCGTTCGGGTCTTGGATCAACTTGTTGGTTAAATCTCCGAACTGCCGTAGCTGGCCTGGCTTGATCAACGCCCAATTGTGCGGAACGGCATCAGGATTATTGAACGTCAATCGAATCGGTTCTCCCGCTGTCACTCGAATCTCGGCTTGATCGAACGTCAAGTTCTTGTCGGCTGCGATCGTGATTGGACGTGCGTTGGGTAACGCTTTTGCATGTGGGTTGCGTTTGGTCGCGATCGGTTTAGCGAGATCGGTGAGAAGCGGATGCGGAAGCAAGACCTTGTCGTATCTCTTGAACCCCGGAAAGTCTTCGAACGGCGCGTCCATGCGGTGTACCGTCATGAACAAATCGTGTTCGACATCCTCCGCCGACTTTACTAGAAGGTGCAATTGGTTGGTGGGCTGGATCTCGGGGATCTCCAAGAAGACACGATGTTGATCGTCCAGCACAGTTGCCGACCGAATCGCCAGAACATCATGACCACGCAAACCCAGTTGACGCGTCGAGTACTCCGCCGATCCGTAGGCGCCGCTGTAACGATAGTTCCATGCCTGGGCAAAGTGGTTCGAGGTCTTTTCCGCGACCTCCTTCACAAGCGGCTGGGCAAACGTCATGACGATGCCATTGGAATGAACGTGAAAGCCCGTTGGCAATTGAGCTGACTCGCCCGCATATCGCACACGTTGAAAGCAACCGGGCTCTGTCGTATACGTTCCCCAACCATTCATGCCACTGACATAAAGTTGACCATCGATAGGATGAAACCTGCCACGATGCACGCCTGATGCGAACTCACCCGCAATGGGTACCGCAGCAGCTTGGATCCCACCGTCGAATTCGTCTCGAAGCAAGAGAAAGGCAGCGCCAGCACCAAAGGAAAGGTGAATGAGTTGATTTTGAAGTGGCCCCCATCGATCGCTGCTCACATGGACTTGTCCTCCGCTTGAATTGTCGACGCCTCGTGGCAGATACAACATCGGGACTTCGGGCGGCTGGGCAAGCGTCCCGCCTGGGCGACCAAAGAACGGTAACCCACGCGTGTCGGGTGAAACGCCAGGCAATCGATTGAGCACGGGACCATTGGGGCGAATCGCAGCGACCATGGACGCGGGCATCCAGTCACCTTCGCTGCTAGGCAAAGTAATCGTGCCATCGGGCAACAGTCCCAAGCCGTCGGAGTTGCGGAGACCCGTTGCCAAGACTTCGGCGCTCTGTCCGTCGGCAGCGATTCGCATCACGCCCTGTTTTCCCGATACTGTAACGAAGCGGCCTTCATTGTCTCGCCACAAGCCACAGGTATAGTCATGACCAGATTGTGACGTTTCTAGCGTTTGGCTGAAGCACTCGTAGAAATCGATTTCTGCATCCCCATTCGTGTCGTGCAACCGAGTCAACTGGTCCCGTCCGATCACAAAGATCTGGTCATCGTGGATCACCAACCCCAACGACTGATGCAATCCAGACGCAATGCGACGCCAACGAACTTCACTCAAATGATCGCTAATACCAGTCGCTCGCCACACGTCGCCTTGCATCGTACAAACGACAGCTGACCCATCAGAAAGGAAATCATGCCCGCCACAAAACAGATTCGCTTTCCAAGGGTTGTCGATCGGTAGCGGAATCGTGTCCACTGCGTACGGTGAACCCGAGCCCAGTTGACCCCGAACGACAAACTCATCGGTCCACTGGGGCACCGCACCGGCAAGCACGTCTCGATCCGGGTGCTCGTCACGCCGAGTGACAACGCGAACGAACTTGCCATCAACACGGGATGGGGCATCCAAGTACTCTTGATCGCCGACGCGGTAGGAGAAGATCACACGGTCTCCGCTGCGATAAAAACCAAGATACTTCCTTGGTAACTTGCTATCGTAAGGCAGCTCAATGTCTGGCGTATCAACGGTTGGTCCATCTTGACTCAACCCGTTCATGAACCCATATCGCACGTCGGAAAATGTCACAAAGTTTCCGGACCAAACTCGAGGATACGTGAGGCTGTCCGGGTCAAAGCAAACGGATAGATCATCGCCCAGACGCACACAGACGGCGCGAGCGACATTCACACCGGGTCCACGAAACACGCCGGACATCAAACTGCCTAAATCCGTCTCGTTCCAACTTCCGTCGGCCCAGGTCGTTTCGGATTGATTGCCCCAGTGCCCGTAGTTTCCACCATCCAAGCCGGGATATTCAGCCAACAGACTTGGCTGAGGAGTCACGTCGCGAAAGTGACGTGCCTGTTTGCCGTAGAAGTCGTAGATGCGATCCCGATTCACGTTCGCTTGCCAACTTGGCCAAGCGGACTTGTCGAGCGGTTCGCGAGGCATGTCGAACGTCGCGGGGTGGTGACCGTGCGAGTGAGCAAGAAGTGAATCAATCGACTCGGGGCTGATCGCTTGGTGTTTCCCCAAGTCGATGAGGAACGCAATCAAGTCGAGTTTGTCTTGCTCAGACATTGCCGCAAGTAAACCCTCCGGCATGAGCGTGCCAACTTCTTGAATGTCGTCGATCGCATCATTCGCGAACGTTGTCGTGGTCCCGGCTGCACTGTCGCGAATCTCAAGTTCTTGCGCCGTTTCGCGAACGCGATAGCCCTGGATGATTTTGCCTTCGGTGGTCACGATGGCAATCGCTTTAAACTCCTCCGCCACGAGACGTTTTGGCCAAAGCACAGATTCTATGATCTGTTGCGGTGTCTGTTTCGCCCCAACCTGGCTGAGGTCAGGCCCAACACTCGCGCCGTGCTCGCCGATCTTGTGGCATGACAGACACGCGCTCGTTGGTGAGGCATAGACCAACGCTCCACGGCCCGCGTTTCCACTCTTGATCGCCAAATCGGCCAACCGTGCGCTTCGTTGTGGATCGTAAGCGTCGTCCGCACGTGTGGCTGGTGCACATGCCATCAACGAGAGAAGTAACGCAGCCAATGCGATGGATTGACGCCACACCAAGTTCAAGAGCCGGATCATAAACGACACAGTTCGGGGCAAGTTGTTAAGAAACAAAACCGCTTGCCAAGTATAACCAAAAGCTGGTCTCAAGAACTCAGCCCCGTTCTTCGAACCGCCTCAGCACTGACTCGCACAAACCTCAGTGATGTGATTCGCCAGAGCATCTCGGTCTTCGCACAGATATGCCACATGATCCATCGTCTCGAAATATCGAGTGGTGATCTCTGTACGACCTCTCAATCCTGGGAACATGTCGCTGAATTGGCTTGCGTAGTTGTAGTATTCGGCGGTACCTCCGGTGTAGACAAAGTGCATCTTCGTCCCGCGATCAGCCAAGTTTTCGAGCATCTTGGCAGCGTCGTCTCGGGCCGGATACTCACGAATGTCCGTTCCAGCATTCAGGGAACTCGGTGCCTCGGCTGCAACGGAGCTTCCAAAACGGCGTCGGGTGAATGAGAAAAGACGCTGTGCGACGGACAACCACTTGCTTGGCCGGATCAAGCGCTTGGCATAGTGCTTGGTCAAACGATGAACATAGTAGCGTGGCGTTCGGTAACCCAGTCCGTCCAGCGCTACCAATCCACAAACACGTTCATCACCCATGGCGGCTCGCAAGGCATCGTCAGCACCACTGCACAGTCCGATCAGCACGAAATGGCGGATGCCGTGCTTGTTTTCAATCCAATCCATCGCTTGACGAATCTCGTTCACGGCTCGCTCGGTCGACTCGCCCGCCACTCCGACACCAAAGCTCTCGCCGATTCCCGATAAGTCGAAACGCATCGAACCGATTGAGGTCTCCGCTAGCCGGACGGCCAAGTCTCGATGCAAACGAAATGGACCGGCGCTGTGCAACATTCCTGCCGTAACGAGGACAACGGCGCGATCGATCGTTCCGGATCGTTTCGGCGATGTCCAAATCCCCATCAGATGATCGTATCGACCAAAGATTACTGCGCTATCCATTTCAAGCATCTCCTCGACTCATGCTCAAGCACAATGCGTCCACGACGAATTGATTGATCTTGCGAGACGAAAACGCACTGATGGTATAACGCGGGTCACTCCAAAAAATCGAATCATCGACATGATGAACTTGGATCTGGTTCGCTAACCAGACTCGTTCGGCAGGGGATGAACAGGACTGGTTGGAGAGCACGACCACTGCTCCAGGAACGTAGGGGCAAATTTCAAGCGACTGGAAGCTTAAACGCTTGGCCTCCGACATTCGGTGGCCGCCGACTTGATCCAAGTTGGTGCGCCGTATCGAATTGAAACGATCCAGCGCTGTGAGCTCACGGGCGTGGAATTGCTCGAGCATTGCAAGAAACGAGGCTCCCGAAACCACAGGGTCCCACAGCACGATTGGATCGACAAGATCCACCGGTAGATGACTTGCAATGGTCGCACCAAGACGCAAACCAACAACAGACACCGACGGATTTCCAGTTCGAGATTGAAGACATCTGATCGAGTCCACGAGGTTTTCGATCATACGTTCCGCCGTCAACTCACTGCACTCGCCGCTTGAGTTTCCGGTCGATGCATAGTCGAATCTCAGGACGTCGAAGCCACGCCCACACAGTTGGACGGCGAGTTTTTGCAAATTAGCATAACCGCGAGTGTATTCGTGACCAATCGAATGCGCGATGACGACACCTTTCCCAAGTGAATTCAATCGCGGTTGATAGTGAACACCAAATAACTGTTCATTCCCGCTGGCATAAAACAAGGGAACCGCGATCGGCAAACGCTCGCGTGCCTCGCGAACGTCATGGGACTCAAGGTTAGCGTCACGAGAACCTTGAGGATGTTTTTCGTGCGGATGCAACAATCGTTCCAGATGCGCAGCCGACGCAGCGACGGTTGGATTGGCAAAGAAATCCCGCACAGGCAATTCAAGTTGCAAGTCAGTCGTCAATCGAGCGATGACTTGCACGACAAGCAAAGAGCTTCCACCGAACGCAAAGAAGTCGTCATAAATCCCGATCCGTGGCAAGTTGAGTATGTCCTGCCAAATCTGTGCGAGCTTGTTTTCCAGCTCTGTTCTTGGTGCCACATAGTCGTCGACTCGTGGCACGACCCCGCTGGTCGCTGGCGGTAACGCGCGGCGGTCTATCTTGCCATTGATCGTTTTCGGAAACGACTCCAACAACACGTAGCGAGTGGGCACCATATAGACAGGCAACGTGAGACGCAATTTCTCAGCCAACCGTTCGACGTTGACCACGCCGGCTCCGTGCGCGACGTAGGCGACCAAGAATTTTTTGCCGTCGACTTCGTCATAACTGACCAAGGACCCTTGAACTCCCGGAGCACGATCGATTTCCGCCTCGATTTCGCCTGGCTCAATCCGATACGAGCCCAGTTTAATTTGGTGGTCGACGCGGCCAGCGAAATCGACGTTGCCGTCTGGCATCCACCGAGCCAAATCACCCGTCCGATAGATACGTCGCACAATTCCATCGACCGCGACCGTCAAGAACGCAGCTTCAGTTAGCTCGGGGCGATTCAAGTATCCGACCGCTAACGCGGGACCACCGAGAAAGAGCGAACCGGTTTCACCAGCCGGCAAGCTATTGAATTGGTCATCGAGCACATACGCTTCGTAGTGTTTCAGCGGCTTTCCGATGGGCATGTTGGGTGCGTCGAACGACTCATCAGGTATAAACACGGTTGCCGAAACAGTCGCCTCCGTCGGCCCGTAAGCATTGCACCACAAAGCGTCTTGATCACAGATCGATTGCCATCGTCGATAATGTTCGACCGAGACCTTTTCGCCGGTGACGATCATCAATCGAATGGAAGCTGGAACTCTCGCATTCATGGCCACCATCAAATCGACCCACTGATGCCAATAGGCAGTCGCCAAGTGAATCGCGGTCACACCAAAGCGGTCCACGATAGCCGACAATTCATTACGATCGAGCGATCGGTCTCGAGGGCGGATCACCACGCTTCCGCCGGTTAAAAGCGGTGGAAAAATCTCTTCAATCGCGATATCAAAACAAAGAGTCGAGAATTGGAGCGTGCGATCATCCGCAGTTAACTGATAAACATCAACGTCCGCGTCGCAGTATGTCGCCAGCGCACGATGATCGATTTGTACACCCTTGGGTTTCCCTGTCGAACCAGACGTGTACATGATGTACGCCAAGTCGCATCCGGAAACCTGCGACCACTGGAGTGCTTCAGTACCGTAAAACCGATGCGATTCCATCAGCTCTTCGCAGGTGATCCACTCGCGACAGGCTCGAGGCTTCTCCGCAAGTCCATTGGATGAACCGACGCTGCTCGCGAGGATCGGGTGTCCAATAGGCTTGAGGTATCGTTGGTGCCCAAGAATGACTTGGATTTCTGCGTCCTCGATCATCAAAGCAAGTCGGTCAACTGGATATTCGGGATCCAGTGGAACAAAGATGGCGTTGATCTTGAACACTGCGAGCATCGACGCTATCGCTTCCACCGATCGATCAACGCACAACCCCACACGATCGTGGGCACCGATACCAGCAAGCGACAAACGTCTCGCGAACGTATCGACAAGTGATTCCAACTGCTCGTACGACCACTCGCCGTCTTCGCTGACTACCGCAACTCGACTTGGTGTGCGTTCCAATTGACACTGCCAACTGACGACAATCGTTTCGAGGTCGATGGGGAACTCAATTTCCTCGCCTTCGACCGATACGCTACCCAAACTCATAGCGAAACGACTGCACTTGCGCCCGCGAAGGTGGAAGCTGACATGTCGACGATCCCGAGACAGGACGACGAAACGCCGCTAACGACCGCGCTAAACGATGCATCAAAGATCGACAGCCCCTGCTCAAGCAAACCTGTTTCGATCGTTAACGCAGGCATGAACTTCAAGACTTGGTCACCGGCGCCACATGATTCAAGCATCAAGCCGTTGGCGAATGAGCGATCAATGATCTGGCGGGCCAGCTTGCCGTCAAGTACGTCCAATCCATACATGAGCCCACGGCCACGCACGGAAAAGTTCGACTGTGGGTGTCGTGCAACGATACGACGGAGGCAATCTTGAACGATGCGACTACGTATTTCGATTGAGGTTTCGAAGGTCGGTTCAGCCCAGTACTCTAAAACAGCTGCTGCGGCGACGAATGCAAGATTGTTGCCGCGGAACGTGCCTGTATGCTCACCCGGCTTCCAAATGTCCAACTCAGGTCGAATGAGCACCAGCGACATGGGCAATCCACCGCCGATCGATTTCGACATGCAAACGATATCTGGCTTGATTCCGGAATGCTCAAAGCTGAAGAACTTCCCAGTGCGTCCGTTCCCGGTTTGAATGTCATCGACGATGAATCGAATATCGCGATCCTGGCAAATGGTTGCGACGCGCTGTAGCCACGCATTGCTTGCGATATTGACACCGCCTTCGCCTTGAACTGTTTCGACAATCACGGCTGCCGGTCGCGGCAAACCACTGCTCGAATCATCAAGCATCTTTTCCAGCATCACGCTCGTGTCGAGCGAGCCCAGATACCCGTCGTAGGGTAAGTGCGTGACGTTGTTATGCGAGCCGTAAAACTCGCTGTGGTAGTATTGGTTTCCAGTAAGCGAAAGCGACCCGAGTGAGTGACCGTGGTACGCGTTGGTGAACGCCACGATATGCGATCGCTGGGTTTGCTTGCGAGCGAGCTTGATCGCGGCTTCGACAGCATTGGTCCCGGTTGGCCCAGTGAACTGTATTTTGTATGAAAGCTCACGCGGTCGCAGGATGATTCGCTCAAACGATTCTAGAAACCGAGCCTTGGACTCCGTCATCGTGTCGAGCGAATGTTGGATTCCATCCGACGCGATGTATTGGAGCAGCGCAGCTTTGGCGAGCGAGTTGTTGTGCCCGTAATTCAGCGACCCGGCACCACAGAAGAAATCGATGAACGTGTGTCCCTCGTTATCTGTGATCGTCGACCCAGATGCATTTCGGAAGACGGTTGGGAACAACCGTGCATAGCCTCGTACATTGGATTCGATCCGTTCAAACGACGTGGACAAAGCAGACTCATGGTTTGTCGAAAACTGACTACGCTCGCGTCCCTCGCTGTTGCGACGGACGCACCTAGGTAAACCCTAGGACTTGATTCGCAGTAGTCGGTTGCTCGTCAGGCACATACAATCCGATAGTCTCTAATCCCGCAACTCGTCTCAACGAATGTGACGATTTTACGGGTCGTAGTACCATGCATTTCGTGCTGGAGTCATTCCGCTCCATGGCGAAGTACGCGGATAGAACAGCCGGCTCGTTCTATGAACCCGTTATTTTGCCGAGAACGTCCATTGCTGAGCGACGTCGCCATTGCCGTGGACAAGTTTCATATCGCCAATCTTGATCGTACCCTCCGCACGACTCGGATCAACGCGAATGCTTGTAACTTTTGATGACGCGGCAAGCGGTACGCGATACGTATGCGGCTTCGCGTCGTGCACCATTTCGACGGCTGTGCTTCGATCTGCTGCGAATGGACCACCACCCACTTCGAGCCAGAACACCTGACCGTTGCCCTGTGAATTCGATTCGGCAACGAACTCCAAAAATACGCCATTGGGTTCAATGGCGTTCATCAACTTCGTCGAGATATGCGGATCGCCTCCCATGCTGTTGATGACAAGTGCGTTGTCGGAAATCGTGATCTCACAGTCGCCACTTGGCGTCCAGCCACTTACAGATTCCTGAACGTTCTTCGGACCAGCTGAGTTCGCGGCCTTGCCTCTTGGCGCCTTGCCTTTCGGTGCATTGTCTTTCGGTGCATTGTCTTTGGAGAGCTTGCTGCCGAAGTGACCTGCGCCTGGTTCGCCCTCGGATTCAATCGAGTACTTCGATGGAACATAGTTCGGATTGGGAATTGGCCGCACAGCATTCGTATCAACGAGGAACTTTTCGATTAATGCATCCAACTCTTTGACAACTTCCGGATACTCCGCCACCAAGTTGTGATTCTCGCCGATGTCGTCACGAAGGTTGAACAGCTTCCAACGATCGCCTCCATGATCGCCACAAGCAAACAAACGCAACAGCTTCCAATCACCTCGATGCACTGAAACTGATGGCGGCATCCATTGAGGTACGGGCGGATCATGCGGGAAGTATGTGAAGATGGCGTCTCTCGTGAGCGCTTTACCCTCGAGCGCCGGCATGATACTCGCTCCATCAAACGTTTGGTCTGGCGCCGGCGACATGGAAAGCATGTCCAGCAATGTCGGATAAATGTCGCACGAGTTCGTGAGTACATCGGTTCGCGAGCCTTCCTCGACGTGACCGGGCCAGCTCACGATTTGTGGCACACGCGTTCCGCCTTCGTACATCGTTGCCTTGCCGCCTCGAAGCGGCGCGTTGCTTGTCGCCGTGGTGTCTTCGACAACGTTGTACATGTTGCCGCCGTTGTCGGAGGTAAAGACGATGATCGTATTATCAGCAACCCCGAGTCGATCCAGCGCGTCGAGCAACGTTCCGATGGCATCGTCCATGCTTTCGATCATCGCAGCATAAATCGGTGATCGTTGGGGCGAGTCTTTGTCAACAACTTGACGGTATTGTTCAATCAGTTCGGGTTTCGCATCGAACGGTGCGTGAACACTGAACATCCAATAGTTCAGAAAGAATGGTTCGTCGCGGTGTTTCTCCATAAAGGCAACCGCTTCGAGCGCCATCCGATCTTCAATGTGTTCGTTGGGCGTATTGGGGTCAAAGTCAGGGAACTTCCACGGTGCCACGAAACTGCCCGCAGGACCTGGGCCGGGCCAGTGCGGAACATCGACATCAAATCCATGTTCAAGCGGTGAATAAGGTGCCGCGCCAAGATGCCATTTCCCGAAGTGCCCCGTTGCATAACCAGCCGACTTGAGTGTCCTGGTGATCGTTGGATAGCTCGTATCCAAGCGAGTGACAGGGTTTGGCAAGATCGATGGCTTATTCCCGCCAACGCGATCGCCCTGTGTTGCCTTGAGCACGATTTGGGGCAAGTGACAATTGGGTGACGTGATCCCGTGCCTTGCGGGGCTGAGTCCCGTCAGTAAACTCGCTCGCGTTGGCGAGCACAGCGGGCTAGCCGAGTGCGCTCGCGTGAAGGTCATTCCACGCTTCGCGAGTCGTTCGATATTTGGTGTCTTGTAAAGCTTGGTGGTGCCATACAGCGTCACGTCGCTCCATCCCAAGTCATCGGCAACAATCAGCACAACATTCGTCGGCTCAGCTCGTGCGTCGGTTATGGCATGAAGCAATACGCACATCGCGATTGCTGCACATCGGAAGAAGCAGATCATTTCAGAGGCCTTGGAGATGTTGTTTTTTTGAGCGTGAGACGGACGCGAGTGCCATGAAACGGTGGCACTCGCGTCTAGGTCAAAATTGACGAGCGAACCCACTCGCTTAGAAGCCTTGGATCGTTTCGGCTGAGGCTTTGGTGCCGAGAGATCCCCATAACCCAAACGGGCTCTGGGAACCGTACGGCAAGGAACCTGCGCCGTCACTCACCTGGGCACTGTTGCTGTTTCCAGCCTCGATGGAGTCCGTTACAAACTTCACCGCACCATCGCCCAAGAGCACGTGACAACCGCCTTGATGCCGACTGCTTGGCGGGCAAACCCCTTCGAAGTGGACAAGGTTTCCCGTTGTGCCTTGCATGCAGACTTCACGATTGGGCGGAAGTATCGTATTCATCCCATTATAGAAGATCCGGGCGTAGGCCCATTTCATTCCACGTGCGTTCTCCGCACCACCGCGCGGTATGGCGGCAGTTCCCCAAAACTTTGGACGGGCTGAGTCAACAAGTCCAACGCATGCGACGACTCCGCCCGCAGCAAATAAATTTGCTGGTCCGTCAACGGCCTGCGAGCGTTTGTCGCGGTCGCCCAAGTCCGAGATGATTTCACCCATGACAATTGTATTGGACAGTCCGTCCAAAACGTCTCTGAATTTCGTCGATTGCCGTGGTACAAACGCGCCGCGTTGCGATCCGCGGACAATTGCCGCGTTGCCAGCACCGATTGCGTTGTTATCTCCAGTCAAACCGTTCTGACTTGCTCGTGCGGAGTCACCAAGACAAACGACGTAATTCGTTCGTCCTTGTGCTGGAAGTCCGACGCCGGGATCGCTGGGGCAACGGAGCGTTGGAATGTTGGTTAACCACGGTGCGTATGGGCCAAGCGTACCTGTGTTGTGATCATTCAAAGTCATTCGTGAATTTGGACCCATCGGCGAAAAACTTGCTGTTTGTCCCGGGCCACGATAGGGACCACTGACTTGCTCCCATACCGCTTGCTGTTCGAAAAATGGAGTCAGACCCACTAACGTGCTGAGCTCAAGTCGATTGTGCCCGGGGTCCAGTAACGGACCTGGTGCAATAGGGCTGTACGTTCCTCCCATGTGCTTGGGGAGTTCATCATACGCCGAGTGATAATTATGAATTGCAAGGCCGAGCTGTTTGAAGTTGTTACTACAACTCATGCGGCGGGCGGCTTCACGGGCCGCTTGTACAGCCGGAAGCAGCAGCCCCACCAATACGCCAATGATCGCGATCACAACAAGTAGCTCCACTAAAGTGAAGCCCGCACGGGAACGAAAGTTTTTCATCAAAAACACCTGAAATCAAGGAAATAGAATGCCCGGTACCATCGGGCGCCTGGAAAATTAGAAGTCACGCGAAATAGAAAACGCTCGATGCATCTTCCTACTCATCGAGTTCGGGCATGGTTTCATTGGCTAACTCGGGATGCTCAGCCATGTATTGCTCCAGCTCACTCTTGCCAGTGGCTTCAGGTGCGGTACTGCCGCCACCGCCGCATCCGGGCAAAGCGACACCAATAACGCCTAGGTGAACAACGCCTAGGAACATGCAACAACGGATCAACTTGGATGACATGACGTTTCTCCTGATCAGATAAGTGAAAAGAACTGTCGACAACAACGACGACAACTGTGAACTGGCTCGAGTGGTTGACTCGTTTTGACGCCCCAAACGAACGAGCGACACAACGATCGCCGCCTCCAAGGGGAGCCTACACGCAATCCAAGCCGACTTTAGGTGCCTTAACCAGTCCTTAGCGATTCTACGCAAAGAGTCAGCAGGCAAACCTTAACGCCACTGCATTTACTAGCACGAAAGTGCCATTGCTTGCGGTGAGACAGGCTGTGGCTCAAGCTAGTCGTGAAATCACGCGACAGCAAAAAGCGCTTCGCCAGCCACGGAAATGACGCTATTTGACGAGGCCATTCGTTTGCTCAGTCCCTTGATTCAAGCGGCTTTAGCTTCATTCAAAAAAAAGAAAAAAATGGCGCAGTCATTCTGGAACTTGGTGCTTGTCTTCGTTGTCCTGGCTTGCAACACGGCTGCTGCAAATGAGCCCGATCAACCCAACATCGTGATCATCTTGGCAGATGATTTGGGGTGGAACGCGGTCGGGTATCACAACGATGAGGTGTGGACGCCCAACATCGATCGCTTGTGCTCTGAAGGCGTTGAGTTAACGAATTTTCACGTCTCGCCGATGTGCAGTCCAACGCGTGCTGGGTTAATGACCGGCCGATATCCGATTCGCTACGGCCTCGCTCGCTCAGTCATCCCTCCGTGGCGAGACTTCGGCTTGTCGACCGACGAAGTGACTTTGGCGGAAGCGCTCGGTCAAGCCGGTTATGGAAAACGAGGCGTGTTTGGCAAATGGCATCTGGGCCACGCACGACTGAAATGGTTGCCGACGCAACGTGGCTTCACTCAATTCACCGGATGTCTCAATGGTGCCGTCGATTACTTGACGCTTGAACGCGATGGCGAAAGGGATTGGCACGACAACAACGAACCATCATCGGCATCAGGTTACGCCACGAACTTGATTGGTGAAGCAGCGTCGAACTTTATCAAACAGTCTGCGACGGACGATCAACCGTTCTTTTGCTATGTACCTTTCACGGCCCCTCACTCGCCCTTTCAAGCACCTGAAAATGAACGCGACCGCTATAGCCACATCAAGAATGAAACTAAGCGAACGTACTACGCGATGATTTCCGTGATGGACCAAGAGATCGGACGCATCCTGAAATCGATTGATGACGCAGGCATTCGTGACAAGACAATCGTTTGGTTCTTTAGCGACAATGGCGGCGTCGCCGAGATCCAAGGCAATAACAAGCCGCTGCGAGGTGCGAAGCTGACGACTTACGAAGGCGGCGTACGAGCCGTCGCTTGTGTTCGTTATCCCAAGATGTTTCCGGTCACTCAAGTCACTGAGCCGACTGCGTTTATCGACGTGATGCCAACGTTGATGTCGCTCGCCGGTTTGAAACCGAACGACGCCGGATGCAAGCCACTGGACGGACTTGATTTGACGCCATTGTTGTCAGGCCGTGTCAAAGAGTTGCCCCCTCGAGACCTCTATTTTTATCACGGTCAATCCGGTGAAGACCAAGAGCCGATTGCCGTCATCTCGGGCCGCTGGAAACTCCTCATCAATGGCCCCTCCTTGGTGAATGGAATCACACCAGAACACGAAGTTTCCCTCTTTCAAATAGCCAATGACCCGATTGAGTCGCTCGATGTGGCGGCCGAGAACCAAGCAACCGTCACGGCGCTGTCCAAACAATTGATCGAATTCCGAAAACTCCAACCACCGGACGGTGTGCCGCCGTACCCAGAAGGCAAGAAAGGGTTTGTCACCCCGAAGGACTGGAGTGTATTCAATGATTGAGAGCGTTATACGCGAGCATCACCCATCGTCTATGCTGGGCCGTGTCTATGCTAGAACGTGTCTAAGCTAGAACGTTCGTCGTCCCACCATTCGAGTCCTAGGATCTGTCCATGAAATCGCGTCGATCGTTGGTCTGTTTTGCGTTGCTGCTCGCGTGTTCGAACATCGGAGTCGCTGAGGATGCATCGGCAATCACACATAGCTTTCTGGTGTGCGGCCAGAAGACCTACATCATGGGCGAAGACAAGCAAGCTTCGTGGACTTACCCCGATTCGACACGCGATGGATATGTGCTCGAAAATGGAAATGTCGTCCTGGCGCTGAGCAAGTCAAAAAAACACAAAGGCGGCGCAGTCGTCGAGGTCACGCCGAATGGTGACGAGACATTGATTTGGGAAGGCACGCAAGCGGAGGTCAACAGTGCTCAACCGACCGATTCGGGCACGTTTGTGATTACCGAAGCGGGGCCCAACCCAAGGCTTCTCGAAATGGATCGCAGAGGCACCGTGACGGTTGAGTTCGCCCTGGGATGCCAAAAAGAGAACTTCCATATGCAGACTCGCATGACACGCAAGCTTGCTGACGGTACGTACTTGGTTCCACATTTACTGGATTTTCAAGTCGTTCATTACGATGCCACTGGCAAAACGCTTCGGACTTGGGACACAACGGTCCCCGGCGATACGAAACGCGACAACCACACATGGCCGTTCACGGCGATCCGACACAGCGATGGGCATATGTTGGTGTGTTGTACCAACGGAAATCGAGTGGTTGACTTTGATGCGAGTGGCAAGATCGTATGGGAACTAACCAACGACGATCTTCCTGGACCCTGGTTGCAAGATCCATGCGGCGGACAAGTTTTGCCAAACGGGAACTTTGTGATCACCAGTTACCACGCTGGGCAAATCGACGTGAACGCTCCGAAGTTGATCGAAGTGAACCGAGAGAAAAAAGTCGTTTGGACGTACACCGATGGACAGCCGACTGGGATTCACCACTTCCAAATCTTGAGCACCAACGGCAAGCCGCTCGATGGCCCCGTGATGAAGTAATGACCCCGTGATAGAAGTAACAAGTCGCAAAAACTTAGTCATCACGCGGTTTTACGGCATCTTAGTAGTCGAACCAAGCGCCAACTCCGATGTGGCGCTGGGTTTCGTCAAAGAACTGGAACTGTGTTGAGTGACCGTCGTACAGTTCTATGCCAAGCCGAAGCGATTGGCCGGAAAGACCGCCTTTCCATTGCCACCCAGCTTGAAAATTGACAGCGGGGTCAAAGTCGACGGCTTCTCGAACATCCATGTTGATGGCGGCAAACGGGGCACCTCGTTTCGAATAAGTGGCCCTCGGCGAATACTCCGCACCCATCTGGAACTGGTATCGATCCGCCCCACCGGCGATGTGATAGGCATACGCAGTTTCGCCATACAGCCGAACCGCGTCAGACAACATGCGGCTAACTCCGAAAATGAAAGACTCCGTGACGTAGTTCAAACGAGTGAAGCTTGGATTGCGTTCAAGAAACTCATCGCCCACATGCGAGCTGATATGAAAGTAACCGAACTTCATCGCCCACGGTCCCTCGGATCGCGTGATCTCCGTTCCAAACCGATAGTCCATCGATACGACGTCTTCCGCGTGTCCTAAATCCAACCGGGTCATCACGGCGCCTTCGACATCCCATTGCCATCCACGAGGCTGGAGCGCTCCAAGCGTTCCGTAACGCACCAGCCCCACGCGACCGCCCAATGTCGCATCCCAGTAATTGTTTTGGTCGGAGGTACGAAAGAGAACCGTCGAGATCCGTGGCTCGTGTGGAGCGGCCAAATACGATCGCCAAAGCAAGCCATCCGGCAGCATTTGCCATTCGTAAGTCTCTTGATCTCCGCCCGCGGAATTGATCGACGCTGTAGCGAGACTGTCTTGGACCGATGCTGCGAATTCGTCATCGACGCCAATCCCGTGCTCAAGCAAGGAGTGCTCGACCAAGACCGGATCAAACAACATCGGCTCCGGCGGTGAAAACGCGACGCTGTCACAACATGCAACGCAAAGCATCGACCAAGCAATGAACGAAAGCGACACAGGTGTACGTTGAAATCGCGGCAAAGTTAAACGACCTGACTCGAATGGACTCAAGCGGACTCGAAATTGATTGATTGCACGAATCACGTAGCACAAGAACACAAGGCTTGCGTTCCCCAGAGGACTTTAGTTGTTCCATTCAACGCAGAGCAAACCCAAAACCATGTTGCCAGCTTCAAGTGTTTCACGCTTGAATTCTCGACTCACCAGAAACCTCATGGCCGAGTTGCAATACGAGGCGTGGATGCATCGTGTGAAACGTAAACAAGGATCGCTGGTCCACGCTCGATTCCTGTCTTGACGATACAGTCCTTGGGTAAATCTTTTCGCAGATTCTCGAGGGAGATGCGTCGATCAAGAACAACAATCGCTTGCCCGTGAATTTCGAGAATCCCTTGCAAACGCCCCGCATCCGTACTCGCCAGATGCACAACATCTTTTCGTTGCAAGTAGAAAGGTATTTCCGAGAACTCGTGCGATACTGTCACAAACGGCTGATCAGTGATGCTCGCGAGACTCGCATTCAAAGGTGATCCCGTGCCAAGAATTGTTTGTGAACGACTGTAGATGGGTAACATCTGATGCATCATCATCACAGCAAACAAGCTTGTGACGGCAGCCGATGGAGCCCATGCGAACTTACCTTGATGACGATCGCCAAGCATCACGATGGAGCCCACAAAAAGTGCCGACCATAACAATCCCCACAAGTACAGCGAAAACGTCACTTCAAGTCCCGCACACAAGGCGTAAACGACGAACCCGACCCCTGCAAAACAGGTGGTCGCTGTGGATGTGCGAGCAGACCAAAATCGGGCAAACCAATGTTCATTTAATCGCGGCAAGTCATTCAAAACGCATTGCAGGTAGTGGCCAATCATTAACGCAAACGCCGGCGCCGCAGGTAATAGGTACGTGGGAAGCTTGCAACTCGAGAGCGAAAAAAACGTAAAGCACCAACCGCCCCAAAGCATCAGGAAACCAATCACCGGAGGTCGCGAAGCAGTGGTCGAATCACGACGCGAGAACAGAAATCGCAGGTACGGAATCGTCAAAAATGACCACGGATGTCCGGCAATCAATAGAACAGGAACAAAGTACCAAATCGGCTTCGCGTGGAACTCGCCCGCAAATCGTTGAATGTTATGGCGATACAAAAATTCGATCAAAAAATTGTGGTCTTGTATCGACACCGCAACGAGCCAGGGTGCGGTGATGGCACAAACAGTGCCAACCAATATCGCATAGTGCCACCACGCTGGTTTGGCATACGCGTTGGACAACCAAGCGAACGCGAAAACAGGAGGAAGCAAAAGCACCATCGAGAGCGGGCCTTTGGCCAAACACGCCAGCCCACAGCAAATCGATGCGAACATCCACCATCGCATATCCACTTTCGCTCCGCAAATAGACTCGTATGCGGCAAACATTGAAAACGCAACAAGGCAGCTGAGCACGCCGTCGATCAAGAGATAGCGACTCGTGAAAACGAATCCGGCTGATAACATCAAAACGCTGGCCCCAAGCAGTCCCGTCGTCTTGCCGAAGACTCGGCTGCCGAACCAAAGCGTACCAAGAAGAGTCAAGAATGCCGCAACCGCAGGCACCAGGCGAGCTGACGACTCGCTGATTCCGAACGCCTGGTAACTCAACGCGCACAACCAATACATGAGCGGCGGCTTGTCGTAGTAAGGCTCGAAATTCAATTGAGGCAACGCCCAATTATTCGAAACGAGCATTTCGCGAGGGATTTCAGCGTATCGTGTCTCGTCTCGATCAATGAGCGGATAGCTAAGGTTTGTGAAGAGAAAGACGAACGCGATCAAGACGAGTGCGATTTGAGCCCAATGAATCCAACGAGGATCGTCCGACGGAGTTATGTTGATCGCGGTCGAGTTGCTCGATGGCGTGTTCGCTACTTGGCCTGTGGCTGGAGTTGGGTCAGTGGCTGGAGTTGGGCCAGTGGACAGTTCGCGAAATTGGACTGCGTTCCACCAGTACCTCGTCAAACTTGCAAGGACGCCTGGAATATGGGTTGCGGAAACGGTGCTTTGCCCCTCCGTCCGTGGACGATGCGACACGCCAACTTCGACGATCGTGTAATGCTTCTGACGGGCCTGCGTCAATAGTTCGGAATTGACAAGAAAGCCATTCGTCGCGATCGATAAACTCTGGACGACGTTGCGGTGAAACAGTTTCATCGCGCAATCCACATCCCGCACTTGGGTCCCAAGCATCGAACCAGCGATGATGTTATAGACGCGTGAGTACAAACAACGAACGAAGGAGTCTTTGCGGTCGATGCGATAGCCGCACACGATATCGTAATCCCGAGACAGCATCACGAATCGATCGAGTTCATTCAAATCGAACTGGCTGTCCGCATCTGTGAAAGCCACAAGCTCTTTTGATGCAGCAGCGAATCCGCTCCGAAGTGCAGCGCCGTAGCCCGTGTTTTTCGCGTGACGCACTAACCGCAATGACGAACGCATGCGCGATAGCTCGTCAACGAACATCGCCGTCGCGTCGCTGCTGCCATCGTCGACAACAATGACCTCAAAGCTACTGATGTGCTTGTCGAAAACAAGTTTGTGCATCGCACCGCAAGCTTCATCGATTGCCCGAGTGATCGATTCAGCTTCGTTCCATGCTGGCATGACGAGCGTCATGCTCGGTCGAGCCGTGTCGGTTGTGCGATTGCAATGGTCGTGCGTCCGTTGCACTGGCTTCGCCTAAGGTCTTAGTAGTTTGGGGTGTCCAGGCACGCGTTTATCCCTAAAAACGTACAACGAACCCATTACTACTAAGTGGGCCGTAGAAGAGCAAGGCCAAACGCTGCGGGTTATCGCAGCCGTTTCACAGGTCCTGCCACTGGCAGCTCATCAATATCAATGCGTTAGCATTTGTGCGTACCAGTCACGTTTTCGGAGACCGGCGAGATGTCTCTACCGGGCGCGTGGGGCTGCTGAGGAACCAGTGCCCGCCTTTCTATTCTCGCTGGACGGTACGTTTTTTCTGTCGGTCGCCTGACGAGTGCACTGGGCCACGGCTACCGAGTGGCGGTTGAGTCCAGACGATCGCCAAGAAGCGTGTCGGCGTCTTTCTCCGCTTGAGCCATGACGTCCGCAATTTTGACGGGAGCGCCGCCAGCCTTCTTACTTTCGGCGGCAGCTTGCATAAACGCATAGAGTTCAATGGTCTCGCTGGGATCGATCGGAACCGTCTTCGATCGAAAGAACTTGGCAATCTCCACGACAAGCGGTTTGTAACCTGCGTAGGTTCCGACGTCGACGATTCCCTTTTCGCAAAACGCTGTTCCACCATACCCTGACTTGCCCTTACGAATGCCACGGAAGGAACCAATGCGTCCATCGCTCCACTGGCCCACCGCAAATTCGAAATCGTCGGTCGACGTGTGGCTAACGGATTCGCATCCAATGCCCATGCACGTGTAAAGTGTCTCGACACCGTGGATGCCGTACCAAAACAAGTCAACGTGGGTGGGCTCGAGCGAACAAGGACTGTAACTACTGCATCCGAGCACCTTGCCATGTTCCCCGGATCGAATCGCTTGCACCGTTTCAGGGTACCTCAATGAGGAACTTGAAAACATCGGCACACCGAAGTGCTTCGCCGCCCGAAAGATCGCGACGACTTCAGCCAAGTTCGAGCCAGTTGGCTTATCGATAAAGACAGGTTTACCAGCGCGAAAGACCTCGAGCGATTGCTGTAAATGCAACCGACCATCATTCGTCTCAAGCAGAACACAATCGACCTTCGCGAGTAAGTCCTTGATCGAGTCGACGACTTCAATACCGAGATCTTTCATTTCGGTGATGTACTTCGGAATCCGGCTGGCACTGGATTCGATATCCGCACTACCGAACGGATATGCCGCGACCACGCGAAATCCAGCCATCTCGCCGCTGGCCGAATCACTATTGAATTCCTTGGTGAACGCCGGCACATGCGACGTGTCTAAACCAATCACCCCGATGCGTGTGACCGATTGCTCTTGTGCTGATAATATGTGAATGGGGAGCGACGCGCAAACGAAAAGCAAAAGAATGCGGTAGAACGTAGATTTCATGTGAAGTACTTCTTGGGGAATTGAATTATCAAAGCTGGAGCGAATCGGCCAAGATGACTGTTATAGTCGATCCTGGAGCTGCCTACCCTAACGGAGCATCCGAAATCATCTTGGATACGATGTGATTGCCACAGTGCCTGTCCCAGTGGGTCGACTTCGCGTAGCGGACCCACGATACTGCCTAGCCAGAAGATCAGTTCTCGATTCCAGGATCAATGCTGGCCAAGATTGACGTCATCTCCGCGAATGACGTAACACGACCTAGATCCACGTTACACGAACCAGGCAAACCCAATGTCGCAAGTTGATTTCGAAACCCAGCCCTACGGTGCACAAGTTGTCACAGAGCAACCAGCAAAGAGCGGTTGTGGATGCTGGGCTTGGGGTTGTTTGTCGGTGTTTGTGATCGGTGTGCTTGGAGTCGTCGGAATCGGCGTGGGCGGGTACATGTTTGTATCCAAGCAGGTGCAAACGTACACAGCCGAAGCACCCAATCAATTGCCGTCTGTCGAATACGAGCCAGCAGAACTTGCGGCGCTCGAGGAGCGAATCGAGACCTTCAAGAAGGAAGCTGAGGAAGGCACTCAAGCGGAGGAACTGGTGCTGACCGCGACCGAGATCAACGCGCTCATCCAGTCCAATGAAAAGTTGAAAGGCAAAGTATTTGCCAAAATCGAAGACGGCAAAGTTGGCGGTGACGTGAGCATTCCGACGGATGTCATCCCAGGCGGCAAGGGGCGATTCTTTAACGCCAACGCGACCTTCGACGTCTCGATGCACAAAGGAGTCTTGATCGTCACACTCACCGGCGCTGAAGTGAAAGGCGAACCTGTTCCCAACGAACTCATCGAAGCGATGGCGAGAGAGAACTTAGCCAAGGACGCCTACAAGGACCCCGAAACCGCAAAAATGATGCGCCGAGTTGAGTCGCTCACGATCGAAGACGACAAGATCATCTTGAAGCTAAAACCTGAACCAGACAATCAGCCTGAACCAGACAATCAACCTGAACCAGACAATCAACCTGAACCAGACAATCAACCTGAACCAGACAATCAACCTGAACCAGACAGTCAGCCCGAACCAGACAGTCAACCTGAACCAGACAGTCAACCTGAACCAGACAGTCAACCTGAACCAGACAGTCAACCTGAACCAGACAGTCAACCCGAACCAGACAGTCAACCTGAACCAGACAGTCAACCTGAACCAGGCAGTCAGCCTGAACCATCTAGCCAAACTGAGGCAACTACTCGATAGTCCCGCGCTCTAGTCCGAATACGAATAAACACACCGACGCTTGCCCTTGCTCCAAATCGTGATCATGCAAGATTCGACGAGACTCCATCCAGCGACGAATCTCTGGCACCACGCTTTCCGGCATCGGCACGAAACGACTCTTGCCACCCTTGAATTGATGAACTTCGATCAAACACTGATCAAAGTCAACTTTGTGTTGTCAAGTGACCTGCGATCGAACACGCGTTACGCCACCGACTGTAAACGATCCAGTGGACTAATCGCTTGAGACTCTTTCGGGTTCCGCACATGCGTGTAGATCTCAGTCGTCGCCACATCACTGTGCCCAAGCAACTGCTGGATCTCGCGGATATTCGTTCCCTGCCATAAATGATGAGTCGCAAAACAATGTCGAAACGTGTGGCTCGTCACGCGTTTATTGAGCTCCGCAGCATCCACGGCATGACGAAGACGTTTTGGGAAAGTGTCTTTATGCAAATGATGACGATGCAACCGTCTCGTCCTCGGGTCTCGAGACAACCGATCCGAAGCAAACAGAAACTGCCAACGCAATTCTCTGTGAGCATTCGGGTACTTTCGCGACAAGGCGTACGGCAGCCAAACCGATGCCGTCCCCTCCGCCAAATCATGTCGATGCAACACCGTTCGTGATGCGACCCAACGCTCCAGTGGCTCGAACAAGTTTTCCGGCATCGGAACTAACCGGCTCTTCCCTCCCTTGGAATCCCGAATCTCAATCTGTCGATTCGCGAAATCAATGTCCTTGACCCGCAACCGCATCGCCTCGCTGATCCGCATCCCGCATCCGTACAGCAACTTTGCGATCACCAAATGAACTCCGCTGAGCCCGGCGAAGACTCGACTGACCTCTTCAGGACTCAAGACCGTCGGGACCATCTCGCCCTTCGTCGCCCGTATCGCCTCAATACGTCCCATGTCCCGCTTGAGTACTAACTTGAAGAACTTCAATAGCGCATGAAATGCACCGTTCTGTGTTTTTGGTGCGACGTTTCCGTCTACCGCCAAGTCCGTCAAATGCGTCTCCACCTCATCCGCACCAATCGACTCGAAATCTGCCAAGCACGTAATCGCGCGCTCGGCCATGAACTTTCTCAGCTTCCCGACATACGATCGTTCCGTTGACAACCTCTTGCCATCCCTTCGCAGTGCCCGTCGGAATGCTTGAATGGCATCTGGTTCGTTCGGGTTGATCACACCCACGACGTCCTCAATTGAATCATATCCGCCATTCTTCGCTCGCTCGATCGCAATGATCTCGACCATCTTCGTCTGCAGCGGCACCAGATCTTCCGCAGATCGTCCCTGAACGTCGATCCGGAAGGTGATCAACCCTTCGATAACTTTCATCCGTTTCCAGGCCGGAACGTTTGCGTCTCGTTTGCTTTGCAAAAACTGGATCACGTGATCCACGGAGAACTCCCATTTCGGGTTTACCTGAGCCCCATTTCCCTGAGTCCTGTGAAATTCTGAAAACTGCTTGAACCAAATCCAAGCCCATTTCAATTCCTGCTCACGGCTAGCCTTTTTCACATATAAAGCCATCTCACTGTCCCTCGATTTTGAGTGAGCAGCACGATCCGGGTTCCCAAACGCATTCCCGCTGCTCGGCATAAAACCACAGGGCAACTCCATGCCCGTCGCGAATGTTATCGCATGTCCACTGAGTGTCAATAGTACACCTTCTGTTCTGGGTAGAAATTTTCCGAAGTGTGCCAAGGAATTCGCTTGCGGTTCGCAACTGAAAGCGCGACAATTGTGGCACTGGCGGGGGGAGGCAACGGCGAGAACAACTCCGGTCGACCAGTGAGAACAAGTCCCACTCACCGACTTGTTCTCACCACCCAACCGTCAGTAACACCCCCAAAGCACTTGTTCTCACCCTGAGCAACCGGTGAGAAACAAGTTGCACTGGCGGAAGCCGGGAGTAAAACCAAATCAATTGAGGCATTTCGGAGTGCTATTGAATGACGCGGCGGAAGCGAGCTCAGGGTGGCCAACGTTCCAAGA
>JBGSNA010000336.1:0-2894 GCA_041739875.1 Pirellulaceae bacterium
GTGGGAATATCAACGTAAGGCCTTTCCACGCGAACCGCATTGCGAATTCGGGTCAGCATGTCGGCGATTGGGTCGGTCATCATGGCTTGTGGGCTCCCCTAACTTTCAAATCACCAGCTGGCCTTGCGAACGCCGGGTATCAACCCAATGTTCGCATTTAGGCGGAAACAAATTCGGCAAATTCCGAACTTGCGGTAAACTGCACGCGGACGTCCACAGAACTTACACCGGTTCTCCAGACGTGAGCTAAATTTTGGTTTTCGTTGGGCCTTGGCGATTTTTGCTTTACTTGCCACGGGGCACTCTTTTAATTGCGTTAATTGATCGCACTTCAGTGAAAGGTCATTGTTCAGCGTCAGCTGAACCACTTATCAAACAGCAACACGGTTGCTGCTACCGCGACAACTATGCCGCGTCTGTCTTTTTCTTGTCGGCCTTGAAAGGCATGCCGAATTGTTCCAACAACGAACGAGCTTCGTCATTCGTTGTAGCACTCGTCACGAATGAAATGTTCATTCCTTGAGGACGCGTATATTTATCTGGGTTCAACTCAGGGAACACCAACGACTCAGTCAAACCAAGCGTATAGTTTCCACGTCCATCGAACGCATTTCGATTGATTCCACGAAAGTCACGCACTCGCGGCAAAACGATGGATACCAAGCGATCTAAAAATTCATACATGCGATGGCGACGCAACGTTACCATGCAACCGATTGGCATTCCTTCGCGAAGCTTGAAATTAGCGATCGACTTTCGAGCCAACGTGATCACTGGGCGTTGACCCGTGATATCCGTCATGCAGTCTCTCGCTATCTCCAAAATCTTCTTATCGCCAATGGCGCTTCCGATGCCCATGTTGAGCGTGATCTTCTGCAACCGTGGGATACGGTGTGGATTGGTGTACCCATACTGCTCTTCGAGTGCCTTGCGGACAGTCTCTTCGTAGTGGGTCTGGAGTCGTGTTTTGTTGTCGGACATCGCTATTTCAAACGCGAAAACTGGGTCTTTGTCTTGCTACGGAACGTCTTGCTACGATTACTTGGTCGCGTGTTGCGCACGAGCTGGGGCAATCTTACCAATACTCGTTCCACTTTTCTTCGCAAATCGTTCTTTGCTGCCATCTGACAAGAAGCGAACACCGATGCGGGTCGGCTTGCCACTTGACGGATCCACCAGCATCACATTGCTGGCCGAGATCGGCATCTCTTTATTCAAACGTCCGCCTTGCGGATTTTTCGAGCTCTTGCGAACGTGCTTCCAGACTTTGGCAGCACCTTCTACTATCAATTTGTTTGTCTTACGGTCGATTTTCAAGATCTTGCCACGGTGCCCTTTATCGGCTCCGGCGATCACTTCGACTTCGTCATCAATTCGGAAATACATTTTGGATTCAGATCTATCAAATGCTGTGGTAAAACCAACCTTGCGGCCACGTCCCGTCGAAGGGTTTTCAGTTAAACAACTTCGTTGGCCAAACTAACGATTTTCATGAAGTTGCGATCGCGAAGCTCGCGGCCCACTGCACCGAAAATCCGCGTTCCGCGGGGCGACTTGTCTTTATCGATCAACACCACGGCGTTGCTATCGAAGCGAATATAGCTTCCGTCGCTTCGTCGCGTCGGATATTTCGTTCGCACGATCACCGCCCGAACAACGGCCTTTTTCTTGACATCGCTACCGGGAATTACCGTCTTGACGCTGCACACAATGATATCGCCAACAGTGGCATAACGCTTACGCGTCCCACCGAGCACCTTGATGCACATCACTTGACGTGCACCTGTGTTATCAGCGACATCAAGTCGAGTTTCTGTTTGAATCATGTTGGCGACAAACTAACGGGGTAAATTTTCTTGGGTATCTGTAAACTGGATGTGTCTCAATCATGGTCTGCTTCTACTTCAACTGAAGCGGAGCATTGCTCGATTCACATTCAGCTGGCCGATTCAGTCGTCTCGCCGGCATGCGCCGCTTCGAGAGTCTCTGCCTCGGCCGGCGTGGCACCCTTTCGAATGGCACGCAACGCTGCAACGTCGACCGCAGTGCTCTTCTCAAGCACACGAACCAAACGCCACCGCTTCAACTTGCTCAGCGGTTCAGATTCGATGATCTCAACCTTGTCGCCAGCAGCTGACTCATTGTTCTCGTCATGGGCGTAACACACAGTTCGCCGATGAACGTATTTCTTATATTTGGTGTGCTTGACCAAACGGTCAATCTCGACACGACGAGTTTTGCTCATCTTGTCGCTAGTCACAATTCCGGAAACGATCCGTTTAGGCATAGTAGCTGGTGCTGAGTAATATGGGTGGTTACTAAGTGCTTTGCGCCAACTGACGCTCAGTTTGGATCGTCTTGATCCGTGCGATCAAACGCCGATTTTTGCGAACTTCACTAGGTGTGTTGAGACGCTCCGACTGGGACTGAAAGCGTAGCCGAAACAGCGTGATTGCGGCTTCTTTCGACGTTGCTTCGAGCTGTTCGTTGCTCATCTCGCGTAATTCTGTGGACTTGGTCATCGTTTCTGGCCGTCGTCTTTTCTATTTCTTAATGTCCGCACACGGAGTGAGCGGACGAGTTTCATTTTCCGACCACTCATCAATGGTGAGTAGCATACATTGTTTTAAGCAGGTCGCCGTCCGACGAATCGAACTTTGATCGGCATCTTGCTGGCCAAACGAGCAAAGCAAACCTTTGCTTGTTGTTCCGTTACACCGCCGAGCTCATACAAAATCGTTCCTGGACGGACTACAGCCGCCCAGTAATCTGGTTCACCCTTTCCCTTACCCATTCGAGTTTCCAGCGGTGTACTGCTGACGCTCTTATCTGGGAAGATTCGGATGTAAAGTTTACCTTCGCCACGGACGTATTGCTGGCCCGCGATTCGACCG
>JBGSNA010000344.1:0-7815 GCA_041739875.1 Pirellulaceae bacterium
TCCGTGCCAACGAGCATGGCGGGCAAGCCAAATGCAAGGAGACCAGGAAGCAAAACCCACGCGACCGATGCGAGCTCATCGATCCCGCGGGTTTGTTGTGGATCGAGATAGTGAGCGAACATCATGAGCGCATTGACAACCACGATTGTTAGCGTGATCACGGCAACAATGGGCCAGATGATTGCGGCGTCTTTCCACGCGAGCCTTGCAAGTGCGGTGCTCATGATGCCACCTCCGTTGCCTGGCCATTAGACCGATCCCAATCACCGCTGTCGTTCGCGGGTGGTCGCATCGCAGATTCATCACAAACCGCAATGAAGATTTCTTCGAGTGTCGCACGCTCCGACGAGATACGTGTGACTCCCATGGTCGTGCCAAAATCAGACTGCCAATCGTCCGGTAAATCCTTCACGACCCAACGAATCTGTTTACCTGTGCGAGCTTCCGATAGTACCCTTCCTCGCGGGACGGCAACGACTCCATCGGAAGAATCCAATGTCGCGGTGACGATTTGGACTCGAGTTTTCAGCTCCTCAAGCGGTTCAACGACCTTTAACTCTCCTCGATGAAGAATCGCGACCCAGTCCGCCACTCGTTCAACTTCGCTGATTTGGTGGCTGCTCAATAGCACCGTTCGACCAACGGCGGCGCGATCGACCATCGACTCCAAGAACTGGCGACGCACCATCGGGTCCAACCCACTGGTCGGTTCATCGAGGATCAACAATTCGGGATCGTGGCTGACGGAAAGTGACAATGCCACCTTGGCGCGTTGCCCTTTGCTGAGGTTCTTAATTTTTGTCGTAAGCGGTACCGAAAAACTGTTGAGCAATTCTTGATAGCGTTCGAGAAAGCCCTCCGCGTAGAAGGCCGAAGTGAACCATCCGATCTGCGTTGGCGTCATCCAGTCATAAAGTGCTGGAGCATCGGAGACGTAACCGATGGAGCGGCGAATCTCGATCGAGTCAGATGAACAGTCGCGACCGAGGACCGATGCGGTGCCAGCATCTGGCGCATGAAACCCCGTGAGGATCTTAATCAGAGTCGTCTTGCCTGCACCGTTCTCACCAAGCAAGGCGAATACAACGCCACTGGGAACTTCCAGGTTCACGTTCGATAATGCCACAGTCTCTTTAAATCGCTTGGAGACATTGTTCAGAGTCAAAATCGGTCGCATGATGAGTACTCAAACGGGGTGATAAAACGTATCCAATTCTCACTCAGATCGTGAGGAATCGATTTGCCGTTGCAGTTCGCTCTCGAAGAGCGTGCGTAGTTCGTCAGGCGAGATTCCGCCGATGAGTGCGTCGCTGAGTAGACGCCGGAGTGAGTCCCCGACAAGCGTGTTTCGTGCCTTGGTACAGCGATCCAATGCGTCGCGTCGTACCGCTAGCCCGCGGCCGCGAATGACTTCTAAGACTCGATCCGTTTGAAGTTGCTGGTAAGCCCGTTGGATCGTATTCGGATTGATCGCAAGCTCACTCGCGAGCTGTCGAACGCTGGGGACCATTTGCCCCCCAGAAAGCACTCCGTCGGCCACAGCCAACTTCACTTGGCGAACAAGCTGCTCGTAAATCGGGACGCCGTTGGCTGTATCAATCGTGAAAAACATCGCAACCACCTTGGTGTGTTGCTGATATGGTACACCCGATGTGAGTGACAGTAAAGTCGAGATTGCGTGATTCGCGCCGAATTCTTTCCTCGTTCATTGCGAGCGCGGGATCTTGTTCAACCCAGCACTTGTTTGACGACGTTGCCGTGGACGTTGGTGAGGCGGAAGTTGAAGCCTTGGTGGCGGTAGGTCAGTCGCTTGTGGTTGATGCCGAGAAGATGCAGCACCGTGGCGTGGAAGTCATGGACGTGGAAAGGATCGATGGCGGCGGTGAATCCAAAGTCGTCGGTTTCGCCGTAACTCGTGCCCGCTTTGACGCCGCCGCCTGCCATCCACAATGCACCGCTTTTGGTGTGGTGGTCACGACCGCTTCCGCCTTGTGACATCGGCGTGCGTCCGAACTCGCCACCCCAAATGACAAGTGTGTCTTCGAGCATGCCGCGTTGTTTCAAGTCGCTAATGAGCGCCGCGCATCCCTGATCGACATCTTTCGCTCGATCGGTGACACCTTTTACGACGCCGCCGTGATGGTCCCATCCCGTGTGATAGAGCTGGATAAATCGCACACCTCGCTCCGCCATGCGTCTCGCCATCAAACAGTTGGACGCGAAGCTACCGTTGGGTTCGCCACTGACGCCATAGAGCTCTTGCGTTGCCAGAGATTCAGATGAAAAGTCGGCAAGATCCGGGACACTCGTTTGCATCTGGAATGCGAGTTCGTATTGATTGATACGAGTGAGAATCTCCTGGTCGGCGGAGTCGTTGTAATGCAATTGGTTGAGCGACTCGATCGAGCGAATGGTCTCTCGTTGCATGATGGGGCTAACTCCCTCCGGCGACGCCAGAAAATTCAGTGGTTGGGCGCTGCCGTAGAATTCGACGCCTTGATGCTTGCCAGGCAAAAACCCGTTGTGCCACGCAGTCGTCGGGATCGGTTGGTCGAGTGGACCGCTGCGCATGACAACGAAATCTGGCAAATCAGCGGCTTCGGAACCGAGCCCGTACGAGAGCCACGATCCCATGCTCGGTCGACCAGGGATCCCAAAACCCGTGTTCATGAACGTGTGCGCCGGATCGTGGTTGACTTGATCGGTTTGCAAGGTTCGTACAACACACATTTCGTCAGCGAGTTTTTGCAGATACGGAAACAGATTCGAGATGGACTGGCCAGAGCCGCCGCATTTTTTGAACCCGACGTCCGTGCCAAAACACTTCAGCGCCTCGTATTGTAAAAAGGCGAGTTTCACTCCAGCTGTCAATGACTTGGGTATCGGTTTCCCATTGAGCTCACGCAGCACCGGTTTATCATCGAAACTCTCAAATTGGCTCGGACCTCCGGACATGTACAGGTAAATGACCCGTTTGGCTTTTGGCGGATGATCCGGAAATGCATCCAATCCGGGTGTCGCCGAAGCGATCATTGGATTGAGCATTGACCCAAGTGCCGCGACACCGATACCCGTGGCAGAACGAGCAAAAAAGTGTCGTCGGGTGACGTCGAGTGAGGAAGTGTGTCGCATCATGGTTTATGACCGATTCAGAAATTCGTGGAGATTTAAGATCGCACGTGCGACCGCAGTCCAGGCAGCGACCTCAGGTGCGATGTCCGCGCGCGGCGGCAATGCTTGGCCGATCGAGACCAGCGACATCGCGTCGCTTGGATGCTCGAGATAATGTGTACGTTGACGAGTGAGCAATTCGATAAGCACTGTTGTTTCATCGATTGACGGCGACCGCTGCAACGCGAGCTGAAAGGCATTCTCGATCCGCTCGTTGTCGGTGATCGCGGTATCGCCAACGAGCTGTGTCGCGAATACACGTGCCGCTTCGACAAAGATCGGATCGTTGAGGAGTGCCAGGGCTTGGCCAGGAGTGTTGGTGATATTGCGCTGGGCGGTGCATTCTTGTCGCGTCGGCGCGTCGAACGCGAGCATCGTTGGATGAATATTTTGGCGTTTCCAGAACGTGTAGAGGCTACGTTGATACTGCGTTCGCTCGCCACTCGTGTCCCAGAGCATGTGTCGACTACCAAACATGACCTTATCGGAGCTCGTCCAATACGGACTCGGTTGATATGGAAAAAAACTCTGCGTGGGAACTTCCGTTGTGGTCCGAAGCAACCCAGCGACGCGGAGCGATGTGTCACGAATATTTTCTGCAGGCAATCGAAAGCGGCTTTGGCGAGCGAATGTCTGATTGTTAGGATCGAGTTGAGCCAGTTCCTTGGACGGCTTTGAGCTGAGTCGATACGCCTGGGTCGACGTCATCAATCGCACCATGTGGTCGCGATCCCAACCACCGTCACGAAACTCGCAAGCCAGCCAATCGAGCAACGCGGGATCCGACGGCCACGTGCCTTGCGTGCCAGAGTCCTCGAGCGAGTCGCTGATTCCGTGACCATAGAATTGTTGCCAAAGTCGATTCACAAAGACTCGCGCGGTGAGCGGATTCTCTTTTGCGAATAACCATCGGGCGAGATCCAGACGGTTTGGGTTGTCTTTCGAGATCGGGTTACCCAGGAATTCGGGAACCGCCGCGCCGACCAGCGGACCCGTGGTGTCTTGGTAGTCACCGCGATGGAGCAAGCGAGTCGTTTTGCGTTGTTCCGCCTGCTTGGAAACAAGGACCGGCATCGCATCGGACCGCATCGTAAACAATTCCGATTCGAGTTCACGCAGCGATTGCATCAACTCGGGCTGTGCTTGCTCACAAAAAGCGTCGCGGATGACTTCATTTTGCAACTCGTCACGATCGTTCGCTTTTGTGTTCAGCGAAGTCACCACGTAACTGAATCGACTCTGGAATACTTGCCGATTCGTCGGGGTCTCCCACCATTTGCGAATGGCAGCCTCACCAAGCAACAGGGATGTCGTTTTGTCACGACGCAGCTCGAAGCCACTGTCGCCCCAAAGAACTCGTCCGCCCGTGTGTAGCCACGCCATGCCGACCGACTCAAATGCTTGGCCGCTGACGGTACCGACCAGCTGATCAAACGGCACGCGCAGCCGGACCCAGCCATTCTCCTTGGGCAGTTCACCGAGCCGTTTCACTCGGCCAGGCTCGCTCCACGGCTGCACTTGATCGAGCGTTCCAGAGGTGTCGTTGCCCCAGTAATAGGTTTCGAAATTTGCCGTTCGCCAACCCAGTCGACCATAGTCGCCATGCGAAATTTGAACTCCGATCATTTCGGGGCGATCGTTCTCGTCGAACCACATGTCGACAAAGTAAGCGTCTTTTTCTTTGTCCGTTTTCTGACTGGCTTGATTCACGAATCCCGTCATCAACTCCGCTGCATGATGTCGCACCAACGTGCCCTTCGCCGCAGTCGTCTGACGAGCTGTTTTGCCCTCGATGTCTGTGGCCGCAAACTCCCCTTCGATCACGCGGGCCGCAGGCAGCTGGGCAGGTATCCAGACGAAATCGGATCGCGAGTCTTTGTTCTTGAGATCGGCAAGTGCCTGCGCTTCCCAATCACTCAATCCATCATCAGCTTTTGCAGCAATCTCAACTCGCAGTGCCTTGATTTGCGAGACAAGCTCTTGGTCTCGTTGTGAACGAGCTGGATCGTGATAGACATAGTGAAGCGGCTCGCGCCGATCGCCGGGGGTGTAAACACCGGCTTCGACGAGATCGTCAAAGAAGGCCGCGAGGCGATAGTAATCTTTGGCGAGGATCGGATCGAACTTATGATCGTGGCATTCAGCACAGCCCGTCGTAAGCCCCAACCAAACGGTGCCCACAGCTCGCACGTGTTCGCCTTTGAGCTTGTAGAGTTGCTCCGCTTCGATCGCGCCCGCTTCACAGTTCGTGTTGACGATGCGATTGTAACCCGATGCCGTCAGCTGGCTGTCACTCGGGTCTGGGAGTAAATCGCCAGCAAGCTGCTCCGTTGAAAATTCGTCAAACGGCATGTTGTTGCGTATCGCTTCGATGATCCATGCTCGGTAGGCTCCGGAGGCAATCGGCTCGTCACTGACGAAACCACTCGTGTCGGCCCAGCGGACCAAATCGAGCCAGCGGACGGCTTGGTGCTCGGCATATGCGAGTTCCGACATCCATCGATCGCGAAACTTGAGAAACGCTTCGTCCGACGGCGACGATTCAAATGAAGCAACTTCATCGGCTGTCGGTGGCAATCCGCGCAAGTCGAAACTGAGTCGACGCAGCTGCTCTCGGGGTGTCGCAAAGTCGACCGGCGCAACGCCTTTCGATTTCCACTGAGCCTCGAGGAACGCATCGATCGCAGCCGAACCAGTACGAGGACCACGCTTGTCCTCGGGAACGCTCGGCCGATCCAGGTGTTTCCATGCCCAATGCTCTTGATACTCGGCGCCTTGTTGAATCCACCGGCGGATCAACTCGCGTTGAACTTCGGTAAGATGCTTCTCCGTTGCTGGCGGCGGCATGACAGTGTCCGGATCATCCGACGCGATTCGCAAAAGCACTTCTGATGCTTGCGGGTTACTGGGGACAATCGCGTCGGACGCCGTCGCTCCATCGAATGTGTCTAAACGCAAACCAGCTTCGCGATGGGTTTCATCAAAGCCGTGGCAATAGAGACAATTCTCACTCAGAATGGGGCGTATATCGCGATTGAATTCGACACGTTCCTCCGCCACAACAATCGCAGTCGCTGTGGCAAACAAGACGGGAATCGCGATCACAACTCGTGCGGATGCAAACATGCGTCGTCGTACTAGAAAGTTCATAGGAATGAAGAGCCATGCGTCTCCGTCCCATGCTACACGCTTCACTCCCCAGCGTCTTGTACGATGCCGAGCCTTTTCGAAACGTTCCTAGCCTTCACTCCAGCGTGGCTCGATTTGGGACTGGGTCGCCCCAGAATCACCGCTGCGGAAATCGTCGCAAATCGGTCACTAAATGACCGGCAAATTGCCCTTAAGCTTTTTGACTTTTGCTTTGAGTGACGGCAATCCGGTCAATCGAGTCGCCGGTGGACGCTCGGAGAACAACGTCACCTCACTGCGAATGATGATATCGACAAAGCCATGACTGGTGATCCAAGAGTTCTTGTTCAATGGCATCTCGACCGAAACCGTGATGAGTGGTGTTTCCTCCGTAATCGTTGCCGGTTCAACCGTGATGGACGTCCATATGCACCCCGCATCCGTCAGCAGCAATTCGACTGTCTCGACGGCTTCGGCTGCCGTGGCGCCTGGTACCATCGCCGCCCGAGCGCCTTCATACGCGGCGGTATCGGCCGTGTGGTGCAACATCAACAACCGTGACACCTCGAGAAGCCCACCAGTGATGACCAAAATCACCGGAATCACAATCGCCATTTCAACGAGTGCGGCACCCATCCGGTCGCCGGATCGACGTCTTTGATTGAACGAATTCATAGCTTGCAAACTCTTAATAAGTGATCAGCGTTGGCAGGCTACGCGCGATATCTTGGAATGCTTGCGCGAGTGCATCGCTGCTGCCGGCGTAATAATGCTTGCCCGATCCACACTGAGCGATCTCAAGCATCGTGGCTTGGTCGGCTTCCTGGGAAAAAGACACGGTAAAAATCATGATCTTCTCACCGGCGGCCATATTTGCCGCAACAATCGGATCCACGCCTGAGTTATAGATTCCGTCACTCAACACAATCATGACCCGTGCTGCCCACGGCCGGGCGGTCCCCTTGTCACCGAGTGTTTTGCCGCCTTCGATGATTCCGTCGCCGATACTCGTGGATCCCTCATCAAGACTGTCCGTATAGACCTGCATCGCATCCTTGATTAGCGCGTAATCGCTGGATAGCTTTTGATCCGTACCGGCTGTGTAACTGTAGGTGGAGAGGCTCACTCGTTCGTCATGAGCAGACTTTTCGAGTACCTCAATGAAACCATTCACTGCTTCTACCGCGTCTCGCCATCGCGACGTTGGAGGTGCGGCGTCTCCAAACATCCATCCTGGTGGCGCCGACTTGGGTATGTACCCATCCGCGACTTCATCATCGGCATAGGCCATTGATCCGGAGCGATCCAACACTAGCCCTTAAATAAGTATACGCCGGACGCGTTTTGAGTGGTTGACAGGTGCGCAGCGGCGACCGGCTGGCTGGGCCAGGGCGATGGTCGGCGGTGTGTCTCAGGCATTGGACTGTTGGGTGCCCTGCGGGCGGTTTGGCGCTGGCGGCGGTACCGAGACCTACATATCTCGGCTTCGTTGGGTGCGAAGTTATTCCAGTGCGA
>JBGSNA010000346.1:0-8649 GCA_041739875.1 Pirellulaceae bacterium
GCGTTTGAACGTTTGCCTCAGCCGATCATTGCGTTGGTCAATGGAGATGCAATGGGTGCTGGTTGCGTAGCGGCCTATTCCGCAGACCTTCGCATTGCCACACATGCCGCTCGCTTTGCGATGCCCGAGATCAAGCTTGGCTGGCCACCTGGCTATGGGATTGCTCAGCTGACGGCACTGGTCGGCAAATCGAGAGCATTGAAACTTTGCTTGATGGGTGAATCGATATCGTCGTCCCAAGCACTCCAGTGGGGACGCGTGAGCGAGGTTGTACCGGGCACATTGCTTCGGAAACGAGGTCAACAGATCGCCGAGAAGATGCTGCAGTTGCCTGCTGCCGCACTCCGAGAGACAAAGCGCCCAGTCATCTCGACGAAGGTTCGCAACCGAAGTTCGCTCATCGAGCTGACACGGAAGCCTATATTCGGTGTCTCGAACTACCGGATGCTCAGGAAGGGCTGGCCGCGTTCGCTGAAAAACGTCCGCCGCGATTTGGAGGGAACTGAGTTGGCATTCGTCTCTAGATGAAATACGCGTTGAGCGAGCTCAATGGGGGACTTGGTGATCCGCACTAATATCGCAAATAGTGCTGGCGAGAGTCGTCGTTACTCAGTATTCGCCGCGGGCAGCACCACGCATCGATCGGTCTATCCAGTTGAGACCGATCGATCGATGTGATTGCGTTGAAGTGATCAAGCCCCCAGGGCAGCTGAATCACGTGCCTGAGACGATTTACCAGCCTCGCTAATGCAGCTTCCACCTGGCCTAGCGTAGCACAGTGAGCTTGGGTTCTTTCATAGTTGGCATCACCTTGCTTTCATGAAGCCCCAAGCGTACATCGTCAAGCCGACGATACCAATGAAGCAAAGCGACCCTGGCGTATTATCTAGAACGTAGTGACAAACGAAAACGGCAAAAAGTGAGTTGGTTTCCAAGTCGCGCTCCTGTGTTCTTCGTATATTTGCTCGAGGTAATTCGATTATCAAATTCGAGCCCTTTAAGTGGAGAAGTACCGCAAGTCTTAAGCAAACATAGTACTCGCCGTATCTGCGGCTCACCCTGCACTGCCAATCCAACTGGTGACTGGACGGCTCAGCAAGCCCGAATCTTCAACATGTTTCTTCAAGATGAGAGTTGACCATGTACGATCCTGCACCGTGATCCGGACAGGAAGTACGTGAAATGCCGCTCGCTCTTCATTCCAGGTCTAGCGTTTGCCGTTGGCGTTTGCGGAAAGGCATTCCAGCAGGCATTTCTCAGCTTGTTCGCGAAGCGATACGTTTCCTTGGTCTTCTTCCGTCCCGGCGTACCACCACCAGCCGTCTGCATCGGGCATGACGACTCCCGTGATGGCTTCGGTTTTGTGGATGTAGAACGTGGCATGGGGACAACGCAGCGTACGAAGCCCGTCAGGCGTGTCGGTGATTTCGGTAAACTCATCTTGCCATGGAAATGGGGTCGCCGTCAGTTTTGACTTCGCTGGCTTGTTCCTCGCATCTTGCGTCACCGGCTTGACGATGCTTGGCTTGATTCGCTTCTTGGGAACGACGCCCGTCTTCTTTGCGGCGTCTTCAAGGGTCAGATCACCTTGCTCGACCATCTCTGCAATCTTCGGGTCGGCTTTACGAACCTTTGCTGCCACCGTCAGTTTCTCACGCGACACACCTGTCGCCGCTGCTACTTTATCCTTGGCGCGAGGCTGCCGTTTTTTCGGCACCGCTTCGCTTGGTACGGAATCCGTACCAGGCGAACGCTGCTTCGACTGGCGGCCTTTCTTCCCGCCCTCTGCCTTTCGTTGAGCAGCCAGTGCCTCTTCATGCCGTAGCAAGCGTTCCGCCTCCATCGCCTTCTGATCTTTGGTAAGGTGTCGGCGAGAGTTGTTGGACCTGGCAATGGCCACTGGGTCGGCCTCAGTGACAACGATGTCCTTCTCTCCAATTGGGACTTTCGCAACCACACATGCCTGCAGCCGACTACGGCCGTCGATCAGTCGACGGTCGCTGTCGATCTCGATGGGTCGCAGCAGCCCATGTTCCTTGATGGAATCAACAAGTTGGTCAAAATCCCGTGACCCAATTTTAGGCACGGCCGCGCAAGCCTCGTGTACACCGACAATTCTGCCGGCCACCGTTGCCATCGCATTTTTCAGGGAGGGAACGGTGTAACGACGCTGGTACGTTTCGCTATTCATGGAAAAGCTTCAAGGCTAAAAGCAGGGGCAGCGACGGGTGTCACCTCTCGCAGATCGGCAACTTGCCGAACGCTCGTGTCACCGCCCCTGGCTCATTTACAGAAACCAAATCGATGTGACGTGATTAGTCTGTCGCACCTGCCCAATGTCACCAAAAACGTGATGTCCCTTGCCATGTCGAGCTTCGCAATGACAGCTACGGCTATGTGGCCATTGCTCGCACCAATCTCGCATCGACGCCGCCTTTATTTGCAAAGTCAGTTCGTTAAGTAATCTACTTGATCGATTGGCGGCACGGATCGACAGGGTTCATGGACACCACGGACGAGGCCGCCGAGTGGTTCGATCGCTTCCTTCAATTTTGGGCGGCGATGACGAGGACGATAGGACATTGGGACGCTCGTGTAGATAGAGACGGGGGGCAGCAGCGAGCGTCACAGTGAAAGTCCAAACAATTGATCTGATCGTGCCGCCGCCCCCAGACTTGTAAGTGAATTCGGTGATCGCCGTGACTTTCGATGTGTGGTTTAAGTGGGTTGAGCCACCAAATTCGTGATCACTGCTGGCTTAACGACGCTGTCAGCGAGCTGCGAGAATCTCACTTGGAGATTTACGACCAAGAGTATGAATACTCTCATCCTGTGTCACTGACAGCTACACGGCCAAGGCCTTGCGCATCAATGACGCGTCGATTACAACTTGCTCTTTGAAATCATTGGATGTGTGCGCGGGGATCAGTCCCCGCGCATCAAGGGAGTCGATCAACGTCGACTTAATGCTGCTCACGATGGACCCAGGCAAACGCAAAGATCAGATCGCAATAAGCATCAGAACTTTGGTCAACCAACAATCGTGACACGCTGTCACGATCGTTGATTGCTCACGACGAGTCATGATTCCTCGCGAATCATCGACTGAATTAATTTGAACGCAGCCACTTCGGCTTGCTCTCGGGTCGGTCGGGACTCGTGCTCAACGTCACTCGTTGGACCAAACCACCACAATTCGCGGTACGTGTAGACCATCATGTCATCTCGCGACTTCGCATGCTCGTAAATCGTGACGTTTCGGCTTAGGATGGATCTAATTCCATTTTTACGATCGATGACCATCGTCCGATCGTCCTCAAACGTTGTCGAATCTTCGGATTTTGGCTTCTGACCACGGCTCGTCGGCTTTGATGGTGTCGGCTTTCTGGATTTCGCTTTTGGCTTGACACCCAGCTTTTCGGCCGCCTCGGCGACTGTCATCTCACCTTTCTCGACTCGTTTTGCCAGCGCAGTATCCTTCTTCGCGACCTTCTCGACGGTTTCAAGCATTTCCCGTGTTACCTCCAGTTGTGTTGCGACGTCTTCGGTTGCTCGTGGCTTGCGTTTCTTGACTTGAGTGTGATCTGCCTCGCTCGTTACGTAGGGCGTGTTCAACTTGCGACGCTTCCGCGCGGCAATGACGCCCCCTTCTTTCTTACAAACCTCTACTTGTTCTCGGACAATGTCAAGCAACCTCGTCGCTGCCATCGCAAGCTGGTTAAGAGTGCGAAGTCGCCATGCGTTATTTGCTCGTGCAATGGCCTCCGGATCTGCCTTGGTGATGATAATGTCGGACTCTGTGATTTTTACACCTGCAGCATAGCATGCCATGACTCGGCTACGTCCGTCTACGAGCTGTCGCTCTGAATTGATCTCGATCTTGGTGAGTAAACCGTCACGCTTGATCGCATCGACTAATTGGTCGAAGTCTCGGTCGCCGATCATGACCACGGACTCACAGGCCTCATGGACACCGGCGATTAGTTTTCCCAATGGCTTCAAAGCTGTTTTTAGACTGGGACGCTTATGGCGAGGTTGATAGTCGGGTTTCGTCATCTCGTGATACCTCTTACATGTGGGGAACGGTGGCTCAAGTCACGGCGACGCATCCAACTGTTTGATGCCGCTCGTGACCACGTTTGAATTCTTAGCCGTGACTTCAGCAGCAAGAAATACGTGTTTCTCGACGACAGCCTGATCTGCTGGCGACATTGAGAAAACCGCGGGACAGTTTCGCTGGATGCGATTCATTCGATCGCGAGAATCAGCTCTCTTATCAGTCGAGTATTTCGAGTTCCGAACACCCGAACTTCGTTCAGACAATCCATCGCGATTGGTCCCAAGTGGTTTGGAGTACACCGTGCAAAGTTGATCATTGGCGGAGGGCCACTTAATTGCACGCAGGTCTATTCGGGGATCAGTCCCCGCGCAACATGACCGCTATAGATTCAGTCTTGGATATTATCTGTTTCTCGCCATTCGCAGTACCGGATCAACTTGCTTCGCGATTCGTGCCTGTGTTCTTCCTCACACTACCCAAAGCTCGACTGAATCGTCTGGTCGCCCGATTAGCCATTGAGTCCCAAAATCGATACTCCGATTGATTCTCTGGCACGCGACTGCGGGCGACATGGCATCGAAGCGCATCCAACCGTAGTAACAACAGTATCTCTGTTTGCATTCGATCGAGTGCTGACTTGTGTTCATCGCCCAAGATCAACTTAGCTTCGTTCTCGAGCGTCAACCGAAAAGACTCGCGTAGCGAAGGTGAATCGCCCGCGATCCCGTCGATTGTTTGCTCGGTTGCAATGGCGATGAGATCCGTTAGGTCGTTGAGTAGCTCGGGAGCGATCGATGCCAAGCGACGAAACTGAGCAAGTGCCACCTCGTCGCCAGTATCGACCTGCCGACATAACTTGGCAAACTCGGCTCGACCGGGCAGTGATTCCATGATGTTTGGTTCCGGGGTTTCTAAAGAAGCGACAGCACAATGACGGTGATCTGAGGGCAACTGACTCGCTCCGGCCAACGTGACCAATCGTTCCAACACTGGCCACTTTCTGGATGTGAGTGACAGTTCAATCAGGTGAGGCTCTCCAGCGATCGCAGCGTCTCGCTCTCGCTTGCGGGCATGCTTTGCCAACTGAATACGGGCATCCGAAACTTGCCGGCGGCCTAGCGCTATTTGACAGGCTGGATCGGAAGATGGTCCCAAGTACGTCTTGACAACTCGATCACCGACCCGCTCCGCGGAGTAGAGGTATTTCTTGGTCGTCTTCGCTCGTCGCTCGGCATTCATCGGCTACTCGATTTTGTGCAACAGGTTGAGTTTTTGATCATGCAGACTTTTTATTCAGTTCGACGGTTGCAACAAATTCCGTCGTCGGGCCCGATGACTGGGTAGCGTCTAACTGGGGTCCTTGATTCGTTGACATGAGGGCAACTCGCGATGCCAGCAGGCTTGCGATCGTCGGAAGATTTGGATACTGCACTAATGACCTTTGCATCGCTTGCGCCGTCTTCGGCGTCCAACGAGTGAACCGCTGATCGCCGAGCAAGTATTCCTGGACTAGGAGGTCAATTTCTTTTCGAGTGATTCCCGTTTCCGTTGACAGGTCGTGGTGCTCACCGATGTGATGCAGGTAATCGATGCACGCCTTCGCGATCGCCTTCCCGCCGACGTATGAAAGGCGCAGTAGCGCGACTCGTGTTTGGTCATTCGTCTCCCCGCCAGGTCGATCGAACACGGCAATGGCCAAGGCAGACTTTGCGTCAAGGATGTCGCAGACGTCGAAGAAGCACTTTTTGTAGACATGGATCGCATCAACGGGAATGCCCGTATCGTCGGAGATCTCAGCTTCGGGGACGCGTGCCAGCACCAGCGACTCAACCACAATCTGATCTAAATGGCTTTCGTAAATGCCTCTCGCGGTACGAAAGTTACTTGTCCATTGGGCGTCGCGTTCGGTCAAGTTCGAGGCAGCGCCAGTGCCACCTCGTTCCCTCCATAGATAATTCACAATTCGTTTAATCGTCTCGTCTTCATACTTGGGCCATCTCAACCAGTTGGAACGAACGCTCGCGTCCACTCTATGTTTCGCCTTCAGCCACCTCCAGGCAGCTCCGCGATCAACGCGAAACATCTTGACCGGGTTTGTTGTGGGTGTGGTCTGCTCTGACATTGGGCGGTCTTCCGGTCGTACGCTGGTTTATGGACGTGGCATGGAATATCAAGGGTCAACCTATTAGCCATCAATTCCATAAATTTTGAAACAGACGTTTTCAGAAGGGGAGAGTAACGTTGCTTGTGCACTTGCCACAGAATGTGCGAGTGAGTTGGGGAACCGGCACCGGATGCTCGATCCGTAACCGTACACCAGAACCAGTTAGCGATACCTGGTTGACCTGCTCAGCAGGCGACGGCGGGCTCGGGCGGGTGCGTTTGCGGTCGGCGGCTTAGCGACGCTCGTCCTGGCGATACTGCCGGATCGATTCCGGATGCTCGGAAATCCATGCGTGGGGCGTTAGATTCGACTAGTCCGTTTCGACTCGAACGTGGTAGAGCCAGTGGCTGAGTACCGTAACTTGGTACGTGATCCGTACCAAGCTAGAGAGACACCCTGCGTAGATGCGATCAACGTGGGATTTGTAGGGTAAGTTCGTTCGACACGCTGGACGCAGGTTTCGACCTAAGCTTTATCGTTGCCACGGGTGACGTTAAAGAAGCGTGACTCAAGCAAATAGTGACGACGATCCCGGGAAGTACTCAAAGGCGTTTTCGATCACAACTATAAAGTTGTCGGTCATCTGCCGATAGACAACCTCGCTGTAGGCCTTGCGTGAATGGCTGAGCACGAGCCTGAGCATCCACGGACGTCTCGTCTTTCCATCGGGTGCGGGCTCGCACAAATGCAAGACGAGTGTTTGATTGGCCGATCGAAGAGGCTTCGCACAATGCGCGGGGACCAATCCCCGCGCATCAACTTACGCACAAAGAAAAAACTTGGAATGTCGACAATCCCCTATCTCGACTTTTGATCTAAGCCAACCACGACAGACTGCATTTGAGTTGGTTCGATTCGAGCCAATCCTTGCTGACGGACAGCAAGTATGTACTTCGTCGACGAGTGAAATCAGCAAAGGTCTTTGGAAGATCTTCCCAAGGGTAGCAGAACCCTCAAAAAGCCAACGCGGCTCGCCCCGCCAGCAAAGCTGCGAAACTCGGTATACCCGGACCGATCAACAGACTTATGATCCGCCCCAAGTTTTACGCCATCGCTGCACCCTTGTGACGCTTGCGAACGTTGGCTGTACCGCGAAGCCATGTCCCGTGAGCACAGGTGTTACAAAAATGGGTGAGTGTGAGTTCGACTCGTTCGTGATGTCGTCGCGGTAACTTGCGGTCCCGAGTTCCCTGAGTGTTGCGTCTATTAGGGCGATAGAATGCCTTACCGCCTGTAGGCGATCGACAGTTGCTGCGCCAGCTGGCTGCAAGTCGTGAACAGCTTGCTCCGGTCCGACAACACCAATTGCTCGGCCAGTGCACACAACGCATGACTCTTGCCGGAGCACAGTTTTCGAACAGCAGAATGATCTACCGACGATCCCAAGAACGTTCAGTCGCGAAGCGTTTCCAGTTGCCTACACACGTTCATCGGCAACCGATTCAGGTAGAACGAGCGTCAGGTCTTGCCCGAGGGAAGCTGAGACCGCGTCATCAGTCGCCGGATTCTTCCTTCGTGTCAGACATGTCATTCGAGCGTCGTCAGTTCCGAAATGCAATTCAGGTAACTCAGTTTCTCCGCCTCGGCACGGACCGCCATCGGTGCGAACTGAGCCCAAAGCTTCGGCATCCGAAGCTCCTTGAACTGCTGCGTCAAGATTTCGCTCGGGTCCGCTTTGCGATTCGACATCGTCGTTCTGGTTGGCACAGCGGGCATTGGTCGTCTGAGCGGGCACAGCCGTAGCGATCCATCAACACTGCGTAGCGAGTCGTGAGTGCGCGCGATCGGAGTGATTGCGAACATCCGCACCGGAGTCGTCGAACTTGCCGGGACGCCGTTGTTGCAAGTGTTCGAAGAGCGTCTTGGCCTTGAGTCGTGCTTCGCCCTGAAGCAGTCGCTCGACATCGGCCCAAACGTCGGCAAGGGGATCGATGCGTGTCCGGTAATCGCGAGTCGACTTTCGCTGTGAAGGCAGTCGCTGGTCGTGACGATACGACCGTGCCATCCTGGCAGAAGCAGCAAGTGACTTACCTTGAGCAAGCCATCGCCAGAGTTCAGAAATTGGTCCGTTCGTGAACGTCGCAATCTCCTTGGAAAGCAGAAGCTTGCGATGGTGCGATGATTTTCCCGAATAGGAAATTTCTTATTGTCGCAAGGCACCGGATGCTTTGATCATGGACATGCTCACAAGTCACAAGAACCAGAGGGTAGTTGAAGAGATCTAGGCCTTAAATAAGTATACGCCGGACGCGTTTTGAGTGGTTGACAGGTGCGCAGCGGCGAGCGGCTGGCTGGGCCAGGGCGATGGTCGGCGGTGTGTCTCAGGCATTGGACTGTTGGGTGCCCTGCGGGCGGTTTGGCGCTGGCGGCGGTACCGAGACCTACATATCTCGGCTTCGTTGGGTGCGAAGTTATTCCAGTGCGA
>JBGSNA010000372.1:0-30289 GCA_041739875.1 Pirellulaceae bacterium
CTCGGCGGATTCAAAACGATCCACGACTTCCGCTAGACCGGTGCCGTCCACGTAGCGGTGTAGGCCGTCACTGCATAGCACCAAGCAATCGCCTTCGACCAAGTCGACACGTCGAACTTCCGCGATCAGTTGACCTTCGCCGCGACCACCCAGCACGTTCCACAGCACGTGGCTCCATCGGCTTGTCGCTTCGTCCTCGGGTTTCATTCCGCCAGATTCGACTAAACGTCTCGCCATGGTGTGGTCATTGGTGAGCTGTTCGGCGGTACCGTTACGAACTAAGTAGCATCGTGTATCACCAGCATGCACCACATAGAGTCTTGGCCAGACGACGTGCGCCATCGTCAATGTGGTTCCCATTCCACGATGGTCAATGTTCTCCGACGAATCGCGAAGAATTCGTGCGTGTGCATCCTGAAGCAGTTCCTTAAGATCTTCGATGAACTTCTCGTCGTTTTCGTGATCAATGTCGAGGAACCAATGCATACTGTTCAGCAATCGGCTGACAAGATGATCCACTGCAAGACTGCTGGCGCGTTCCCCGGCGGCATGACCGCCCATTCCGTCGGCAACCAGCATCAACTGGCCCTGCACACCACCAAACAGTCGTGATTGTGTCTCCACAGGCAGACTCGTCGATGAGACCAACATCGACTTATTGAGTTGTGCTATCAGAAACTGGTCCTGATTCGTTTCCCGTCGGCATCCGATATCGGTTACACCAAAGGCGGTTGCACTCCCGCCCGAAATTGAACGGCGTTTCTTGTCGGACGTGTCACCACGCGGAACAATGCTCAAGGTCGTATCGAATATATCGTTCAACGGATTCAGATCCTTCAATGACGTAGTGGAACGTTCACTATTGGGTTTTCACCGGCAGAGCCCGGTTATCGGCTCATTGACACTATATGCTTTTCCCCGAAGCGGTGATGTGGAGAGCGAACGACCGATGAAATTTTAACCGAACGGATACGGTTACACTGTGTAGAACCACTGTGCAGAACTAAGTTTCGACAGGGATGCACACAGCGAATGAGCATTTTCTAGCCAGCAAGTCCTTACCCGCAAGATCCGTGAAACGGGCCAAGCTAAACTAACAAACTTGGAATTCGCAAGTCCCGCGTGCTCGCTCGATTGACCACCTCTAAGTTAAACCATGAAACTCATCCATTCAGCTTATCTGGTGTTGTTCTTTGCGATCAACGAAGCCGTGATAGCCCAGGAAAGGCAAGACCCAGCCTCGGTGGCTGGGAATGAGCAAGTCGAAGCGATCATGAAATCCTTTTCGGCGCTCGGCGTACAGGCAGACGATTCACAGCCAACGCCGCCTCAAGAAGCATTGACCGCTTTCGATGTTCAGCCGGGATTTGCCCTGGATTTAGTGACGCACGAACCAGAAGTTTCGCAACCGCTGTTCCTTTCATGGGATTCACGTGGGCGCATGTGGGTCGTTCAGTACCGCCAATACCAGTTTCCAGCGGGACTCAAAGTCATTCGTTACGATCAGTATCTAAGGGCCGTGTTTGATCAAGTTCCCGAACCGCCGCCGCGTGGTGTTCCCGGGTTGGATAAGATCACGGTCCACGAAGATACCGACGGTGATGGTCACTATGACACAAGCAAAGATGTTTTAACGGGCCTCAATATTGCCAGTTCCGTCCAGACGGGACGCGGTGGGATCTGGGTTTTGAATCCTCCGTACTTGCTATTTTATCCTGACGCTGACGGCGATGACGTGCCTGACAGCGAGCCCGAGGTGGTCCTCTCAGGCTTCGGATTGCACGACACGCATTCGATTGCCAATAGCTTGCTGTGGGGACCCGATGGCTGGCTCTATGGCGCCAACGGAAGCACGACCACGGGGACGATCAGCTCCAGTGTCACCAAGGGCGTTAGTTTTGAGGGACAGTGTATCTGGCGCTATCATCCGGAATCACATGAATTCGAAATTTATGCGGAAGGTGGTGGCAACACGTTTAGCCTCGACATCGATTCCGCCGGTAGAGTCTTCTCAGGCACCAACGGAGGAAACACGCGAGGGTACTACTATCCTCAGGGCAGTTATTCCGAGAAGAACTGGGGTAAACATGGACCGCTCACCAATCCCTACGCATTCGGTTACTTTCGCGCGATGTCGATGAAGGGAGATGCGAGACGTTTTGCTCAGGCATTTTTGATTTACGAAGGCGGTTTGTTTCCAAATCAATTCAATGGCAGCGTGATTGCGTCGAACTCGCTTCACAATCTTGTTTGGAACAGCAATCTCATTGCTGACGGTTCGACCTATCGAACTGAAGATCGAGAGAACCTGCTGAGTAGCTCCGATCGATGGTTCCGGCCAGTCTACAACGGTGTAGGTCCTGATGGAGCCGTTTACATCGCCGACTGGTACGACACGCGACTCAGCCACGTCAGCCCCGTCGACGATTGGCACAAAGACAGTGGACGAATCTATCGAGTTCGTCCGACTCAGTCGTCTCCCAAGTACGTCGAGGGAGACCTGAGCAAAATCCCAACGAACGAATTAATGGGAAAATTCAAACATGCCAACAAATGGGTACGCCAGCGAGCCGTGCTTGAATTGGGCTGGCGTCGTGACAACTCGTATGTGCCCGAGCTTGTAGAGAACATCAACCACGAAGCATCGCTTGAATCACTTTGGGCACTGAACCTACTCAATGAATTGACGACTGAGCGAGCTGGTACATGGATCGATCACGCCGACCCAGACATTCGTCGTTGGGTTGTTCGTTTGTTGGGGGACCGACATGAATCGCATAGCAAGATGATCGACTTGGCACGCATGGAGACCGATGTCCAAGTGCGAAGCCAATTGGCGTCAACGGCCAAACGCGTGGATGCCAACACAGGCTTGGCCGTGCTCGGTCAACTCGTCCAGCGAGACGAAGATGCTCGTGACCCGCACTTGCCGCTCATGTATTGGTGGGTACTCGAAGCTCACGCGGATGCATGGCGGGAGGTTGAGTCACTGCTGGATCAACCGACTTTTTGGGCATCGTCCTTGGCACGAGAGCATCTCGTTGGCCGACTCGTACAGAGGTTCGCCTCGCGAGGAACTGCCGACGACTTGAGTCGTTGTGAAGCGATTGTCAAACGTGCACCGGACGAAAAGATAAAGGACGCACTGATCGTAAGTCTCAACAAGGCGTTCCAAGGGCGTGCCATTCCAACGCTACCGCCACAGTTAGCCGCAGCCTTGGTTCATTATCAAGCCACTCGCGGTGAAGCTGGACTTGTCCTGGGATTAAAGAGTGGGCAACCCGATGCGGTGAAGCTCGCACTGAGAGCTATTGAAAGTTCCAGTACTGAACTCGGAATTCGCGTCGAACTAGTGCGTGCATTGAGCGAGATTCGCGACCCAGCGGCAGTCGGCCCGTTGCTGAAAATTGCGACTGGCCGAGTTGGTGACGAACCGGCGTTACAGCGTGCCGCGATCGTTTCACTTTCGAGCTACGATGACGACACAATTCCAAATCAACTTGTCAAAGCGTTTTACAGCAGTATTTCCGGTGAGCACCATTTGCGAGAGACGGCCTGCCGAACACTCGCCAGTCGACCCGCGTGGGCAATCGTTTTACTTAAAGAAATCAATGAGTGGCGATTGAAGTCGACGGAAGTGCCATCGGATGTTGTTCAACTATTACGGACTTACGAGGATTTTGCGGTTGTCTCGCAAGCGGAGCAAGCGTTTGGCAAACCACTTGAAATGCTGTCACCCGAGAAGATCGAGACGATCAATCGATTGACGACGTTGCTTTCTGGCGCTCGCGGTGCACAAATTTCCGGAGACTTGGAATCTGGAAAGGCGATCTTCACGAAGCGATGCGGTGTTTGCCATCGACTTTTTGGTGAAGGAGAATCCGTTGGCCCGCCGCTGGATGCTTATCAACGAGGCGACGTCAAGTTTTGGTTAGCGGGAATCGTCGAGCCAAGTCTGGAGATTCGTGAAGGGTACCAGTCTTATGCGGCAATCACGGAAGACGGTCGAGTGATCACCGGCATGATCGCTTCGCAAGATCCAAACATTGTGACGCTTCGGACCGCGGATAACCGTTTAGAGAGTCTGCCGCGAGATCATCTGGAAACTCTCAAAGCGATTCCCACCTCATTGATGCCGGAGGAATTACTGAAAGATTTGAGTGATGAACAGATACGCGACTTGTTTGCTTACGTTTCGCAGGGCGTGCATTGATCAAGAAAGTCAAATGCTTCTTCACTTGGTCCCGATTGACGAATGAGTACGCCGCCAGCCTCGAAGCAATGCTCATTCAAGCGATAGCAACGTGCTACACATAAAGAGAGCCAGAACGTGGGCAGCATAATCCGAAGGACTTCGTTCGGGTACACCTGCATCGGCAATACAAAACCACACCCACGTGTCGAAAAGTCTTTCGTGTAGATGCCGACAACCTGAGTTGGTCGATTCACCAGTTTCCATGCTTTATCGAACCACATCAGACCATACGAACGGGCTTTGATGCGACGGTTCTTTCGACCGTAGCCGCTGTAAGTATTGCACTCACCACGCTCGGAGAAAAAGTTTTCCCAAGTCTCAGGTAGTTCGATGGTCCAGTCGACTGATTCGACTAGTTCGTTGAATTGGTTTGTATAGTCGAAGCCCAACATTGGACCATCTCCGAGTCTAATGCTTTACCGGCGTCACGCCGGAGTAATTCGATGGCCTCGCTGCGAGGCATCGGTTTGCGGTACGGGCGAATACTCGTCACCGCTTCAAAGACATCAACAACAGCACACAGTTTGGCCCACGGATGAATCTCCGCGTCGGGAACACCCACCGGGTAGCCGCTTCCGTCGAGTCGTTCGTGATGCTGGTAAACCATCATCAGTTGGCCATACGTGAGATCGTCGCGATGCATCAAACGGCGAAAACCGAGAGTTGGGTGCATTTGGATTATGCGGAACTCGTCTTCATCGAGTCGTCCTGGCTTGCAAAGGATCGACTCCGGGATCTCGAGCTTGCCGAGATCATGTAGCAATCCACCTGCAGTGATTTGTTTGATTTCTTCGTTACTCAAGCCAAGTGCCTTCGCGAGCATTGTGCTGTAGAGGGCGACGTTCGCAGAGTGCGTGAACGTTGTGTAATCGTGATGCAAAACTTGGAACAAATCGTTGGACTCAAAGTCCTCTTGGCTGACAAGATTGCAAGCCATTTCGGCTAAGTCGCTAGCGATTTGAACAGTCTTGGCGACATCGTTGCTACTAAACGAGGTCCGAAGCATGTCTCGCACAACTTCGTTCAGCGCACCAATTCGGGCTTGGATGGAGACTTCCCCGAGCGTCGGATCGGATTCAGAGATTCGTCGCAGATACGCTTGATAGTCGTCTCGTTTATCTGCCGAGATATAGAGTCGCTTGATGCCTCGTTCGCGCAGTCGGTCGATATCGTGAGGCGCCAGCGGGTAGTCACCACCTCGGTACAAGACCACGCGGTCGTTATTCTCGCCAGCCTGGTAGAGATCCATCCCAACCGACGTTGTCGGAACAAGCGTGACGACGCTTATCGGTAGGAAATCGGAGGCTAACATGCAAAAAAATGTTCAGGGCGAGTTGAGTGAGAACGAAAAGTCCCACAAACTTAGCCCCTTGCCCCCGCACAGGCAGTGAACACAAATCGTTTTTTCACAAACACACATCCTCATTTCGGGTGCAGTAGGACGCCTAATCGATACAGCCCGCATAAACGAAAGTTGGCTAAGCCAGCGAAAATCCGTTTGATATCAGAATTTTAGACTTGGTGGTCGCCAACACCTATCATCTGCGTTCCTGTTCAGCGCCGATCATTTGAGTAAGAATGTCGCGCAGCGAGACGCGAATATCCCAATCCGGATAATCGCGTTTCAGCTTTGCCAGATCACTGATATAGCAAATGTGGTCGCCCTTGCGATTATCGTCACCGAGAGTCCACTGGACTCGCAAACCACTGATTTCTTCAATTAAATCGATGCATTCCAAAACGCTCGCGGCGTTTTCTCGTCCTCCACCAATGTTGTAGACCTCACCCGGACGCGGGTTCTTTGCGAAGGCTTCGAACGCTTTGACAACATCGCTACATTCGATTTGGTCGCGGACTTGCTTGCCCTTGTAACCGAAAATGGTGTAGGGCTTGCCTGCAACAGCGACATGGACGAGGTAGCTAAGGAATCCATGGAGTTCGACACCGCTGTGACTCGCTCCGGTCAAGCAACCACCTCGAAAAACACCCGTTTTGAGTCCGAAGTACTTGCCGTACTCCTGTGCAAGTACGTCGGCCGCGGTTTTCGACGCTCCGAATAATGAATGCATCGTTTGGTCAATTCGACACGACTCATTGATACCGTCGTAGTCTTCTTCTCTGGCGTACTCCCAACGTCTTTCGAGTTCCTTCAACGGCAACTCGTTGGGAGCATCTCCGTAAACCTTGTTCGTGCTCATGTGACAGAACACTGCCTCAGGAGCAAACTGGCGAGTCGCTTCGAGTAAGTTCAACGTGCCGACAGCGTTGACTTCAAAATCCAAAAATGGGATCGCCGCAGCCTTGTCGTGGGACGGTTGCGCGGCACAGTGAATGACCAAGTCGGGCGGTTCGTTTTTGAATAGATCGAGAATCGGTACCCGATCGCGGATATCAATCGAAACGGTTCGGAAATTCTTGGTCTCTGCTTCCAGTCGACTTTGATTCCAGCGAGTACTGCCGCTGGGTCCAAAAAATGTCGCCCGCATGTCGTTATCAATACCAATGACCTCATCTCCAGCAGCATCCCAATGGCGCACTGCTGCTGAACCGATCAGACCACTCGAACCCGTCACGATTACTCGCATCAACGACTCAACTCGACAAGAAAATGGGGGACTAACTCAACGATGCGACTTCGGACGACTCGGGCACACCCGTCGGACGGCCGATACTGTGATACACGAAACCATGATTTGTCATACGATCAGGCTTGTAAAGATTACGGCCGTCAAACACCACTCGACCGTTCATCCGAGTTCGCATCTCGTCAAAGTCTGGGTTGTGATAGACCTTCCATTCGGTGTTAATCGCCAAAGCATCGGCACCGTTGAGTGCGTCCATCGCGGACTCACAATAAATCAGTTTTGTACCGTAGATTTCTCGGACATTCCCTGTCGCCTCGGGATCGTGAACTTGGATCACGGCGCCTTGTTCGAGCAAGAAGTCAATCAACGTCAATGCGGGAGCTTCGCGAATATCATCGGTGCGCGGTTTGAAAGCTAAACCCCAGATGGCAAAACGTTTACCGGAGATCGTATTCCCAAAGTGAGAGTGAACTTTTCGGAGCAGGACTTTCTTTTGTTCCTGGTTGACTTCGTCGACAGCGTCCATGATCCGAGGTACGAGGCCATGATCGCGAGCCATACTAGCGAGCGCTCGAACGTCTTTCGGAAAACAGCTGCCACCGTAACCCACACCTGGAAACAAGAATGCGAATCCAATTCGTTGGTCATGACCGATCCCACGGCGGACATCGTTGATATCACCACCCATTCGCTCGCACAGATTCGCCATCTCGTTGATGAATGAGATCTTGGTGCTCAAAAGTGCGTTGGCGACGTACTTAGTGAGCTCCGCTGACTGTGGACTCATCGCGAGGAACGGGTGGTCGGTGCGCAGAAACGGTGAGTACAATTCCTTGAGAACGTCTGCCACTTCCTCGCGACGAACACCGACGACGACTCGGTCAGGCTTCATGAAGTCGTCAATCGCCGCCCCCTCCTTGAGGAACTCAGGATTGCTTGCGACGTCGACTTCGCGTCCCAAAGCACTCTTGAGACGGTCGAAAATCCACTGGTTCGTTCCGACGGGAACGGTGCTCTTGGTAACGACAATTGCGTCGTCACTCAAGTGTGGAGCGAGCGAGTCGACGACTGTCTTGAGTGCGGTTAAGTCGGCGGACCCGTCAGCCGACGGCGGCGTTCCAACCGCGAGGTAGATAATTTGCGAGTTTGAAACGGCTTCAGCGAGATTGGTCGTGAACGAGAGCTGGCCGTTTTCGCTGTTGCGCAAAACGAGTTCTTTCAGCCCAGGCTCGTAGATTGGCAGTTTACCTTCACGAAGATTCGAGATTTTTTTCTCATCGATGTCAACGCAAATGACGTCATTTCCGCTGTCGGCAAAGCAGGTTCCGGTAACGAGTCCAACGTAACCCGTCCCAATCATGGCGATTCGCATGCGATCTTAACTCACTTAAAAAACGATCTTGGATTAATCGAACGTCATCGATTGTAACTAGAGCTTTTGAAAACGCAGTCCTTGGTCGAGTGAATGACGGACGGAAGTGCCCCGGCATTCACCTTCTTGCGCTTAAAAGGATTATTGCGGCTGGAACTCGGCCGGAAGCTCGTATTTTCCAGCCGCGGCCTCACGTGTTGTGACCAAAATTGCCCGCTTGCCAGGATTTTCTGGGTCGTCGGCGACTACCCAGATCAGGGATTGTTTCAGATCGTGGGACGAAGTCGCGGTTTTGTCGGGGTTGGCCGCAAAGGTTAAGTCCGTCAGTACGGTCCGCAGCGCAATCTCCTTCTTTCGGAAATCACGTATTTGCTGGTTTTGCGTGATTCCCATTTTCTGCAAGTCGCCACCGATAATTCGCACGACTGGCAATTCGTTACCCGACGGCAACACACGCTTGAACTCAGCGATGACAGCAGCAATCGCAAATTCGAGCGACTCTTGATCGAAGCTGATCGACATCTCACGCTGGAGCATTTGTTCAACCGTGAGCGTTTCACTCGTCGTTGGCGGAGCGGTGGTTGATGCATTGGCAATCGGCGTGTTCATTGCTAACAACGAAGCGATTGTGAGTTGTGCAAAACCGCCAGCGGGTAGGTAGGTATTGAGCATTGCATGGTCGTTGTCGACTCCGAATCGCGTTTGGTCGACCGTGAATCGCAACATCGTCGGCAAGCGGTTCGCGAGCAGCCTCCATGACGGATCAGGAACCGCACCGACAATAAAATTCTCGCTCCAAGTCGGCAGTTCTTGAATCGATTCGCGAATGGAGTTCGTCAGCGTTGACGCGGCCACGTTGCCACTGGGCGCCATCCGTGCTTCCAAGTAAACGCGTTCTCCGTCCACTTCAACCGCGATCATGACCGCGCCAACGGTTGGGATCCACATCCTCTGTAGTGGATCACGTAATTGCGGCGCCGCAGCATCAAACATCTGCCTCGCATCAGTGAACAAGAAATTGGGGTTGAAAAGTGCCGTCACTGTGCTTGTCTCGCTCGCCGATTTCCACAATCCAGCCAGGATCGGAGTGAGCGGAATGGTCGAGCCTTGGATCGACGCGACTTGTTGGATTTGATCCAGTGATCCGACGGCAAAACGTTGGATGCTCGCGTTGCTAGGATCTGCTGCGGTTGCTTCACTCGGCACGACATAGAACGCATCTTGTCCAACCTCGTCGCCCGCATAGATGGTCTCGCCGTCGGATGTCTTGGCCTCGGAGACACCCCAGCGTTGAATCAGCGTCTTGAGTGGTTGGGGTTCAACAAGGTCGATCGCCAGCGAGACTTGGGGCCATCCGTCGCGGCCCGGGTGCATTGCGATCGTGCATCGCGAAATTTGGTCGACAGCGATTTTTGACCTCTGAGCGGCTTGGTCCACTAGACCCGAGAGCTCAGGCGAGAAGGCTTGTAAGAGCGTCGTACCCGCAGATGAGTCTTGGACTTGCTTCAATCTCACGGAAACGATGGCACCGGGGCCAGGCGGCAGTAAGCCAATCGGTGGTGGCGTGGTTTCACTTGCATGCGGCGGCACCCATAGCAACCGCTCGCTGTCGACGAGATCAAACCCGTTGGCGGCTGTTTGAGCTCCAGTCTCAGTCGAGTTTTGCGAAGGCGATGGGACCGCTGCGGTTTGCGTCGGCACTCGCAATTGCGGTCGAGGACGCGATGGTGGCTCTTCGACTTTTTGGCCCACGCCAGCAAGTAAGCTGATCATCATGATCAAGACGCCAATGCCCAAACCGCCGAGCACAAGCGGGGCTTTGGACTTCTTCTTTCGCCGACGTCGCGCAGGCGCTACAGGAACTGAGGGCGTTGGAGGTGCCGAGCTCGCCTGAACTGGCGTCGTTTCGGGCACCGGATCGGAAACAGGCACGGGGGCTGAAATTGGCTCCGGTTGCGATTCGGTGGTCGTCGCGGCAACTTCTTTGGACGCTGGCGTTTCTGTTTTAGCGGGTTGCGGATTGCCTGGCTGTGGATTGCCTAACGCAGGCTTCACACGGGGAATTGCAGTGCGTATTTCTGGCGTGACAGTTTGAGTCGGTATTTGAGCTGGCGGCTGTTGCTTCGGCGTCACGGATTCCTTGGACGCCTGAGGTGCCGTCGGAGTTGGTGTTTCCACCACTGGATATGGTTTTACCTGGGCCGCAGGTTTCTTTTCTGCAGGCGCTTTAGCGACGGATGGAACAACGGTTGGGTTCGTCAGTTCGTAGGACTTAGCGATGGCCTCGAATGCGCGATGCATTTGAGTCGCGTTTTGGAATCTTGCTTGAGGGTTTTTGGCTAGTGCGAATGCGAGAATGCGCATCAATGGATCGCCAGCCTCGCCTTTGGCTACCGAGTCGACGAGTTCTTGTGGCACGTCGTTCTGGTGCGCTGCGCGAATGGAGGCGATGTCTGTGCCGTCGAACGGTTTTTGCCCAGTGACAAGTCGAAGCAACAAACATCCGAGACTGTACACATCACTCGACAGCGTCGCTTGTTGCTGGGCGGCTTCGGGTGCGAGGTAGTATTCGCTGTTATCTTTGCCATCAAGCCAAACGATCGAGGCCGCGGCAAAAGAATTAAACGGCCCTTGAGTTACCGGGCGAGTCATTAACGAACGCAATAAAGTGATCTGTCGGTTTGCCGTCAACCAAACTCGATCCGCTTGCACCTGTCCATGAATCAGCCCTTGCTCATGAAACGCAGCCAATGCGCCAGACAGCGTCACCGCAAGTGAGACCACTTCGTTCTTGGGAAGTGATGATTCTTTCTGGTTCATGGACTTTTCGTCGATGAACTGGTGCAAGCTCTGTCCCGGTGCGAGTGACGAGAAAACGAGCACCGGTCGCTGATTCGAAATTGTGACTTCGAAGGGCTGGATATGAGGCGATTGGACCGACGATTGTTGCTGGAGCGATTCGAGGATACCAACAGCAGTCGGGTCGTTTTTGAGTCTCAGCAGAAAACCGTGAGCGGGTACGCTCGAATCCTGATTTCCAACGTGTTGAACATTCAACCAATTCGAAAACGGTGGCGGAGGCGGTTCGCTCGATTGTTGAACGTAGTTTCCAATGCGAAGTTTTCGGAATTCGTCCGATAGCAGTACCTTAGCTTGGAACTTGGTAAGCTCGTTTCGAGAGATCAAGAATTTAGCGATCGCGACGGCATCGGACGGTGGCGAGCCCGCGTTGGCTTCGGTGAAGGAAGTTGCCCATGAGCGGCAACGGTCGGGGTCCGCAAGCCCAAGCCGCACCATGCGAGTCCAGAATTCACTCAGAGCGATCGACATAAAACCAGGGAAAAGTTACTGGGCAGGGTAAATACTTCAACGCCGAACCGTCTAGTCTAACCAACTTCGAAAACTGCACCGGCCAGTGTTCAAAAAACGAGTATCCTGGGCGGCAAATGGGTTCCGTTTGGAACGTTTAGGCAAGAAATCGTCCGCTTCATGACACAGCGCCCGTGAAAGTCATCCAGTTCAAACCGTTGCCCGGAAGCGTCCCCTACGAGAACGTCCGCGTGATGCGGGTGCGTCAAGAGTTCTCGGGACTGCGGCTGATCGACTTTCTGGTGGCCTATCATCCGCCGACACCGCTGGCGAACTGGCTCAACTGGCTGGAGCGTGGCGATATCGAGCTGCTTACGAAGCCAGCCAATCCCGACCAAATCGTGTCCGCTGGCGAGCGATATGTGCAAACGATGCACGATATCGTTGAACCGGACGTCAACGCGGAAGTAGGAATTCTCTATGAAGACGAATCCCTGCTTGTCGTGGATAAACCGGCGCCGTTGCCAGTGCATCCGAGCGGCCGATTCAATCGAAACACGCTTTCCAAGTTACTGGAATCGGTCTATCCCGGTGAGAAACTTCGGTTGGCGCATCGGCTTGACGCCAACACGACAGGCGTTGTCGTGTTCTGCCGTACTTCGCAAGCGGCTGCCCAAGTCCAATCCCAATTCGACAAACGCCAGGTCACGAAAGAGTACATCGCTCGGGTCCATGGACACGTGCCATGGGACGAGCATTGCTGTGAACTTGCTATTGGAAGCTCAGCCGAACTGACGCAGGCACGTGACACCAAGGGAGCAAGAATCACGCATCCCCAAGGTCTACCTGCGACAACACTCTTTCGCGTTCAAGCAAGACTCGATGACAACACGTCTCGCGTCCAAGCGTTCCCCATCACCGGTCGCACGAACCAAATTCGAGTCCACCTGTGGTCGCTTGGTTTTTCCATTGTCGGTGATCCGCTGTACTTGACCGACCAAACACTCGGTACGCAGCAAACCCTCGACATCCACCAACCGCCCATGTGTCTGCATGCAGCGAGATTGACTTTGCTGCATCCAGTTGAGTTGAAGCCGATCACATTTACGACTCCTCCAAACTGGTGAGTTCCACACCGTGTGTGAATACCCAGTTGCCAAGTTTACGGCATGGAACTGGGTGATTAACGGTTAATCAACGATGGTGTCGTGAACTCAAGATTTTCGGGACGCTCGTATTGGCCAGGTATGCTGACGCCATTGCGAACATGGGAAAACACCACGCCGAATTGCTCCATGATGGGAATGCGATAGTCGTCACTATCACATTGGAATAACTCGTCCACCGCCTCGTCACCGACCTTCCATTTGAAACTCAGCAGATATTGATATGGAAGATCCTTACCGTTTTTCCGAAAGCGAGTCGAACCAGCTTGCAGACGACTGGGCACCCATGCGTCATTTTGTTTGACCCAGTCGACCCGCATGTCGCTGAACGTTTGGTGACCTATTTTAAGATGAGGCCTATACTTCACTTCAATCGGCAGATAATCACAAGTTGCAGAATGGACTACGTAGATGTCGAAGTTCATGTCGGCTTTTTGAAGATGCCACACGCTTTCAACATTTTGTCCAATCAGAAAACGCGATGAAACAAATTTTGCTTCCCTCAGGAAAATGGTTTCGAATTGATAACCGTCCGGCATAGCATAAAAAAACATGTGGTCGGTAATCATCATGATGTTATCAAATGGGCTAAATTTGAATGGAAAGAAACTCTCGCTTTGCAAAAATTCCAATTCCCCAACCTCAGGCGGTTTCACGGTGTACGGTTTGACAACGGCGTTGATGAAGCCGCTCCGAACTTTTAGCAAACCATTGCAGCGTACCATCTCTTGCCAAAATTCACGTCCGAAAAGTGGGCTCGTGCCATCAGCATATAAATAGGCATGACCCTTGTATTTGAAACTCGTAGCTGCATCGTACAATTGAAAATCGTACCTTGGCCCTGTTTTGGGGACTCCATCTTCGCTCGTATTGTGACTTTCTCCCGTCGCTATCATTGCACAACGCTTCATGACGTGATCCCGAGCTAGGGTCAGTTCCGCGAGCCCGCCGAAAACTTTCCCTGTTTCGTCGACGACTTCTGTCTCGCTTTTTTGGCCCACGCAGGTTGACGATTGGGCGACCAAAGCTAGCCATGCGACGACCATAAGTAACTTAGGTTGATTGAGCATAATTGTTGTTTGTCAAAAAAAAGTTTTTTTCAAATTGTCTATTAAAATATGCTAGCTAACGACGCAAAATTTTGGACACACCAAACATGTCCTTTACAGTATGACGGGCCAGCTTGCCGTTACGTGTCAAATTCCATGATGTTGCTTTTCTTGGCGTCAACCGTACGGTGGGCCAGTGACATCGTCCGAAGAATTTTATCAATCGCGTAAGCTATATTTATTTAAGGAAAATCGACATACTTGGCGAGCGGCGTTTGGTAGCAAGAACAAGGCGGCCCACCCTACGATCGAAGCTCTATTGAGACTACAGACACAGCATTAAAACCAACCTAAAAGAAACCATGCTTCATCGCATGTCATTCCACCAAGAACTGGGTGTGCGCTTGTTATTAATCGACAGGCAAGCGGGTCCTGATTCATGATGCAGCGAAGTTCACCATCAGCTTGAAGGACGCACTCACACACACCTTCCAAAGCACATTCATAACCGTTCCAGCCGATGATATCTTGTCCAGAGCCATAGGGGACCGCATCAGTGATCCAAGGCGCTTCATCGTGGTAATCCTCTTTAGTAATTAAGAAGTTTGGAGTCGGATCAAGCTCGCATTCGACACCAGGACTTGCGAGGTGGACCCCTGGATTGTTACACCTCAAGCCTCCGCAAGCGCGGACTTGAATGGTGTCGCAGACACGAATGTCTTGGCTGTACATTAAACACCCCCAATTGAACTCCGGAATAACCTGCGCTGAAGCAGTTTGTATCTGGAATATGACTAACACGAACGTAAAGTACCATTTAGCCATTGTTGAAATCCCCTAATCTCGAAGTTGAAGTTGAAACACATACGAAAGTTTGTTGACCGTCACTGAGACGCGATGCGTGCCAGTTTCCCAAGTACGAAACGAATTGTCGCCGGTAATGGAGACGATCGTTTCATCAATTTTGAGCATTTCAAGAGTTGACTTGACATTATTGGATGAAGTGCTTTGGCGATCTGATTGGAACGCGAGCTCTCTCTGACCGCTCTTTTCGCTTGGTAATAGCCCCTCGATATCGCCCCGGACAAAAAGCCGGATCGTTGGCGACGAACGTGCTATGTAGACAGTGTTTGGCACTGAGACCAGGAGTCCTTGGTGACGCATACGAATGGACATGGGTTCCCATTCGCTTCCATTGACGAGGGGTACTACCGTCATCGTTGCGGCTGGCAACTCGTTCTGTTGGCGAGTGACGACGACGTTAAGCAGATTGTCTGCTGCTTGAACGGATTGGATCTCGACGTCACCTTCGGTAACACGCAGGGAGATTAGGTCACTCGATGTGTTCGGCTCATGGACTCGGAACACGATTGATCCTCGCCCTTGCTCGTCAAAGTCCAATCGCGGCGTTAGGGCTTCGATCCTTGGTCGGACCCTTCCTTTGAGTGTCATGTGATTAACGAAGCCATTCAGTCGCAACGAAACCCCAACGTCAAATGGGCCAACTTTGTCCTTCATCACCGTCAGCAACATTCGATGAGAGTCTCCGGGACGAATTTCATGGTCTTCGCGTGTCGCCGACGTACAACTACACGATGCGATGACATCGGTCATCTTGACGTTTTGGTTTGTCGTATTGCGAAAACGCACCGTTCCGCGAATCAAGCGTTTTGGAAATTCCTGTCCAACGTTAATGGTGTATTTGAAATCGTGCTGAAGTGTCGCAGCGGTGATGTCGACAGTATCCCAACAAGGCATGGCGTCGAGTTGCTCTTGGGTGATTTCAAACGTTGAACGCGGTTGCTGTCCGACCGCGTTTGTTGTGAAGACCACAAAAACGAGCCAAAAACTCGTTGCGGTAACGGATCGTTGCCCAAAGTTGATCAAGATGAATTGCCCATCGGAAAAGATTCTCTCGTTCGTCCAGAGGAGTTTACGGGGGGGGGGCGCGGCATTGTCAACCGTTTTGTGGCTAAGAGAATCACTTTCTTTGTAAAATCACGAGAACATAGCAATTTGCCATCGATTCAACTTTGGCGTTCGATCCGCACGATGACGCCTTTGAAGGCAGGGGTTTTGCTTTGGGGATCCGCGTGCCGGCTGACGAGGACATTCGATTCTGGGTAGTACATGAGCGCATTGCCTGGACGAATCGAATCGTAGCCTCTTGCCAAGATGTTTGGCATGAACCCGGTGTCGCTGCGAACGGTGACTCGTTCGTCGTTTTTGAGTCCGAGACGTTTGAGGTCTTCGGGATGCATGAGAATTAAGTCGCGTCGTTCTTGGTTGCGGTACAAGTCTTCCTCTTCATAGACGACGGTGTTGAATTGGCCTTCACTGCGGACGGTCATCAATCGCAGTTGATCGTTGTCGGTTCCCTTGAGTGTTGGCAGGTCGTGGCAATGTAAGACGGCACGTCCATCGGTCGTTGGGAACGTCGGCGTGCGGAACGTTCGACCATCGATTTGAAATTCTTCTTTCGTCTCGTCGATCGTCGCGATTTTTTCGTAGCCTGGGACGACCGCGCCAATCCAGTCGCGAATCGTCGCCGTTTGCTTCAATGCGTCCCAATCTAGCCCGGGAGCGTCGGAAGCAAGTCTGGATCCGATCGAGGCGATGACTTCGACTTCGCTGCGTGGGCCAGGTAAACGACGCGGGCCACCGTCGCTCAGGCGGACGTAATTGAACATTGATTCTTGGGTTGTCGGCTCCGGTTCTTCGTCTCGTGCGAGGACTGGGAGGATGATCGTTTCCTGGGCCAGCCCATGGGCATGGCCGGTGTTCATCGTCGTGTTCATCATCACGTTCAATTCGAGTTTGGACATTGCGGAGTCAGCAAACGTCGAGTCCGGATTCGAACCATAAAGGTTTCCGCCCAAACAAACGCCGATCTTGATTTCGCCACGAGCTGCGGATTCCATGCACGCGAGCGTGTCTTTGCCAGGCGTTGTGGGCAGGACCACACCAAATTTATCACGCAGCGAATTGAAAATCTCGTCTTTGAGTTTTGGTGTCACACCAACACTGCCAATACCCTGGATGTTCGAGTGACCACGAATCGGCATCAAGCCAGCGCCCACTCGGCCGAGCATGCCACGGCACATCGCAAGATTCGCAATCGCTTGGACGTTGAGCACGCCGTGAGCGTGGTGTGTGATCCCCATCGTCCATGAGAAGACGGCATTGTGAGAGTTGCCGTAAACTTCTGCGATCGATTCCATGTCGCGACGCGAGACGCCGGACTTGGTTTCAATTTCGTCCCACGTCAATTCGTCGACGCGTCGATGCCAAGCATCGCTGTCACGACAATGTTCGCTCAGAAATTTTTCATCGAGCTTGCCAATTTGCTTCACCGCTTTGGCGATTCCCCACAGCAGCGCTAAGTCGCCACCGATGTGCGGTTGGATGTAGTGCGAGGCGACTTTAGTGCCTTTGAACAGCGAGATCATGTCGCTGGGGATGCGAAAGTTGACTAAGCCTGTTTCGCGAACTGGGTTGATCACGATGACGCTGCCACCGCGACGACGCACGTGCATCAGGCTTGTCATGAGCCGTGGATGGTTGCTTGCCGGATTTCCACCGATGATGAAGACGCAATCGGACTTCTCGAGGTCTTCGAGCTGAATCGTGGCGGTTCCAGTACCGATGCTGGTTTGCAACCCGACGCCGCTCGCTTGATGGCAATAAAAGGAACAGTTATTGACGTTGTTGGTACCGTACACACGTGCGAGTAATTGCATCAAGAAGCCAGCTTCGTTGCTGCTACGACCGCTGAAGTACCAAAACGTTTCGTCGGCAGGAGTCGATTGAAGCTTGGCACCGATTGAATCAAAAGCTTCTTGCCAAGTGATTTCTTCGTAGTGCGTTTGGCCTTGGCGATAGCGAACGGGATGGATGAGGCGACCGAGGTGCTCAAGTTCACGCGGCGACATCCGCTTGAGGTCTTCGACGCTCGTTTTTGTCCAGAACGTTGGCTGGATGCCTGGCTGCATATCGGCGACCATCGCCTGGAGGCTTTTCTTACACACCTCGGGAAAGCCGCCGGTCTCGTTGACCATGCCGCCTTTTTGGCCGCCCATGCCAAGTGCGCAGGTCTTGCACGAATTGCGACTGCGCATCGCTTTGTAGAGTTTCCAGATACCGCCCGCTTCACGACCCTTTTTCCAGGTGTAATAAATCGCGCGGAAGCCGCCGCCACTGCCTACTTTCACGGGCTCAAATCCTGGGTTGAAAAATGTTCGGTTGTTGGGTCACCAAACGTTGATCATAACCGCGCCCCAGGCGATTTGTTCAGCCCGTTAGTTTGACTCGCCAAATTGCTCAAAAATCAGTCGCGTTGCTGTGGCTTCGTTTTGGGCGTCGATGGCGATATCACGATCGGTTCGACGCAGCCAACTGGGAAGGGAGAGTTGAGAGAGATTGATCGGCTGGTACGCTTCGAAAGCCTCGGTTCGCTCAAAACCTCGAGCGATACGAACGTTTCCGGATTGCCCCGTCCACTGGACAAGGTCCTCCGTGGAATGCCATTGGTTTCCCACGGCATCGGCGTAAATCCGAGCTATATCATTGCCCGAGTCTGAAGCGATGCCGACGACACTATCGAAGCCACGAGTGCTGACTTGATAGCCTTCGCTGCTGATTAACGCGCGGCCGCTCGAAATGCTCATCGTGTCATCGCCAGCTGAATCGAAGAGCTCGGCAGTGTCATGACCGCCAGCCTCGGCGTAAGCGTAAACACGCTCAAACCCGTAGGCTAGCTGGAACGTGTTATCACCTTTGAGGCTCGTAAACTGGGGTCGCACGGACAATGTGTCGTCACCTGCGGAGTCGTGCAAGAATGCGGCGTCATCGCCACCGGCGGTCGCATGCACGAAGATTCGAGGGACATCCAATACATCAAAGCGAAAACCGACACCGGACAGCGTTGCTTGCGAGGGTCCCGAAGTCAGCGTGTCATTGCCTCGAGAATCGTACAACACCGCGCGATCGGATCCTCCGCCCCCACGGAAGTCAACTTGCTCAAACCCTCGCAATTCAAATTGACCGGCTGGGGTGGTGAGTTGGCTCGGTTCGCCGGAGTCGGTCGGATGCAAGACCAGTCGTTCGATGTCGCTTGAACCGATGATGGCTAACGAGTCGCTCCCGCCAAAAGCGTCAATGACGAAGGGCGTTTGGCCGGTCGCCAAGTCCAATCGATAGGAATCGCTGCCGACGCGGAGCACAACGCCGTTGGTGAAGTCGAGTGTGATCGATTCTGACCCGTTGCTGCCGTTGAAGTAATCTGTGGGTTCGTCGGATGCTGGTGGAGGTACTTCCTCCGGAACAATGCCGGGAATGTTTGAGTCAAACGTGGTTGCCGATTCTAAGTCGAGGACTCGATACGTTGCGTTCGAAATGGGGTCGACTCGCTCGATGCTTGTGTCTCGCAATCGTGCGAGGATTTCATCAGCCGTCGGAAAGAGTCCGTGTTCTAGCATTGCTTGACGAACGAGCATCGAAGCGCCAGCGATTTGCGGCGAGGCCATGCTTGTCCCGCTGAGGCTGGCGAAGTCATCGACGCGACCGTCCCAGCCATAGACGTGGTCCGGGACGCTGCTGGAAACCAATTCACCTGGCGCGGCAAGGATGCCTGCTTCTCGTTGTGCGAACGCGCTCAAATTGCCGTGTTCGTTCACTGATGCAATCGCGACGACCGAATCACTCGAGGCAGGATAGAGGACGGGATCGCCGGTGAACGAACCACCTTGTTGCAAGTTCCCCGAAGCCGCGAAGACAAGAATGCCGTCGTCGCGCAGTTGGCGAAGTTCGTCTTCGAGCATCGCGGTCGCGGAGGCGTAATTCTCTGGATTGAGCGCAGCGCCGACGGAGAGGTTGACCGTGGTAATCGGCGACTCAAATGAGTTGCGATTTTGATGCACCCACTGCAACGCGGATTCAATCCATTGCAACTGGCCCCTACCGCTGTCATCGAACACGCGCAAGGCAACGATCTCGGCTTCGGTGGCAATGCCCGCGAACGAATCCGTCTTGCCAGCAAGCGTTCCAGCGACGTGAGTTCCGTGAAACCCGGCCGGTCCATCGTCATAGGGATTGCTATCGTTTTCGGCAAAGTCCCAGCCACCGACGACGCGGTAGCCTGGCCCATATCCACCACCCAATGCGACGTGGTCCCAGGCGACACCACTATCAATCACCGCGACAGTTTGGCCTTGGCCGGTGAAACCGGATGTTTCGCGAAGTGCCGCCGCTTGAGAAAATAAATCAGGGGTTTCGATCGACGAGGGAATGGGAGTGTCGAGATTACCAAGCGGAGAAAGCGTTGGCGTGGTGTTGCTCAGTGGCTCTACTTGGATTGGCTCTATTGGGATTGGCTCAACTGGGATCGGCTCAACTGGGATCGGCTCTATCGGAATTGGATGGATCCCCAAGGATTCCAGCAGCAATTCGCCAGCCAGACTCGCTGAAAGTGCAAGCCGAGGCTCGCAAATCTCAATCGCAGGGCCATCTTGATCGATCCGTTGGGCGTTGGTCGTTTTTATCGTCACATTGATCTCAGATGATTTTCGAAATCGGCATCACCTGAAAACGTAGATTGCATACTCGGGCATGGATTGCCCAACCGGAACTCTGCAAGATCCAGTCGACTGATTGACAACCGATTGCCGACATAACAATACGATCCGTTATAACCCGACCTTTATTCCGCTCAAACCGCTGGGGTTTAGTCGAAATGCCATTGCTGAAATTGTGGAACTCCCTGATCGGGCGCCCCGCAGCCGCGAAGCAACCTGAGGCTGAACCAGTCATAACGAAACCAGCACCAGTGGCTCAGACCACCACTGTCGCCGCTGTAACGAAAGACACCGTATCGACGGAAGATTCACAGCCTCGCATCAAGAAGGCTTCGAAGAAGAAACCGCCTGTCGCCCCGGCCGTGCGGCTTGCGCCACTCGCGGAAGTGATCGCTCCAGAGCCCGTAAAGCCAGCACGACAATTCAAGGTTGTCACCCGCGGTGAGCATGCCGAGATATGCCGACTTGTTGTGGAAGCCGCCCCCACTTCAGTACTTGAGATTGGCGTCGGCGACGGGCTTCGCTCGGATGCTTTGATGCAGTCGTTGTTGGCTGTCTCAGCAGACAAAACTTTGCGTTATGCTGCGATTGACCAATTCGAAATGGTCGGTGGCCCGATCACGTTGAAAGATTTTCATCTTCGGATGCGAGCAATCGATGTTCGTCCACAGGTGTTTCCAGAACCCGTGGCCCAGGGTTTGTCTCGCTTTTCTCGAACGATTGGGTTTGCGGATGTGGTTGTCGCGTCAATCACGGAGGAAGCATTGGATTCCGATGAGATCAAGTCACTGATCGCCCGAATCATGCGTCCAACGAGTGTGCTGTTGCACCTCAGTGACGGACGCTGGAAACGAATAGCTGTCAGTCACCCTCAAAAAATGCATGCTAGCAAGGCGGCTTAAGGGTTCGGAACTTCGCGTTAAGAACAGTCTGATGTGACCAATCCGAGTCCATCGAGTTGCGACCTCCACGCGTGTCAAAGAAGTCGCGGTCATACCCTAGAATAACGTAGTCGCATCGCGTCGATGAAAACGATTCATTCAGTAAGGTCGGTAAGCCCATGTGCGGAATAGTTGGATACGTCGGTGCTGATAATGCGGGTCCGTACCTGCTTGAGGGACTGCGGCGGCTGGAGTATCGCGGTTACGACAGTGCGGGTCTCGCGATTCATGGAGCTGGTGGATTTCACGTAACGCGATCGGTTGGTCGAATCAGTGCGCTAGCCGATCGGCTCGGACCAGAACCCGTGCAAGGTATCCTAGGACTCGGGCATACTCGCTGGGCAACGCATGGACCAGCAACGGAAGAGAATGCTCACCCGCATCTTGGCGGCGATGGCGAGCTTGTGCTTGTTCACAATGGTGTCATCGAGAACTATCAACTGCTCAAAAATGAGTTGATCAAAAAAGGTTACACGTTCAAGTCAGCGACGGACAGCGAAGTCATCGCCCATTTGATCGCTGATGGATTGAAAAAGATTCCCGTGAATCCGGATCAACCCAACATGCGTTACTTGGCAGCGGTTCAGGGTGCGTTGCCAAAATTGCGTGGTACTTATGGCTTGGCGATCGCGTTTCGTGACCGACCGGATCTGTTGATCGCAGCCCGCTTTGGCAGCCCACTCGTGTTGGGCGTCGGCCGCGGAGAGTATTTTCTCGCAAGTGATTCGGCGCCGCTCGCAGGACGAACAGATCGGATTGTTTACTTGGCGGATCATCAGATTGCTGTGATGACGCCCGAAGGATTCTCGGTTCTGCATCGCGATCAAGGCAAGATTCGTGTTGATGTGCGTACACTAGAGCTCGATAGTACCGAAGTCAGCATGGAGGGCTTCGACCACTACATGCTCAAGGAGATCTATGAGCAACCCGAATCACTTCGCAATGCGATGCGCGGACGTCTTGACGAACAAGACGGCACGGCAGTTTTTGGTGGATTGAATCTCACGCCCCAGCAACTGCGAACCGTCGAGCGGATTATCCTTACAGGCTGTGGGACAAGCTGGCACTCGGCACTCGTCGGTGAGTATCTCATCGAAGAACTTGCCCGAATTCCCGTCTCGGTGGAATATGCAAGCGAACTTCGCTATCGCAACCCACCTATCGAAAATAACACGCTAGTGTTCGGTATCACTCAAAGCGGCGAGACGGCTGACACGCTTGCTGCGCTTCGAGAGACAAAACGGAAAGGGCATCGAACACTAGCGCTTTGCAATGTGGTGGGCAGCTCAATCGCGCAAGCGGCCGATGGAGGCATCTACCTCCACGCGGGGCCTGAGATCGGTGTTGCTAGTACCAAAGCCTATTCAAGCCAATGTTGTGTGTTAGCGATGTTGTCGCTGTACTTTGGTCGATTGCGACACATGAGCTACGAGACTGGCCGACGAATCATTGATGAATTGCATACGCTTCCCGGTGCGGTGCAGGAGGCGCTCGCGTGTGCCGAACAGGTTCGCGACGTCGCGAAGAAGTACGTGGACGCATCAACCGTTCTTTATCTGGGGCGACAATACAATTTCCCGACGGCACTCGAAGGGGCGCTCAAGCTGAAGGAAATTAGCTACATCCATGCCGAAGGCTATCCAGCGGCTGAGATGAAGCACGGTCCGATTGCTCTGGTGGACGAAGGGACTCCGAGCGTCTTTATCGTGCCCAATGGTACGACCTATGACAAAGTGATGGCGAATATGGAGGAAGTTCGCGCGCGGGGCGGACCCGTCATCGCGATCACAAGTCACGAGGATCCGCAGGTTCGGGCACTTTCAGACGATGTGATCCAGGTCCCGCACGTGCCGGAGTTTATCCAGCCGATTGTAACGGTTGTGCCGCTCCAGCTCTTGGCTTACCACATCGCGTTGCTGCGGGGTTGTGACGTGGATAAACCGAGAAATCTGGCGAAAAGCGTCACGGTTGAATAGTCGGGATCGTTTATCTTGAATCGTGAACTAACTTAAGGAAGTTCTCGTATCATCGCATCCGACATACGTCGCGATCTGTGCTCTTCCGTTGGGGGAGAACGAGGAGACATCCGCTACTGGGCCGCACGGGTCACGGGGCCGCACGGGTCACGGGCCGCACGGGTTCGCTGGGCCGCAAGGGTCTCGACGGGTTCTATTTTTTCCGCGTAAAGACGTCTGACATGAAAACGACTGGCTTGAGCTACAACGCCCGTAAAGCACTGATGGTCCACATCGGCGAAGCTGCGGGGACGGAGATCGCGAATCTGATTTCCCAAATGGCTGCTGAGATCGAAGAGCTTCGGCGGACCAAGGTCAACGTGACCAAAATCGTCCCCGGTCGAGGCATGGAAACTCGCCGTTCGATCGAAGAACCCGTTTAAAAACCGGTCAAATGGGGATGAATGTCCCGGCGAACACATGCTCCAAGCCGTTGACATTCCGGCGATGAGAGTTGACAGTGGCAGGTCTTCGGACAGTTTCCTCCACTAGCCAATGTTGCTGCTATAACAGGCGGCCAAAATCGATGTCTCAACCGCGTACCATGCTCGACAAAATCTGGGACGAACACGTCGTTTCCCAGGCCTCCTCCGGTCCAGCAATCCTCTACGTCGACCTGCATCTGGTCCACGAAGTCACCAGTCCCCAGGCATTCGAGGGGCTGAGAATGAATAAGCGTCCCATTCGTCGCCCGGAAAGGACCATCGCCACGCCGGACCACAACGTCCCAACAAGCGACCGGAGTCTGCCAATTGCGGATCCGATCAGCCGGCTCCAAATTGAGACTCTCCGCAAGAATTGTGAAGAATTCGGAGTGCGATTGTTCGATATCGGCGACGTACGCCAGGGGATTGTTCACGTCATTGGCCCCGAAAACGGCTATACCCAGCCCGGGATGACGATCGTTTGCGGCGACAGCCACACCGCTACCCACGGAGCCTTTGGCGCTTTGGCCTTTGGTATCGGCACCAGCGAAGTCGAGCACGTGATGGCGACCCAGACGCTGCTGCAATTTAAGCCAAAAACGTTCGAATTACGTATCGACGGTGAACTCTCTCGGGGCGTCACCGCCAAAGACATGATCCTGTACTTGATCGGCCAAATCGGCACTGCCGGGGGTACCGGTTACGTGCTCGAATACACTGGTGATTGTGTACGGCGATTAACAATGGAAGAGCGCATGACCGTGTGCAATATGTCCATCGAAGCCGGTGCCCGTGCCGGAATGATCGCTCCGGACCAAATCACGTTCGATTACCTCAGCGGCAAGCCTGAGTCACCCAAGGACTTTGCCGCCGCCGTCGAGCGTTGGAAGCAGTTGCCGTCCGATCCAGGCGCCGTTTACGACCGATGCAATACGTACCGTGGCCAAGATATCCAGCCCCAAGTGACCTGGGGCACCAATCCCGGCCAAGTATTGAGCGTCACGGATTGCGTGCCTGATCCGTCCGATTTTGCCGACCCCACCGACCAAAAGTCGACGGCCCAGGCACTCGAATACATGGGGCTCAAGGCGAAAACTCGCATCGAAGACGTTACGATTGATCGTGTGTTCATCGGTTCATGCACCAATGCACGAATCGAAGACTTGCGTGCGGCCGCAGCGGTCGTCAAAGGACACCGCGTCAGCGGAAACGTCAGCGCTATGGTGGTGCCAGGCAGCGGCCAAGTCAAACGACAAGCAGAGGCCGAAGGTCTCGACAGCGTCTTCAAGGATGCCGGTTTCGACTGGCGTGAAGCGGGTTGCAGCATGTGTTTGGCAATGAATCCAGACAAGCTGGCCCCCGGCGAACGCTGTGCGAGCACGAGTAACCGCAACTTTGAAGGCCGTCAAGGCAAAGGTGGTCGAACGCACTTGGTCAGCCCAGCGATGGCTGCCGCTGCAGCGATCGAAGGCCATTTCAACGACATCCGCGATTGGAAGTACATGGCCTAAATGGCCGCTAGTTGCTGTTCAGCTCATTGCCACACAGCCTGTCTCCGTTCCACTGCAATCCGCAACTCCCATACTTTGACTCATGCAAAACTTCACCATTCAAACCGGCGTTGTCGCAACACTCGATCGCGCCAACGTCGACACGGACCAAATCATTCCCAAACAGTTCCTCAAACGAATCGAACGTTCAGGGTTCGGACAGTTTCTCTTTTTCGATTGGCGATTCCTTGACGACGGCACGACACCCAACCCAGCATTCGAGCTGAATCAAGTCGACGTCAAAGGCGCTTCCATCCTGATTGCTCGCCAGAACTTTGGTAGCGGCAGCAGCCGCGAGCATGCGGTGTGGGCATTGGACGACTACGGATTTCGCTGTGTCATCGCACCATCGTTCGCTGACATCTTCTTCAATAACTGCTTCAAGAACGGTTTGCTTCCAATCACACTGCCCGAAGCCGATATCGACGAGTTGTTCAAACGAGCGGAAGAGCACTCGCCGTATCAGTTGACCGTCAACCTCGAAGACCAAACGATCAGCGACGGTCGCGGCTTTGAGCGAACATTCGAAGTCGACTCGAGCCGTCGCCACAATTTGCTACACGGCTTAGACGATATCGCTCAAACGCTTTTGCACGAAGAGAAGATTACTGCCTACGAAGCCGCTCGTACTTGGTAATTCCTGGCTAATGGATGTCGCCTAGCTGTTGCCGCATGCGGCGCATGATGCGACTGCGTGCCTGGCGGACGGATGCGATGGAGAGGTTCAATTCCTGTGCAACCGTGTCGGTGGCGATGCCATCGACAGCGGTTCGCCAAAACGCCCGCCAAGTTCTTGTTTCAAAACTGTTTTCAATTTGTTTCATCGCTCGCATCGTCAATGCGTCGATGTCTGGCATTTGGCTCGGCTCATCGCCTGGGATTTCAAAGCTCGGTTGCGGCACTTGATGCAAGTTCGCTAACGCAGAACTCCCGCCAACCGCCCAGACGTGTCGGGCGTTGTGACGTGCGGCATCACGCAATTTGTTCCGCGTGATCGTCCATAACCAACCACGAAAAGCACCCGCCGTTCCCGATGCATAAAAGGTATCAAGAGCACGCGAGACAGCGGCAAAGACTTCCTGAATGCAATCCGCGGTCGCTTCCGGACTGATCCGCGAATGTTGGCACCATCGCACAATCAGCGGACTGTACAGGTCCACTAAGTCTTGCCACGCTTCTTCATCACGCAACCGAGCACGATCCAGTAAACTCAAGCGGGTTTCGGAAGATACACTCACGGACGCACATGCTACTTCGGTTTGTTGCAGAATTCGGTGTCACGCGCCAAGCGTTTCTCTCAGTGTACTTGGTTAGAATTGGCGAGAACACTCGGAGCTCATGAATGTCTTCTGCGACCTGCGTGCAGCGTGAAACGCTCAAACTTTACCTGATCGGCGGCATCGACGACCAACTCTCTGCGGAGATTGAGTCGCATCTTTCTCAGTGCAAAGATTGTGAGCAAACCGTCGTCGAACTGGAGTCGCACCCAGAGACGCTGATTGTTTCCGTTCGAAATCTGGCGGGCGCGCATGACCTAGTCACCGAAGCCGACGAAAACCCCAGCGTCGTGGAACGTGCCGTCGAAGCGGCTCGACGTTTACCGGGAACGAGTTTGCCATCGCCAACAACATTGCTACCGCATCAGCAAATCGGTGCCTACGAGTTATTACGACCGCTCGGTCGAGGCGGCATGGGCATGGTCGTGCTTGCGCGACATCGCAGTCTGCATAAAGAAGTGGCGATCAAATTGCTGTCGTCGTTCGTGGGGGATAAACCGGAGTTGGTATATCGTTTCCAACGCGAGATGCGAGCCGCAGGCCGATTGCAACACCCAGCGATCGTCAACGCCACCGACGCTGGGCAAGAACACGGGACACATTACCTGGTCATGGAATTCATTTCGGGCCTCGACCTCAGTCGCATTGCGAGATTGACCGGGCCACTTGGAATCTCAGACGCTAGCGAGTTGATGCGTCAAACGGCGCTGGGTTTGTCGTACGCGCATGCTGAAGGAATCGTGCATCGTGACGTTAAGCCATCGAACTTGATGCTCGACGCCACGGGGCACGTGAAGATTCTCGATTTTGGTTTGGCCCAAATGAATCTTTGGGAAGAGCCGGTTTGCGAGCTAACCACCGTCGGGCAATTGATGGGCACGATCGATTATATGGCACCCGAACAAGCCGAGCGAACGGGCGCCGTCGACTATCGCGCCGACCTTTACTCGCTCGGAGCGACGTTGTTTCGCTTGCTAGCCGGTCGCGCCCCCTTGGCTGCGGCGCCGAACATGACCTTGCTCGAAAAAGTACGACTGCTAGGTTCTCAAACGTCACCATTATTATCGTCGTTGCGCGAAGATTGTCCGCCGGCTCTGGTGGAACTCGTCAGCCAACTTCTCGCTCGCGATCCTGCCGCGAGGCCTGCTAGCGCCGCGCATGTCGCTGAAGCGTTGCAGCCTTTTTGTGAAGGAAGTCAGCTCGCCGAACTGTTGGTTCAAGCTCAATCCGCCGCTGCAACAGAATCGGTCGTTGAACCCGTCGCTGCTTCTGAAGCTCATCCACCGAAACTGCAGTTTGCGGATTTCAAAGGCGTGGGCAAACCACCTCGTCGCCGCTGGGCTTGGACTACTGCTGCTGCTGCTGCTGTTCCGCTGATGATGCTGGCTGGGGTTATGATCACGATTGAAACCAACCAAGGCCAATTGGTGATCCAGTCGGAAGTTGCCGATGTGCATGTGAAAGTCGCTCGCGATGGCAAAGTCGTGGACGAATTAACGATCCATCCTGGAGCCCAATCGACTCGCTTGCGTGCGGACAAATATGAAATCCTCATCGACGCCGCCAGCGATCAAATTGCGATTGATCGGCAAAAGTTTTCAATCAAAAGTGGCGAAACAGTCGTGGCAACAATACGTCGCGTCGAACATTTCGTTGAGCAACCAGCAGCAAGTGACCGTGAGAATCAGCAAGCGACTTCAGAAAACGCGTTAAGGTTTGCGCAAAAAATCGTAGAACGGTATGACAAAAACCGTGACGGGGTACTAAGTCCATTAGAATGGACCGCAATGACAAGCAACCCCTACGCCGCTGACGTGGATAACGACGGTTACGTCACTTTTGTTGAGTACGCGAAATGGATGGAACCCAGATCCGTTTCAGCATCTTCCGCGACACCGGCCATGTCGCCTTCGACCAAAACAGAATCGGTCGTTAAGTCCATTCCATCGGAACCGTTTTACGATGGACGGACGCTGCCGCAATGGCTGGAGATTCTGGAGCGTGATCGTGATACCGAAGCACGTATGACGGCTCTGAAAGCGATCGGTGAATTGACGTCCAAAACGGAGGCCGGGCCGACTACGGAACGCTTGAAGACGATCGCTCGACAAGCGAATGTGGATGAGTGGAGCGACATGGCTTTAGCCGTGAATGCTGTCAAATTCGGAGGGTTTCAAACGAAATCGACACTGGATTCGTCGCTAATCAGTCTACTGATCAGCTTGAACGGCATGGAGTGGTTTCAATCATTTTTCACAAACGACTTGCTTAACGGCGATGACGCTTGGTCCGCGCGTTGGTTAGCGGTGCTGCTCAAGAACTCAACATCATGGCGAGAGGCAGATGTTGGTGCCACCATTTTCGAACGCTACCGCGACCCAACAGCGTTCAATGCGCTCGGCGCAAATTCAGTCTGGCTGGTGGAAGCTTGGATGATCAAGCATCTAAGTTCGAACGAAACGATTGCCAAAGCGAACACTCAACATGTGATCGAACTGGTCGAGAACCACCCACAGCTTGGGAAAATGGTGGCGTTACAGATCGATGCAGAAATAGGGTCACGTTTTAATGGAGGAAGTACCCATCGGCTTGATCGAGCCTCAATGATCATCGAGGAGGCTGTTGCCAAGTATTCCAAGACCGTTTTCGAAGACGATGGTTCCAATGCGGAAGCCGTCGCTCGGGCTGCCAGTCGCTTAGCTTCGACGAGCAAAATTGTCGATGACTGGCGAACCGAACTCTTGGAAACGATTCGTAAGCGACTAGCGGACTTGGCTGCGGATCAAGAACGTCTAACCACCATGTTGCCAATCGAAGCAGAATCAAATCGTTTTTGGACTCAGTTGCCGACATTCGACATACTACCCATCCCTTTTGCCAATCGATTTGCTGTCGATCCGCCCGGAACTCCACAATCCAGTGCATCAAGCCATTATCTTTCTCGACTCCGTGCACGTGGCGTCCCACCGTATATTGAATCCGAATGTATCGCAATCATCGCCTTGGTCATTCGCCTGAATGCTGCGATCGAGTTGGACAACGAGTTGGCGGTAATTTCGGAAGCCGCTTTCCCCGATTTCAAAACGCTGATGATTCAATCCGGCGATGAGACTATGAACAGAACTGCGTCATATTGGCCATATCGACTGGATAAAGCTGGTGACACGTTATCAAGCATCTCGTCGGCGACTTGGCTAGGTTGGGGAATCAATCGCACCCTCCATGAACTCTTTGACAAAGGCGATAAGCGGTTACCGTTACTTTCGCTAAAACTTCTTCGCTTGAATCTTTTGAGTTCATTCGTACAACGTGATCGCAATCATGACGGCACGCTCTCCCAAGATGAATTTCCGTTTCCAGGGCGTTCTTCGGACGATAGCGACAAAGACGGCAATCTCGATTATGACAGATATGAAAAGATGTTTGAAACGGTAAGTGGACAAACGATAGATGCAACACCAGCGAGCAAGATGAACTCGCGGTAGGCAGACACGTACAAAGATCGAAGCACAATTGATTAACAACGAAAAAGGCCGGCATCCGTGGAGGACGCCGGCCTTTCGTTTGATTGAATTGGCCCCAGCTCGATGGCTGAGTCAAGTTTCAATTAGTTGCAACCACAACCAGTGCTCACAGCAGCTGGTGCACCACAACCGCCGCAACCTGCTGCGCTGCCGCTGCTAACAGCTGCTCCGCAACCGCTCGAAACTGGAACTTCAACTGTTGTTGGGACCATGATGGTCTTGCAAACTTGAACTTCTTTTTGAACTTGG
>JBGSNA010000380.1:0-2803 GCA_041739875.1 Pirellulaceae bacterium
TGTGAGTGCGAGCGTCGAGTTACTACACGGGCATCTCGCTGTTGCTCCTGTTTTTGCTCCTCAATGAGCAAAGCGAGTTCATCGGGTTGCGATGTGTGCGATGGGACAACGGCGAGAATTTCGGTGGATAAGGACAAGGACCTTGCTCTCCCCTTCGGCTTCTTGTTGACGTCGCGGCGATCCCGGAACGCTTTCCACGAGGCGCTTTGGCTCACAGCGCCCGCGCTAATTCCACATCCTTTGGCTATCGCGTCACGGGTAACGCTGCTCGGATTGGTCCGGGCGTGTTTTACCAACCACTCACGAACTAAAACTTCGGCTTCCTCCTTGGCCACGCCCTTTGGTTCTGCCCGTCTCGGGGCGTAAAACTTTTCGGTAATAACCAGATCAAATCGCACTGGCTCCACACCGCCGATACCAAGCGAGACCGATGGAGTTAATTGGCCCGACTTCACCATGCCCACAATCGCTTGAATGTACCCGGAGTTCTTGCGTTGGTCAGACGCATCAGGGTCAACCCACACTGTTTTGTTGCCGATCATCAGAAGAATCGTGGGGGCACCAAACCATACACTCACCCGGTCGGTACCATAGTAAGCGACCACATCCCGAAGCTGCTCGCGGGCTTTTGCTAATTCTGCAGTCGCGTGATGCCCGTTGGCGTTGAACCAAGCTGGAAGTTTTGCGGTCATGATCAGGCCCAAACGTGACAAGTTTACCTAATTTTACGAACGTCACTCACCAGCACCAATTCGGTCAGGTGCATACAACTTCGCCACGAGTTCGGCAGTCGCTTCCTGTAGTTCTTGCGCCTCGTGATTGGCTCTCAACGAAGCGGCCATAATCTCGTTCGAACGATTCCTTGCGATCATAAGTTCATTGCGTTCAATGATCGTAAGGATCTGAGTCCGATTTGGTACGTCGTTCTGGTAGGTCCTCGTACAAAGCTGCAACCTGTTCGCATTTGCCACGCCAATTGACGTTGGCGTCAAAATCGCTGGTAGATTTAGCGGCAACTTCAATTGTGTTGTAAGCGGGGTCAATTGGAGTAACTTCACCTGCCGCAGCAGTGGCAACCAACTGGTGATAGGCGTCTATTGCTGCTGCTTTCTGTTCGGCTTCGACCGGCAGCATGGCTTGAACAAGACCCAAAGCGGTAACCTCGAAGAGTGAATTGCGACGGTGGTGATTTCGGGAGGTAGCACGGATTCTATAACGCTAGACAAAGGGCACCCAACAAGGTGGCCCTACCTGTAGCGGCAGGCTTAACACGATCGAGATGCCCACTAGGTTCGACCTCCGAGTTAAGATCTGCGGCGTCATACATGGCCGCGATCTCTTCCATGGTCAATATTGTTCGTGTAGTTGCGATATTGTCAGAGTGTTGCAAGATGGTAGAGTGGCTTTGCTGCTGGTTGCTATCAGAAATTGAATTGGCAGCAAATCGTCTAGGATTCCTTGGGAATTCGTTGCTGCCAAGCTGCCACTGGGGTGGCACAAGCAAGAAGTAGAGAGGTCATGAGGCATCTCCACTGACCAGCAACAAGACTGCTTTACGGATGTGATCAGGCAATGTTGGCCAGGCATCAATTACGGCGGATAGGGTAGGATCGGTGGTTCCACTGCATCCGGCACTGCATCCAGATGGTGAGTAGCCTATAACTACTTTGCTTGCAGGGGTTTGCGTGTTGGTAGTTGGAGACTGAAAATCGCTAGGTCCCCGGTTCAACCCCGGGACTGCCCACTCGACAGAAGTCCTTTCAGCCGAAGCGATTCACGTTACCACCGGGTGGTCCGGTGTGCGGCAAGAAATCCCAGGTTTCGGGGTAGTTTTACCCCATAACCGGAGCTGCACACCATGCCACGTCCCAAGAAGTCCGTCCCCGCCTACACACTCCACAAGCCGTCCGGACAGGCCGTCGTCAAACTGACAAATAAAAACGGCGTCCGCCAATCCATCTATCTCGGCCGTTACGACTCACCCGAATCGAAGGCCGAATACAGCCGGATCATCACCTCCATCGGGCAGTCGGCGTCAGACATCCCTACTACAGTCCCCAGCCTCACGACTGATTTGAGTCTCAACGAGTTGATGCTGGCATTCCTCGGGCACGCCGCCACCCACTACCGTCGCCCTGACGGCACTCCTACCAGTGAACTCCACAACTACAAGCTCTCGTTCCGACCCCTCAAGGAACTGTTTGGGGGACTTCTCGCCTGCCGGTTCGGACCGCGGGAGTTGAAGGCCGTTCGCGACCAGATGGTGGCCGCAGGCTGGTGCCGGACACAGATCAACGCCCGGGTCAACCGGATCCGGCGGATGGTCAAGTGGGGGGTGAGCGAGGGCCTACTTCCGGTTCAGGTCCACCAACGGCTCGCCACCGTCACCGGTTTGCAGCGGGGGCGATCGGCTGCACGCGAGTCCGACCCGGTGAAGCCGGCGGACGAGGCTGCCATCCGCGCTGTTCTCCCGTTCCTGCTGCCCACTGTCCGGGCAATGGTCGAACTGCAGCGGCTGACCGGGATGCGGCCGGGCGAGGTCTGCGCTGTGCGACCTTGCGACGTGGACACGACCGGCGATCTCTGGGTCTACACTCCCCCTAGCCACAAAATGGCCTACCGCGGCAAAACCCGAACCGTCGTCTTCGGTCCCCGGGCTCAGGAACTGCTGCGAGGGTTCGTCCCGGCCGACCCGGCGGATTACTACTTTTCTCCCCGGCAGGCGGTTGAACGGCAGCGGGCGGAGCGGGCGGCGGTGCGGCTCACACCGCGATACCCGTCGCACGAGCGGCGAAACGTCCGG
>JBGSNA010000055.1:0-3331 GCA_041739875.1 Pirellulaceae bacterium
GGAAATACCGCACGACCAGTGCTGGATATCGCGGACTTCGTTCGTGACCGGCAGTATCCATGGCCATGACTTGGCTTGGGGTAACGAAGGTTTATGGTGCGTCAATACGCTTTTTTCAACGCTATGCACATTCAGTGGTCAGTACAACTTTGTTCCGCGTTGGCGACCTCCGTTTGTTTCAACTCTGATCGATCAGGATCGATGCCATCTCAACGGATTGGCGATGGAGGCTGGTGTGCCTCGTTATGTCACTGTTCTTGGTGAAACGGACACACCAGCCGGATGGCGAGAAAACAAAGCGTCCGGCGGGGCAATCATCGATGTGCCTAGCGGCCAAACACTGACTCGAAATCTGTGCATGCCGCATTCACCACGTGTCCACAATCAGCGTTTGTGGTTCTGTAACTCCGGTCGTGGCAACTTGTCATCGGTCGATCGCAAATCCGGACATGTCGAATCGGTGGCGGCCTTACCAGGCTACACACGCGGACTCGCCATGCACGGTAATTTCGCCTTCATCGGCTTGTCAAAAATTCGCGAAACAAACATTTTCGGCGGACTGCCGATTGGTGAATTGAAGGACGAGCTGCGCTGCGGCATCGGTATCGTTGAACTCTCCACAGGCCGGACTGTGGCAACGTTGCAGTTTCATTCAGGCGTAGAAGAAATCTTTGCCGTGGAAGTTGTCCCCGGTGCGTTGCACCCCCGACTCGTTGGTCCCGTGTTGACTGAATCGAATGAAAGCGAAGTTTGGATCGTACCGAACCAGCAACAACCGATCGACTTTGACTTGGCGGCGGCAACACCATCCGCATTGGAAAAGGTGTCTGACCCCGAAAGTGCGAAGCATCCGAAGGACCGTTCCGGCTTTCGGGGTCAGATACCTTTTCCAATGCAAGAACTCACGCGACAGGGGCTACTTGCCCATGAGCGAGGCCAACTTCAAGAGGCCCTTCGTTGTTACCAGCTCGCGATGCAGAACGATTCACCCTCGGCGGTGTTGTTGTCTCAATTAGGTAACTTGTATCAAGACTTGGAGCAATCATCCGCCGCAATGTCCTGTTACTTGCAAGCCGCAGAGCTGAAGCCGGATCATAGTCCGACTCAGCAAAACTTAGGCGTGCTATATGCGACGCAAAATCAACCGCTGAGGGCACTTCATCATTTTGAACTTGCCCAGAAAGCCAGTCCCCATCCGATGAACTTTGTACTGGCGGCAAACGTCCTGCCGGTAATCTATGAATCGATGGATCAATTGAACTATTGGCGCGGACGCCTAGCCAGTCGACTGCATGACCTGGTTGAATCAGGCGTGACGATCGACACAACGGATAATGTCATACCGACGAGCTTCTTTTATGCGTACCAGGGCGAGAACGATCGTCCGTTGATGCAGCAACTCGCCAAAGTTTACCAAAACATTGAATGCTGCGCCGCTGGGAATGGGCAATACAAGGCACCGGGGAAACAGATCCGTGTTGGGTTCGTTTCATCGTACTTTTGCAATCATACGATTGGTCGTTTGAACCTCGGCGTCATCGAGCGATTGTCTCGAGACGATTTTGAGGTGACCGTCATCTCGTTGCGTTCACATCAAGACGGTTACGCCGAGCTCTATCGAAAAGCTGCTGATCATTTCGTCGAATTGCCACGCCAACCTGCGGTGGTTCGTGACGCGATCGCTGAAATGGGGCTCGATATATTGATCTTTACAGACGTAGGAATGGACTGTCTCACGCAAACGTTATGTTATTCGCGAATGGCACCAATCCAAGCTGTGACATGGGGACATCCCGATACGACAGGTAGCCCTGCGATCGACTACTTCATCTCCAGCGACCTAGCTGAGCCTTCGGACGCTGATTCACACTACAGCGAGCAACTCGTGCGATTGCCAGCGTTGGGCGTGTATTATCCGAAGCCTGCGGTTACCGACGTGCCCGATGGCAAAGCTCATTTTGGTCTTGATCCTCATCGAAATATCTACCTCTGTCCACAGACGTTATTTAAGTTTCATCCAGGTTTCGACCAAGTTTTACAACAGATCCTTGAGTCTGATCCGGACGGTGATTTGGTGGTGATCCAAAGTCGAAACGCGACATGGAACGACGCCTTGCAAACCCGTTGGCAACGAATTTTCCCTGATGCAGATCGACGGGTTCGGTTCCTGCCCTCGCAGTCGCGTGACGAGTTTTTGCGGTTGCTGAGAATCGCTGACGTGATGCTCGACCCGTTCCCGTTTTGTGGTGGAAACACGACCTATGAAGCTCTCGCCATGGAGACGCCGGTCGTCACTTTTCCTGGCAAATTTCTACGCGGCCGGCTGACTTTTGCAATGTATCAGCGGATGGGGGTCAGTATGATGGTGACGAACACCCCCCAGGCATATGCAGACCTTTCGGTCCGGATTGCGACTGATACCGCGATGGGACAAGAAGCGCGTCAAGCGATTCGAGAAACGAGCGCGGTGTTATACGAAAACCAAGCTGACGTTTTGGCCTACGAACAAATGCTGAAACGTTGGTGCGGTCGAATTTAGTCGTTTCTCGAAATGGGTTAGCGATGGATTCATATGCTCTGAAGCCAACTAAATCACATCATGCCCAAAAGAAACAAGAACGTTCACATTGCAGTAAGGAAATCATCGAAACTCAGCATGATCACTCAGCGTCTGAGGTTCGAGCGGCTCGAAGATCGGCGCATGCTCGCGGGGACGCCAGAGCTGTTGAAAGATATCGTTGTTGGCTTGAGCGGATCATCGCCGAGCAACTTTGTGCAAGTGGGGTCGTTGGTGTACTTCGTTGCCAACGATGGTGCGCACGGACGAGAACTGTGGAAGAGTGATGGCACTGCTGCGGGAACCAAACTTTTCAAAGATATTGTCCCTGGAAGCAACTCATCGTATCCAAACTCTCTTGCCAACGTGAACGGCACGCTTTTCTTTAGTGCCGATGACGGTGTGAACGGCGCTGAACTGTGGAAGAGTAATGGTACTTCCGCCGGGACCATACTCGTGAAGAACATCTACCCTGGAAGCTCTGGTTCGTACCCAGATTTGCTGACCAACGTCAATGGCACCCTTTACTTCACCGTCGACGACGACGGAGTCAATGGCAATGAATTGTGGAGAAGTGATGGCACGGCTAATGGAACCACTCTTGTCAAGAATATTGGCCCTGGGGACAGCGGTTCGGATGTAGAGGATCTGACTAATGTGAACGGCACGCTGTTCTTCAGCGCCAATGATGGAACGACCGGACCGGAACTGTGGCGCAGCGACGGTACGTCTTCTGGGACGACCATCGTCAAGGACATCCAAAATGGAAGCATA
>JBGSNA010000100.1:0-13194 GCA_041739875.1 Pirellulaceae bacterium
CGGTCCGCTGTCGCCATCGCCGACGTCGTTGGCGGTAACACCATTCGTACCGAGGTCGATTCCAAGTCCCGTGTTGGAGAAGATTGAATTGCCAAGGATGGCTACACCCGTGCTGGAGGAAACATACACCCCATCGCCACCGTTGAAGGCAATCGTATTCCCGTGACCAGCCGTCGTGCCGCCGATCCGTAGGTTGGTCGAGGTTCCGCCGATCAGAATTCCTTCGGCACTGTTACCGAGTGCAGAAGTTCCATCCGCCCGGGTGCCGATAAGGTTCCCTTGAATGGTGGTCGAGTGAGCACCACCATCCAAGATGTCGATGCCCGAACCATTGTTGCCGGAGAGTAGATTATTGAGAAACTGGCTGCCAGTCGAGCTCGTGTCGATATCAATCCCGTCGTCGTTATTGCCGCGATCCAGCGTGCCGGTTACATCCGTACCGATGTAGTTGTTCTGAACGATGTTGTTGTTAGCATTGGTCCAGATCTGAACGCCGTCGTTCGTGTTGCCGGAAATGATGTTGCGATGCGCTGTCGTCGATCCACCAACCGTGTTGGAGCTTGCTCCGTTGTAAATATGCACACCCTCGTCGTTGGCCAGTGTAGTCGTGCCATCGGCCAACAAACCGATGTAGTTACCGGCCACCACGTTTCCGGTCGCCGAAGCACCGGTCATGTAAATCCCGTAGGTGGTGTTGCCTGCGATAACGTTGCGATCGGCGGCTGTGGTCCCGCCAATCGTATTGTTCGCACCCAGAATATTGATTCCGTTACCGGTGTTGGTCTCCGATGCGCCCGCATCCGTGCCAGTGGCGGTCATGCGTCCGATGTAATTGCCCGCAATCGTATTGCCGTTTGAGTTGGCCTGGATCTCAATACCATCACCCGTAAAATCCCGGATGACAAGACCACGAATCGTCGTACCATCGGCGGTACTCGTCAGCACGAAGCCGTCACCGGTAAAGCTGTTATTGCCGTCGAGGATGATGGCGGGCCGATTACTGTTGGCCGCGAAGCTGTCATCGGTCGTCGCATTGATCGTAACAGCCTCAGTGATCGTCAGGCTGGACAGGACGTTGATCGTATGCACGCCCGTACCGGCGATATTGAAGACGATCGAATCGGCACCCGCATTCGCGTTAGCGTCGAGGATCGCTTGGCGCAGCGAACCCGCTCCACTGTCGTTGGTGTTGGTGACGGTGTAGGTTGCGAGTAACCCACCGTAGGATTCTTGGACGGTGATGCCGAAAGCGTTTACCGTTTCAATCTGTCCATGATTGAATTCGAAATTCCAATCACCGCCACGCAACCAATCGCCCGTCGCATCACTCGACGCGGCGACATCGGCTTGGGTATAAGTCGCGATCGAATCGATCATCCGCTGTCCCGTTTCACTGGCCGTGACATCGCATCCGTAGATCAGAATGTCACCGTCGGCATTGAGGGCCATGCCCCACCGTGAGAGCTGGTCGAGATGGTCGTTGACATTGTGTGCCGAAAGCCACGATCCGCCGAGTTGAATGAACCCATCGGCACCGTGGGTGACGAAGTGGATCGCGTCGAGATTGGAATACTGAGCGAGTGCCGCGTCGATCTGCGCGAATCCCTCTTGGTTTTGATCCAGGACCACAACATGCAGCACCCGATCCGACGCATCAGGTCCGTAGAGATCGCGAGTCAATTGATCGAGGTCATAGAGCGAACTCTGCACAAAGACGACTTCCGTGCGAAGTCCCGAATTGCTTAGGTGGCTCGCGCCTTCGATATTTGCCGGTTCATTTCCCAATTCCGATTGCTCGACCCAGTCCGACGCGAGATCCGCGGATGCAGCAACATCGCAATCACAAACCAATGCGAGCAGTTCCATCAAATCACGACCGGACTCTGTCGATGCGAGGTCGCAACCGTGGATGAGCAAGTCGGCGTCAGCGTCAAGCGAAAGCCCCCACGATGCGAAATCGCCTGCGTACGCGGATGCCGCGTCAGCGCTGAGGAAAGTGTTTCCCAGCTGAACGCCGTCGCCGCTGCCGTGCGACAGGAGGTGGATCGCATCGATGCCGTTGAGCGAGGCAAGTGTTTGGCTGACTTGCTCGATGCCGTCACGGTCGGAGGATAGTTTCACGATGATCCACTGCGTGGAACCATCGTCGTTGCTGCGTAGATCATCAAGTAGCGTCTCGGCGTCCTCGACTCGCTCGTCGACGAAGAGGACTTCGAGGCGCGCCGCAGTTTCACCGACGGCAAACTCATCATTGGATGCTTCACCGTCAGGCAAAAGATCCGATGAGGCAAGAGGTGAAGGTTGCTCCGATTGTGTGGCGCTATCGACGGCTTGGCCTTGCGCATCATCGAGCTGGACGAGGAGCGCGTCGATGAGATCGGTGTCCACGCCACTGTCGACGTCGAGGCCCTCGAGTCCTTCGCCACTCAGCAAAACACGGTCTTCGAGCTGGTAAAACTTGAAGGTTCGGGGTTTGGGATTGTTTGACACGGTTCGCTCAATGACTGGAGGTTCGCGGTTAGCTGGGTGCGCATCTTCATCACAAAATGGGCGCCATCGGGAATATAGGTCGGCGTTTTCGATTCGGTAGAACTGGAAGACCTTGCCGCGATTTCTGATTCCGCGAGTCGATTTGATTCGAACGACGCACTTTCGTAACAACCGCGCCAACCTGAACCACTGGGCGCGCCGATGAAGAGACGTGTGTCACCCTCAAAATGACTAACTGATTTTCTAGCTATGCGAATCGGATCGATAATCCCAGTAGCTGCCCGGTCATAAACTTGCTTGCCCCGTTCACTCATCACCCGCTTCAACGAGTGCCGATCGCGATTGCGATGTTGGCCTGTTTAGCGATTGCGCTGAGTGTGCCGGTTGTAGGACGCGGTGATGAGCCGTTTGCGACAGGCCCAGTTGTGACAGTCCCAGTTGTGACAGAGTCAATTGCGACCGATTCGGTGCAGCTGGATTGGTGGCGCGATGAAGTTTCACAGTCGATCTTGGCGAGACCGGAGTGGGTTACATTCGACTTGCCGACGGTGCTTTTGGACACGCTCGAGCACAGTCCGTTGATTCAGAGTGTTTCGGCGAGTACGAGCATCGCGATGGAGCGTTCGATCCAGCAGGATGCGGCGTTCGATCCGTCGCTGTTGTTCAAGACACGTGCTGGTCGTACGAATGACCCGGTGGGGAATACGCTCACCACGGGCGGACCACCGCGACTCAATGAAACCACGCTCACCGGAAGTGCGGGGCTGACGCAAAATGGACGCACGGGGCGTGTGTTGGATCTGTCCCAGAGCCTTGGCTTAACGAATAGCAATAGCCAGTTCTTTACGCCGCAAAATCAAGCGAACTCGCGATTGAGTTTGAGTCTGACCCAGCCGCTTTATGCGGGTCGCGGGCAACTCTACAACGAGCGGCTGCTGACTCAAGCTCGCATCGACGGCAAGATCTCTTGGCAAGAGATGCGTCAAGCGGTGGAAGAACGAGTTGCCAATGTGATGACGGCGTATTGGCGACTGTACGAAGTGCGATGTCATCTCGCACAACAGAAATCGCTCATCGAACGGGGCAAGCACATTGAGCGTGTGGTCTTGGGGCGGCAAAGCTACGACTCGGGGCCGATCGAATTGGCGAAGGTGCGGCAACGTGTGGCCCGCCGCGAGGACCGGGAGATCGAGCTTTTGGCCGAAGTGCTGATGGGGCAAAGTCGTATCGCTTCGCTGACGGGATCAACGTCGCTGCAAGGTCAAGGAGGATTGGAGGGCGGTGAATTGAGGGGAGAGGCCTTCGGACTGGAGATGATCCCGATCTATATGCCACATCCACCGGACATCGAGATCCGGCTTGCCGATGCGGTGCTTAGCGGAATCGAAAACCGCCCAGAAATCCGAGCCGCTGCTTCAGAACTTGAAGCTGCGGCTGTTGGCATTTCAGTGTCTCGCAATCAGTTGCTACCACAAATTGACGCCGTGGTCGAAGCGTATTTGGCGGGATTGCGTGGCGACAGCCGCATCGGTCAATCGTACATCGGCCAGTTTTCCGACAGTGGCCCCGGTTTCGCTGCAGGCATTCAATATGACTTGCCGGCCGGTCGCCGTTACGTGCGTTCGAAGTATCGCGAAGCACAGTATCGATATCGCGAGAAATCGGAAGAGCTTCGAGAAGCGATTATCCAGACGCGTCAGGCGATCGAGGCGGCGCTCATTCAAGTCAATCGCGCGAGTGCCCAACGTCAAAGCAAACAACGCTTGCTCGAGACGGCAATCACGGAAGAGTCGATCCTCGCGCGACGTTGGCAATTGATGGCCGGTGATTCGGGTGGTGCTGGGCTTGTTGTGGAAACGTTGCTGGACTCGCAACAGCGCCGAGCGGACTCGGAGCGCGAGTGGGTGACATCGCATACGGAGTATCGCATCGCGTTGGTGCAACTCGAACGTGCGATGGGAACGTTGCTGATCCAAGAAGGGATCCAGCCGGAACGAGACGCATATGACACCGAAATTCGCTTTATCGACACGACAACGAAACAAGACTGGACCGATTCTGCTGTACCACCGGCGAGTACGGATTCACCAAATGCTGTGCCACCGTCGAATGCTGAGCCATTCCAGGAAACACCGAATTTGGAAGGAACACCGATGTTTTTGGATTCGACTTTGGATACCGGAGCGTCGAGTTCGGAAGGATTGGGGTTAATCGAATCTGGTCTAAGCGAAAACGCGGTTGAACAAGGGAACCCTGGAGGGGCAAAGTGATGTATCAAGCAATCGCCAGTGCAGTTTTGTTGACGCTGTGGACAGCCGTGAGTGTAGCTCAGGTGCCACCGGTGTCGTACGACGGTTTCACGGAGCCTTGCTATACCGTGTTCGTGGCGGCGATGGAAATCGGTCGTCTCGAAGAGGTCGCGGTTAAAGTAGGTGATAAGGTCAATGAAGGGGATGTCATTGCACGGCTTGAAGACGCGTCCCAAATATCGTCGCTGAAGATTGCGAAGTTCCAAGCGACGATGCGAGGAGAACTCGAGGCCGCTCGTGCCGAACGAGATCTGCAATTGGCAAAAGTGACTAGCTTGCGGACACTCAGTAGCGAACTGATGACGCGCCCCGACGAATTGTCGCGAGCTGAGACAGAACTTCGGATTTCGGAAGCTCGATTGATGATGGCTCAGGAGCAGGATCAATTTCGCCAGCTCGAAGTGGAACGCTATGAGTTGCAAGTGGAGCGACGCAAGATTCTTGCTCCGATGAGCGGCGTGATCGCTGAAGTGTTGCATCAAAAGGGCGAATACATCACGCCTGGGGATGCAGCGGTCGTGCGGTTGATCGTGCTGGATACGATCTATGGAACGTTTAGCGTTCCGGTGGAAGAAGTCGATGCGATCCAAGTGGGTTCGTCGACCGCCGTGTTCTTGAGAAGCAGTGGGGAAACGGTTCTAGCGAAGGTTGAGTCGTTAGCTCCCGAGATTGACGGCGAGAGCGGAACGGTTCGTGTGCGCGTGGCGCTTCCGAACCCAGACGGCAAAATTCGAGTTGGCGATCAATGCACGATGCGCGTCTTGGCGTCGTCGCCACAGTCTGCGACTAGCCCGCTTAGAGGACGCGTGAACCGATGAACGTATCGGGCGATCCATTCAGCGTAGCGCCGTCAACGATGCCGTTCGACCCAAATGCATTGTTTAGCATAGGTGGGCCGGTTCCGGCTGCGCATTCCACTGTTGCATCGTCGAGGAATGTTGATCCGTCAAGTCCAAGTAATCTGCACGATTCGAATATTGGGAATGAGGTACTCGCGGCGGTACCGTATGCGTTGAAGCTCACGCAGTGGTTCGATAAGCTTTCCACGGCGACCGACCGTGTCGCGGGCACCGAAGCGATCGGCGGAATCTTGACGGCGCATTTTGGTTCACGACCCATACGAATCGCGATCGGTGGCAAAAGGCCGCAACGTGTTCTCGATCATCGTTTGGGTTGGCTGTCGCGCGACAGTGATCTGTGGCGCGATGTCGCGGCGCATTGGAAGGATTCTTCGTTCAATGCTCAGTGGCAGTTAACATCGAAGAGCGAAAGCACGATCGGGTTCGCCGATGAAACGCATTCTTCGCGGAGGATTCTTGTTTGGGTTGCGGCGTCAGAGGTCAGTCCCTCATTGCTGGATTCGATTCGCCAGCCACTCGAAGTGATGGCGAGATTGACGTCACGTTTGTCCTCGCGGCGACTTTCCGCATGGAAGGTGATGTTTGGCAAGCATCCAAAGTGGACCATCGGCGTGATGTCAGTGATTTTTCTTGCAGGGATTTGTTTCCCCGTAAGGTACCCCGTTGATTGCACAGCGGTCTTGGAACCTGTCGGCGAACGAATTGTCTCGGCGCCCTTCGGTGCTGTGCTCTCGGATTGTCACGTTCGTCTTGGTGATCAAGTGAGATTGAACGAAGTGCTGGTTGAATTGGATGGGCGTCCATTGCGGCTGGAACGAGAGTCACTGCAAGCGGAATCAGATCAAGCTAAAAAGGAACGCGAGATGGCGCTCGCGTCACGTCGAATCGCGGATGCACAACAAGCGGAACTGAAACAACGTCAACTCCAGCGGCGCATTCAATTGCTCGATGATCGGCTCGCTCGGTTACAGGTTCGCAGTCCTATCGACGGGATCGTCGTTAGCGGTGACTTGGAGAGATTCGTGGGCTCACCACTTGAGACGGGCCAGACGCTGATGGAGATCGCGCCGCTGGATCGTTTGTCCATCGAGGTGGAGATCCCAGAGATGGAGATTGGATACGTCACCGAGGACGCGCCGATGCGAGTTCGGTTTGCTGCGGCGGGAGGACGATCGATTCTTGCGAACTTGGCGAGTGTCTCGCCCGCCGCCGAAGTGCGTGATGACAACAACGTGTTTGTGGGACGCATGGATCTGGAGCACCCGGACGAGAATCTGCGTCCCGGCATGCGTGGCGACGCGACCATGTATGGCCCTCTGCGTCCGTTCGTTTGGCGAGTCGGTCGAACAGCGTGGGAACGAGTGTTGTGGTGGATCGGATACTAAAGGTTTTTCAAAGCGAAGGGGTAGGGTTGGAAAAGTGAACCTGTGGCGCTAGCCGATCTCAAGCATCGTTCAGTCGAAAATCGGCTAGCGCCTCAGGCTCATCGTTCATCGATTAAAAACGCTGATTCTCTTGGAATTGCCAGCATGAGTGCCGGCGATCAGCGAGAAGTGTCGGTTTTTCAAAGCTTAGCGTCTCGTGATCAATAACGTAGGACAGGCTGCCAGCCTGTCCCTGGTGAAATGACAGGCTGGCAGCCTGTCCTACGTTCAAATTCGTCAGTTGTTGTTCACGCGATCCTAAGGGGTAAAGTTGGGAAATTTAGCCGACGGCGCTAGCCTTGGGTATCGTGCAGGACCAAACGCAAGCGAGTTCGGCTGAGCCGACGATGACGTTGTGAAAGAGCATGAGCAGAAGTTTTCGGTAACGATTTTTAGTAAGCAGTAATCAGTAAGCAGAAGGAGCGTGAGATATGTCGTTGGGGTCCGAGATGAACAATGCTAAACCTGCGGCGAGAGTTTCTCTCGATCCGTGCGTTGAGTTCATCTCGCGTGAAGTGGGTGGCGCGACGTTATGCGTTGCTAAACATTCGCAAACAGGCAAGTTCTTTGAACTTGGTCCAGAAGAACATGCAATCATGAGGCTGCTTCGTGATGGTTATGATGTGGCACAAATAGAGGTCGAGCTTGTTGAGCATGGGGTTCATTGGACGCCCCAAGATATCGCGGGATTCATCGCTGTTCTCGTCAAGGAGCGATTGGCGTTTGTTGTTGAGGGCCCCTCGACTGCACCACAGTCATCACATTCCGTAACGCAGCCCGGTTTCGATTCGAATCCTGGGATTCCTGCGGCCATTCCAACTGCGGTTTCAAATACAACGCCAAACACACCGCCACCTAGCAAGCCGACATCACCGTTCGGGCTGAAGCATGTGATGTCGCTGATGTCGGCTTCGATCAGCCAACGATTTGCGATCCTGCACGGAGACGCAATCACGACGCGAGTCGAACGGTGGTGCGGATGGTGTTTTGGCAGTTACGGCTTTTTGCTGTGGTGCATGCTGGTGCTCAGTGGTGTAGCGATTTCGGTTTCGTGTCGGGCGGAGTTGTTGCAGGAACTCGGGCGATTGTTCAACCCCGCGATGTGGTTTTTGTTGGCGATCTTGTGGTGCGTTTGCAAAGTGTTCCATGAGTTCGGTCACGCAGTGTCCGCTAAGCGACAAGGCGTTCGGATCGGCAACATGGGCGTCATGTTCTTTATGTTTGCTCCGCTTGCGTATGTGGACGTGACGGATGCCTGGCGATTGCCGGGACGTTGGGCTCGCGCACGGATCGCTCTGGGCGGCATCTATGTGGAGCTTGCGATTGCCTCGCTTGCGATGTGGGGATATTGGACGCTCTCCGATGGGTTGCTTCGACATCTCTGCGCCCAAACCTTCGCGGTGGCTGGACCCGCGAGCATTTTGGTGAACGCGAATCCGCTGTTGCGACTCGACGGGTACTATGTGTTGTCCGACTTGTCGGACATTGCCAATTTGCGAACACACGGGCGTCGACAATTGGTCCAGTGGATCGAACGAATCATGTTCGGTATACCGAGAACGCAAAGTATGCTCAGCGGTTGGCGCTGTACCGTCGCGACGATGCATGCGCTCGCGAGTGTGTTGTTCCAAGTCGTTTGGATGGGTGGGCTTATTCTTGCCATTTCAACGTGGGCCAAGGGAGTTGGCTTGGTGTTGGCGGTGTTCGCCGTGACGTTGTGGGTTGTCTTGCCGCTTGGACGTTGGCTGTGGAAAATTTGGTCGATCACACCATCGATCGGTCAACGTCGTCGACTCGTTTCCTACGTGGTGCTGTTTGCGTCACTTGGCGAATACATTGCCGCTGCACCGTCGCCGATCGGACGCCGTGTCCCCGTTGTGGTGCGTTACAGCGGCGAACAGATCGTTCGAGCCAGCTCCAACGCGTTCGTTGTTACAGTACACGTTACCCATGGTCAAGAAGTTGAGGCCGGAATGGTTTTGGCGGAGTTGGATGAACCGGAACTGCGAGAACAGCGTGACGCAAAGGCGGACGAGCTTGGTACAGCGGAGTTGCGAGCGGTCCAGTTACGACGTCAAGGCGAAATCGCCAATGCACTTTTGGAGTCTCAACTTGCCGAGGGGTTAAGCCGACAATTGGACGAGTTGAATGAGCAGGTGAAAGGATTGACGATCATCGCGGCTCGAAGTGGCTTGGTGCTCTGTCCAAGAATCGATGCGATGTTGGGTTGTTATGTACGCCAGGGCGACGAGATCTTGCGTGTGGCGGATCCGAAGAGCATGGAGCTGTTGATTTCGGTTGCGGAGAGTGATGCGGCGGCGTTCGAGAACACTTGCGAGCAACACGAAAAGGTTTCTGTTCGACTGAGAGGCGGCGTGTGGATCCAGGCCCAGCCTGAAGTGCTATTTCCAAGAGCACAAACCACGTTGCCGCATCCGGCGCTCGCAAGCACGGCGGGAGGACCATTGGCTGTCGAAGCGTCGCCAGACGAGCAAGGGCGAATGCAATTGATCCAGCCGCGTTTAGAATGTGTGACACATTTGGATCCGCTCGCGTGTGCGGGAGTCTACAGCGGCCAAATTGGTTCCATGTCGATCGGCGACACGCGACCGCTACTGACTCGCCTCGTCGAGCATTTCACTCCGATGCGACAGTGATCATGATGGAATTGCCGTATCCGACTTTCCAACTCCGAAGAATATCCTTGGTAAGTCTCTCGTTAATCTCCTTCACTCGATGAAAGTGGTTTAGTCATGCCCAACGTCAGCCCTGTAGAACATCCCAGTTCGCACGCGATGGACGAATTGACGGAGTTTCTCACGACGTTGGCACCTCAATGGCGATCCACGACGAATTGGCCTGCCGAAGCTCTCCAGCGATGCGCTCGGGCTGGCGTCTATCGTTGGTTCATGCCTCGTGAGGTCGGTGGTTTGGGTTGGAGTGATGTCGAGCAAACGCGTGGCTATTTGCGATTGGCTGCGGCTGACTTAACGACCACATTCATCATCACCCAATACATGGGTGCGTGTCGCCGAATCGCAGGAAGCGACAATCAAGAACTGATCGAGCGATGGATTGTTGGCTGCATCAGCGGTGAGACGTTTGCAACGGTCGGAATCAGCCATCTGACAACAAGTCGTCGACACGTTGCCAAGCCCGTCTTGTTGGCCACGCCGCAAGACGGCGGATGGCGATTGGATGGCATGTCACCGTGGGTGACTGGGGCCGCGAAAGCGGATGTCATTGTCGTCGGGGCGACGCTCGAGGATGGTCGTGAGTTGCTTGCTGCGGTTCCGACTGATATCAACGGTGTGGTTTGCGGTGACGGAGTGGAGTTAATGGCATTGTCCGCGAGCAAGACCGATCAAGTACAATTCGCAGGAGTCTATATCGATTCGTCCATGCTCATCGCTGGACCCATCGAAAACGTGATGAAGTCTGGTTCCGGCGCGGGCACCGGTGGATTGCAAACATCGACATTGGCGGTGGGGTTGGCACAGGCCGCGATCGCGTTTCTAGGCGATGAGGCAATGCGTCGTGACGACTTGCGTGCGGCGAGCGACGAGCTTGTTACTGAAGTCAACGAGCTACAAGAAAGCTTGCTTCTTGCCGCAAGCGGCGACATGAGTTGCAATGCCGGAGATTTGCGAGCACACGCGAATCGACTCGTACTTCGAGCAACCCAAGCAGCACTCGTCGCAGCCAAAGGAGCTGGCTATGTCGACGGACATCCCGTTGGCAGATGGTGTCGCGAAGCGATGTTCTTTCTGGTTTGGAGCTGTCCGCAACCCGTCTCGCAAGCGCACTTGTGTGAGCTTGCGGGAATCGTTTAAGCAGTTTGGCTCGGAAGCGGAGACCTGGTAGCTGGGACTCAATTCACTGGTGCCGTGATCAACGTGGATCGTTATTCTCCGTCTGCTGCGTTGTCGCCTTCGTTTAGAGATTCCTGTTCTTTCAAGGCTGCTTCATACGCAGCAATGGCGGCGTCGTCCGCATTCTCCGCGACGCTGCCACCTTGTTGCCCTCCGCACCCCGTCATGGAAAGTGGTATCGAAAAGAGAACAACGCAAATAAGAATTCGAGTCAGCATAATGCAACACAACCTATGAATGAAATTTGGGAGCCTAGTCGAACAGTCGTCAGCGACTATCAATTAGAAGTTACAAATCGAAATGGCGAGTATCGCGGACGCTCGCCAGGTGCGGCGTCTGCGAGAGACGCCGCGAATGCATTTTTTCATGCCTCGTCGAGTGCCTCGTCCACTACCGAAATCCGTCAAAATCCGTCACTTGTGAATCACGCGATGCTCAATGAACGGTTCTTGTGAACGTGGCCAGCTTACAGTTGGGTGCTAATGACTTCAGACGAAGCACGCGTTCCCAAGGCACCCCAAACTCCATAAGGGCTAATGGATCCAGCTGCCGTGCCAGGCGCAGTTCCGTTGTTGCGAACCATGGGTGCGCGACGGTTGCCTGCTTCGATCGATTCAGTGATGAACTTCACTGCTCCATCACCGATCAAAACGTGAACGCCGCCTTGGTGACGGCTCGACGCGCCCGCCACAGCACTGCGGTGAAAGTTTCCGTCGGAACAGATCTCAGAGTTCGGTGGCAAGATGGTGTAAGCCATTCCATAGGCCATGTGATAGTCGGCCCATCGATAGCCTCGACCGTTAACGGCACCGGCGATTGTCGTTGTGGGTGCCCAAAACCGCGGACGATTTGGATCAATGAGGTTCTGGTCCCTGCACCAACTTGGATTATTGAACAGCGTGGCTTGGCTATTATTGGTGCTGGAGCCACCGACGGTAATCATCGTTCGGACATCTCGATCGCCTAGATCGGTGGCAATTTCCGTCATCGCGATTGTGTTGGCTAAACCGTCGAGTACATCGCGAAAACCATTGCCTTGGTGAGCCACGAAGAAACCACGACCACCCGCGCGAATTTGCCGTGCCCAGGATGAAATAATTGGGTAGGGCGGTCCAGGCGGAGTGCCCGCACACTCGGCGGCAGTATCACGAATGCACAGCGAACCATCCCGTGTTCTCTGCAACGCATCACCCATGCACGCGACATAGTTTGTTCGACCAAGTGCGGGCAATCCGACGCCCGGATCACTGGGACATCGCATCGTGGGGATCTCAGTAGCCCATGGCGTGTACTGCAAGCGGTTAGGCGTCGGTCCCATGGCGGGATAAGCCATGTCCGTGACCAGCGGGTTGCTGATCCGTTCCCAAATCGCTTGCTGTTCCATAAACGGTGTCAGGCCCACGAGAACACTCAGTCGATAGTTTGATGAGTTATTGCCGTTCCACCAAGTGTCTCTTGGTACCGAAGGTGCCGTGCCAGCTCCAGGAATCGGGCACGCGTTGTAAGCGGAGTGGTAGTTGTGAATCGCCAAACCGATTTGCTTAAAGTTGTTACTGCAACTCATTCGTCGAGCAGCTTCGCGAGCTGCTTGAACAGCGGGCAATAACAGTCCCACCAGAACGCCGATAATTGCGATGACCACCAACAATTCGACCAGGGTAAAACCCGGTCTTTGAAATAGCTTTTTTGACATGAGCTGACTCCGTGAAAAAGAATGCGTAGACGTAGGGAAATACCGCAGAAAATAGGTGCGGATATCGCATGATGGTACGCAGGGGGGAGTGCTTTGTCAATAATTGCGGCGTAAAGACGGAAAATATCACCTAGGCGAGAATGAAAGTGACGTCATGGTGAGTTCGTGGAGCTTGCTGTGGCATCGGAGAATAAAGGACGCGGCGTTTCGCCTCTGCATAACCAAAGCCAGATTTTGGGTCCGCTCGATGCGTTTGGATGGTGTTACTCACGATTACAGCAAATGAATCGCATAACGGTGGCTGATGCAGTCGAATCACTTTGCCAAGTCAAATTCGCGAACTGCATCAGGACGTTGGGCAGGTTGCGTTGAATCATGTGGAGGGCGCCACATCTGCATCGCGTGAAAGCGTTTCACGAGCAAGTCTTATGAGCGGCTTTGGCGCTAGCCACCGGCCTTATGATCCGATTTTCATTGTTGCCTGGGCAGTTTGGACACTAGGCAACGGGGTTGTTGCGGGTTGTTTTGTTGCAAGGCCGGTGGCTA
>JBGSNA010000124.1:0-4726 GCA_041739875.1 Pirellulaceae bacterium
CGGACGGGATTCACTGGCGACCAATCGTGCCGTCGAGTTGTACAACCTTAACGATGACATCGGCGAACGAAACGATCTCGCCAACACCAAGATCGAAAAGCGTGACGAACTTCTGGACGAAATGCTGCAGTGGTTTGCCCAAACAGACGCAAAGATTCCAACCGAGGTCAATCCTGACTACGATCCCTCCGCGTTGGCATCAAAGGGAAAGAGGAAGCCAAAGCAGAAATGAAAGACGGGATCCTCTCCACGATTGCGATCCTGATCTTCAGCCTCGCGACCAATCCCCTTTGCGCAGCGGACTCGCTCTCGCTTTCCCCAGACCGGCGAGCCAAGTTCGATGCACAAGTCAGGGCGATGGTGAAAAGTTACTGCATCGAGTGTCACGGACCCGAGAAGCAAAACAGCGGCGTTCGGTTTGACGCGTTTGACTTCAGCGCATTACAGGCTGTTGACATCGAGAACCTCCAACTTGCTCGAGAGGCTTTGTCTCATCACGAGATGCCGCCAGAGGAGGCCGAGCAACCGCTCACGGAATCCGACAGAAAAATCTTGCTCGACTGGATCGAAGACGCCCTTACCGACATTGCGGTCCAGCAACTCGCACTCGAAAGCCAGCCTCGGCTTCGGCGGCTTTCAAAGCGTGAATACAACCACACGCTGCAAGATCTTTTCGCCTCGCCATCGGATTTCCACACGCTGCTGCCGCCCGATCCGATCTCGGACAGTGGCTACGACACCCGCGAATCGTTGCTGATGATCTCGCAGGTGGACCTGAAGATCTACATGGAAACGGCTCGTATCACGCTCGATAAATTCCTGCACACGCAATTGGGTTCGGGTGAAAAAGAGCGATTCTTCGTCGAAGCTGAAGACATCTATCATCACTGCCGTGGCACCGCGGAGGTGCTCGCGAGGGAGCGGGCGCCGGTTTCGGTTTCCGAGTCGGAATTCTCAAGCATCAAAGCGGCCCACGATCGCGGGCCGATCACCTATCGCGATCGCAAGTACGGACCGCTTCCCTTTGGCTTTGTCCCCGAGGGTGTCGTCGAAGGCGTCGACGAAGGGATCGGATTCGCGCGACTTCATTCTCAATTCCTACTGGTAAAAACCAAACAAAGGGCCGGTGAGGTGGTCGTCCGTGTTCACGCGGCCGCCACACAGGGCGTCGATGGGTCGTATCCACGAATGCGTTTGGAAAGCGGTCGCAGATCCGTTCAAAATTTGAAAGTCATCAACGCGGGCGAATACGATGTGCTTGCGCCGAGATCCGATCCTGGCATTTACACGTTCCGATTTCGCCTCGAAAACGCACTGCCGATTGCAATCGGATCGGCCGAAGACGACGAGCTTGGGCACTTGTTCTTTGCGATTTCGAACGTCGCGAGAAATGAAGACGGAATTCTTGCCGCATCGACTGAAGGACAAGAGGACCTGAGCCTTCCGGGGAAAGCAAAGATCGGAGGCGCCCTGGGCAGCCAAGCCCGAAGCGCGGCGAAGCAAACCCAAGCGGCGAATACGGCTTGGGAAGCGGCGCAAACGAATTTCCTGCACCTCGACGCGATCGAAGTCGAAATCTTGCCTGCCAAAAACGATCCGGCGAATCCCTGGAACCTGCCGCAACCCGATTCGCCAGATGCCGAGGCGACCCTTGCCAAAGAAACCTTGAATCGTTTTCTACCATTGATCTTTCGACGCCCACTGACCGAGATTGAATTCGATTGTTACCACGAGCTTTACCTGCAGCAACGCAGCGACGGCCAAGACTTCAAGCAGTCGCTGATCGACGCCTTTGTCGCGGCCATGATCTCGCCCTCGTTCTTGTTCATTGGTAAACCCGCCGCAGAATTGGAGCATGCCGACAGTCTGGCCTACGCTTCCAAACTGGCCTACTTCCTTTGGTCATCGCCGCCCGATGAACGGCTGGTCGGTCTGGCGGCCAGCGGAAAACTAAAAGATCACGCGGTCTCGGCAAGCGAGATCAGGCGAATGCTGGACGATCCAAAATCCGAACGACTCAGCGCCACCTTCGCTGACCAATGGTTGGGCTTGCGTCAATTGGGCGACGTTCAGATCGACTATGAACTGTATCCGGATTATGGGCCGGAACTCGCAGCGTTGACCAAACGTCAGACGATCGAGACCTTTCAGAAAGTGTTCCATACCGGCAAAGATGCTCGACAGCTTTTCCTTTCGGAAACCACATTGCTGAACGATCTGCTGGCACGCCACTACGGATTGGCTCCGGTAGCCGGTGGAGAGCTGCGATTTGTCGCCACGCCACAAACCAGGCAACCCGGCGGTATCCTCACCCATGCCAGCATTCTGGCAATGAACTCCGACGGAAAGCAGTCGCACCCGGTCAAGCGCGGAGCCTGGCTGCTTGAGAAAATCTTAAACGATCCACCGCCTCCGCCACCGCCGGCAGTGCCGGATCTCGATCCCGACAGCGCCGAAACAAAACACCTCAGCCTCAAGGACCGTATCGAACTTCATCGTCGGCAAAACGGATGCATCCGTTGCCATGAGAAGATTGACCCGTGGGGCGTCGCCTTCGAGGAGTTCGATGCGACGGGCCGTTGGCGAGATACTCGCTCTGCCCCGTATCCGATCGACTCGAGCACGCGATTGCCAGACGGGACCGAGCTTGCTGGCGCAGCCGACCTTGCCGATTACTTGCGAGATGTCAAGGAAGTCGAAGTGATGTCGGCGATCGCTAAAGGAATGACGACCTATGCCAGCGGCCGCGAGCCAGGCATCTTGGACGAAGCCGACGTGGATCGAGTTTTCTTGGCGTTTCAAAAGTCGAGGTACAACTTAAAGTCGTTGGCGAAAGCGATCGCGCAGAGCCCAAACTTTGACGACATCTTCAATCATGCTCATCGTGCCCACCAACCGCCCGCCATTTCAGCAAGTCGCCCATGAACCACACACCTCACGTCGATCGTCGCTCGTTGATCAAGACGGCGGGAGCCACTTTGCTGCTTCCCGCTTTCTCATCGTTGTCCCGGGCATCGTCTCCTTCGCAAAGTCCGCCGCGACGACTGTGTGTCATCTTCTTCGGGAACGGTGTTTCGCTAGCGCCGCTCGGACACGAGCATCAAGATTGGCACTGGTTCCCTCGCGAAACCGGATTGAACTACAACTTCACCAAACCGCTTGAGCCATTGGTTCCGTTGCGGGATCAGTTTTCTATTCTTTCAGGTCTGTCGCATCCCGTTTTGCGATCGGTTTACGCGCACAATACCGGCGCGTACTTTCTGACTGGCGCCGATCAACGACTTCCGACGGGAAACACCATCTCCGCTGATCAAGTCCACGCGCAGTACGAAGGCATTCACACCCGCTATCCATCTCTCGTCCTCGCTTCCGAAGGCGGCATCGGCGACTATCAACGATCGCATACGCTTTCGTTTACCGAAACGGGCCAACCGATTCCGCCGCTTGCCATGCCGCGGAACGTCTACAACGAACTGTTCAGTGTCGATCAATCCGACCCGAAGACTCTACGGCGTACCCTCCAACGCAATCGTAGCATCCTCGATACCGCGGTGGCCGAACTCAAATCCACTCGCGCCTCGCTGGGGGCGGCGGACAAACGCAAACTTGATCAGTACCTGGGCTCCGTCCGTGGGATCGAAGAGGGACTCAATCGAGCGGACGCTTGGATCGATCGCGAAAAAGTTCAATTGCCTGCCGATCAATTCGACCTCGACGCCGATCCCACCGTCGGTCCGAAAGACTTTATCGACAGCATGTATAGCTTGATCCGGGCGGCCTTCGAAACGGACTCAACCCGCACGATCACGTTTGTCAAAAGACGCGAGATCGCGGGAGGGCTTGCCAACAATTTCCCAAGATCGATCGGACTACCGAGTCACCACACTCTGTCTCACGCAACGAAAGAGAAAAACGGGTACTTGAACTGGGCCAAGTACGACCGCTTCCTGTCGGAACGCTTTCATGGCTTCCTGAAGCAGATGGCGGAGACCGAAGATCCGATCGCGGACGGCTCGCTGCTCGACAACACGATCGTGCTCTACGGAAGCGGCACCAGTCACACGCACGTGACCCACAACTATCCGCTGATTCTTGCCGGCGGCAAAAACATGGGACTCAAGCACGGCTCTCATCATCATTTCGCAAAGCAGGGCGAAGATCAGCCGCTGAATAACCTCTTGCTCACCTTGCTGAATCAGGCGGGCGTGGAAATTGATCGTTTTGGCGACAGCACAGGAGCATTCGATGTACTTCTTGGCTGAATCACACCAGGTGACGGTAATGAAGAAGACACGATTTTCAGTCGCGATGATCGTTTTGTGTTTGGCACTGGGCGGGTTCGCATACAGCAATGAAACCACCAAGCCAAACATTGTTCTTATCTTTGCCGACGATCTCGGCTGGAAAGACGTGGGCTATCAAGGGACGGATTTCTATGAGACGCCAAATATCGATCGATTGGCAAAGGAAGGCATGGTCTTTACGGCGGGCTATGCCGCTGCGGGCAACTGCCTTCCCAGTCGTGCTTGTTTGCTGTCCGGAAACTACACACCGCGTCACGGGGTGTTCGCGGTCAATGACACCGATCGCGGACCGAAGACCGAGATGCGATTGATACCGATCCCAAACAAAGGTGGCATTCTGCCGGCAAACGTCACGATCGCTGAAGGACTCAAAGCGGCTGGCTACGCAACGGGCATCTTTGGCAAGTGGCACCAAGCTCACT
>JBGSNA010000222.1:0-7926 GCA_041739875.1 Pirellulaceae bacterium
GGATGAATGTTGTCTTGGCTGGCAAGCGGCGATAGAAATTACGCAAAAGGAGCGTAATCGGCTTGCAGAAGAAAAAGTCCGTGTGGCGGCGCGGTCGGTCCGGCGAGTGTTCGATCACCGGACGCGAGCACATGTTGAACCCACGCGACGTCTTGCTTGCCACGACCAACATCGATCAAAGTGCCCACGATGTTGCGAACCATGTTGTAGAGAAAACCATTCGCTTCGATCTCAATCGCAACAAGGACGCCGTCGTTCGGTTGCACAGGTTCTCTAACGACGACACAATCTCGCACGTTTCGGACCGTCGTTTTGCGATCGCTGCCAGCAGCTTGGAAGCAAGCGAAGTCGTGTTCGCCAAGGAGTACTGACGCCGCTTCTTGCATCCGCTCAACATTGATTGGGAATTTGATGTGCCATCGATAGCGGAAATCGAACACGCCTCGCACGCCACCACTTTGAAGTTGATAGCGATAGCGTTTTCCAATGCAATCACGAATCGCATGAAACGCATCCGGCGCGTCAACGCAATGTGTGATCACAATATCCGGTGGAAGCTGTGTATTGAGCGCCGCACCTAGCGATTCTGCGGATGAACGCCAGTGCGTCAAGGTGCAGCTGCCGACTTGCGCGATTGCATGCACACCGGAGTCTGTCCGTCCGCTGCCCGTGACCATGACGGGTTCTTTCACAATGTTGAGGAAAGCTCGTTCCAGCATGCTCTGGATGGTCGGCTGCTGGGGTTGGACTTGCCAACCCGCATACTCCGTTCCATCGTAAGCGATCGTCAGTTTGAAAGTGCGTGACACGCGAGGCGGCGTTAAGCTTTCGCCGTCGCAGCACGACGTACCATCAGCTCCGCAATTTGAACTGCATTCGTCGCTGCGCCTTTTCGAAGATTGTCGCTAACGCACCAGAAAGCGATTCCGTTGCCACCACTGATGTCGCGGCGAATGCGTCCAACGAATACATCGTCTTTGCCATCACAGTCGCGTGGCATTGGATACTGTTTCGCCGACAAGTCATCAATGACCGTGACACCCTCTGCGTTTTGGAATAACTCACGAGCTTCTTCGACCGACAATCGTCTCTCGGTCTCGACGAGAATCGACTCGCTATGTCCGATCGCCACTGGGACGCGGACACACGTTGGGCAAACTTGAATCGAATCATCACCCATGATCTTGCGAGTCTCGTACACCATCTTCATCTCTTCGCTGGTGTAGCCTTCGAATTTTTCCGAGCCGATGTGCGGAATGAGATTGAACGCGATCGGGTGTGCGAATGTCTTAGGTGGGTGCACATTTCCGGACAGTGCACTGCGAGTGCTGTTGTGGAGTTCTTCAGTTCCTGGAAGCCCGGCCCCGCTTGTCGCTTGATAGGTGCTGACCACCACACGACGAACACGCGCGGCGCGATGAAGTGGCGCAAGTGCAACGACCATTTGTGTCGTGCTGCAGTTCGGACTCGAGATAATGCCTTGATGATTGTCGACGGCGTCAGGGTTGACTTCTGGGACGACGAGCGGAACTTTGGGGTCCATTCGCCAATATCCACTTTCGTCGATCACGACAGCCCCAGCGTCAACAGCCCATTGCGTGAACTCCGCTGAAACTTCATCCGGAGTGCTCGCGATGACTAAGTCGACATCTTTAAACGCGGATGGCTCGAGCAACTCAACTTTTAGCATCTTGCCGTTGAAGGCAACTTCTTTGCCAACACTTCGTTGGGATGCGAGCAGCTTCAGCCGCTTCATAGGGAATTGACGTAGCTCGAGTTGTTGCAAAACAATCCGACCAACGGCTCCGGTCGCGCCCACCAAGGCAATGGTTTCGTACACGATGAATTTTTTTCTGGGTTAGATTGGGTGGTTGTGAATGACGCCAATATGGGTCTTTTAGCGAAATCGGCTTTATCGGTCGAGCCCTTGGATCGCTTTGACTAGCTCATCATCAACCAGTCCGAGTCCTCCGCGCCCGCTGCTAAGCCGTGATTCAATATCACCTTTCGCGTCTTCGGCATTGGCTTCCCAGAATTTGGAGATCTTCTCGGCGCTGAGTGGCTTGTACGATCGGAACAAACGGAATCCGACTCCGCGAGCGGGATCGTCCGTGAACCACCAAGGGCTGCGAGGAAAGTTTGGATCGGATTCCTTCCAAGCTTCGTCATCCGAGGATAATCTCGACGCACTTCGGAGTTGTTCGGGATCCATTTCCCAGCTACCGCCTCGCACCACACAGGCTGATGCGGTCTCTGGCCAAGTGACTGCGTCGGTTGCGTTGATTGGTTGTTTGTCGGCGAAGACTTTGTAGCCATCTTCTGAGTATTGGTTCATTGTCCATTCCGCAGCACTTCCGTGCATGTCAAACAGACCATATGAGTTTGGCTTCTTCGTACCTACGGGCAGTGTGCCGGAGTCGGCATTGTCAAAGTACCAAGCAAAGTCATCGATCGGTTCCGGATCATCGCCCCAGCTATACGCCGTAGTGGTTCCGCCACGTGCAGCGTATTCCCATTCCGCTTCAGTCGGCAAACGATATTGCGATCCGGTGACGAGGCTGAGCCATTTCGTGTATTGCTGGGCCGCGTATTGAGTCATGGTCACGGCGGGCTGTTCTGGCTCTTCGCCGTACTCATAGGTAAACGTTGGCTCGTACAGTGGCGTCGGTGCCGTGATCGCGTCAACTTTGTTGGCATCCGTGATCGCTCGTTCGCCACGTGACTCGAAGTCTTTGAAGAGCGAGTAGAGATTCATGTACTCTTGGTATTGAGCCCAGTTCGTTTCGGTACGAGCAACCCACATTGGATCGACGACGACATCCATTTGAGGTCCTTCATCGGGGTTTCGATCCGATTCCGTTTCGGGGCTTCCCATTTTGAAGGTGCCCCCAGGAATCGGCACCATATCGATCTCGATGTCGGTGCCGGGAATCGTGAATGTGTAGGGCACCATGAAGCCGCTGTCTACTTTTACGAACGGCTCTTTGCTTGGCTGCTCGCGTGTAATTCCCGGTATGTCTTCAGCCACGATGTCTTTAACCACAGTCTCGGCGGATGCGATGAGCGGGCCCAAAGCAGACAAGGCAACGGAGAAAACGAGGGAGCGATACATCAGCAATTCCAAGGAAGATTTTAGAGGGAAAGTGGAGTTGGCTGACTCGACTGTTCGTAAGCCAGCTTGGTTTCATCTACGGCATAGAGAGACGGATACAGCAACGCGAAGAGCCAAAGCACGGTTGTTGGGAACGGGAACGTATCAATAATCGTGTCTTCAAACAAACTGGAGATCAAGACAAACACCGAAATCGCCCGAATGATCGGCTCACTAGAGCGCAGCCCGAAAATCAAATTCCACGAAAGAAGGAACACGACCAACACACCAGCGATCAAACCACCGGATAGGGCTGCATGCAAGACGGCATTGTGCGTGTGTTGGGAAAAATCGATCAAGACCAGTGGTGCGCTATTCAATCCCCAGCCGGTCAATGGCCGTTCGGCGATTTTTCGGATGGCCTCGGTCCAGATGGTATCACGTCCAGTCGCTGTGGTTAGTTCCTGCAATTCACCAGTTTTTGTTGTCGATGATAGGAGTTTTTCCGCAAGGAATTCACTACCCGTCGACACCTCCAAACCGACGAGCCCCACAATCAAGAGCGAAACACCAAGTGCGATCAATACCAATCCATTACGTGACCAAATGCGGTCCAGAAATAGAAACAATGCAGCGGCCACCATCGCAAGAATGGACGTTCGGCTGTAGCAGGCAATCGAAGTCGCAATCGCGAGCCCAATGATCAAACCGAGTAACAAGTGCGAACCGCGAAATCGAGGTGCAAGTTCTCGGCTTCGCATCATGGCTAGGCAAAGTACTCCCGCCAAAGCAGCCACACGACCGCCGGAGTTCGGGTGGCCCAGTCCACCCATCCGATAAACAAGTATTGAATCCCAGAGTTCTTCTTCAAACAATCCAAGCGATGGCACAAAAAGGTAGAGGAACCAGTTCATTGCCATGTGGACGGTTAATCCAGCAATCACGACATACAAGAAGGTGCGCAATCCGATTAGCGAGATAGCGGTTGGTACAAAGCAAAGGTAAGCACAGTAAATCAGTGCCGCTGCTTGGCATACCAAAGCGGTTTCCTCGTACGCAAAAATGGACGTTACAACAAAGACCACTCCCAGTACGACCAGCGCAAGCCCTGGGATTCCAAACAAAGATTGACGAACTTGATGGCTGGAAACTAATCCGAGAAAGCCAACCATGGCAACGACGGCTGCCAATGCAAGCTTGATTGCAACGGTAGCGTCCAGTCCCACGTCCGGGTCATCGCTCGAAGTAACGCCTCCAATATCAAGCGTATTGACGAACGTGGCAAAAAAAACAAGCACCGCGCAAACCACTGGCAGGAATGCAACTTTGGTTAGGAGCTTGTTCAGCAGCGATTCAGCGGCATGACCCGTACCGATCGGATCTGTGGCCGAATCAACAGTGAGAGAGGGCTGTGCAGAGAGCATGTTGAAATATGAACGGGAAGTGCCCAGGACGGCTGCAATTAGCGAGCCCGGTTGAAAAAAGCCAGTTGCTGGATCGTGGTTAGCGGTTTGGAGGAAACGATGAGTCTAGTCAAATCCTGCATATTTTCTTGTTTTGCAACGCAAAAGTCCACTAAATCACGATCGCCGCTTGGGATTCTAACGATCCAGCTCAACGGGCCTTTGCCCCAAAGCAACAGGGATTTCATGCGTTGTTCCGTCGCGATGGACTTTCAGACGCACAGTCGACCCGGCCGGCGAGTCGCCAATCATTCGCATGAAATGCCCCATGTCCCGAATCGGTTCGCCTTCTAAATTGAGAATGACGTCCCCATTTTGGATTCCTGCGACTGCCGCGGGACATCTCTCGTCCTGCAGCCCAAGAACCAGGGCTCCACGCATCCGAGCATCGTCACCTTGAAGTAGCTCGTCGGGCACTTCCGCGAGTGAAATTCCGACAAAGGCGCGATCGACACGTCCGTTCGCTTTGAGACGCTCGTAGACTTGAAGCGCGACGTTGCTGGGGATTGAGAAGCTGACCCCTTGGTAGGTATCGCCGACGATTGCAGTATTGATGCCGATCAAGGCGCCTCGTGAATCCACAAGGGGGCCACCACTATTGCCAGGATTGACGGCAACATCACTCTGCATGAAATCTTGGTAGCGAGTACTGGCTCGAACCATTCGGTGCTTGCCGCTGAGGATGCCAAACGTGACCGTACGATCCAAGCCAAAGGGGCTGCCGACCGCCCAGACCGGCGAACCGACGCGAGAGCGATCGCTGTCGCCCCAAATAATCGGAATCAGCCGATCGGCGGAGACCTTCAGGAGAGCTAAATCGGTCGGTGCGTCCGTTCCCAAAACGGTTGCGTTAACACGCCGACCGTCGCTCAAGGTCACGGTGATTTCGTTGCCGTCAGCAATGACGTGTCGATTTGTGAGGATGTAACCGTCTTTGTCCACCACGACTCCACTGCCTTGATCGGACGATGGCATCGGATCGGTGGACAAAATGCGTGCGACTTCCGCTTCACTTCGCGAAACAGGCCGTTTGATGTCGATGTGGACAACGCTCGGGCCGACCACCCCCGTGACCATCTGGTAGGCATCACTCAAAGCATCCAGCGAGACATTTCTAAGCCCCTCCGTGCCCGTTTCGTATTCGGCACGCAATTCACCTCGATGCCATGCATATCTGATTTCCTCCACAATTTGCGGGACCGCGAATCGTGCGGCCAATAGCATGAGCGTCATCGTGACCAATAGCATCAAACTCTGGGTAATGGCCTCATTGCGTTTGCGTGCCTTGATCCGCTTCAGACCGCGAGTAGCGTTTGGCTTTTCTGTCACTGTAAGGATTGGCGGCGGAGCCACCGTCGTCTTGAGCAAAACGCCGTCACCCGAAAAAACTTCCATTGGCGACGGACTCGATATAGCAACACTCTCTAGCGGGGCTAAGTGAGTTGCTTCGGGCTCGCCTGGGTTAATGGGGGCCGCTGGGTCGTCGATACGAATGAGGCTACTGTGCATACTATCAGGCGATCGAATTTCTCGAGAACGTTCCATAGACAAATCCACCGTTAGAGCCTGCAGACCTGAGAACCAGTCAAAAATTCGATCTTGCGGCTGAATAATCAGGGAAGCCAGATCGGGTGTCTCCTATTTTAGCGCGAACCGTGGTCTGGAAAGCAACAGTTTTCTAGTCCAATCGTGCTCGAACGTGGAAACCCTGGCCGAATAATCAGTACTGGACAGTCCCACAAGGGGATCCAGGTGAGCGTCCTCTGCTCTCTTGCCGAGCGAAATTTCGAGCGTCTATGGCGAGCGTTCCGGTCAACGGCGGAGTATCCTGTGGGCTGAATAAATTCACCCAGTTTCCGTAAGAGCGACCCCAGGGCCATGTCTTCCCAAATCAGTGAATCCATTTACCAGGCTCTCTCTGACATCCGTTTGATTGATCCGCACACGCACATCAATCCACACGATCCGGCCTCGCACACCCTCGCGGACCTGCTCGGTTACCACTACTACACCGAGCTCGCACATTCCGCTGGGATGCCGAAAGCTCGCATTGAAGATCCAAACATCGGCCCCAAAGAATTGGTGTCACGGTTGGTCCAATGGTTGCCAAAAATTGAGAACACCGCCCAATACCGTTGGTTGGTCGAACTGTGCCGCAACTTTTACGGGTTTGATTCTGACCGCATCGATGCGTCGAATTGGGAAGAACTCTACGACCTTGCCGAAGATCGAATGAAGGCCGCTGACTGGGCGGACGTCGTTCTCGGGCAAAGTAATGTCGAAGCAGTGTTCCTAACAAACGACTTTGACGACAATCTGGCTGGCTTTGACACCGACGTTTACATCCCGTGCTTGCGCACCGATGAATTGGTGTTTCATCTCAGCAAGAAAAGCGTCCAACAACGTTTGGAAAAAGCGACAGGCGTCGACTTGGATGGTTCTCTCTCGTCGTTACGTGAAGCCCTTACTCGTCGTTTCGAGCATTTCGTTTCGCGAGGCGCGCGTGCTTGTGCAATCTCCTTGCCACCCGGATTCACACCTCTCCAGGTGACAGACGGTCGCGCGGCGACGGCGCTGGATGACGTGTTAACACGAAACGAGCAAGCCGATCCATCGAATCGGGACGCCCTTTCGCGGCGCGTGTTTTGGACGCTAGCGGAACTTTGCGATGATTTCGGATTGCCGTTTGACTTGATGATCGGCGTCAATCGAGGCGTGTACGCTGGAGGCGTCTATCAGGGACAAGATCTGTATGACAGCCGGGTCTCGCTGATTCAATATCGTGACTTGTTCAATGCATTCCCCGGAGTCAAGTTTCCGATCTCAGTTCTCGCGAGCGTTACCAATCAAGAACTTGTGAGTTACTCGTGGATTTTCCCCAACGTGATCACGAATGGACACTGGTGGTACAGCAACACGCCATCCTTCATTGCACGAGATGCGGCTGTTCGCTTGGAGGCTGTTCCTCAATCGAAACAAATCGCTTATTACAGCGACGCCTACAAACTTGAGTTCGTGTGGCCCAAATTCGATATGTATCGGCGAACACTTGCCAACTTGCTTTCGAGCAACTTTGTCCAGGCCAACGGTTGGAGTGAGGAGAGAGCCGTCGAGCTGGGCCGCCAAGTTCTTCGCACAAATGTCGACGAAATTTTCCCGAGACCGGACACTTCCAGGATTCGGTCTGCGGCTGACAACGTTGTATCGGACTCGCTTCAAGCGTTTGACACGCCAACGACAAAGCTGTCTAGCGGCGGTGTTGCAGGTGTAACAGGTGTTGCCGCTGCTGCGTTTGCTGAGAACGGATTGTTTGAGCCCGAAGCGAGCGACACTAGCGAACTCGTGGATGACGAAGCCGCCGAGAATCATTAT
>JBGSNA010000273.1:0-11712 GCA_041739875.1 Pirellulaceae bacterium
CGAGTGCCGGTGCGATCTTGGACCGGTTTTTATCGAACGCCGAAGTGATCGAAATCACCGGTGACAGCTACAGGCTGCGAGGGCGAAAAGCCGATACACCAAGTAGCGACCCATCCAAAAAGAAAACCAAAACCGGCCAAACCCGCAAACCGGGTCCAAGTGCCGACGCGACCTAAGAAACCACCTTAAACCATTCCAATCACTGGCTGGTTTTAACTCGTAAACTGGTGGCTGGTTTTAACCCGCAAACTGACACCCAGGGACTGATGGAAGCAAGGCCTTCGTTCTTGCCTACTTGCAAGAGGCGGAGATAGACGCGAACACCATTGGATTGGCCAATTGAGTCGACCAATTTGTCGAAAGCTTTGCGTAGCTCCAATGTCGGAAACATGTGTTCGCGATAACGGTAGTTGGCAAAAGCCCCTGGCTGTCGAACCAGCGAGTCAATCACATGGCGAAAGTCAATAAACTCACTGTTTTTCCCCATCAAGCGAGGCATGCTCAGTTGTCGTTTGCCGGCATGCCAAAGTTCAATCTCGTCCGAAAAGACATGGATCTGAACACGAGAGCCGATGAAGCAACTCGGGACTGAATATCGATTCTGTTTGACGGTGATCAGTGAGTTGCTCGACACTCTGTGTTCACTCGTCGTGTAAATGGGAAACATCGTTCGCGGAAGTTCGCGGAGTGCCTCTTGCTCGGTCAAGAACTGCGATTGACGCTGCGAATTCTTTGAAGCAACGCACTCTCGAAGAAACGCAAGCCAAGCTCCTTGTGATTCAAAGTTTCGCGAACCGCGAATCCGCAAGCGTTGATCCACAGACATACGCGAGGGGTCAGACGCGAGATTCGGGATTCCGTATTGCGACGAGTCAGTCGGGAATGGTTCGCATGGGGCAGACGCGGGATACGGGATTGGCGGACAGAGGTTTTCAATTCGAGTAATGCGAGCGCCTGCCTTTGCTTTCTCGCGCCTCGCACGTTTTGCGAGTCGCGGAAAACCAAAGGTTCCGGAAAACCAAAGGTTCCAAGAGTCGTTTACAAGTTTGCACTGCAACTAAGACTATCGCGGTAGGGACGGCTGTTGCCAGCCGCCCCCCGCACAGATCCGTACGTGAAGAATTACCTCATACGGCTCTTCCGTCAGGTCGAACGATCACGACAAACTGTCGCTACAAGTCGTGATTCTCCGTGACGTTCCAATTGATACTTGGTCCGGTTCAGTGCCCGGAGCATCGACGTCAATTCGGACATACTTCCCTTCGGTGAGTCCCTTTCCTCGACGGACTCCGCTGCTGCTGTCGCAGTTTTGTTCGCCCGCGTCGACGGTACTATGGACACATCTGACTTCCAATCAGCGTTCATGGCAGGGTTTCCCACTGGATGGTTTCCTGTCCGTCCAAGCAGTTAGCCAAGTTTGGCTCTGCACTTGGAACTGATTGGATCTCCCGGTTCTCGCGCTTGGAATTTCCACGCATGCTCAGGTTCTTAGACTCCGCCGTGCCCAATTGAATCTCGCCATTGACGATTCAAGCAGTGTTGCCTTCCGAACGTCAGGACGCCGTCGGCACACGGAAGTGATGGTTTCGGAGCTCAATAGCTTGCCTGCGTGTACCCCTGTCGTTGCTACACCCGCGATGTTACCACCGCCAGCGTACGACTCGGGGCCAGCGTAACTGGCGAGGTTTTCACTGTAGGACTCTTGCATTCCCAATTCCAAACCGGTTAATCCCGGCGCTTTCCCTGACACCTTAAGTTCGAAGCCACAGAAAATCGCAATTCTTTCACGCTTCGAATGGGATCTCCCGTCACACCACGGGGCTAAAGGGCTCGACGTCGACTTGTAACACAAATTCGCGTCATGACGCCGATCGGTTGCCTCGTCCACGAATCTCCCTTGCTATGCGTGTGACGCATGTCAGATATGCCAGCAATGCATTGGCTAAAGGTCCCGAAATGTCGGATACTTGTCGTTGTCGGCTTCCCGGCCGGTAACAATTTGAATGCGTCGTGTGGCGATCATGTCTCGCTCTCGACAGTTTTCGTCCCCAACCTCAGGAATGAACATGACCCCCACGACCCAGTTCGCTCGTTACAGTACGAGCCTTGCGGTGCTATGCATCGCAACCTCCGTGTTCGCCCAAGGGCCCCAGCCCGTGTCTGGCGGTGACCGTGAGTCTGGCGCTGACCTTGCAAAATGCCCGGTGATGGGCGCACCGAGTGATCCGAGCATGCGCAATACGGCCGCTGGCGTTTACTCCAACGGCGACTGGTGGCCCAACCAGCTCAACCTTCAGATGCTGCATCAGAATTCGCTCAAGAGCAATCCGATGGGCGAAGATTTCAACTACGCGAATGAATTCAAGAAGCTTGATTTGGCGGCGCTGAAGAAAGACATCAACGAGTTGATGACGAGTTCACAATCGTGGTGGCCAGCCGACTATGGCAACTACGGACCATTCTTCATTCGGATGGCGTGGCATAGCGCCGGTACGTATCGCGTTTCGGATGGCCGCGGCGGTGCTGGCTATGGGACACAGCGTTTCGCGCCGCTGAACAGCTGGCCGGACAATGTGAACCTGGATAAGGCTCGCCGATTGCTTTGGCCAATCAAGCAAAAGTATGGCAACAAGATTTCCTGGGCCGACTTGATGGTGCTGACAGGCAATTGTGCATTGGAGAACATGGGATTCGAGACATTCGGATTCGCTGGCGGCCGCGAGGATGTGTGGGAACCTCAACAAGACATTAATTGGGGACCTGAAACCGAATGGCTGGCCGACAAACGGTATAGCGGTGATCGCGAACTGGAGAATCCACTTGCGGCTGTCCAGATGGGATTGATTTATGTCAATCCGGAGGGCCCCAACGGCAATCCGGATCCACTCGCAGCAGCAAAAGATATTCGAGAAACGTTCGCACGTATGGCAATGAATGACGAAGAAACGGTCGCCCTCATTGCCGGCGGGCATACCTTCGGCAAAGCCCACGGAGCTGCTCCACCGACTGGAAGCGTTGGTCCAGACCCAGAAGCGGCAAGCATTGAAGAGCAAGGCCTCGGATGGAAGAACAAGTTTGGCACCGGTAACGCTGGAGACACAATCAGCAGCGGTCTGGAAGGCGCATGGACGATCACTCCGACTCAGTGGTCCAACGGATATTTCGACAACTTGTTTGCGTACGAATGGGTTTTGACGAAGAGTCCTGCCGGTGCACAACAGTGGACGCCGAAGGAAGCATCGGCCAAAGGCACGGTTCCCGATGCACACGATGCAAACAAGACGCACGCACCGATCATGTTTACGACAGACTTGTCGTTGAAGATGGATCCAATCTACGGGCCGATATCAAAGCGTTTCCACGAGAACCCCGACGAGTTTCAAAAAGCATTTTCGAAAGCTTGGTACAAGTTGACGCACCGTGACATGGGCCCGATCACGCGATGCCTCGGTCCCGAAGTTGCCGCGGCACAATTGTGGCAAGACCCTTTGCCGGCCGTCGACCATCCATTGATCAATGCACAAGATATCGCTTCGTTGAAGACGAAAATTGAGGGATCGGGCTTGAGCGTGTCGCAATTGGTCGAGACTGCATGGGCTTCCGCATCCACGTATCGAGGCAGCGACAAACGCGGTGGCGCCAATGGGGCACGCATTCGTCTTGCGCCTCAAAAAGATTGGGCGGTCAATCAGCCTGGCGAGCTTTCAAAGGTTCTTGAGGGTCTTGAGACGATCCGAAAGAACTTCAACGGAGTGCAAGCAGGTGGTAAGAAAGTCTCGCTCGCCGACTTGATCGTTCTCGGTGGTTGCGTGGGAATCGAAGTCGCTGCCAAGAATGCTGGAGTTGACGTTCAAGTTCCATTCACGCCAGGCCGAACGGATGCGACTCAGACGGACACGGACGTGGAGGCGTTCGCTGTGCTCGAGCCGACGACGGACGGTTTTCGAAACTATTTCGGTCACAAGACCCTCGACCGTCCGGCAGAAGAATTGCTCGTGGATCGTGCACAGAAGTTGACACTGACGGCGCCCGAGATGACGGTTCTCATTGGTGGCATGCGAGTTTTGAACACGAACGCGGACAACATGAAGCTTGGTGTGCTTACGAAGAAACCAGAGGTGTTGACCAACGACTTCTTCGTCAACTTGTTGGAAATGGGGACTGTGTGGAAGAAGTCGTCGGTTTGCGAGCACTTCTTTGAGGGAATCGACCGCGAGACGGGCGATGTCAAATGGCAGGCCACGGCGGTTGATCTCGTGTTTGGATCGAATTCGCAACTCCGAGCGATCTCGGAAGTCTATGCGAGCGACGACTCGAAGCAAAAGTTTGTGGTCGACTTTGTAGCGGCATGGACCAAGGTGATGAACGCCGATCGTTTCGATCTCGATCCATCACAGCGTGTCGGAGCGAACGCGATGGCCCACAGCCAACGTTAGTCCCTCGATTTGCGGACTGTGGATACTCCGCGTGATGCTGTTCACGCGGAGTCCGCAGTAGCGTCGATAGGTGCATCGAAACTTGCATTTCATGGTTGTTGCGAGTCTTGCAAATTTGGCAGCGTTCGGCTGCGTATCGATCGGTATTGGATGGACAATCAAGGTCCAGCACTTCATTTTGGCTGCTCTCGCTGGTTCGCTGGCCTCGTTCTAGATCGGCTTCGTCGGACAGATTGATACCAATTTTGGTCGACAGTGCCGGGGGCATGGAGACCGAACTGTAGCGTCGCGGATGAGGTGGCGCGTGAATCATGCTACATCCAGCCTTCGATACAACGCAAAAAGCGTGTATCATCTGGAAGGCACAAAACACCCCACGGCCGGGGATGGCTTTCGCGATGAGTGAGCTTTTATGCAGGTGTTGTCGCTCTCACGGAACGGGTCGTGGAAGCAAAGTTGCCGATTGAATCACCGCGTTTGAATCCTTTTTCGGTATTTCTGAAAGCTAAATTGCCTTGGAGACGTTTTTCTATCTTGCAGCCGCCGTGTTGCTCATCGCGCTCAATGCGTTCTTTGTTGCGGCTGAATTCGCGCTTGTCAAAGTACGGATTGCGAGGATTGACCAGCTCGTCAAAGACCGAAAGCTGTTCGCAATCACCGCAAAATGGCTCGCCATGCGATTGGATAAATCGCTGTCGGCTTGCCAACTTGGGATCACGATGGCGTCACTTGCATTGGGCTGGGTAGGAGAGCCCGCCTTCGAGCGACTCATTCGTCCCATGCTGGCTCAAGTTGGCGTTCAAGACGAACGCTGGATGCACATTTGGTCATTCATCGCGACGTTCACTGTGATTACTGGTTTGCACTTAGTCGTCGGTGAGCAATTCCCCAAAATCTTTGCGATCCGGCGTCCCGAAGTCATGTTGCTGTGGTGCGCGCCTCTGTTGCGTGTGTTCTATGCAATCCTGTTCCCGTTTCTGACGGTACTCAATAGCATCACGACATTCATGTTGCAGTTGGTTGGAATCAGCGGCGCCGCGTCTCACGAAGGGCCCAATAGCCAAGAAGAGATTCAAGCGTTGCTGCGAGAAGCTCACATCCACGGCAACTTGACGCGGAATGAACATTCACTCATCAACAACGTTTTTGAGTTCGACGACTTGATCGTTCGACGAGTGATGTTGCCGCGCGGTGAAGTCGCTTTCATTGACATCAACGAGTCGCTCCCCAACATTTTCAAACTCGTGAAACAGACCAAGCACACTCGTTATCCAGTGTGCGATCGCTCGCTTGATAAAGTGCTCGGTGTTGTCCACATCAAAGACATGATCGGCTTGGTACCGGATGCGACAAAGTTTGACGTCCAGAAAATCATGCGTCCACCAAAAAAGGTGCCTGAGTCGATGCCGATCAGCTTGGTACTTCGCCATTTCCAAGCGACGCACCAGCTAATGGCATTTGTGGTGGACGAGTACGGCACGATTACTGGTATGGTAACGCTTGAGAATGTTCTCGAACGCATTGTCGGTGAAGTGGACGACGAGTTTGATGTTGCGCGGCCGAACGTGGTCCCTCATGGACCAGGAGAATTCATCGTCAATGGCACCACGCTGATTGAAGAGGCCGAAGCGAAGATGAATATCTTGTTGAACCAGACAGAGGATGCCGACACCGTGAGCGGATTGTTGATCGAGATGAATCACGGCTTTTTAGCGGCTGGGGATGAGATTGTTTTGGATGGCGCCGTGGTACAAGTTCTCGAGGTCAAACACGATCGTGCGATCAAAGTGCTTTTTCGTGTCTCGGAAACGGCCAACGGCGAGAAGGTGCGAGAAGCTGAAGACACCGATTCCTATGACGACTTGGACGAATAGACATTCTGGAGTAAGCAATGCAAGTTGGTATTCTTTCGTGCAGCCCGAGCTGTTACAGCACAAAGCGGTTGATCGAAGCGGCGAAACATCGCGGCCACAAAGCCAAAGTGCTGAACACGATGAAGTTCGCGATTGATCTCGAAAAAGGATTGCCTGATCTATTCTATCGAGGCCAACATTTCGAAGACTTTGATGCCGTCGTTCCCCGAATTGGCGCGAGCGTGACGTATTTCGGCACCGCAGTCGTGCGGCAGCTTGAGCAGATGGATGTGTTCGTAGCCAACTCGTCGGCGGGAATTTCCAACAGCCGGGATAAGCTTCGCAGTCTTCAGATTCTGTCGCGGCATCATATTGGCATGCCAGCGACAACGTTTGTGCGCGACAAGAAAGACGTACTCCCGTCCATTGAACGAGTCGGCGGCGCACCGGTCATCATAAAACTGCTGGAAGGCACCCAGGGTGTGGGCGTGATTTTAGCGGACAGTGTCAAAGTGGCTGAAGCGATCATCGAGACATTGCAAACGGCTCGCCAAAACGTGTTGGTCCAGCGATTTGTTTCGGAGAGCAAAGGCAAAGACATCCGAGCGTTTGTCGTTGGTGATCGTGTGATTGGGGCCATGCGGCGAGTCGCAACGGGGACCGAATTTCGCAGCAACGTGCATCGAGGCGGTCGCACGGAACTTGTTACGTTGGATGAAGCGTACGAAACAACGGCGGTACGGGCTGCCCAAATCATGGGGCTACGTGTTGCGGGAGTGGACATGCTCGAAGGTGCCGATGGACCGCAAGTCATGGAAGTGAATAGCTCGCCAGGACTGGAGGGAATCGAAGCGGCAACCCAGCTGGATATTGCTGGGGCGATTATTGATTACGTCGCCGCTCACGTTGATTTTCCCGAGATGGATGTACGACAACGGTTGACTGTGAGTCGTGGTTACGGCGTCAGTGAGATCGTGATTCCGGAGGGATCGATTTTGGTCGGCCAAACCATCATTGAAGCTCAATTTCGTGATGCGGACATCAACGTATTGACGCTTTACCGAGGCACGACGGTAGTACCCAACCCGAAAGCAACACGCGTGTTAGAACCCGGCGATCGTTTGCTGTGTTTCGGCAAATTGGAATCAATGCGAACGATGATTCCCAAGAAGACGCGCCAGCGTCGTCGTCCTCCGATCGCGACGCTTGAGACCGAATTGCCCTTGGATTAAGCCAAACGGGCTTTGAATACAGCTTTGCTATTTATGAAAAAGAACAAGAGAATCTTGAGCGGATGGATCGGTGACGCAGTCGAACCGGGGGAATCACGCGATTTAGACCTTGTGGTGTCGGAGAGTTACAGTGGCCGGGACGTGATTATCCCAGTCCACGTTCGTCGGGCGAAGAAGGCTGGTCCGAAAGTGTTTGTGACTGGCGCGTTACACGGTGATGAGCTCAACGGAACGGGGGCTGCGCGGTCACTGCTCGTTGACGATTCGTTGACGCTGCTACAAGGAACGCTGGTCGTTGTGCCCGTTTTGAATATGCTTGGATTCGAGCGGCATGAGCGGTACCTGCCAGACCGCCGAGATCTGAATCGTTGTTTTCCTGGGAACTCTCATGGAAGCATGGCAAAGCGTTTCGCGAAGCGCATTTTCGACTCGTTGATTCGCGAATGTGATTATGGCATCGATCTACATACTGCGGCGTTGCGTCGAACCAACTTCCCCAACGTGCGAGGCGACTTGAGCAATCCCAACGTGATGCAATTGGCAAAGGCCTTTGGGATCGGCATCTTGCTCAACAGTGCGGGCCCCGAAGGATCGCTCCGGCGGGAAGCAACAAACGCAGGCTGCCCAACGATCGTGATCGAAGGCGGTGAAGTTTGGAAGTTCGAACCGTCCGTGGTCGACTGTATGCTCAACGGAGTCAAAAACTGTTTGCGATTTTTGCTCATGCTCGAAGGCGCCGCGACGTTGTGCGAGACGCTCATCACCATTGAGCGAAGCATGTGGATTCGGGCCGAGCGAGGTGGCTTTCTCGAGTTCCATGTCTCTCCGGGAGACGTCGTGACGAAGGGGCAACCCATAGCAACAAACAGTAATCTGCTCAGCCGCGAGCACAGCCGACTTGAGGCTCCGTTTGACGGCGTGATCATTGGCATGACAACGCTGCCCGCGGTCCAACCAGGTGAGCCAGTCGTGAATCTCGGAAGGTTGAACACCACAGCACGCAACACGAAATCGCGTCAACAAGACAATTTGCTCGACGACGACCTTCACCGCGCCGCCCACGAACACCTCTCAGCTGTCGTGACGGTGTCGGAACCGTCGACGGAACACACTTTGGCATCAGCTACTGAACCGATCAGGACTGAAAACAATGATGCCACTTGATCTCGCGCATCTTCCTGTGATGCCACCGGATCGCAACATGCGGATCGGATGTATTGGCAGTGGTTTCGTGATGGCGGATTGTCATCTTGTTGCGTATCGAGATGCTCGATTCAATCCGTTCGCAATCGCAAGTCGTCGAAGAGAACAGGCCACAGAAGTGGCGGTGCGACATGGAATCGAGCATGTTTACGAGAGCTATCATGACTTGTTGCGCGACGAGCGCATCGAAGTGATCGACGTCGCGGTGCCTCCGGACGTACAACTTGACGTGATTCGCGATATCGCTCAACACCGACATATCCGAGGTATCTTGGCCCAGAAGCCACTTGCGGCAAATACCGCCGACGCGGAAGCAATCGTCAAATTATGTCGTGCAAGTGGCGTGACGTTGTGTGTGAATCAAAACATGCGATACGACCAATCGGTGCGCGCGTGCAAGTCGCTGATCGATCGTGGCGATCTCGGTGAGAGCGTGTTGGCAACGATTGACATGCGAGCGATACCGCACTGGATGCCGTGGCAACAGCGTCAGGGATGGATGACGTGTCGTATCATGTCGATTCACCATTTGGATACGATGCGATATTGGTTTGGCGAGCCGCAACGCGTGTTCGCGAGCTTCCGTTCGGACCCGCGAACCGCGTTCCCACACACGGACGGCATCGGGCTGTACATCCTCGAGTATGAGAGCGGATTGCGCTGCCAAATCTGTGACGACGTTTGGGCTGGGCCGTCACGCGAAGGAGCTGCGGCGGATCTCGGAATTCGATGGCGAGTGGAAGGCACCACGGGCATGGCCCGTGGCACTCTCGGTTGGCCGGACTATCCAAAACGAACACCAAGCACGATCGACTTCACGACCATTGCGGCGTCTGTCTGGCACAGTCCACGTTGGGACGACGTGTGGTTCCCTGATGCGTTCGCTGGGCCGATGGCTGAGCTACTTTGTGCTGTCCAAGCAGATGCGGAGCCGGCCATGAACGGAGAAGACAATCTCAAAACATTGAGGCTTGTGGATGCGTGCTACCAATCCGCCGCCGAACATCGTGCTATTCAGTTGAGTTGAGCTAGTCGCGTGGCGGTAACAAGTAGCATACCGCTTCTTGATCATTACGAACGAGAAGGTGACGACCGGCGATCGTCGGAATATTCCAAGTACGTGCGTGAAGGGCGTCGAGTTGGACAAGCTCCTTGTATTCGCTCGGATTAGCGTCAACGAAAAGCACTGCTCCCGACTCGTTCTGAAGCACGATGACGTCTTCCACTAATATCGCTTGTCCATGTCCACTTCTCGACTGACGCGGTTGTCTCCAAAGTTCCTTCGGAGCCTCTAGATCTACGGCTTGCATCGTGCCATCGCTCAAGGCATAAGCGACACTTCCCGCAACGAGCGCGTGAGTGAATTTGGTTTTCAAGATTCGCGAATCCGTCCAAACGGTTTCAATCTGGTAGTTGCTTTCAGCTGATACGTCCACCTGAACTAACGCACTTCCTCCTCCATAGCCTTTGCCGATCAGAAACCGGTTTTCGCCCGCGGAAATCACTTGGCTGCAATTTGCCCCACCGTTGCTCTGGCCAGGCCAAGGGTATGACCACAGCACCTCTCCAGTCTCAATCTTGTGTCCAGTAACCGACGACTCATTGACGACAACAATTTGCTCGGCACCGTGGAGCGTCAATAAAGTAGGCGACGCGTAGCTCAATTGGTCATCGCCAGCCGTCCACACGACATTGCCAGTCTTCGTCTCCAATGCGATCAAGCTTCGACCGTTAATTCCACTCGGCAACTCCGTCGGCCCACCAAAACTCAGAACGCAAAGGTCATTCACAATTAGCGGCGACGATGCACGTCCCCACGGCGCAGCCGCTTCGGAGGCAGGTTGGTCCCAGCCAGCGAGTTTCAGCAAGTCAACGGTCCAAAGGACTTCGCCGGACGCCAAATCAAAACAACCAACCCAGCCAGCGGCGCCTTGCGAATAAACTTTACCATCGAAAATGGTTGGTGTCGTACGTGGACCGATTCCACCCATTGGATTCTCGTGACGCGATGGATGCGAGTTGATCCACAACAGTTCGCCATCGGCAAGTCGATAGCAAGTCACACATTCCGCATCCCCTCGCTGTTCCATGGTCACGGCGCGATCCTCAACGACTGAGAAGGATCCCCAGCCTTCACCGATCGGGCTCCGCCACAGCTCACTCACATCGTTGGCGGATGATGGAATTGCGAAATCACGGCGCGATAGCGTAGCGTCGCGTTCATCACCGAGAAACTGCATTGAGTCCGTCGTTGCCACAGCCTCGGGTGCGGATCGATCGATATCCGTGATCGTGCTCGGGTCGACCTGACTTGTGCTCAATTTCGTTGCAGTCGACGCAAACCGAAATTTCAACTGCGGCACCAGCTCGCCGCTGAAGCCTTCGAATTTGACAAGCACCACCGCAATAACCAGAAACATGAAAAGAAGCAATCCATAGCGAGCCAACCTGCCAATCGCTAACTGGTGGCGACCCACCATCACCAGCACAAAAGCGGATGCCACGACGCCAGTCAGTCCCGTCAAGATGTTCGCGTTCTGGTGATCCCAGTTTGCAGCGGTCGCCTGTAAACCGACAACGAGCAATGCGGCCGACGCCAAGACGATCGCAACACCCAACCAAGGAAATCGACTCCCTGTCATTCGATGCTCCGACTTTCTATGCGAATCATCGTGTTCCGTTTCAACTTTCGATTCGTATTCAGATGTCATCGTTGCACGGATCTCTGCTTCGTGAAGGACCATACCGCCATCAACTACGGTAAACACAACCGAATGTTATCAACTCGTACAGTCATCTCGCAGGGTGGGGCAGTTTCCTGAATGGGGAATTACACACGCGAAAGCAAGCTAAGCATCGCGTGAACATCAAGTGACGAGATTGGCTTGACTTGGTAAGACGTGGTATAAGGTTACCATTTTCTTTGACTTTTTAGGGTGTCACGGATGGCATTTGCATTTCAAAATCAACTCGACGAGGCTGCCGAAC
>JBGSNA010000275.1:0-17957 GCA_041739875.1 Pirellulaceae bacterium
GCAAGTAAAACTCGTGCGTTCATTTAGGGTCTGTTTTTGTGATGGGATTAGGAAACTGATCCGGCGCAGTAAGACTTAAACTTAAACTTTACGAACGCTACGCGGACCAGTTAGCAGCTTAATTGAATGTCGGGAGGGAAGGAACGCAGGGCAGGTTTTTATCTGGACGCTCGGTGGCGGGAGAGTTTGGGATTAAGTTTAAGTTTAAGTTTAAGTTTAAGATGGGGAGGAGGTGGGGAGGGGAGGATGAAAGACTGATCTACGATTGAGAGGAATGATCGGAATCGAAGCGGACTTTAACCAAGAACGGGCCGTTGCTTGGCGATTGTTATCGCTTTGCACTTTCGCCTACAATACGCTTTTTCCTGGTTCATCAATCTGAAGTGAGTCATCATGAAACGAGTCTCGGTTACTGCGTCTGCTCGATTGTTTACGAGCGTTCTGTGCTGCTGCGGTATCATCACAAGTGCATTCGGCGACAATACGGACTGGACGCAATGGAGAGGGACAAAAGGAACGGGGCAGACTTCGGCTTCGGTCGCGGTGACTCAATGGGGGCCTGAACAAAACGTTAAGTGGCGAGTTGAACTCCCCGAAGCGGGCAACTCGACGCCGATCGTGTTCGAGGACAAAGTGTTCTTCACGCAACCGCTTGGCAGTTCCAAACAGCGTGCGATTTTTTGTGTCGATCGAGAAACTGGTCGCGAACTTTGGCAACAGGGTGTGACCTACGATCAACCAGAGCAATCGCATCAAACCAACCCGTTCTGTTCGGCTTCGCCAGTCACCGATGGCGAACGTGTGATCGCTTGGTTCGGCTCCGCTGGTTTAGTTTGCTGGGATACCGACGGCAAAGAACTGTGGCGGCGTGAACTGGGAACCCAAGATCACATGTGGGGATACGGAACGTCGCCTATTCTGTACAAGGACGTTTGTATTCTGTTGTTCGGTCCAGGAAGTAACGAGTTCTTGATTGCTGTGGATAAGAACACTGGCGAAACCCGTTGGAAGGTTGAAGCTCTTGATGATCGCGCCGAGCGAGCGCTCAGCGGGCCAGAGAATGACGGCAACGCGAACGATTTTGCGAGCGATAAAGCTCGGCCTGAACGATTGCGAGGAGCTTGGAACACTCCCATTCTAGTCGACGTCGACGGACACACGGAGCTGGTTGCGTCTTTGCCACGCCGTGTCTGTGCTTTCGATCCAGCAACAGGCGAACAACTCTGGACGTGCGGCGGTGCTGCACCGTTGGCCTATGCTTCGCCCATCGAATCTGACGGCATCATCGTGGCGCTTGGCGGCTATGGCGGTGCGTCGTTGGCTGTGCGAGCGGGTGGGCGCGGTGATGTGACTCAAACGCATCGGATTTGGCATAAGCCAAAAGATGGCAGTTGGCTGGGGACGGGCGTCGTCGACGACGGGGCGATCTACGTTTGCAACATCAGTGGCGTTCTGTTTTGTTTGGATGTAAAAACAGGCAACGAAGTATGGAAGGACCGCGTCGAGGGTGGTGGGACTTGGTCAAGCATCACGCAAACTGGCGACGGGCGAATGTTTTTACTGACCAAGTCCGGTACCACGACGATCTTCCAACCAGACCGCAGTGGATTGAAGGTAATTGCAGAGAACTCGCTCGATGAATCCACCAATGCCTCCGTCGTGGTCTCAGGCAATGAGGTGCTCGTACGCACGGACAAGGCTCTGTGGTCGTTCTCGCAAAAGGCGGGCGATTGATCGAGCGTCTCAGACGTGCTGGAACACGCGTTTGAGTTGGTTGGCGATGTCGCGTGTGGCTTGCTTTCCGATGTCGAACGCTTCGGCGGATTGGACAAAGCCGTGGATGGCGCTGTCGTACTGGAGCACTGTGACTTGAACGCCAGCGGATTGCATGTCACTCGCGTATTTCAGGCCTTCGTCGCGGAGAACATCATAGCCGGCGATGACGACGATGGCTTCCGGCAACAATTCAAGCGTGATGGCTTTGGCGGGGATCGCGTAGGCTCGACGATTCCGTCCCCCAAGATAACATTCCCAAAAGTACTGCATCGTCTCGCGTGTCAGTCCATAGCCCGTCGCAAACGCTTCGTAAGATTCGCTATCACACGCAGAATCGATCACCGGATAAATTAAGATCTGGGCCAGGAGAGCAAAGTCACTTGTATTTCGAGCTTTGAGCGCGACGGCAGCCGCCAAATTTCCTCCGGCACTATCACCGGCAACGACCAGTTTTTCGATATCCACACCGAGCTTGTTGCCGTGCGAGGCGACAAACTTTGTGGCATCGTAACAATCGTCAAAGGGTGCGGGAAACGGATGCTCGGGTGAGAGCCGATAATCGACAGAAACCACCACACAATGTGCTTCGCTGCACACACGTCGACACACGGCGTCGTGCGTCGTGATGTTTCCGATCACCCAGCCGCCGCCGTGGAAATACATCACGACCGGCAATCGTTGCTGTGCAGATATTTGCTTGGAAGATGGTTCCGGGCGATAGATTCGGATTGGCACGCGATCGTCAACAACGCGATCCTCTGACGTGACGTTTTCGGGGCCAGTACCAAACAGATGTGTGAACGAAGCGTATACCTCACGCGATCTTGTCGGGCCAAGCTCCTTCCAACTTGGTGAGTTCATCGCCGCGACGGCGTCTAAATAGCGTTGGCATTGCGGGTCGATCGGGGCCATTCGTTGTCTCGCGTGAAGAATTACAGACCGGTTGTGAATCGAGAGTCTGGCGAGAGAGGATAACGGCTCAACAGGTTCATATCGAGTCGTCACGTTTCAGTGTAAATGTCGTAGCATGAAATGATTCTGGTTTACGCGGGTTAGAGCGGTCACAGCGTGTTTGAGCGAACGAGTTGGATTGCTTGGCTGGGATCGTGCTGTTCGTCTCAATCGTTTGAGACCAAGGAACGATAGGGGAAGACTAGCGGAGTGTCGTATCCGCGAACCGGGGCTTCGGGGCAAACTACGACGGACAGCTTGGCGACGGACAATTGGTGTCCATTCGCGAACGTTGTCACTCTTTATCAAAACTGTTTGCCATCACCTAGGAATTCAAAGTGCCCCTCGAATTCGCGCAAGTGCCTCTGTCCGCGCTGACTGTCGGTACCGTTCTCACCGAGCCCATCTTTGAAATTGGTTTCGATCGCCGGAAACTGCTAGGCAAATCCATTGCCATTGATCTGCATTCCATCAAGCAGCTGGAAGCTCGCGGGATCAGCTCGGTTTCGGTGAGCAAGCGAGACCTTGCCGCAATGTCGGCCGGGACGCCGCAAGGCAAAATGAAGATCGCACCGGACCATGAGTACCAGCGTGTCGTGCTCGTTACCGAGCACACGAGAGAAGTTGAGAACGACATGGAGGCGATTGCGCCGGTGAAGATTGATCCGGTGCCACTGCCGGAAAAATGGTCAGATCCGCCATGCGTTCGATACGAAGCGGCAGCAGTCAAAGAGACGATCCATCAACGAGAGAAACAAGTAAGTTACGTCGATGGCCTGTATGACGACTTAGTCACGCGAGGAGGGTCGGATTCAGGCGACTTGGCGACGATTTGTCGTGATTCCTTGAATTCGATCATGGAGGACAAAGACTTGTTCCTCAGCCTTGGTTTGAATCCGTACGAGAGTGAATATCCATCGCGACACAGCCTGCACGTTTGCACGGTCGCAATCTCGATCGGCGTGATGCTTGGACTCGATGACAAGTCCCTGATGGATCTGGGAACGGGTTGTTTGATTCACGATGTCGGAATGCTCAAGCTCGATCCGAATCTGTATCGTTCCAAGCGACGGTTGACCGCCAGTGAGCTCGCGAAGTTGGCAACGCATCCGATTCTGACGCTTGAAGCGTTAGCTTGCCCTGGCGTAAAGCTGAGTCGAGTCGCCCGTCTTGTGGCCTACCAGATCCATGAGCGGTGCGATGGAAGTGGATATCCGCGTGGGATCACGTCCGATGACATTCACTCGCTATCAAAGATTGCAGCGGTCGCGGACGCGTATGTGGGTTTAGTCTCGAATCGGAAACATCGCAAAGCGTTGATGCCCTACTTCGCACTCGAAAAGATCCTCAAGACGTTACCGGAGTACCAGTTCGAACCCAAGGTTGTACGCGGTTTACTCCACGGGATATCCTTGTTCCCGATCGGTTCGTTCGTTGAATTACGCGACGGGAGAGTGTGCCGAGTGGTGCGTGCGACAGGCGAAACGTATACCCAACCCATTCTCGAGATTTGGAACACGCGCTTCCGCCGTTTCGAGCCAGACCTGTTGAATTTGAAACAAGAAACAACGGCCACCGTCCGCCGCGCAATTCCCGGTCCACTCGCAGCGTGAGTTTGAATGAAGCCGAGAAATTCAAAATGTCGTTGCTAAACGAAAGTTGCTTGGCGACAGACGTCGGTATTGGTTTCGCTTGAGGGAGCGGGTGCTGCGTGTCCAAGCAATTCTTGGAAGACGATTGGCTTCACGAGGTGAACGTTGAACCCCGCGTCGATCGCAAGATCTCGGTCCGTCGGTCCGCTCCATCCTGTCAATGCGATCAACTTTGTATTGCAACTGGAGCTGGAGCGACGAATGCGGCGAGCGACTTCGTAGCCGTCCATTCCGGGCAAACCGATGTCGAGAATGGCAACATCCGGACACCGTTGGGAAATCATCTGCAACGCCTCAATTCCCTCCGAAGCAACTCGAACGTCATAGTCCTCGGACTCGAAAAGTTCGGCAAGAAGTGCTGATGCATCCACGTTGTCCTCGACAATCAACACGCTTCTGCGTCGACAAGCTTCGCTCGTTGAAGGTTGGTTCTCGGAACGTTCGCTCGTTTCGTCTCCAGAAGCGGATACTGACCACCGCTGCTCCGTATCGCCAAACTGGATTCACATGTTGAATCGCTGGCCAAGGGCCAATCTTGCGTTTTGATCGTTTGCTCGCATGGCTTAGGCGGTTGGTGAAACTTGTGATGGCAACGACTCGAGGCGCAGCCGTTTCACAAGTTTTGAAACATCAAGTGGTTTGGCGAACCAACCGTCCCAACCACGCCCGGCTGGTTCGTCCTCAACAACGCGTGGCGAACCTGTAACCGCAAACACCTTCAGCTGGGAAAGACGCTCGTCCTCACGAATTTTATGCAGGGCTTGCAGCCCATTGGAAAACGGCATCTCCATATCCATCAGCACAAAGTCTGGCATCGTTCCCAACATACGCAATTGTTCGAGCGCTTCCGCCCCATCGCGGGCAACGTGCACGTCGCATCCATGCGAGGCAAGCAAATACGCCATCAAGTTGCGTTCGTTGTCGCTGTCTTCCACGATCAGCAAGCGAATGCGTTCGTCGCGCTCGAGCACGTCCCCGAACTTGTAGGATGCTTACCTTGATTCCTAGATGCGGAAAGACGACTTGCTGCTGTGCGCGTCGTGATAGAACTAACATTTTATGAGCCTCCTGCGCAGTACTCACGTTGCGTGAAAATTCCGAACTGATTCCTATCCGTATCGCATGTTCAATCTGCGATTCGAAACCGTTGGACGCAACGAGATACCGACCTGCCACAGACATTCAGGCTGTGGCTCCCAAGCTGACACCGCCGTCATCATCGACAGCAGCGAAGCGCCTCAAGACCTCTACGGTGCCATCAATAGCACATCCCGGCCAGAAGCTCTGCCGTGTTCTATCGTTGAGATGTTCGATGAGCAATGCAAAAAAAAGCGAGTTTTACCATGAAGTATGAAGGTTACCGCTTCGCACTGCCAGGCATTTCACGCAGTCCCGTTGTGCCTCTAACGCTTCTTCTTGTTGTTGGAATCGGGGCGGCGACGTTTGTTTGGGCGATCCATTGGCTCTTCGGGCGGATTCATGCGTTCTTGGATTCGTTCAGCAATACTTTTCTTGACTGGTGTCGTTTTGCCGGCGGCGTGGGTTGGGGTCGCAGTCCCCTCGAGTACGCCTGCGTCGAAGTGCTTCGTCGCTGGTAATGTCTTCTTGACGAGAATCCGCTCGCAAATTCCCCAGAGGCTGCTGGTGACGAAATAGATGCACAACCCGGCTGGTACTTTGAAGAAGAACACGCCCATGAACAGTGTCATGAAGTTCATGACCTTTTGTGTCATCTCTTGCTGTTCGTCCGTTGCCGGCGGCATGAACAGCTTTTGTTGCGTCAAGAACAGGCCGACGACGATGATTGGAAGCACATTGAAGTACGGACCAAGCCAACCAGTACCACGACCGGCGAAATAGTCCATCATCCAATCGCCCCAATAGTAAAGCATGTCGGGGCCAGCGAGGTTCGACGCCCACTGGAGCGATGGCGACACGGCGGCTTGTCGCAGCTCAATGTCGACAGAAAGCGTGCGATACAGACCTATGAAAATCGGAAGCTGCATGAACATCGGCAAACATCCCGCCATTGGGTTGAACCCCACGCGAGCTTGCAATTCACGATTGGCCTTCATTTGGCCTTCCAAGTCGTCCTTGAACTTCTCCTTGATCTTCTTCATTTCCGGAGCAAGCTCTTGCATCCGCTGGGCATTGATCGCTGCTTTGCGGCTGAGCGGGAACATGAATCCGCGAACAAGCACCGTCAACATAATGATCGCGATGGCATAGTTGCCAATCAACCAATACAGTCCGTGAAGCAGGTACGCCAGCGGAATCGCAGCCCACCAGAACCATCCGTAATACAGACATTCGCTCAACCCGTACTGAGCGAGAACATCCGGCTGTTTCGGTCCGGCGAAAACACGCAGCTCTTGCGACACACTCTCGCCAGCAGGAATTTCTGTGACTTTGCTGTCGAGCATGAATGATGCATTGACCGCGCGTTCTTGGTGTCGCGGGATCTCGTTCGGATTCGCAACGACTCCAGCGTCAACACGATCGACATTCTGTAACGCATCTTTATCCGACGGTGGAATGTAGGCCACTGTGAAATATTGGGCATCGACACCAACGTACCGAAGTTGCTCAGCCGTCTCGCTGCCGTCGTCGACGAAGACGTTCTCCGTCATGACGGGCGGAGTCGCTTTGGCCTGGGACAACAGATTAAAGCCGCTGAGTAATTGGTGGCCGCCGGCGTTCTTCTTAAACACGATGTCGCGAGCGGCCGCGCCACCACGAAAGTTCGGGCTGATCTTGTTGCTGTACCACCAACCTTCGAGCGTGACACCGTTGACGCCTTCGAGTCGGTACGCAAGCTTCTGGGGCTCGGTGTGCAGATTGTCGACTTGGACTGCCATATCGATCGCGTACTGGCCTGGGCGGACGGAGTAGGATCGCTTCAATCGCACCGGGAACGCGCCGACGGCCTTCATCTCCGACGCCGACATCTCGAGGCTGTACGTTGCCGTTTCCATGTCTTGATCGCTTGATCGCTCGGACGTCCACAACAGCTCGGTCGGGTCCTTCAATCCAGCGATCGATTGTGAATCACGGTCGATCTTGCGTCGGTTGACTTGGGCCAACGTCATCAAGCACGACAAACGCGAGAGGTTTCCTTTGACTTGATCGGCACCACCCGTTTTTGCAAGTCGAACCAGATCAAGCGGATGCTCCGAAAGTGTGACCGTGAATCGAAGCGTCGCTGCGCTGTCAGTATTGCTTCGTTCGACTTCCACCACGACGTTTTGCCCAGGCAACGTTTCAGCAAGTGCGCGTTCGATATCGTCGTAACTCGAAACGGCTTTGTTGTTAACAGCGATGATCACATCGCCGACCGAGATGCTCGGCTTCCCGGCTGCGTCGCCTTCGGTAAGCGTCGCCGTCGCGATTGGGGTACCTGGGCCGATAACGTTGACTCGCACGCCGAGGCCGCTCTCGTCCGTTTCGCCAGCGATGTAGCCCATGTAGCCGCTTCGCACGTCCACGCGACGGTACTTCAATCGTTGTTTCTCGTCGCGTTCGGTCAATTCGAGGCGTTCAAGACCGCTGCCGACATTCGTGAGCGTCACCAGCATCACATGCTTGCTCGACGGGTCCATCGAACCGAGCGTCATCCACTCCGCTTGATTGGGGCGTTTGGCGAGGGCCGATTCGTCGGCTGGTTCTGCGTCAGCGCCAGTTTCCGTCGCGGCGTCCGGCTCCATCGGATCGACGCCGTCGATGACCGCCGTGTCGGCAACCTTGCCTGGCTCAGGCGGCAAAAGCGGAGGGACGAACATCGTCCGCATCGCCATATAGGCAAGGAAAAACGCCGTCGATGCGACGATGAACGTGACAAGACGACGTTCCACAGTACAACCCGGTTGTGCGAAAATTCAAAATCGAGACGGTTCAGCAAACGGGTATTCTTGCGGCCCAAGGAAATCTTGGGAAGGTCCAGCGACGAAACGCGTGAATCATTGTCTAAAACAGTGCTTCACGTCATCCGATAGCCGTTGCTGGGTATCCAATAGCTATCGCCGGGAATACAAGAGGTCGCCGGGCATCCAGCATGCTGTTACCAGGTGAGGCTGTTTATACCCGGCGAACGGAGCCAAGACGGGTCCTGGCGGTCGTTCCCGACGTGGCTATTTCGGATGCGTGGCTATTTCGGACGCGTGGCGACTTCGATCGGTGAGATCACGCCGAGATACGCCATCAGATCGCTGATTTCCGTTTGTGTCAGCTCATCGAGCAGTCCACTTGGCATCACACTGGATGAAATCGGCAAGATTTGATCGACATCACGCTCAGCAAGGTGGGTCACATTGTTGTTCGAATCGCGGATCGAGACCATACCTTTGGCACTTTCACTGATCATGCCTACAAATGCCTTGCCGGAAAGCGTTAGCACTTTCTTGCTCGAGTATTGGTCGCTGACAACGTGTGAGGGATACAGAATCGATTCGATAATCTCACGTCGAGTGAACCGCCGCGCGATGCCAGACAAATCAGGGCCGACGCCGCCGCCGTTGTTGTCGAACCGGTGGCAATCAGCACACTTGGCGGACGCAAAGACGTCGCGGCCGAGTACGGAATTGCCCAGCTTGCCATTATCGCTTTCGAGATAGCTGACCAATTGGTCAAAGTCCCATCGAGCGTCTTCGTCCGCCGTCGGCAACTCTGCCGCAGGCCGATCGGGGTGCGTCTCCGAGAACCATTCTTGCCAAGGCTCCATCAGACTCTTACCACTGGGCGAACGCTTCGCACCGGTCCAGTGTTCAAGCAACTTCACAACCTTTGTTGGACGTTTGTCGGTGGCCTCCGTTTGCAAGCCAATCAAGATTAATTGACGCAGCGCCATGGGGTCATCGGTAGCTACTTGAACACTCGTTAGAGCTTCCACAACATCCTCGTTGTTTCCTTCCTCGAGAATATTCAAGCTTCGTACAAGGTAATCCCAGTTCTCGCCGTCCGGCTTCTGGGCGAGTGCCATCGCAACGAGACTTCGACGCTCCGGTTCGTTTCGCCACAAGTTTCGCAAGTATTCCGCAGACGACTCTTCGGTGGACGTTGCGAGCATCGCGATGATGCCAGTTCGCAATCGACGTTCGACGTCGCCACCCTTGGGGTCTTTGACAACTTCTCGATCCAGAGTCATCAACAATTCGGACGTTCGTGAATCGATCGGGCGTTTCAATTTGTAGATCGCAGCGAGAGCTGCGTTACGCCACACAGCACCTTGTTCAAGGATCGCTTGAGCGTCTTCGTCGGAAAGCGATGCCGCGAAATCGCGAGTCACATTCATGACGTACATCGATAACGCTGGGTTCTTTGTATTGTTCGCAGCGTTTTCGTAGTACTTCAGCAATCGGAACCGTTGCTCGGCCGTCCAGTTGCTGGAGATGAACTGCAAATGCATCGCGACGAGCGTACGATCCGTCTCGGAGGCTTCGGATGTGAGGTAGTCCAAGGCACGCGGGGCGATTTGCTCGGCGCCAAGGTACGACGAGAGCCGGATGATCTCTTGGTTCATACGTGGATCGCCAGCAGGAAATTCCTCGGCGATCTGGTCGCGAAGGGAGGTCACCTTTTCTGGAGCAACCTTGCCACGATGCAGTGCGACTTCGCAAACACGCATCGCGTCCACAAAGTCAGCGTCACTCAGGAATTCGTTCATCAGCTCGCTGACTCGTGCCAACACCTTCAAGGCTGTGCCTTCATTGGGCTCAGCATTAATCAAAGCTAACATGCCGACGAGGGCAACGCGTGTATCGCTAGTCTGGAGGACTTCGTCTTTCCAAGCTCGTGTTGGCATGCGCTCAAGCACACGGCGAGCGACGAAAGCGAGTGTTCGGTCTTCTTCGGCGAGTAATTCGAGCACGGCATCCGCATTTTTGGGGAACTTGCCACAGCGGAGGATCGCTTCGCATGCCGCACGACGAACACGCAAATCGCTGTCGTCGAGCATTTCATGCAAACGTTTTTGGGTGGTGGCGTTCGAGTTGAGCGCCATCATCGCTGCGGCTCGAGCTCTCACAGCCTCGTTCGGCGCTGAACTGAGTTCGATCAACAGCTCGTCACTGGGCATTGGCCCAAAAAGCTGCATCAAATCCATGGCGCGAACTCGATAGTGCGGTGGATTGTCGTTGCTGTACGCGACGCCAGCAACCAGGGCACCCCATTCCGAGCCAAGGTCGCGTTTGATCGATGCGATGTCTTGACGACTCCAAGCGGCGCCCAATTGAGGCTGGCGAACAGCCGCAGCGATGCCGGTGCCGAGATTCTTCATCCGCTCAGGAATTTCGCCTTTGTAGACGACGCGGTAAACGCCACCGGAGGTGCCACGTCCGCCGGTACAGAAGTACATCGATCCATCGGGGCTGATGTCCAAGTCGGTGACGTTGAGTGGCGTTCCCTTGAGGAACACTTCGCTGTCCGCGATATAACCGGATCCGCGTGGCTTCAAGCGGACGTTGAGAATCCGGCCTTCGGACCAATCGGCGAGGAACATCGTGTTCTGGTAGCGAACGGGGAACATGTAGTGTTCATAGCAAACGCCACCCGTCGGGCTTCCGCGACCTGTGTCGAGCAACGCAGGCAGTCGGTCCATGTAATGCTCAGGCATCTTCGACCATCCTGGACGCCAACCGAGTTCAGCACCTTCGGTAACATCGAACATCATGGTAGGACGATACCAAGCGGTGTCGACGTCGGCTTCCATATCGGAGTCATGCACAAACATGCCACCATCAGGATGGAAAATCAGATCGTAAGCGTTGCGAACACCGCCAGCCACTTTCTCGACAACGCTTCCATCGATGTTGGTGCGGATAATCGTCCCTCCAGGAGCCTTCACGCCTCGGCCATGTCCACCTGGATCTTCATAGCGTGGAACCAAATCGCCTTCGTAGCTGTCACGAAGCGTTTCGCCTGGGCCAACGGTTCCGGTCGCTTGGACGTATCCGCCAAGAATACAATAAATCATTCCGTCTGGACCAAGACGCAATCCGTGAGGTCCATGCTCACCGGGCTGGCCCGTGAACTTGACGATCGCCTTCACTTGTTCAAGCGTGCCATTTCGATCGCTGTCGGTCAACCGATACAGCGCACAGCCTTCGGGACCCATGCCTGTCACGAAGACTTCGCCGTTGAGTGCCAAGATACCTTGGCATGATGTGACTTTGTCGCAATACGTTCGAACTTGATCAGGGATGCCGTCTTCATCGCGATCAAAGACGAGCAACAGCGGCCCGTTCTCTTGCGAGACAATCAAGTGACCGAACTCATTGAACGTCATCGCGATCGCCGAGCCCACTTGTTCGTTCGTCAACACTCGCTGAACGCCGAAGCCCTTTTGGATTTGGAAACGTTCGCGTTGATCTGTGGGTGTCGGTGTTTCGGAAGCAATCGTTTCCGCAATATCCCAGGGAGCGGTATCACCGAGCACGCCAAATGACGATGCTACGCCCCAGAGACGATCGTTGTAGAGAACCGTATTCCAGTCAGCGTCTTGATCGAGACTTGTCTTCCACGACGCATCGGAACTGAACGTGTACCATTTCTCAGTTTGTCGGGGACGAATCGAAACGCGAACGGCAAGCGCCGCAGTGCTTCCCTTGGTGTTCGTTGCACGGATCGCGATGACGTTACGTCCGACCTCCAATCGATCGGAGACTTCGTATTCGTCGAGCATCTCATGAGAACCGCCTTGACCAACCAGTTGTCCGTTAATGAACAACTCGTATTCGTCGTCACACGTGATCTCGATTTTGCCTTGCGAGGGAAGCTTTAAATTGATCGATTTGCGGAAAAAGCAATTCTGGCCGACAGGAATCGCGTCCGAGGACTGGGTTCCCGTCATCCAAATCCACTGGGCCTCCTCCGCCACAGAAACGGTCGATGCAACGACGGCGAAGAGACTCGCCAACAACATCGATCGTAACCTGGACCAACCGCTCGGGGCGTGTCGTGGCATTGAATGAGTGAGCCGTGCATCCGTGAGCGGGCAAATCGACCGCATCAAACGTGTTGAGCCTTCCATGGCAGCAATATCGCAAGCGAGTAGCGGGGCAGAATCGGTACTTGCAAGCGAGGGTACGGTTGAGCCCCAAGAGATGCAAGGCCGATTTGGCAGTTCGCGTGAGTTGCTGGCGTAATCAGTATTTGGGCGCGGGCTGCATAAACCGCCTGCGCTGCCTAGATTGACAGCGCCAAGTTCACAGTGCCAAGTTCGATTTCTCGTTTAACCGTCAACCGCAGGCGAACTATTGACGATGCGCTCGTTCGCCTTCGGCTGACGGTTAAACGAAGTTGGCGATGTCCAGCTAGGCGTCGTAGTCCGTGAGTGAGCTCGGCAGCAGTGCAACGCGTAGAGCGTTGACGACGGCGAACACATCGATGACTTCTTGAGTGATCGCGCCAGCCACTGGTGGAAGATAGCCGGCTGCGGCAACGAACATCGCGATAATACTGACGGCCATCCCGCCCACTGCACTTTGCAAAGCGATTCGCCGCATCCGGCGACTGATGTGCATCAATTCGTCCACTTTGGCTAAGGATGAATCGAGAATCACCGCGCCAGCCGCCTCGGTCGTCACGTCGCTGTTTTGGCCAAACGCGATCCCCACAGTCGCGGCCATCAACGCGGGTGCGTCGTTGATGCCGTCGCCGACAAATAACGTGTCGGCCAAAGCCGTTTCTTTGCGAACGATCTCAAGTTTTTCTTCAGGCGTCTTTTCCGCATAGACTTCGCTGATGCCGACTTGCTCCGCCAAGTATTGAACTTCCGACTCACGGTCACCGGACAACAACATCACGCGATCGATTCGATGTCGCGGCCCAAGATGATTGATAAACGAAGCTCCCTCGCGGCGCGGTGCATCGCGGAAATGAAACGTCGCGGCGTAGGCGTCATCGATCACCACAACGCATTCCAGACCACTGGATTGTGGCGGCAACAAACTGGCCGCTCCCGGAACTTCCTTGACCAGCGTCTTGCGATTGGTGATGCGAATGGAACGACCGCTCACGCGACCCCGCAAGCCCTGGCCAGGCTTCTCGCTTGTTTCAGTCGCCTCGTGCGTCGCGACTTGCAACTCTTTGCCTTTTCGCAGCATCGCTTCGGCGAGAGGATGCTTTGAATAACGCTCGACGCTCGTCACCAGCGACATGACTTCATTGGCATCGAAGCCTTCCGCATAAAAAGCTTCAGTCAATTGAGGCTGGCCGTACGTCAAGGTTCCGGTTTTGTCGAAGATCACTGTGCGACATCGATCGAGCTTTTCGAGCACCGCAGGATCACGGATCACGATGCCTCGCTTGGCTGCAAGTGAGATCGATCCGATGATGGCGACTGGGATGGCAATCAGCAACGGACACGGTGTCGCGACGACAAGCACAGCCAAAAAACGCACCGGATCGCCACTGATCATCCAGGCAATGATCGCAAGCGTGACTGCGACTGGCGTATAGACGGCACCGAGTTGGTCGCCGAGTCGGCGGATATGCGGGCGGTTTTCTTCTGACGCTTGCATCACCTTCATGATTTGGGCGTAACGTGAATCGACGGCAAGCCTCTCAGCGAGAATCGTGAGCGCGGACTCGCCATTGATTGCGCCCGACAACACGGCGACCCCAGGCGTCTTGCTCATCATGTACGGCTCGCCTGTTAAGTACGACTCGTCCATGACGCCGTGGCCGTCCGTCACGATCCCGTCGATCGGGCACACCTCGTGCGGAAACACGACGACGTGGTCTCCAATCGAGAGCTGGTCCAACGGTACGTCTTCGATGTTCGAACCGCGTTTTCGGTGAGCTACCGTGGGCATGCGTTTTGAGAGCGCTTGCAACACAGACGATGCACTCTTCACCGCGTACGCTTCGAGCGCTTCGCCGCCCGAAAGCATCAACACGACGAGCGTGCCAGCGAGATATTCACCGAGCAAGATCGCGGTCACAATCGAGATGCCCGCCAAAAGATCAGAACCAAATTGGCGATGAAAAAGCTTCACCAGCAATTCAATGACGAGCGGCACACCACCGAGCGCAAGTGCAACGTAAAGCGGCCAATTCGCATAGGGTACCGTGTCCGGAGACGCAAAACGCAGCACCAAGTAGGCGACGATGGCGACGATTGCCAAAATCGCAATGGCGAGTTCAAGGCGACTTTGGAGGGTCTCGGATAGTTTCAGCACCGGTGCGCGCTCGGATAGGTTGAATGGCAAATGGCCTCCCCAATCTATCCGATCCACCGTCGCTTGTACGCCACAGACCAGAACGTGTTCTGGACTAGTTCGTCAGATCTTGTTGCGGCCCAAAGAATTCACAGTGCATCCGCTCGTTGGCGACACCGAGTTGCTTGAGACTTTGACAACACGCACCCATGAACGGCTTCGGACCACAGAAGTAAAAGTCAGCGTCTTGGTATGGTGTCCAATCACGGAGCAAGTCCGCACTGATTGTGCCAACTGCATCGCACTTGCCTGTTTCTAAGTCGCCCGTTTCCAAACCGCTGTCCAACGGTGCGTCGTACAGAAACTTGCTTTGAACGTTTGACAAGCCACGAATCTCATTCGCGAAAGCATGAACACTGCTGTTTCGAGCCGCTTGAACCAGATGCACAGCGTGAGAAACGCCAGCCGACGAAAGCGCCTTGGCCATCGACAAGAGCGGCGTGATGCCGATCCCGCCAGCGAGCAACACGACCGGCCGAGTCACCTGTGTCGGGTCAATCGCAAAGTCACCACAAGGCGGTCCGATCGCGAGTGAACTGCCGACAGCGACTTCGTCATGAAGGTAACTTGAAATCAGCCCATCCGGCGAATCCGTCGCGAGCCCAGTCTCGCGCTTCACGCTGATTCGATAGTGCCCGACATCCGGTTGATCCGAGAGGCTGTAATTGCGCGGTGATGTCGGCGTGCTCGTTCGATCAATGCGAACCGTGATGTATTGGCCGGGAATGAACGTTGCGAATGGCTTGCCGTCCGCAGGCTGCAAGTAAAACGAAGTCACGACGTCGCTTTCGCGTTCTTTGCGGGCCACGACAAAATCGCGATACCCGTTCCAGCCGCCTGGGGAGGTTTGCTGGTCCGTGTAGATCTCTTTCTCGCGGCCAATGCAAACATCGGCAAGCAACCCGTAGGCTTCTGCGACTGCCTTGACCACTTCGTCGGTGACAGCGTCGCCCATCACGTCCTGGATCGCTGCGAGCAGGTGCTTGCCAACGATCGGGTAGTGCTCCGGTTGAACGCCAAGCGAACAATGCTTGTGAGCAATCAAGTTCACGGCCGGAGTAAGCACCGCAAGATTATCAATGTGGGTGAAATATGCGCACACTGCCCCGGCCAGAGCACGTTGTTGTCCGCCTGAATGTTGGTGAGCTTGATTAAAGTAGACTTTAACCTCAGGATTAGCGGCGAACATCCGCTCGTAAAAGCGACGAGTGATGGTTTCGGCGTGCTCAGCGACCGCAGGTGTGATCTGCTTGATGATCGAGACCGTTTGTTCTGAGAGCATGATGATTCCTGGGTGAGAGAAACTGCCGCTTGGCCGTTTCAGACATCGAAATTGACAAAGTACACATAAGCGTAGATAATTTAGATCTGCATGGCAAGGTGCAGTATTCGTTTTGCCAAATCTTTGGGGGACGTTGATGCTTTCGAAAACGGCGGAATATGCATTGCGAGCGATCGCGTGCATGGGCGGGCGAGACCAGGTTTTGTCGTCTGCCGACGTATTGGCGGAGAAGACCAAGGTCCCGAGACGGTATTTACACCGCGTGCTCCAGGACTTGGTGATCGCGGGGCTAGTGAGTTCACGGCCAGGACCAGGCGGCGGATACGAGCTCGCTCGTGACGTTGCCGACATCACGATTCTCGATGTCGTCAACGCAGTCTCGCCGTTGGAGCGAATTCGTTCTTGTCCCCTCGGACTGGAAACGCACACCACGCTCTGTCCGCTGCATGAAGAGCTCGATCGAGCCTACGCCGCCACCGAAGCCGCGTTCGCTGGCGTCACGATCAAAGCCGTCCTCGAATCGACAAGCAGCATCATCCCGCTCGTCGATTCCGTCTGAGCGCCAATTCTATTTGAGCATCACACAAATCAATCGCTCCAGTTTCACGGCGGATCGTTGTTTTCGTACTCTCTCGGCTTAACACTTCGGGTGGAGCACGTTGAATGGAGACACGTTTGGCGGAGTGATACGACACCAATAATATTGAGAAATGAACAAGTCTTTGCAATTGTCATTTGGCATTTGTCAATTTAGCTTTTTCAATCGCGAGCCCTGTTCGCACGAGCTCACTCGCCTCAGTCGATTCCCGCGAATCTCACCAAGTCGTCCCCGCCCGTCTCTCTTTGCACCAACAATTCGCTCCGGAATACAGGACATTCGGTCCTGAATATGCGGGTTAGTCAGCTCGTAATGTTTGCTCGGGCTCTACTCACAATACTGGCTTGCACTAACCCAGTCGGGTGTACTTTGGATGGATTGTGTCGCCGATGGCTGTCGAGACTAGTCGTAACTTTCCGACTGGATATCAAGCTCAACGGGGTTGCAATGATTAAAAGATGCGTTCGTCGTCGGCAGAAACTAGCGACGCTACTGGTGGCCGCCGGAGCATTGTTGCACCTTCCATCGAACATGCACGCAGCGGACATTGTCGTCACTTCGAGTGCTGATTCTGGCCCCAACACGCTCCGCCAGGCGATTCTTGACGCGGCTGCTGGCGACCGAATTGTATTCGGCCCGATGCTGGCTTCGCCAATTGTGCTGCTGACTAATCTGCCAGTAATCGACAACGACATTTCATTTTCCAACCAAGGCATGACTGCGGTCGTGATTGATCGAAATGGGAACGGCCCACTGGTCATTTCCGGTGGCACCGTCAATCTGTCTCACGTCAACTTTGTCGCGGGTAGTGTTACTCCCGACATCACGCTGAGCAGCACATCGACACTGATTGGCAACACCGATATCGACGCCACGATGCGAGTCCTAGGCACCTTCGCTCCGGGCGCCTCCAGTGCGGCAGGGTCAATTGGAACAATCACGGTGAATGGCGACGTTAACGCCTCGTCGTCGACCTTCCAGGTAGATGTTCGCGGTGCCGCAGACGGACCGAGCGACTTGGTTGATATCAACGGCGCGCTGGATGTCACCGGTGCGACCTTGGATCCCAATTTCATTGGCAGCGACTATGCGGCTGGAGGCCCTCTCACCGTGATACGTGCTGATTCTGCGATTACGGGCGTGCTTGCTAATGAGGCACAGGTCTTTGATTTGCCAAACAATCCATTCTTGGAAGCAACGATCAATCGAACGCTTCTGTCTGAGATTCAATTTGAGTTTAGCGACAATGGGCTGCCGTTTGCGAGCGTCGTGACCGGATGCAACCAGTTAGCTGCGGCGGCGGAGTTTGACCAACTGCGCACACTTGCACCGCCTGACGTTACAGCTAAGCATCGCGTGAACATCAAGTGACGAGATTGGCTTGACTTGGTAAGACGTGGTATAAGGTTACCATTTTCTTTGACTTTTTAGGGTGTCACGGATGGCATTTGCATTTCAAAATCAACTCGACGAGGCTGCCGAAC
>JBGSNA010000276.1:0-8277 GCA_041739875.1 Pirellulaceae bacterium
GTTCGGCAGCCTCGTCGAGTTGATTTTGAAATGCAAATGCCATCCGTGACACCCTAAAAAGTCAAAGAAAATGGTAACCTGATCACACGTCTTACCAAGTCAAGCCAATCTCGTCACTTGATGTTCACGCGATGCTTACAAGGAAACCAGCTGGATCGCGCGCGGTGCGTGGTTTGTGGCGATCATGTTGCTCGGCAACTTTGCCATGTCCGGATATTTGTTATGGCAGTTGTCAAAGATCAACAATTTTACGTGGGAGGCACTGTTGCTTCGCCATCAGCCCGCGACGAGTGTCAATTAAACGTTTTTGGATGGTGAAAGAATGACTCTAATACAATTAGCCGAGAAACGCTGGTTGCCAGATCCTTTGATTCGCTTTGGAATGCGAAGGATGTTGAAGGATCGGCTTGAGCAAGAAAGGTCGCTCACCGGAGGACAATATGAGGCGGCACTCGATCGATTTGCTGATCGCCAACGTGAAAGCGTCGTCACAATCGAGACTCACCGCGCCAACGAACAGCACTACGAAGTACCCGCAGAGTTCTTCGAGTTGGTGCTGGGATCGAGGCTCAAATACAGTTGCGGATGGTGGGAGGATCCGGCAACCTCGTTGGACGAGTCCGAAGAGGCGATGTTGCGTTTAACATGCGAACGAGCGGGCATCGAGAACGGAATGCGGGTGCTCGAACTCGGTTGTGGCTGGGGCTCACTCTCATTGTGGATTGCCGAGCATTTTCCGGCCTGTCAAATCACGTCGCTTTCGAACTCAGCAAGCCAGAAACGATTCATTGACACGAAATGCGAGCAGCGTGGTTTCAGAAACGTCAACGTCATCACAGCCGACGTCGGAACGTTTGACACGTCGGAACAGTTTGATCGCGTCGTGTCGGTAGAAATGTTCGAGCACGTTCGCAACCACGAGAATTTGTTGGCGCGGATTGCACGTTGGCTGGTCCCTGACGGAAAGCTTTTTGTGCATATTTTCTGTCACCGGAATCTGGCGTATACGTTTGAAACTGAAGGTGAGGAAAACTGGATGGGGCGTCACTTCTTTTCTGGTGGCATCATGCCGGCGGAGGACTTGTTTTTGCGCTTCCAACGAGATTTGTCTGTGCAAAAGCAATGGTGGATTAGCGGCCTGCACTACGCAAAAACTTGCGAAGCTTGGTTGTCTCGACTGGACAAGCAAGAGCCGGAAGTGCGGCGAGCGTTATTGAACTCTGCTGGGAACGAGTCCGCGAATATCCTGGTTCAACGGTGGAGAATGTTCTTCATGGCGTGTGCGGAGTTATTTAAGTACGAGAACGGCAACGAGTGGGGCGTCGGTCACTACCTGTTCCATGTGAATGATGTGGTTGGTCGATCCGAATGAGTACGATTCAAGTCTTGTTGATGAACTTGGGCTTGATCGGCGTCACCATGGTGACACTGTGGTTAATCAGTCTGCGATTGAGAGACGCGAGCATCGTTGATATTTTTTGGGGCGTTGGCTTTGTTCTCATTGCTTGGGCAACGTTTGCTGTCACCCCAAGCACCTTGCGGTCGGTTCTCTTGGTGGCGACGACGACGATCTGGGGTGTACGGCTAGCGGCGTATCTGGCTTGGCGAAACCATGGCAAGGGCGAAGACGCTCGCTATCAAGCCATGCGAGATCATCGCGGGGAATCATTCTGGTGGTTCAGCCTGATTAGTGTGTTCGGGCTGCAGGGAGCCGTGATGTGGTTGGTGTCGCTTCCGATTCAAGTTGGCTCGGCGGACGATTCGCCACTTGGAGTGCTGAACTATGCGAGCGTCGCGGTGTGGGTGGTTGGGTTCCTGTTTGAGTCCGTCGGCGATTATCAACTGGCAAAATTCAAAATGGACCCAGCGATGAAAGGGCAAGTCATGGACAAGGGGCTGTGGCGATACACTCGACATCCGAATTACTTTGGCAACACCCTCATTTGGTGGGGGATCTTTGGGGTGTCCGCTTCCGTTTCAACGCTTTGGTTAGCGATCAGTCCGATTTTGATGACGTTTCTGCTTTTGAAGGTATCCGGCGTGGCACTGTTGGAGCGAAGCTTGGCAAAACGTTCGAGCGATTATCGGGATTATGTCCGACGAACCAGTGCGTTCGTACCCTGGATGCCCAAAGTAGAGAAAACTGAGAATGGCTTTTAGTATCGCATGGCGATCATCCGATCCCAATCGATCCGCTTGCCGCTTTTCTACAATACACAACGACAATTCAAATGAATGAGGCGAGCGTGCAAACACAGACTCCGAAACGAAAACCTTGCCTTGAAGTGTCCGGCGGTCGGCTGACCTATGACGCGACGTACTCCATGCCTGGTTTGGCAATGCAAATCTACAGCCGGCAAGCAAACCATTGCCTTGAGGGTGGTGGCGAGGTCCATTACGTTTCGTCCTGTGCGTCCGGGCGAATTACTCGCATGATGATCGCTGATATCTGTGGTTCGGAATCAACGTTTCGAGAAATTTCTTGCACCATCCGTGATGGGCTGATTCGCAACATCAATTCCATTTGGCAAGGCCGGGTGGTTGACGATTTAAGTTGCCAATTTCGCGAGTTCGCTGAGCAAGGTGGCTGTGGCACGGCTTCGGTGGCAACGTACTTCGCCCCTACACGGAGCTTTGTCATGTGCAACATCGGGAATCCACCCCCGCTCGTCTTTCGTGCTCGCGAGCGAAAGTGGGAAGTCCTTCACGGTGAAACCGACGGATCGGTGGAGAGTGCGGAACAAGTCGATGGCGTGTATAGCCAGAGCGAGTATCGCCACATTCGCACCAAGTTGGAGCTTGACGATGTCCTTGTGATCTATGGGAACGGGTTGACTCGGTCCACGTTCCCCAACGGTGGCATCGTCAACCATACACGATTGATCGAAGCATTACAGGACGCGCAGCATTCACAGCCCGAATCACGACTCGCTCACTTAATTGGCTTGATCCTAGGTGACGGCACCGTGGAAGAAGACAGCACGATCATCGTATGCCGAGTCACCAACGTCGGCGTGCGTTTCCGCGATAACCTACTAGCGCTCTGGCGAATGTTCCAAAAGCCCGTGGACGCAACGGCGCTGACATAGCATCTTGTGAACAATCACTGACGCATGTAACTCTTTCGTGTCGGCTATCGCCGGACCCCGAGTGACGTCGATGGTCGATGGTTGAATTGGATTTGTATTCCGTGGGTGGCGTTGCGCTTACCCACGGCTTCGTTCCGAAACCGCTCCGCGGTGGCTCCATCCCTCCCTCCGGGATCGTTCTAAGAAAGCTATAGAATCTCCGACGAGGTTGACTCAATGGAAACTTCATTGCTCGTAAGTATTTCACTTGAATGAGCGAGTTACTTGTTGTTCACGCGATGCTTAGCCAACTCTAAGCGAGGATGTCCGTGACAACGTTGCCATAGACGTCTGTTAAACGAAAGTCTCGTCCAGCATAGTTGAACGTCAACTGCTTATGATCGAGCCCCAACAAATGCAGCATCGTCGCGTGCCAGTCGTGAATGTGGACGGGGTTTTCGACAGCAGCGTAGCCGAGTTCGTCGGTAGCACCATAAGCGAGACCGCCTTTGACTCCTCCGCCTGCCATCCAAATGGTGTAGCCTTTGTTGTTGTGGTCTCGACCGGTACCGCTTTGTGCATAAGGCGTCCGCCCGAACTCTCCAGCCCAAACGATCAACGTATCTTTGAGCATGTCGCGTGCTTTCAAATCCGCTAACAACGCTGCGACGGGCTGGTCGGTCGCCAAGCACGATTCCGGAAGAGTCGTTTGCAACAGGAAATGATGATCCCAACTCTTTGGCGCGGTGAGTTCAATGAAACGCACGCCTGCTTCGGCCATCCGACGAGCCAACAAGCACTGGCGTCCGAAAACGTCCGTCGGTTGGCCCGTTCCAATACCGTACTGAGTGAGCGTCGCCTGGGTCTCCGATGACACATCCAACAGACTCGGCACTTCGTCTTGCATGCGAAACGCCAGTTCGAAAGACTCGATCGCACCCTCGATTTCCGGATGATAGACGTCTCGGTCAAGCTTGTGCTTGTTCAGGTCGCCGATCAAATCAAGCTGCTGGCGTTGTTGGTGTTTATCCAACAATGTGTTGGCCATGTTTCGCAAAGCGGCACCAGGCTCCTTATCGACGCGCAGGAGCTTGGCATAAAACTCAGGGATTTGATTTGTACCGATCTTGGTTGCTTGATAAACGGCAGGTAAAAATGCACTACCGTAGTTTCGTGCGCCACCGTTTTCGGACGGTGGATTCATGGTGATGAACCCCGGCAGATTACTGTTTTCGGTTCCCAGACCGTAAAGCGTCCACGCCCCCAACGACGGTCGCGTGAACTGGAAACTGCCCGTGTGCATTTGGATGTACGCTTGAGAATGATTCGGCAGGTCGGTGTGCATACTGTTGATGAGGCAAAGATCGTCAGCATGTTTGGCGAGATGCGGAAACAGTTCCGAGAACCACAAACCAGATTCACCGTGCTTAGTAAACTCAAACGGAGACGGCATCAGCCCCTTGTTCCCAGCGATGGCACTGTCGGCGGTGCTACGGCCTTCGAAGTCAGCGAGTTTCGGTTTGTAGTCGAACAAATCGACATGCGACGGGCCGCCGTTCATGGAGAGAAAGATGACGCGTTTGGCGGTTGCGGGAAAGTGAGTCGCTTTCGGAACTAGGCCACTTTCGGATGTCGAATCACGAGCCGCCGCTTGCTGGGCCAGACTCGCGAACGCCAAGTAACCGAACCCGGACGATAGGGATTTCAACGCGTTGCGTCGTGAGAGTGAAGTGTTCATGGTTCTTGATGGCAGTGAAGTTGGTACGAGTCTCGCCGATCACTTGTCGCTAATCTATTAATCGCTTATCGATTTGTCGCTAATCCAGGTTTCGAAATTCAGCCGTCGAAAGCATTGCTTGACAAAAACTCAGCAACTTCAGTTCGCTTGGATCATTTAAAAACGCGAGGGAACGCTGCGTTTCGACGGTGTCTGGCGCACGTGCGAAACACAAAGTGAAGACTCGATTGACAAGCTCTTCGTTGCTGGATGTTTCTTCTTTCAAGCGGTTCGCAAGTGCTCGGGATCGCTCCTGAACGAACGAGCTGTTCATCAGATAGAACGCCTGGACCGGCACATTGGTGGTTTCCCGTTCGCCGGTGACCAAGCTAGGCTCCGCGAAATCGAAGAGGTTCAATACATCCGGCAAGCGGTCTCGAATCACTGGAAGATACACCGAGCGATAAACGGAACCGTCAAGATCACTTGGCAAGCTTTTGTCCAAACCAATCAATGAAATCGGTCGGTCGCCGATTTTCGTCGCCACGAGCGAACCACTGGGTCGATGCTCATCCAGTTCACCTGAAACACACAGCATCGCATCGCGGATCGCTTCGGCCTCGAGTCGCCGTTTGGGCATCCGCCACAGCAGTCGATTTTCGGGGTCTTTCTGAAAGGCATCTGCATCGAACGCGGATGATTGACGATAGGTTCGTGAAAGCACGAGTTTGCGAATGAGCCGTTTCGTGGACCATCCTTCGCTCACAAAATCTACCGCAAGCGCATCGAGTAATTCGGGGTGACTCGGTGCTTCGCCGCTGGTTCCAAAATTGTCCACGGTCGCCACCAACCCCTGACCAAACAGATGCTTCCAAACACGGTTCACAAACACTCGACTGGTGAGCGGATGATCCACACTTGTCAGCCACTGGGCCAATTCACGTCGCCCGCTTTGTTCCGTGGGAATCGTTGGCACGTTCTTTACAGGAATCGCTAGCGGAAACGCGCGCGGCACGGTTGCACCCTCGCGTCCGATTTCGCCGCGCGCGAGCAACGGCACGTCCACGGTTTTGTCTTCCCGTACACCCATCGCGAGCGGCATCGCCTTGCCTTCGTCATCGAGCGTTTCGAGCTTGCCTTCGACCGAGCCTAGCTGCCACAGGTTAGCCAAGACCTCCTGCAGCGTGAATGTCTTTTCAGGCGACTTGCCGCTGAATGCGGCCTTCTGAGCTTCCTGGATTTGCGTTCGAACAACATCAAGCTCAACCTGTCTCGCTTTGAGTTCCTCAAACTGCTTCGCCGGCATGGACGAATGAAGGATCTCTTGGCCGGGAACTCGTGGCAATACTAGAGGGTCGCCGCCGCGATTGTTCGCTGGCGATGTGAACGTGCCGAAAAACGTCTTACTGCTGGCAAAGATGCCGGCCAAGCCGTAGTAATCTTCCATCGAAAATGGATCAAACTTGTGATGATGACAACGAGCACACGCGATGGAACTTCCTAGCACCGCACGCGACAATGAATCAATTTGTTCATCAACAAGATCGGCTTTGAACTTGGCATCGCTGTTCTCGCCCAGGTTCTTTGTACCGACAGCGAGAAACCCAGTCGCCGTGAGTAAACGAGCACGCTCGACATCATCTTGGTACGGAAGCAAGTCGCCCGCGATCTGCTCGATGAGAAACTGATCGTACGGAAGGTCTGCGTTGATCGCGTCGATCACATAGTCACGGTACCGCCACGCATAGGGGAACGTCACATTCGACTCGCCACCGCTGGATTCTCCAAAGCGAGCAATATCCAACCAGTGCCGCCCCCATCGCTCGCCAAACTGAATCGACTGAAGCAATTGGTCCGTTTCGTTCGATAGAGCAACGTCGATTCCGGACGAGTCGACCGAAGCTAGGAACTGCTGAATCGCCGCTGATGTAGGAGGCAGTCCGACAAGATCAAAGTGCAAGCGACGCAACAACGTTCGCGGATCAGCATCTGGCGACGGTTGCATTTGGTTCTTGGTCAACGCACTCCAGACAAACCGGTCCACCTCGTCCAGCGGCCACGTCAGATCGTTGACTTGCGGAGCTTCCGTCGATATCGCAGGCTGGTACGCCCAGTGATCTTTCGCCGTCGCGATTCCGTTCCACGTATCGTCCGCATCCTCCACAACATCGATCCGCGAATCAGGCGCGCCCTGTTCGATCCAATTACGAAAATCAGAAATGACGTTCTCGGCAAGTCGCGGTCCTTTCGGCGGCATTCTCAGATCAGGATCACTGTGTGAAATCGCCGTAAGCAAAACGCTTGCGTCAGGATGATGGGGCACGACGGCCGGTCCTCGATCACCGCCTTTGCGAATGGATTTTCGCAGATCGACCAACAAGTTTCCTTCGTTGTTCGTGCCCGCGTGACATTCATAGCAATGCTTGACGAGTACGGGGCGAATTTTAGATTCAAAAAAATCCATCTCGCTCGACTGTGCCATCGAGTCGCTTACCGCCACGTTTTCGTCTGCAAACGCCGTCCCTGTGCAAACGAGGCAAATGAAAAAGTGGCAAAGCAATAGGCATGACGCTGGTCTCATGGAACTCGCCTCCTTAGTTTTGTGCGTCCTGCCCGCTGAGCGACGGAGACTGCGATGGCAAAATGATCTTGAGCAACTACTTTTAGCTGGACAGCGCCGAGTTCGATTTTTCGTTTAACAGTCAGCCGCAGGCGCACTATTAACGATGCGCTCGTTTGCTTTCTGCAAAAGGTTAAACGAAGTTGGCGTTTTCCAGTTAGGATCGACGTTGCTCGTCGAACAACTCTCAGTCTAACCCATCCGCAAAGAAAACGCATATTGCAAACAGCAACGATTTTGTCAGTGACGATCGCCTCGCGTCGTAAAGGCTCACGTTGCCCCCAGGGACGACCGCGAGTTGCAAATCCGAGCAGGTTGAGCGTTGGTCAGCCAAGACTGGATTGACATACACCACTGATGTAACAACACTGGGATCGAGAGAGGAATTTGACGGGTCGGGTGTGGAAATCGATTCACTATCAAAGTACCCGCCCGCTGTTCACACGGGAGCGTGAGGCTCCTGCCGAACCTGTACACACCGGGAGCCGAACTTGTACTCGGCTCAGCGGGAGCTTCGCCCTCCCATGGATTCTTGCCCTCCCATGGATTCTCGACGCTCCCATTGGTGAAGCTCACCATCTCAAAACGTGTGTGACTGGCACGTCAAATGCTTTCACTACTACCAGCCCAACGGCCAATCATCCACGTGAACGTCTCGCGTCGATGCTTTTCACATTTTATTGAAGGTAGAAACATGGCGGTCGAGAAGAAGAAACACCAAGAAGCTCGTAAAGAATTGCGCAACGAAGATGCGATCACCGGTGAACCAGGATCGCATCCGGTCGGTAGTGGCGTCGGCGCAGTGATCGGTGGCGCCGCTGCCGGAGCAGCTGCAGGATTAGTGGCGGGTCCAGTCGGCACAGTAGCGGGCG
>JBGSNA010000277.1:0-3465 GCA_041739875.1 Pirellulaceae bacterium
TCCCATCAGAGCGAGGAATGAATTGATCCAGCGGGGAAACAGAAACCGTTGCATAGGGTCTGGCCTTCGCCGTGAGCGCGGCCCGGATTTGGTGGCCCGGATTAAGCACAGAGTGAATCAAGAGTGAAGTGGCGACCATGCTCACCTCGTAAGTGCCACAGTATCGTGCGATGGAGCAGCAATTGGCAAGACCACACACACACAAGCGACATTGTGTCGCAGATAAACCCATGGCAGCCCCACCGAAGCATGGGCCACCTGCCTGACTGCACAGAATAGGCGGTTTACACGAACTATATTCTGGCATCCATCTCCCTGGCCGTCCGCATCAATCTGGTTCGCGGAAATTGGTGAGCCCATCGCATCGCTCGACCGATCTCGGCGCGTCTGTTTCCACCAATCGCCTGTTTCCACCAATCGTCTATTTCCACCAATCGCCGCCCGCGGTCACGGGAAGAACGTCACACCGCATTGACTCCAATGCCGAAACGATTTCGCCAACAGCCCAATCCAGATCGTCAATCTCAAGTCGATACTCTGGCCACTGCCAACTGGTTGGCCACATTTGGTGCGGTGCTGGCCAACGTGTGTGAGCCGTCGCCCGCTGCATTCTCGCGACGAGCCGCGGGATATTCACCGAGGCCGTTTCGTCGCTCCCCAGTTTCGGCAAAGGAGGAACAAACGCAGAAACCCAGGGAGTATGTTCGTCAACGTCAATCACTTCTGGAACTGACGCCGCAGCGGCATTTCCAGCCGATATCGTCGACATGACTTCATTGGCACGATGTGAATATCCCGGTGCATTGCCGACGATCGGCACCGAAGCGGGGATGTCACGATCGGCAAATACGCGAATACCATGCTCCCGTGAAAGTCGCTCGCAAATCTCCGTTCGTGTCGCTACGTCTCCGCCAAGCAATGCAAGCGACGGTGCACCGGCTGTAACGTGATCCGCTAACTGGCGAAGCGTCCACCCAAACCGTGGGTCGCGATATTCAGCCGCAACGTCACAGGCTGGTTGCAACACAAATTGCCTCGCGGTGTAACGCGGATGCGGAACAATCAACCCGCTGCCGCCACCGACGAGGTCGCCGTGCAAGACAACGTCCAGATCAATGCTGCGAGCTGCCCAGCGATGGTGCCTGCGACGGCCGAGTTGCTCCTCCGCATCTTGAAGCAGCACAAGAATTTCGCGTGCTGAGGCGGCAGTATCGAATACAGCAACCGCGTTCAGAAACGGCTCCTGGCCACCCGGCCCGCCAATCGGCGGCGTCTCGAACAGACGACTTGCTCGCATCGACTCCACCATCGGGTGGTTATCGATGAGCCTTGCCGCTTCAGCAATCACTTCCTCGCGGCTGCCGAGATTGCTGCCGAAGCTGATCAAGCATTGTGCAAACATTGGCGTGCAAACATTGGCGATGATTCGACTTCCTCGAAGCCCAGAAGGGTGCGAGCCTATGACGGCGGAGCCCATAAGGACGCCACAAGCATACTGAGGGCGCGATGAGCAAGGACACCAGCCAATGCGCGAATGGACGCAAATAGGCTACTGGGCAAACGCCGAAACGAATCGGCTCTCGAGGGCACGCACGTAAGCATCACACACATCGCGGCGACAGGAAAGGATGGCTCGCTGGCCTTGCTTTCGCGATTGGATCAATTGGGCGGCCGCTAATTCTTTCAAATGGTGCGAAATTGTCGCTTGCTTGATGCTAAACGTTGCCACCAGCGTCTTGCACGGAAGCTCGTCCGACTTGGCGATGCATGTCAGAATCGCAAATCGCTGTGGATCAGCAATTGCCTTAGAAATTCGCTGGATTTGCTCGTCACTCAGTGATTCAACCAGTGATTCGTTCACAGAACCATCGAAAGAATCGGAAAATTCGCTTGGCATTAAGTCGTCTGACGATTGAGAATCGACGGTAACACTCCCAGCTCGAGCGTTGAGGCCGGGTCGCTGCTGATTAGGAAATTGGATCACGATCATACTTAAGTAATCAGGGAAAATGAGGTGCCTAGACACTCTATTTACACAAGTCGTCTCATTCCACTTATTTGTCATAGTTTGTTGAATCTGATTATTCCGGTTTTCACACCCTGCAAATGAATGGGCCATGCTGTCACAATGCTGGCCTACATTCCCTGTACCCCTCCAATAGATCCAACCTATCCGAACTGATGGACGAACCCGAAGATTCCGTCGAGTACACCGCAGACGACGTCTTCCGCACAGCCGTTGGTTTTGAGGTGGCGCTAGGGGCTTTGGCGATCATCCTGGGCTTGCTGGTCGGTCCCGACGCTCGGCTGTGGTTACCAAAACTTGAGCCGAGCCAGTTCGCAACGATCGGCTGGGGATGCCTTCACGGCCTTGCTGCTGCGATTCCAATGTTGATCACGATCGAAGTGCTGAAACGGATTCCGTGGAAACCGATCAAGGATCTCGAATCGCTCGGCGACGACGGGATGCTGAAAACGCTTCTCGCGCTTGGGCCAGCGGAACTGGCCGTGATCAGCCTCTGTGCCGGCGTCGGAGAAGAATTGCTTTTCCGAGGCTGGCTATTGCCCTGGATCGCTGGTGATTCGCTGGGGACGAGTCGAATCGACCTTTTCTCGTCCGATTTCCGAGCCCCTGAACTTTGGGCAGGGATCGTTGGATCGTCGATCGCGTTCGGCCTGGTCCACCCGATTACCAAATTGTATGTGGTGATCGCCGCCATCATGGGGCTGTACTTCTCCGTGCTTCTCATTGGCACTGGCAACCTGCTCGTACCCATCGTGGCTCATGCAGCTTACGACGCAGCGCAGCTGTTTTTCGCATCACGTCAACAAGCTCGCGAGAACGTCGCGGCGTAAATCAAGACGCTTGCCCCAAACAATCGCATCTCGACGTTAAGTGCAATCGGCGCAATCGGAACTGATTGCATAAAAACGTTGTGAAGATTTCACAAATACTCCGACCGCCAGATGCCCTTCGCCATAGGGTTCAATTGACCGATACGCCTTGAGCAACCATGCGGAAGAACTCGTCCTCTTCTCTCTCTCTATTCACCCAAGCGAGCAACATCATGCGACGACGTTGGAGCAGCACGCGCCTTGACCGAAGATTTTGGCGCAGCAGTTTGACATTGGGAGTATCTCTATGCTGCTGTCTTTCGATTGCGCCGTCGCATTCGAATGCGGAAGACCCGCCGGTCACGATCGCACGCATCGAAGAAGACTGGGAGATGAAACTGCTTGAGCCCGATCCTTCTAGCAGCTCACCACAAGTGACGTTCTTCACTCGGCCTAGTGAGCACGAACCGAATCGCTACTTCCAAACTCAATTAAGCATCGCGTGAACATCAAGTGACGAGATTGGCTTGACTTGGTAAGACGTGTGATCAGGTTACCATTTTCTTTGACTTTTTAGGGTGTCACGGATGGCATTTGCATTTCAAAATCAACTCGACGAGGCTGCCGAAC
>JBGSNA010000293.1:0-3036 GCA_041739875.1 Pirellulaceae bacterium
CGTGAGAATGGTGTCAGGCTCCGCGCTACCTTGGGGTAAGTTGTCGATGCGGCCGACGCCGCCAGTTGCACTTCGCATTCGCATGACAACGGTGGCTGGTGCCGTGAGTCGACCGGTCGCATGTCCAAGAAACGCCTCGCCTTGTTTGCCAGTTGCGATGACCGTGAGAATGCCGTCTGCGATCGACGCCTCACAACCGCGCTGCTTCCATGCGTCGACCGCACTCACGGCTTCTTTCGGTTTGTTTAACGGTTGCTTGTTTGATGGTGGCTGGTAAGCCGGATTGGGTTGCGGATACTTCGCTCCAGTGTCTTGCAGAAACCCATCGATCAACGCATCCAGCTCTTTCGTTTTCTCTGGCATCTGCTCCGCCAAGTTAATCGTCTCGCCAATGTCGTCGTGAAGATTGAACAGCTCGTACGTACTCGGGTTGCCGAACCATCGCAGCAACTTGAAGTCACCGCTGCGAACGGACACACCGCCAGCTCGATTCAACCCAGCGTGCGGGTGATAGTTGAAATAGCCGACGCGATCGAGCTCGCCAGTGCCCTGGAGCACATTCGCATAGCTGGCACCATCGAAATGTTGTTCGGCTGGCTTGGCGATACCGAGCAAATCAATCAACGTCGGATAAATGTCGATGCAACCAACGACTGATTCACTTGTCGTTCCCGCAGCGATTTTGTTCGCCCAGGCCCACATCAACGGAACTCGGGTGCCGCCTTCATACAACGTGCCTTTGCCATCGCGGAGCGGCGTGTTCTTCGTCGGTGGTTGCAGCCCCGCCCACTTTTGCCAATCCTCGTTCGCTGACTTGGCTCCTTCTGCAACCACGTTACTGTGTTGGTTGCCTCCGTTATCAGAATAGAAAATAACAATCGTGTTGTCGGCGATGCCTTGTCGGTCCAGTTCGTCAAGGATGCTACCAAAACAATCGTCGACGCTCTTGAGCATCGACGCCATGATTGGATTGCCTTGGCGTCCGCTCGGATCTTTCTTGTTTACAAACGATTGGGTATACGCTTCCTTGTGTCCCCACGGTCCGTGAACGCCATAGCACCACAGATTCAAAAAGAACGGTTGAGTCTTGTTGGCTTCGATAAAAGCGATCGCTTCCTCCGCCTGGCGATCAACGATGTATTCGCCGGCTGGACCGTCGGTGATCGTGCCGATCTTGAGCTTCGCGGTCGGATTGCCTTCCGCAACGACACCATAGGGCGAAAAGTAACCACCAGGTGGACCGGGGTCTGGATGACAGTGAAACGCAACGTCAAAACCCTGGCGCTCCGGCCAATGGGGCTGAGTCAAACCGACGTGCCATTTGCCAATGTGCGCCGTTCGATAACCCGCTGACTGGAGCGTTTCTGCGAGCGTGATCTGAGACAACTCGAGATAGTTCTTGCTTTGAGGAACAAGCATCGCCTCACGCGGCGGCGCGCTTGCGGAGATGAACCGGTGACCTTCGGGCTGAGGCGGTAAATGCCCCGTCGCGCTCGTGATGCCGTGCCGCGCCGAGTATTGGCCGGTCAGTATCGACGCTCGCGTAGGCGAACAAAGCGGTTGAGAATACGCGTTTGTAAATCGCATCGCACGACTGGAGAATCGATCGATTTGCGGCGTGTCGTAATATACTGAACCGTAAACGCCACAGTCCATCCAGCCCATGTCGTCCGCGAGGAACAACACAATATTCGGCCGCGTTGATTCTGCGAAACCATCACCCAACATGACGGCAAACAAAATGAGCGAAGCAAGGCATCGGTTCAGCATCAATAGACAGCCTGTATTGCAAAACAATGGATCGAGCTTCCGAACCGCCAAAGATCCGGATGCGTGAAGCTGAATCCGCCAAGTGAACTCTCTAGGCAAACTAGTGGACTCAATCCCGCGATTTGCTGCCAATTGTGACGATTTGGATTCGCCAATGCGACAATGAGAAACGCCGACTGTGAAAAATTGTTGACAACTCGGTACCAGTTGGCTTAGATTCCTGAACTGAATTGCTTGCAAACAGACAAGAGGCGTCAATGATGACGCGAATGTCCGTGTTTCTGGGATTCGCCTAACTGGACAGCGCCAACTTCGTTTAACCGTTACCCGAAGGCGAACGAACGCATCGCTAATAGTACGCCTGCGGCTGACTGTTAAACAAAAAATCGAACTTGGCGCTGTCCAGCTAAGGTCAATCGACCAAGGCCAATAAAAGCCGCGAACCGAGGTGACGTTAGATGATCAGCGTGAATTCAACCACCAAGTTGTCCACCACCAAGTTGCCTGATTCCGAACGTTCGGAGCGATTGCGATCGAAGTTACGGGATTGGGGACTTTTGTTGATCGCAGGACGTTTGAGCGGCGACCATCTTCGTCGTGTTGAACTGGACCCGCAACTGAAGCAACTTGTCGCGAAGGGCGAGATCACTCAAGCGCTTGAGGAAGCGTGCGAGGCGCTCCGCCCCAACGTAACTCGCGAGGCATCACTACGCTTTGACCTCGACGCCGTCGAGCGAAAACTCAAATTCATCGTCGCACATCAGTAAACCTCGCTACGACATCTTCGCACGGAGACTCCTCCCGCGCGTTCCCAAAGGAACGCGACCTGGTTTAGCAATCTGATTCGCTTGGATGAATGTCTTTATTGGATTGCTTGTGACGAGGCATGCATCCGCTCGCTAGTCAACTTTCTTGCGACCATGGCGATTAGCGATGCGAAGCGTGTTGTCCTGGATGTCCATCACGAGCTTGATCCCTTCGGAAAGTCCGAACAAGCTTGCGGTAAACGCAACGCACCCGAATAGGAGCGGCACGGCAAATTCGCTCAGTTCCCCCAATTGAGCCAATAGCCCTTCGTTGACCGTCAAGAGAAGATACAGCAATCGAAAGCCGAGATAAGGAAACACGATTAAGACTCCCGCAAACCCAACCAGTTTGTAAATCCGTTGCATCGACTCTAGCGTCGGATAATGTCGCTCACGCGGGTAAAGACCAGAGGTTTCGTTGTAGGAGGAGCGAGCTTGGTCGACGCGAGATTCACTGCCG
>JBGSNA010000309.1:0-7027 GCA_041739875.1 Pirellulaceae bacterium
GGCTCGAGAATCTTGCCGCTTGCAACTAATTGATCAATGAGCGGAATCATGAGCCATTGGTTGGCATGGTCATCGAGATCAAGAAGGTCGCAAAACGAATCGCGTGACTTAGTCACTTGTTCGAACGTGCCGCCGCCGACATTGAGCATGTGAACGGAGTCGTCCTCCAAGACAACGAATAGATCACCAAATCGTTTGACGAGCCAGACGGTGAATTCGGAAGGCAGCAGCCAGTCCCAAGGTTCAAGCACTGACCCCCAATCGACGTCGGAGTGGTCAAGCAGGTAGTCGTCAATGTTCACAGTCAACCTCGCTCTCGAATCCGAGTTCAAAATATCAACGTACAAAATATCAACGTACAAAGTATCAGCGTTCACCAGCCGACGGGCTGGGTCCAGGCTTGTTGCTTTTGGTCGGCAAATGAAGGGTCGTCGGGGGCTTCGCTGCTTGTGACAAGGGCTCGGACGTAAAGCTCATTGCCTTGCATGGGATAACTCGCTGTTGCTCCTTCGGCGGTGGCGACGACGCGGCCAATGCGGTGGGCCGCCTCTGGATCCGAGGCCTCTGGATTCTGAGCTTCTTTAGCCTGAGCTTCTTTATCGCTGGCCTTCAAGGTCGCGATGAATTCGGTGCGATACGTGACGTTTGGTTTCGCATCGATCGTAAGCGAAAGTGTGCGACTGGATTCATCGAATTGGACATCCTTCAAGCTGACACCGCTCGAGGCGTAAAAGTCGCCTCGTTTCATCGCGCGTATTAAGTGCTCCGGTGTAAGGTATTGGCTGCGGACCATCACCCATCCGCGGCCAGGCCGTGAGCCAGGCTTTCCGTGGTACTCATGGCTGTCGTCGGTCGCGATACCCATGATCGGCGGCACATTCAAATCCGTGCGTCGAATCGCATTGACGATGTCCCACATTCGTTCAATGCTGGGATGGTCCTTGTCGCCGAGTTGGTTGACACCTGGGTGTCCGTTATAGACTTCAAAGAATTGCTCGGAGACGACGGCCGCGAGATCTTCCGCAGTCATCGCATAGCCAAAGTTCGGGTGGTTCACGTGCGGTAGGACTTCGCGGCCGTGACTCTTTTCGTGTTCGAGTATCGCACGCAAATTGTTTTGCATGGCCTCGCGGACGGTGGCGCCCCCTGCCGGCGCGATGGCTTCGTCGATGTTGGTTGCATTGATGTGGACGGGTTTGCCTTCGGCCTTGTCACTGATCTCTTCCGCTTGGATCAAGATGAACTGGTCACGCTCTTCGAGCAGGCTGCGGAATTCGTTGAGCGGCTTCAGTCGCACGGCATAGTCGACACTATCCGGCTCGCCTTGCGTTTCGACCCACGCGTCGCCGAATCGGTCACGGTACTTGGTCATCACCGATGCGTCCGAACGGCTGATGGCTGTCTTGACCGGCATCCATTTCATGCCTTCGCTCAGTGTGTTGTGGTCGGTCAAGGCGAGGAAGTTGTATCCGCGTTCGCGATACCAATCGCCGATCATCTCAGGAAAATCGTCGCCGTCGCTCCAGAGCGAATGTGTGTGCAAGTTGCCTTTCCACCATCGCACCGGCGGTTCATCCGCGAGACTCGGGATCGTCCAAAAAACGAGTAATGCGAGCGATAAGAAACTTCGAATCATGATAGAATCCGGCGGGTGAAGGAACTGAAGTTCGGTGCAATTGTATCGTGACCGTCGCTCCACGGGTGTTCCAGCACGCTGCTAGGTCCTGTGAATTCGTTTTTCATGTCAATCCAGCCTGCGTCAAGACAGAGCGATAAATCGAATGTTTGCAATCTCAGCGGACCAAATTTCTCAATACACTCGTGATGGCTTCGTCGTTGCTCGCGCGTTGTTCGATGCGGAGGAGATTGAGTTGCTGCATCGCTCCGCGAAAGCGGACAAGGCTCTTGATGATCACTCGTTTGGTCGAGCGGATGGCGAGGGCGGCACCGTGCGGCTGTCGCTTTGGAATCATCCGGGCCAAGGCATCTATGGTGCGTTCGCTCGTTCCCCGCGGTTGGTCGAGACGGCGCGTGCATTGCTTGGTGACGAACCCTACCACTATCACTCCAAGATGATCATGAAGGACGCTCGCGTCGGTGGGGCTTGGGCATGGCACCAAGACTATGGTTACTGGTACGGCAACGGAGTGCTAACACCGAACCTAGTCAGTGCGTTCATTGCAGTGGACCCCGCGACGAAGCTCAATGGTTGTTTGCAGGTCATTCGCGGTTCGCACCAGTGTGGTCGCATTCATCACCAGTTGACTGGAGAGCAGGCGGGTGCGGACCCGGAGCGAGTCCAGGAGGTCTTGAAGCGATTTGAATTGGTGTACGTCGAGATGCAGCCCGGCGACGTACTGTTTTTTCATTCGAATCTGCTTCATCGCAGCGACCAGAATCTTTCGGAGAATCCGAGGTGGTCGATGATCTGTTGCTACAACGCTCGCTCCAACGACCCGTACAAAGACTCGCATCACCCTCGCTATACGCCGATGCAACCGATCGATGATGACGCGATCAAGCGAATCGGTGTAGGTCGCGTTGCTGGCGATGGATCGGACGTGGCTTGGTTGGACCCAAATCGAGACGCAAGTGCGCGTAAACTTGACGATTAGGAACTTGCTGAGAATGCGCGGAAAGTTGGGTAGGAAAATGGAGGTAGGAAAATGAAGAGTCGTGGGAGACGGGGCGGTGGGAGTTAAGTGCGACGTTTGTTTTGCTGAGTTGTCGACGGACGAGTTGCGTGAGCTAGATTACCGCGTGATGCGTCATGCATTTGACTCGCAAAACGAGTTGGGACGATTGGCCGATGAATGAATTTATCAGGCAGATCTTGTTAGCCGATTGCGTTCGGCATGGATAAACGCGCGGCGTGAAGTCAGCTTGCAGCTCGCGCATCGTGGCTTCTGTAAGACCCTTTTTCTCGATGTGGTTGTTGAGGACAGGGCCATCTATGAATTGAAGACGGTCAAGACGATCACTGAGACGCACATCGGGCAATTGCTTACATACTTGCACCTGATTGATTTGTGTCGAGGAAAAATCGTCAACTTTCGTGCAGAGACGGAGGAATCACGATCTGTGAACGCGCCCTTGAACACTGATTCTCGCCGCGATTTTTGCGTGGAGGATAGCGAGTTCGATGGCAGCGACGACTTTCGAGAGCTGGTTGTATCGCTACTTCGTGATTGGGGAACCTCGCTTACTCTAACGCTCTATCAAGAAGCCATCGTCGCGTTACTTGGCGGAACGGAGGTCGCGGAGGTCATGTTGCCGATTCGGCGAAACGGGGAGTCGCTTGGTACTCAGCGCTACCAACTCGCTTCGGCTGAGTCCGCGTTCAAGTTAATAGCAATGAACCATGGAACAGCAGGTTATCACAACCAGCTTTCCCGGCTGATCCAATTCAGCAACTTGCGTGCGATCCACTGGATCAACATCGCCCGCCGCCAAGTAACTCTAACTACCGTCAAGCACCCGCATTGACCCTCCCTCTCTTCCTACCGCCATCTTCCTACCAAATCGTCTTTCCTAGAAATCCCCCTGTAAGCCGGTTTTTCGGCATTTCTCCATTTGAAATGACGCTTCCGAAGACCCAAACTTTTTGTGCGGATTCGTTTTGTTGAAATATAATAGTGAGGATCGAGTCGGGCTTTCGCTTGGGCTTGGAGATCGGAGTTTCGTTTGAAGGCGTTGTCGATGTATCGCTGTTTGTTGCTTACTGTCAGTTTGCTGGGTCTTGTGTTGAGCAATTCTGCTCGTGCGCAATACGTGCGTGTTGGGCCACTGGGTGGTGTCAGTCTTCGTGGGGCTCAGGGGGCTATCGACGTTTTGCCGTTGGGCTTGGGGACTCGCATTCGCGGACCACAAACGAGTATCGATACGGGAGTGTACGGGTTGCTCGCTTGGCCGAGTACACACAACAACGGTTACGCGAGTTCGTACGGCCGCTATGCGTCTGGGTATGGTCGCGTCGGTGCGTATCCGGTGATCGCTACGCCGGTTCTGCCAATCGTGCCAGTCTTCGTCGCACCCGTGATCCATGTGCCGGTCGTTCATGTGCCCGTCTATGCTCCGCCAGTATTCATAGAGCCAATATTCATAGAGCCAATATTCGTAGAGCCGGCATTCACTGAGCCGTACTTCGCAGAGCCTGTCTTTTCGGAAACGTACGAGGTGGGCCGCGTTGAAGCATTGCCTGCGAGTCCAGAAGTCTGGATCGATCATTCCGGCATCGCTATGACGTCGTTCGAGCAAGTCATTGACGTGCCGTATGCTGAGTCCGTGGACGACCGCCTGCGATCGGCAGTAGTGCGTCTTCGCAACAGCCTTGCGCTGCGACGCGACGACTCCGACGTTTGGCTCAAGTATCTCGGTCCTGATGCCATCCTCGAGGCGCTCGACAATGGGACTATGGCGAAGACGATTAGCGAACTCTTGCAGAATTACGAAGGCGTCGCTGGGAATGGTGACTTGACGCACATTTGGTCGGTCGACGGATTTTGGCAAACGCATCAGGCCCTGCGTGACTGGCGCGAGCCGGTGAACGCAGATTCGACGGATGCAGATTCAACGGATGCGAGTGATTCCGGTGAGTCGGTCTTGGAGCCGAAGCCAGATGCAAAGGCGGATGCAAAGCCAGACGAGAAGGAATCGAAAGCAAAGCCAGCAAGCGCCGAAGAGCTTCCGGTGGGTGAAGCGGAAACGTTGCCGGCCCCAGTGCCTGACTCACCGTTCTCGATGCCGGGAAGTGAGTAGGGTCGTGAAGTGCGTGGGGATCGGTGCGTGTAAGCACACACCCTACGCTTTGATTGAGTTTCGCTTGATTGGAAATGCGGGTGGGTGACGTCGCGATTCCGATCTGCCAAGATGCTTCAACATGTCACTTGAGCCCTCACAAAATGACGAGTCCGACTCGCCGCTGTCCCAAATCGTCGGCGCGAAGTCTGTCGGTGCGCAAGAGGGTGCGGATCCTGTGTCGGATGCGGCAAAGCAACAACTGATTGCGACCGCCATCCATGAAGCCGGACATGCCGTGATGGCACTGCTCCTTGGACGTAGCGTTCAAAAAGTGACCATCGCTCCCGGCAAGTTGCAATCCGGCGACACTCGGCTGGGGATCTGTGAAATGAAGAAAGGTCGATCCAAAGCTAGCAAGGATGCAGTGGAGGATGACGTGTTGATCTTGCTGGCCGGAATGGTCGCCGAGTCCAGATTCACGGGCCAGTACTGCCATGTGGGGGCGTCACAGGACTTACTCGCCGTAAAACGTATTCTCCAAAACCGTGCCGGGAACGAGCGGCAACTTGCGAGGCTCCAGCGACGGATGCTCGATAAAACAGAGTATTTGCTGGACGACCCAGGCAACACACGGGCTGTACAAAGTGTCGCACGAGAGTTGATCCAACGGACGACAATCAGCGGTCGCTCGGTTCGGCATTTGTTTGACCAAGCGACCGTCTAATTCTGCAACGTTCAGCCGCTCAATTCGCTGAATTACTCGTGAAACCAACCGATAAGCGGCGTTTTCAGTCTTTCGCGGCCTGACGGAATCGTGTTAGGATCGCCGAGCAATCAGGCGGCCCTGGAGGGTTCGTCCTGTCACCACTTCAAATCGTACAATAACCATACAGGCGTCACGGATGATGCGACTGAATCGGTCCCAAGGCAAAGTTGCCTCGGCACTTCAACTGTTCGCGGCGGCACCCGTCGTTTTGTTCTCCTTGGCAGTGACTCGATCAGCGAGCGCACAGCAGCAGCAACAACAAGCCGTTCAGCAGGTCGCAGCTCAACAAGCTGGCTCTCAGCAAGTGGGGGCGCAACAAGTTGACGCGCAACAAGCTAACGCTGCGGGGCAACAGCAACCGGCCGCTGCCGCACAGCCGTTTCCGCAATTGACACAGGCGGAGTTCACGCGCCTTCAGCAAATATTGACGGCTTGGGAAACGCAAAGCAAAGGCACGAAAACGCTCGAATGTGACTTCCAAGTTTGGCACTACGATGCATTCGCGGCACCCGGTGGCGTGCATGCGACCAAGGGCGACGGAGTCATTCGATACGCATCGCCCGACAAGGGTGAGTTTCGAGTGGACCGCAAGGTGTTCTTCAATGGCATGCAAGGCGAGCCACAAAAGCCAACTTACATCGAACAGCCCGGCCAATTCGGCGAGCATTGGCTATGCAACGGCAAAGAGCTCATCGAGAACGATCGCAGCAAGAAAGAATGGAAGATCCAGCAATTGCCGCCGAACATGCAAGGCCAGCAAATCTTCAACAGCCCGCTGCCTTTTGTATTCAATCTCGACGCCAAGCAAATCCAAGATCGCTATTGGGTCCGCGAGATCAAGTCGCCGTCACCTAATGCGATTGTGTTGGAGGCGTGGCCAAAACGTCAGGTCGATCGAGCCCAGTACAAGGTCGTCCAGATTGCACTGGACACAGAAGCCTTTGCACCGCAAGCATTGCTTTTGTTCTCACCGAATTTCGATGCCAAGATCGCACCGAACTACGACCACTACCAATTCGGCAACGCCAAGCGAAACTCGATCGGTGCTGGATTGCAAATGTTCGTTCGCAGCTTCATCGATACGAAGCCGCCTGCCGATTTCAAGGTCTTGCGAGACCTCTACCAGCCACCGTTGGATGACGCTAAACCCCAAGCGATGGCCGAGGCCCCTGGCGGCAGCATCCAGAAGTAGTGAGCAGAGTCCAGAAACTAAGTGATTCGCAAAAGTCGCCATTCGTCTGAAACGAACGGCCTCGGCGACGCGGTTGTCGAGGAAAAGGCGGCTTGGGCGTGCTGGCATAGAAACCCGTCGATCCCCGGTTTATTTTCCAGCGAAATGGACTATATTCCTGCCGCACGACAGTCGCTTGGAGCAAGAAAGCAAATTGTTCCCACAGCGACAAACACACGGCGACGTAGCTCAGTTGGTTAGAGCACCGGCTTCATAAGCCGGGTGTCAGCGGTTCAAGTCCGCTCGTCGCTATTGAAAAAATCCCCGGCGATTCGTTACTGAAACGACAA
>JBGSNA010000312.1:0-26059 GCA_041739875.1 Pirellulaceae bacterium
CTCACTTAATGCGGAGCGAAGCTGATCTTGATACGTGACGAGGCGATAGCGGATCGCCAAACCTCCGAAGCCAAGATTTGAGACGCGCAACCGAAATCGTTGCCGCAAGCAAATTAAGGTGCATGGCGACTAAACTGTTACGATCCAGTTGAACGGTGAAAAGGTGTTGGACTCCGTTATATCGAGTAACACTCGCCTACACCGGATAAACTTAGCGATAAACGAACGATTGATGTCCTATATCTTTGCGAGCTTGCTGGCTTCGCTGAAGTGGCTCTGAAGTGGCTCTGATTCTAGATTAGCAGCCAAAGATTTGAAACACAAAGTCACAGAGGGCGCAGAGACGCCAATTCCTGTTCTCTGCGATCTCTGCGCCTCTGTGTTTCAAAATCCTCTTCCCTGGGCATGGTAAAATCGCGTTACGATGTGCAGGAAAGAGAGACGGGCAGCGAGCAGCAAGCCCAAGTTTTAGCAGCCCAGGACAATCGCTCCAGTCGCGTCGGTGCGTGAAGCGGAAAAACATGTTCTAATCGCTTTCGAAACGCACACACCAAGATGAGCTCCCCAGAGGCAACCGACATGTCGACTGAAACAAAAATCTTTGCTGATCCGGCTTCCGTTGCGGTCGCTTTCGCCACCGACTTTGCTGCTTGGGTCGAGACTCAAGAACAGAGCAAAATAACCGTTGCACTTTCTGGTGGCAGCACTCCAAAGCTCTTGTTCGAATTGTGGGCTCGAGACTTCGTCGATAGAGTTGACTGGTCGCGCATCCATTTCTATTGGGGCGACGAACGCTGTGTCCCAGCCGACGATAGCGACAGTAACTATGGCGTCGCCAAGACACTGTGCCTGGACAAGATCGGCATCCCCTCAGCCAACGTGCACCACGTGTTCGGTGCAACCGATCCGAACGAAGAACGAACACGCTACGAGAATGAAATCAAAAACGAAGTCGCGAGCGACGGCAACTCCATTCCACGATTTGATCTTGTGATTCTTGGCATGGGCGCCGACGGCCATACCGCCTCCATCTTCCCACACGAAAGCCAGTTTCTCGAATCAAATCGAGTGGTCGAGGTCGCGATTCACCCGCAATCCGGTCAAAAACGATTAACCCTGACTGGCCCTGTGATCAACCGAGCCAAGAAAGTCGCCTTCCTTATCACCGGTACCGATAAAGCATCGGTTATTGCGCAAGTCATCAATAAAACAGGTGACTACGCCAACTTCCCCGCAGCTCACATCCAAGCCGACCACTTGAGTTTCTATCTCGATCAGGCGGCCGCCAAAAATCTTTAGGCGACCGGCAAGAAAACATCGTCCCATGCGAGTCAATCCAAGGGCGAAGCCTTTGTTGAGCCGAGCGCTGGTTCGGCAGGAGCCTCAACCCTCCCGGCCTCTCGTTCGGCTGTGGCCTAACGCTCCCGATATAGACCATCTCGCCGGTCGCCTGAATGAAAACGAGACAGAATTTGACGATAACTTACGTCGAGCATGACAGATCATGCCCAATGGCACGCGCGGGTTAATCGCTATGGTCGCTTCCAATCCTCAGAGTTGGACTTAGCGCATTAGGTCGCATTTCATTTACGACAGAATTGACCGATCCATCAGGCCGCGCTAGCGTCAAATCATTGACGCGGTAAACAAATCGATACCAGTGGACATTTGCTAATATCCGAGTTTGAAGAACGGCACTCAGTTCGTTCTTCCTCCCAATTTGGATGGCTATCGATTATGCGTTTTAATTCGGCACTTTCACTTTATTTAGCTGGTTTCGTCGCAACATTGTTCGCCAGCAGTACGTCGTTCGGGCAAAGCACCATTACGGACCGACCACTCGAGTAGACATTTAGCACTGGCTTGTGGGGGGCGTTACTTCCATCATACGACCTTGGCACTACAGCATCGAACAGTCTCGCGATTCATGACGATCTTGATCATGTGGGTGCGATTGGCGAGCTGAAAGTTGTCCGTCGCTTTCTCGGAACTCGCACGAGTCTTGAATCGAAAGCCTTCTTTGCCTCCGCAGTCTCTGACGCGGATGCCGAAGCTTCTTTGCTGAGCATCCCCAATCCGGCCAGCGGTGCCGCAACAAATATTTCTGGTGTTGGGACGAGCCTCGATTCGCAAGTCGATCACTACGGTTTCGATATCGCACTTCGCGATACTTGGCAAACGCGATTCGGCGGATTGTCGGCTGGACTCGGTTTCAGCACGATGGCGTTCGACCAAGACTTTGATATCCAACAGAACGGCTCGAGGCTGATGAGTGAGCAGCTCAACAGCGATTATGTCGGTGGCAAGGGATTCGTTGGTTGGGATGGCCGACTGTTGGGGCGTGACACCAACATCGACCTGACATACGGGCTGTACGATTTAAATGCCGATTATGATTTCATTGGCGGCACGATCCCGGGTTCTCGGCACCAAATGCTCCAAGAGTCGGCGAGCACTGGCGAGATCTCTATGACTCGGCACCGAAACTTCCGCGGCATCGCGGTCGCGTTCACCATCGCCGCCCTGTACATCACGGACATGCCTACGATCCGGCACAACGCGGGCTCGGCGGCGACACTCGGTACAACTGACGCAGCCACGGTCTCGGGAATGTTTCAAATCTTTTTGTAATCAGACGGTTTCAATCGCCATGACTGCGGGTCGAAATTGATCTTGCTACGAATTGGCGATCGTCAGGAGAATCCAGTTTCCCGGCACCTTGGCAGGTTTCCCGGAATTGGCCCGGGGTGATGCACCTCTCCTGTTTAGAAACTGTTCTGATGCGTGAGAACGAACGATTTTCCGCTGCAAATCCGTTTCGCGTTCCTCCGCAAATTGTGGAGAGTTCGCGAAAGCCTGCGTTTTATGCAGCACTGAAAGTGTGTCTGGTGGCGGTTTGCGCGTTGAGTTTGACGGTTGTGCTAGCATCTCAGAGTCGACGCTGGCTGCTTTATCAAATGACGAGCGATTACGAATCGCTTCCGAGCGAGGCAAAATCGCTGAGACTCATCGAGATCTCAGGGTTGGACGAACTCGGCGTGCCCTTTTTAGTGGAACAACTGGCGAACCAAGACCGATTCGTTGCGCGCCAGGCGTACGACTTACTCAGTGAAAACCAAAATCGATGGTCCATGTTGAGCCATCTGAATTGCCAATCACGTCATGCGGCGCTCGTCGGATCGCTGCACGATGTTGCGGATCGCCTCGACGTCTCACGTGTGGGCTGGGTCACAAGTTTGCTGCAACCGACGATCGTCGAGTACGTCCAACACGACGACGATGAATCTCGTGCCTTGCATCTCGCAGCAACTGACCTTCTCGCGCGACTAACGATCTCGAGTCGCCCCGAAGATCGAATTGCCAGTCTTGATCCGAACGAACCGCAAGTGGTGGTAGTTCGGTCGGCACCTCTATCGGTCGAAGGTTCCGAAGAAACAGATGCGTGGAGCAATTGGCCGCCCAATCCAGAGCCCACGGATGCGACGGCGCCGGTCGCTACACCGGTGAGCACCGACGCGATCGAAAACGAAACACCATCGATCTATCGCTCAAGCGCCGGTGACTCCGCCGCGATGACACTTGTTCCGACGGATCCGACCACGGTGAACTTGAGAACGTTTGAGCCACCCACGCCCGATATGCCCGTTGTCGTTGAAACCGCCGCACACGAAATGGAGGCTCCACTACAGACCTACAACATTCGCTCAGTCATCTATTGGCTAGCGAGCACCGATCAAGAACAGCAACGCCAAGCCGAATTGGAATTGATCCGTCGCGGCCTGGATTCGCACCAGATCGCCCTAGCGAGAAGCTTGTCACTTGGTAGCGTTGAAAACCGATTAGAAACTGTCGAAAGAATCTCGCACGATGCGACGATCGATCCTCGCCCTTGGCTGATTTGGCTCCTTGATGACGAGCATCGAGAAGTAAAACTGCGAGCGATCAATATTTTGGCGACGATTCCTGATGCAAGCATCAAAGAGTTACTCAGAGAACGCATCTCGGCGGAGTCGGATCCAACGGTGGCAGCGAGAATTCGTCGTGTGCTGGAATTGCGATAGCTATTCCGAAAGTCCACGTCGACTGCGCAGCCTCGCAACCATCGCGAAACACGTCGCAGCCACCAAGACACTGCTGAAGGCAAAGTAACCGACCACGTGGCTCCATTGGCCGAGATTCGGAATCGGAAACTCATCTTCGGGCGACTCACGCACATCGAGTGGCAACGTAAACATTGCAGAAAAAGGGCTAGTGAATTTAAACTGGTGGGCCCACGCCAACGTTGACTCAGGCGAATCCAGGATATTCAACAGAGCGATCGTAGCTGGCGGTGCCACATACAAAAGCAATAGCACCACATACGTACTCATCAGCGCCATCGACGTGCGTCGTTGGAACAACGAACAAGCCAGCGCGATCACAGCATTCACCAGACATACCGTCAAAATAATCGCCAGCATGGCCACGATGCTGGCCCAATTCGAGTAGAAGAGTTCGTTGAGCACGAGCGAAAGCAAAATCGGCCAAGCAATGAACGCAGTTAGCACGGCGGACACACGAAAGCCGACCAAGAACTTGCCCACCAGAATCTGGCGCGACGTGAGGGTCGTTGTCAGCAGCAAGTCGAGCGTCTCGCGTTCACGTTCGCTCGTCATGCTGCCTGCTAAAAAAACGGGGCCCACGAGCATACTGAATACCACCACGTACACGCTGAACCAAGGTGCCAACTCGGGCTTCAGAAACAGAAACACTCCCATCAACGGGATTGCCAACAGCATGCTGATTTGGATCACCAACCTCAGCATCAACGTACCTTGGCTGAATATCTCACTATGCAGCTCTTTGTCATAAACCGGGTTGGTTCCGTCCGGCATGAGCGACTGTTTCTTGGGCGGCGCGAAGAGTCGATCGGGGAATTGATCAGGATTAATCACGAGACCGATGGCTTCCTCGGATTCACGTTCCAGGTCAACGACTTCTTTACCTTCGCTGCCCATGTCCGGCGGGTAGAGCATTCTCCCAGCAGCATTCGCGCACATCAGGATCACGGCCGCGATGCCGATCGCTGGCCAGACCATGAGAGCGATTTTGAGCCGCAACTCGCCATCAGATTCAAGTGCTTGCCATGCCAACACCGCAAACAAAACCAGCGGCAAAATGATCAGATAGCTGACGACAAGCGAGCTGCTGGTGCGACCAAAGTAACTGCTGCAGAGCATCCCAATCGCGCCAAATAGCAGCACTGATACGCCAAGCCCCAAATAGGCCGCAAGCACCTCGTAGATACTGACGCCGCCCAGTGGCAAACACAGCACAATGATTGGCAGCGAGGCAATGATCAGGATCACAAGGTGAGTCAGCGACGCCACCATCTTGCCAATCACGATGGCTGCGGGGCGAAGAGGACTGGCCAAGAGCATCTCATAAGTTCGTCGCTCTTTCTCGCCTGTGATCGCCCCAGCAGCAAAACTCGGCGCAATGAGCGATGCGATGATGTATTGCCCCAAGAAAAACAAATTCACTAACTTGCGAGCGGATGGCGGGTTCGTCGTCAGATCCAACCGGGCATCGCTTGGCCAAGCGGCGAGCACGACAATACCGAGCAAAATTTGATACACCGCCAGCAACACAAACGCGCGAGATGTTCGCAGGTTAACGAGCAGCTCTCGCTGGAGCACGGGGTTTTCGAATAGATACATAATTGTGGTTACGCGTGGTCGTGATGTGACGCGATCTCCAGCGGTGTCTTGCTCGTATGTCCCGCATATTCGGCAACGTACATGGGAACTGCATATCCAGGCAATTGAGTACGCATCGCAGCCACCAGTTCGCTGCCACGTTCGACGGGCACTTCAAAATGAGCCGCGCCGCGCACCCGATCAAGTTGATGTAAATAATAAGGTTGAATCCGATGATTGATGAGCGCTCGACTCAGTTCGACAAGCGTCTCGACATCATCGTTGACGTTGCGAAGCAGCACCGATTGGTTGAGCACGGGAATGCCATGGTCGATGGCACACTCGAGTCGTTCGAGCACTTCGCAACACAATTCTCTTGGATGGTTCGCGTGGACCACAAGCCAACAAGCCAAACGGCTGTTGCGGAGTCGTTGGATCAGCGTGTCAGTCAAACGCTGGGGGATAACAATGGGCATGCGAGTATGAATTCTCAATCGGCGAACGTGGCTGATCGATTCAATCTGTTCAATCAAGCCGAACAGAGCTGCGTCAACGAGTGTTAGCGGATCACCACCGCTGAGTAACACCTCCTCAATTTGTGGATGAGCGGCGATGTAGCGAATCGCATGATGCCAGTCGCTGGTTCGAGCTCCAGCATCTTGGTAAGGGAATTCTCGACGGAAACAGTAACGGCAATGCACCGCACATGCACCGGTCGTCACGATCAAGGCCCGGCCATCGTATTTGTGCAAAATACCCTGATCGGCAAGCGCACCAAGATCGCCCACTGGGTCGGCGACAAAGCCGGAGTACTCGATCGATTCTTGCGGCGATGCGAGAACTTGTAACAGCAATGGATCGTGTTCGTCGCCTGGACGAATTTTCCGCAGAAACTCCAGTGGCACGAACGTCGGGAAGGACTCCGCAGCCAGCGTTGCGGTCGCGGTTCCTGTTGCTGGGTCCGGCGCGCTATCCAAACCGAGTTGGCGTCGAAGCTCGCTAGTGGATCGGATCGCCCGTTTCATCGCGGTCTGCCAATTGACAGGGGCGACGTGTCGTGAGCCAAGCGGCAAAGCGTTAAACACCGCTGATTCAGTCTCCGTGGACGCGAGCATTTCAGCATCGGACCTGGGCGGGACAAAGTCAGCTTGCGCCGCTAGAATTCTGGGCGTCTGTATGGACGCATCGTCCCGAAGGGTCTCCATTTGCGATTTTTCGCCTCTTCGTATTTTCAACCGAATATTGACTCGAATACCGGAGCCGAGCCACCGTGGCTACCTACAATACCAGTGATTTTCGCAAGGGTCTAAAAGTTCAGATCGACGGTGAACCGTACGTGATGACCGAAATGAACTTCGTCAAACCTGGCAAAGGCAACGCGATGTACAAGTGCCGCCTTAAAAACCTTGTCCGTGGTACCACGCTGGATCGTACCTACAAAGGGGGCGATTCGCTGGAAGCGGCAGATATCGAGAGCACGGAAGTGACTTTTTTGTATCGTCAAGGCGAAGATTTCGTGTTCATGCATACCACGACGTTCGAGCAGTACGAGGTCAGTGCGGAGACAGCCGGCGATATTTGGAAGTACCTCAAGGATGGCACGCCTTGTTCGATGACGATCTACAACGGCCTTCCGATCATTGTCGAGCCGCCCCAGCACGTCGAACTGCTGATCACCGATTGCCCTCCTGGGACCAAGGGTGATACCGCGACGAACGTGACGAAACCGGCAAAAGTCGAAACAGGAGCTGAGTTTTTGGTGCCTGGATTTATCAAGAACGGCAACGTGGTCAAGATCGATACTCGCTCGGGTGAGTACATCGAGCGAGTCAGCAACTAATTCGCTGTATGGTCAACACTCTCTTCCTTCCCGAACTTCGCGAAATGCTCCTGGTCGCGAATCGCGGTGAATTGGAGGAGTTTTGTTCTGCGCTCAATCCTGGCCGTACGGCTGAGTTCATGGAAGGCCTCAATGATGACGAGGCCTGGGAAGTTCTCCAATTCGCGGATTCAACGCGAAGAGCTGAAATCTTTGGCTACTTTCCTGAAGATCGCCAATTGGCAATGCTCGCCAAGCACGAACCGTCACAGGTCGCCGAGCTCGTCGAGCAAATGGCTTCGGATGATCGCGTCGACTTGCTCCAGGAACTTACTGATACACGCGTCGCCGAGATCTTGCCGCTCTTGCCCGTGGAAGATCGTCGCAATATCCAGCGGCTGAGGTCCTACAAAGAAGGGACCGCCGGCTCGCTCATGACCACCGAAGTCGCCCAACTCGACCAAAACCTAACGGTCCGACAGGCCCTGGAGGAACTGAGTCGACAAGCCGAAGACCTCGAAACGATCTATTATCTATTCGTCGTCGACAAAGACAATTTGCTTCGCGGCATCGTCTCGACTCGCCAATTGGTTTCATCGCTTGGAAAGCCGAACCGTACGCTTGGCGAAATGATGGAAACGGATGTCATCACCGCGCTGGTCACCGAAGACCAAGAATCTGTCGCCAAGAAGGTCGAACGCTTCAATCTGCTCGCGATTCCGGTTGTCGACTCAGGACGCCAACTCTTGGGAATCATCACGCATGATGACGTGATTGACGTTGTCCGCGAAGAATTAACCGAGGACGCCCAGCGAATCGCAGCCGTCACGCCACTCGAAGAAGACTTTCTTCGCATCAATCTTGTGACGCTGTCTTGGAAACGCGGCATTTGGCTGACGATCTTGTTCTTTGCGGCGCTGCTCACCGCCTTCGCACTTCGGCATTATGAAGTGGAGCTGAACCAATTCGCGTGGCTGGTGTGGTTCATCCCGCTGATCATTAGTGCCGGGGGCAATTCAGGCAGCCAATCCGCAACGCTCGTGATTACCGCGATGACGTGTGGCGAAGTCCAGTTTAAGGATTGGCCTCGGGTCATGATTCGCGAATCGATCGTATCGCTTGTCTTAGGCGTGTGCCTCGCAGCGATCGGTTATGGTGTCGCCATTTTTGTCGCACCAAGCTGGATCGACGCGTTGGTGATTCCGATCACACTCGTATCGGTGATCATCTGCGGCTGCCTTTGCGGCGCAGCATTGCCCATCATGTTCAAACGACTTGGACTGGACCCCGCGATGATGAGCAATCCGTTTGTTGCCGGAATTGTCGACATTCTTGGCATTGTGATCTACATCAACGTCGCGAGAATCATTCTGGCTTAGACGCCTACCTTTCGCGGAACAATTCGCTGATCGATTGATCGTGGTGAATTCGTTTGATCGCTTCGGCCAAGAGTGGTGCGACGGAAAGTTGAACCAAGTTGGGAAGCTGCTTCTCAACGGAGATCGGAATCGTATCCGTGATGATGATCGAATTGATTGGCGCGTCACGCAATCGTTCGATCGCTGGCCCACACAAGACACCGTGCGTACACGCGATATGGATCTCGGCAGCGCCCATTTCGTGCACCAGTCTCGCGGCCCCGCAAATGGATCCCGCCGTGCTGATCATATCGTCAAACATCAGCGCGATTTTGCCTTCGACGGGACCACCAATGATCGTGCTTTGGCGTACTTCGGTGGCACTGGTACGTCGCTTGTCAACGATCGCAAGTTTACCGCCGAGTCGTTTACCGTGACCAACCGCTCGCTTGATGCTGCCTTCATCGGGGCTCACCACAACGATCGAGTCTTCGCTGAAGCCACGGTTGCTGAAGTGTTCATTGAGCACGGGCGCGGCGTACAGGTGGTCAACCGGAACGTCAAAAAAACCTTGGATTTGGGCCGCATGCAAATCCATCGTCAACACGCGATCCGCTCCGGCACGGGTGATAAGATTGGCGACGAGCTTGGCGGTGATGGGAACGCGTCCTTCGTCTTTGCGGTCTTGCCGCGCGTACCCGTAATAAGGAATGACAGCCGTGATTCGCTCAGCACTGGCGCGTTTACAGCAGTCAATCATGACCAACAGCTCGAACAAATTATCGTTCACCGGCGGACATGTTGGCTGGATCAAGAACACATCACGACCACGAACGTCCTCATCGAGCTTGCAATAATTCTCGCCATCGGGAAATTTCCCAAGCGTGATCGCGGCTGGCTCAAGATGCAGGTGTCGACAAATCTTCATCGCGAGTTCGCGATTCGCCCGCCCACTAAATATTTTCAGTTCACGCATAGCCCATCGCCCGCATCTTTTCGTCGACGAGTTGGAGTTCTTCGGGGTTGTTAATCGAGAGCGACTCGCAAGGCTCAAGCACGGCCAACGCCTCAACGCGTTTTCCAGACTCTCGCATCAAACGAGCACAGTCCGTGAGATAGTACTCACCCTGAGCATTCTCGTTGGAAAGTTCACCCAGTGCTTGCAATAAATCCAGGTTGCGGAAGAAATAGGTACTCATATTCACTTCGCGGATCTCACGCTGGGCTTCGGTGGCGTCTTTGTGCTCAACGATCCCCCAGAATTCACCGTCGGCGTCACGCACAATCCGACCCAGTCCGTCGGGATTATCTTTTTTGAGCGTTCCCAATAGCAAAGCCGACTCGTTCGCGTCGAAGTGCTTCCGCAGCGTGATGAGACTTGACGATTGGATCAGCGGCGAATCGCCAGCCACCACAACGGTGAGCCCTGTGTGTCCGGCGAGGGCGGGAGCGGCCATTTGAACGGCATGTCCTGTACCAAGTTGCTCCGTTTGGTGCACAAATTCGAGCTTGGACGAACGCGATCCAAGTTCGCGTTTCACGGCCTCGGCTTCGTAGCCGACGACGATGATTTGCCGTTCAATGCCAGCTTTTTCCAAAGCGTCGACTACAAAATGAATCATGGCACGGCCACAAACTTGGCAAAGTACCTTCGGTAGGTCGCTTTTCATTCGGGTGCCTTTACCGGCAGCCAAAACGACGGCACAAGCTTCTAACATGGTGATCCAGTCCGATGGTGACGAGTTCCGGGTTTTGCGATAATCGTGTCGTGTCGTAGTGAATCCAACAAGCCGGGCGAAATCCATCTAGATTCGATTCCCGGTCTCGAGGCACAATCCGACTTCCACGTTTTCATCCATGGCCAAGGGATTTGCCACGGTGCAACTCGCCAACAATCGATTCGAGAAAGTTCGCTCACGGCTCGTCAATATCGCTTCCTGGACGGAGATACAGTCCCGGAGCAGCGAATTTGCCGCCTATGCGTTCGTCCGTGCCCTGATTGCAGTGGTCCAGGCAATGCCGGCTGATATGGGTGACGCATTTTGTCGAATCATCGCCGTATTGGCGGCAGGACCGCTGAAAATTCGCAGCAAAACGACAACGGAGAATATTTGCCGCTGCTTCCCCGACGCGTCGCCACAGGCACTTCGTCACCTGCAGGTCGCGATGTGGCACCACTTATTGCTGATGTCATTCGAAATCGCTTGGGCCCAGCGCCGATTACACCTCTCGAACTGGAGCGAACACGTCCAATTCCAAGACAATCAGCTGATACTGAAACATTTGCTGAGCGATCGACCGACAGTGCTTGTCACTGGGCACTTTGGGAACTTTGAGATCGGTGGTTATGTCATCGGGTTGATGGGGTTCCCGACCACTTCGATCGCACGTCGACTCGACAATCGCTATCTCAATGACTGGGTCGGACAATTCCGCGCCGCACGCGGGCAGTTTATGGTCGACAAGATTGGGTGCGCTCCACAGATCGAGGAGCATCTTCGATGTGGTGGCACACTTTCGCTACTGGCGGATCAACATGCTGGCGACAAAGGCTGTTGGGTCGATTTCCTCGGTGTCCCAGCCTCGTGTCATAAAGCGTTGGCCCTCTTCACGATGAGCAGTGGTGCCCCAATGATCGCCGGGTACACGCGTCGCATCGAAGGGACTCCCATGCGTTTCGAATCCGGATGCATCGGCGTGGCGGATCCGTTGGATGACCCCGATCGTGTTTGTGAATCCGTGTCATCGTTGACCCTGTGGTACAACGAGCAACTTGCCAAGGCAATCTCGCTTTCGGTCGAGCAGTACTGGTGGTTGCACCGTCGGTGGCGAACGCCGCCGGCCCAAGTCGCCAAACGGCTCGAAAAGGAACGTGCGAAGTCTGGGACGACCTCCCAAGCCGCCTAGAAATCGAGTACTCCATGGCCCGACGACAATTCCTTTGACTTTGGTAAACTGGCTGCCTCCAGTCGTCTTCCAAACTCTCCGGATCGGTTAAGAATTGTGGCAAGTGGACTTCTCATGCTCTTGGACGACATTACGTCGATCCTTGACGACGTCGCCGTACTGACGAAAGTTGCCGCAAAAAATACTGCGGGAGTACTCGGCGACGACCTTGCCCTGAACGCCCAACAAGTCACTGGAGTGAGCGCCAACCGCGAAATTCCTGTCGTTTGGGCCGTCGCGAAAGGCTCGCTTGTCAACAAAGTGATCCTCGTCCCAGCGGCTTTGACCCTGAGTGTTGTGGCGGAGTGGGCGATCACCCCGTTGCTGATCGTTGGTGGCTTGTACCTGTGCTATGAAGGCTGCGAAAAACTCGCGCACAGATTTTTGCATACTCCCGAGGACGATTCCCACGAAGCTACGCTGCATGCAGCTGCGTTGAATCCAAATACTGATCTTGTAGCGATCGAGAAGGACAAGATCCGCGGCGCAATCCGTACAGACTTTGTGCTTTCCGCTGAAATCATTGTCATCACACTCGGTACCGTCGGTGAATCACCGTTCATGACGAAACTGTTCGTGCTCGTCTCCATTGCGATCCTCATGACGATTGGCGTTTACGGTCTCGTCGCGGGTATCGTCAAACTGGATGACTTGGGACTGTGGCTTGCTCGGTCAAACGACGCCAGCCAATCCATCAGTTTCAAACAACGAGTCGGCAGAGCCATCTTAGTTGCAGCTCCCTACCTACTAAAAACTCTTTCCGTCGTCGGTACGATTGCAATGTTCCTTGTCGGCGGTGGCATTCTCGTTCACGATGTCCCGCCGCTTCACCATGCTCTCGAAAGCATCACTCACTGGTTTTCGGGAATCGACAAGATTGGCTCGGTTCTCGCCGCCATTGCCAGTGCAGGCTTCAATGGACTCGTGGGTCTCCTGGGAGGCGCCGTGGTTCTCGCGATCGTCATCGGCGTCAAACGATTGCTGCCCTCAACGACACCACAAGCTTCCAGCTAACCAGTCGTCGTCGGCTCGTCCTTAAGCTTTACGGCCGAGCGTGTCTCGCATTCGCTCGAGTTTCGCGTCAGAAATCTCCAGCCCCACGGATGACACGACCGCAACCATTTCTGCCTGACTTTTCACATTCAGCTTCTTGGCGATGGCACATTTGTGCCGTTCAATCGTCTTGGGACTGCGGTGCAGCAAGTTTGCAATTCGGGGAACGCTCATTCCGTGCCCCAAAAGCGTAAAGACCTCCAACTCACGCGACGTCAGCACATCGAGCGGCCCCAGGTCGATGAAGTTAGTCGCGATCGTCTCGCATTGCGGAGTTGATATCCCCGCATCTTCACCTCCACAAGCTTGGCGAGTCACAACAATCACGCGATTGCACGGTGGAGTCTTGTCGTAAACGGGCCAGACCGTCGATTCAATTCTCCGTCCAAGAAAGATATGGCGAATCCGCATCGGACGTGACTCGCTCAGCACCCTCGCAATCATCCCCAAACGTTCTTCCACATAGGGCTTCGGTTGAAACTCACTAATCATCCTGCCTTGATAGTTTTCGATCGACTTATCAATAAACAAGACCGTAGCGGTCTCGTTGATAAACAGCAAACGGCCTTCCACATCCATGATGCAGACGCCGACACCGGGCGTGCCAGCCAACGCACGCCAAACCGCAGAGGGGCTGAGTTCGGGCGGATCCAAGCGACTCGTTGCGGAGGAACAGCTCGCTGCTGAGGAACTTTCTACGGTGTTGGTTTTTGTTTCAGAAGTCGACATCGAATGGCCAGTCACCGAGAACTTTGGATGGATTCACTCATATCTTAAATGGAATCCACGGCCGATACTAGAAACATCGAGCAAGTGGACGTTCCTCACTCAAGCGTGAGCTTGCCATGGAAGGCTCTTGATTCCCTCAATGGGGCAAACCTACCGAAAAACACGGGTGCGACGTGCTCGTTCGACGCGTGGCCGGTGAGATCACGGGGCAACGTTCTCACCGGCCCGCAACGTCGAACGTTTCGGCTAGCGAACGCTTGGGCTAGCGAACGTATCGGCTAACGTTGGACAGGTACGCCAGATCGAGGGTCGGCAGCCATCGTGGGCTGGCGGACCGATTCGTAGGCGCTGAACTCGGCCCAGACCGGTTGGTGGTCGCTGACTAGGTTCGCTTGCTCTTGGGTCAGTCCCAGATCGTTTTGGAAATCGAGGACCCCAAAACGCCCCGTGAATTCTGTCGTCACGGTTCGATCAAGCAGAATGTGATCGTACGTTTTCGTCCGCAATGTATTCGTTTTCACATCCCCGGCGACGGAAACGACATTCGGAATTTTCCCGAGCTCGCTCAAGCCAGCCACATCCACGTTCAAATCACCGACGAGTAGTGTGTCTTCCTGGCCATTGGTTTGATACTCGTAGTCGCGAACGCGAACAAACACATCATCCAAGACATCCAGTTCATTGATTCCCGTCGAAGCGCTGACTTCGTCTGGATCTGTGTGTGCATTGATAATATTGAAACTGAATGGCAATCGACCTGACACGGGCTTTGTCCGGACTTCGAACGAAGCAACCATCGGTTCGCGGTGCATTCGATCGGCTGTATCTTGGACGACGTACGCACTATTCGTCACGTACATGATCCGTGACTGGTCCCATACAAACGCATACGACTCTTTTTGGCTCGTACGACCGATAGGCTCGCTGAGAATGCTCGCGTAGTTTCCTCCCGAAAGATTCACCAGCTGGATCAAACGATCAATCGCCGCAGAATCGCCGCCGCGTACTTCTTGAATTGCGACCGCATCGAATTGGTTGATGACCTGTGCCAAGACTCCCATGACGTTTTGATCTTGAGACTTCTTTTCGCCAAACACTTTGATGTTGAATGTCGCGATGCGAATCGTCTCGGCTTTCTTCAAACCAAGATTCCTGAGACTCACTGGTTGCACAACTGGACCATCTGCTGTGCTTGCGACGTTACCGGTGAGGCTGTCCAGTCGGCTGAAATCAATCCGTCCAGTGAATACAAACCCAAGCAATGCAAGCACACCAGCGATGGTTACACTCGGACCAATCCATCGAACGATCGGAATTCCGCTGATCAATGACGAGGCCACCGCAGCACCTGCCGATGTGCGACTTCGCGTGGATTTACCTGATTTACGGGATAGCAAACCCACAGCGGCCTCCTTGCCGTTTCGATTGGGTAGAGCGAACTTGATGCGGTTACGCAGCGGCTCCTCGGATCGCTTCGAGTGCCTCGATCGCGAGACGTTTCAAGCGTGGCGGACCGTCAATTGCGGCATTACGGAGTGTTGGCGTTGCCGGCGCCGCAGCCCGACCAATCCGACAAAGCGCCCAAGCGGCACGCTCGCGCGCCGGAAGATACAGGGATCGACTCAGACAATTTTCGAGCGATGGTACTGCCATCGCAGCCTCTCGACCGAGTCGGCCCAGTAAGGTCGCCGCCCAATAGCTGACTTCACCGTCACGGGCCTCCGCAAGCAAACGTACAAGCGACGGAACCTCATCGCTTTGCGCGACGACCGCACTTTCAAGCACATCGGCTGCCCAGGTGCGCACGTCGTCATCGCTACTCCCCGCCAACGCGACGATCTGGGAACTCAGTCCCATGACTCGTCCCGATGAAGCAAGTTTCTGGAGCGTTTGGACGCACCGCTCACACGATGGGCTGGCAAGTGCTTCCACCCATTCTTGATTGGCTGATGATTCCTGTTCTCGGGACATCCGTTCCCTTCCCTTTGTGTCTCGTTACAAACCGTGAAACCACACGGATACCGTGATTGAGATTCTGGGAATACGAAATGTCAACGCAGTTTCACCAGTGCAGTTTCTGGGGCACTAGCAACTCGTTTGCGAGCTACTGTTTCGTCCAACGTTTATACGTGTCGCGGTAGCCAGACGATTTAATCCAGTGTTTCGTCCCACTGGCACCGAAGTAGCCGTAAGCGTAGGGAGCTTTCCACTGGGGTTCGACCGTCGCTTGGGGAATCTTGGCTTGAGGCGGCTGCTTGTGTTCATGCAGACGTCGAAGCAACGGTCCGTCGGTGTGCAAGGTCTCGTCGAAAACATCCTTTGCGGCGCCCGCACCAACATGACCAGAGCGTGCCGAATCACCTGATGACAGACCATTGGGAGACGGACCATAGGGGGACGGAGAGTACTGCGACGTCGTCGTTCTCAACGGATTGGCAACTGGCGGTTGCAGGACTCGATGGGGTGTGGATGCGATGGGTTGACCTTCGACGACGTACCCGGTTCCGGCATAGCCACTTAGGATCGGCTCGGACCACTCCAAAACTCCGTGAGTCGACACGCCACGGCCAGGCGAAATCATTTCGTACTCTTGTCCGTCCACTTTTGAATTTCCGAACACAAACCAAACAACGACGACAAACCACACGCAGGCGAAACCGTGACATGCTGTTTCACGCGATTGCATGGATTCGCTTCGCACAACGGCGATGAGTGTCTGTTTTTGAGTTTGCATCGTTTGCCTAGTCTGTAGCGGACAGAATCCTTTCCCTTAAGTCGGCGTGTGCGATCGACCGAAGCGAGCCAAATTTTGTTATCGAACTCGAAAATATTCTGATGCTGCGTCTTGCTTCGAGCTTTCGGTAGAAACGAGGGCACCGTATAGCGGCTGGTGGGCTCTGAACACAAACTCCACATGGCCTCAAGCAGCACCCCGCCTGCAAGCAAATACTTTGAGAGCGACTGCGCATGAAACTCGTTATGAAGACGACCAGCAAATTCCTGGACGATCGCTGTACTACGCTTGCCGCAGCACTCGCGTACTACACCATTTTTGCGTTGCCGCCACTGCTATTTCTCTTGCTTTCCTTCGTGACTGCGGGAATGACAGTCACTTACGAAAATGTCGAAGCTCGAAAAAGAGCCCGAACGCTTGTCCAAGAACAAGCTTCTCAAATTCTTGGGAACGCGGAAGCTGCGCAACAGATCACGGACTTGCTAGACCACCGAGCGATGCATGGGGGATCGTGGTGGACATCTGCGTTAAGCATCTGCGGAATATTGATCGGTGCCACCGGCGTGATGGCCGCACTCCAAGATTCACTCAATCTCATTTGGAACGTGAAGCCAGACCCTGGCCGAACGGGTCTACGCCCGCTCTTTCGCAAACGAGTGATATCACTCGCAATGATCCTCGGCTTGGGATTCTTGCTGCTTGTATCGCTGGTTCTTTCAACAGCACTCACGACAGTCGGACAAAAGTTCACCGAGATCGTTGGCATTCATGCCAACACAGCAAGCTGGATCAACCAATCGGTCACACTGTTTATCGTGTTTTTCTTTTTCGCCGCGTTATTCCGGTTCATGCCCGACACACACGTGGCATGGCGTGACGTGTGGATGGGCAGTTTTCTAACGACGGCGTTGTTTTCCGCCGGACGTGGAACGCTCCAGTGGTATCTCTCTCACTTCGACCCCGCCGAAGCGCTCGATTCGACGGCGGCATCATTCGTCGTCATCCTCGTGTGGGTTTACTACACGTCGATGATCCTGCTCTATGGAGCGGAGTTCACACAAGTTTGGGCGTCGCAACATGGACGCGTCAAAATGGCTGAGTAACGCACGACTTGTTCTAATCTCTCAACCGAAAATTTTCAGGTTGGGTTGAACGGTCAACTCGTCCGCCGTGCGTGCTTGAATTGCGCGGTCGACCCATTCCTGGATCTTCGCTAGTTCACGTCGTTGCTGTTGGGCACTTGCGCGGCGAACCCCCCCCACAACAAGCACGGTATCGCTTGGCTTGGCTTGTCCGACTGTCCAATCAATCGCTTGGTTCCAATCAGCCACCCAACGAAATGCTGCGCACGTTTTCACGCCATCCAGAACGCAATGCGCCAATTGCAGGAACTCGCTCTTTGCACTCGGATGACACGTCAGGACGACTTGGCCAGCAAACTTTTCCGCGAGGCGTCCATATTCGGCGAGTTCTTCGCGGCTCTCGGCACCCGTTAACGACAAGACACAACACAGCTTGCCCTCGCTTATCGAACGCGCGGTTCGAAGAGCCGAAGCAACTCGCTTAGAAGTACCTGCGACATCAATATAGACCGTTGGATGTCCATCGTTGGCGATCGATTGCAATCGACCCGGTAATTGACGAACCTTGCTAAGCACTTCGATGGTGGATGTGAGCGGTTGATCAATCAACAATCCGACGGTTACCGCAGCACAATGACACGCGGCCATCGCACCGCCACACAACGGTGTTTCCATCGCCACCGTTGTCTCATCGCTCGTGACAAGCAGCGTCGACATGCCACCGGACTGGTCAATGATTTTTGCAGTGACATCAGCGGCATGGTGCGTGCCATAAGTGACCATGCGAACGCCAGCTTCGCGAACCACTCGCTCAATTCTTGGATCGTCAGCCGGCGTGATCACGACCGCATCTGGAGCAAGTCGTTCGAGCGCACACTGCAGGCTCGTCGGACCAAAATGATCGGCGGATTCGGCGGGCCCCGTAATGACAAGCAAATCCAATTCGATTGAGTCATAATGTCCGTAGGTCAACGCAGCTTGCTCGAGTTCAACAACCGCAGCACCGCACTCACTATCGACTGCTTCTCCCAACCAAACCACGAGCGATGCCGCCGTGGCTAACGGTGATTCCTGGGTCGATTGAACGATTCCGTCACACTCACCCAAATCAGTCTGGTACGCGGTGCGAACATTTGCCGCTCGCAAGACGCTGGCGATCATCAGCGCTGTGGTCGTCTTTCCAGCCGAACCCGTCACGCCGATCGTGAGCAGCTTTCGATCGGGACGCTCAAGTTGGCTTGAAACAATCTCAGCCAATGCCAAATCGATATCGCCGACAATACATTGAGGCAACGGACAGGGGAGAATCTGCTCCGCCAAAATGCCCGCAACACCAAGCGCCAGTGCATCGGCGGTGAACTGCATCGGACACTGTTGACCGACTCGATAGACAACAAGCTGGCCGGAGGTTGCCGTCTCAAGCGAAGTGGCGATCGTTGTGAACAAAACGTCTTCGCAGGCAAAGTATCGACCATTTGGCAAATGCGAAACGAGACTTTGAAGAGGCAACTCAATGGAACGTCGCGCCCCTTGAGTGTGTTGGCTTTGAGTGCCTTGCGAGGTCGACGCTTCAACTCCTTTGCATAGGAGGTGATTTGCATCGGTCTTAGAAACATCAGCACCAGAAATATCGACACGACTTGCCGAGTGACGCATGACAGCCTCCCTGCTCTTAACGAGCGTCCAAAGAAAGTTTCCCGGCAGTTCCACTGCCGTGTGCCAAGCTTCCATTGCTCAGCGATTTAAGAATTGTTCCGATCTGACCCAATAGGTCAAGGCTGAAACTTGCCAGATTGCAAAAGCAATCCAAAACAATTCAATGTGTTTTTGCTAGCAAATACCAGAATAAAGTCGTGCTATTGAAGCTTGGTGCCATGCTAAGTTAATGGCTTAACGAGCCGAGCGATTGCGATTGAAATGGACACCACGTCGATTGGTTTCGTCAGACGTTTCTGTCGACAAACGTTGCAAGAGTGAGGTTATCGCCCCGGCTGGATTCCCATGTCTCGCAGCATCATTTGCAGGTCGTCCCAGGCAGCTTTCTTGGCATCAGGATTTCGCAAGAGGTATGCGGGGTGATAGGTCACAACGACTTTGCTTTCGTGGTACTTGTGAAACTTTCCTCGCAACAGTCCGATCGATAGGGTGCTCGAAAGTAACGCTTGGCTGCCGACTAAACCGAGACACACGATGTACTCGGGTCGGAGCACCTCCAACTGCGAAACGAAGAACTCGCGACAATTTTGTAGTTCACTGGGTTCGGGGTTCCGATTGCCTGGCGGACGACACTTGATGGTGTTGAGAATATAAACGTCCTCTCGCGCAAACGAGCAAGCTTGGATCATCTTGGAAAGCAACTGACCCGCCAAACCCACGAACGGTCGGCCCGTCCGATCCTCGTCCGCTCCAGGAGCCTCGCCAAAGAAGACGACTCGCGGCGTGACGCTGCCTTCACCAAAGACGGTTTGCGTTCGGCATTTCGCCAGCACGTCACATCGCGTGCACCCAGCAACCACTCGAGCCAGATCACTGAGTCGGTCCGTCCGCTGGATCACTGGGAGAGATTGGCCTGGATAAGCTCCGGTGGGGCCAGTAACCGGTGCGCCCGTAACCGGTGCCACACTGTCGCGTCGAATGGCTGGGTTGGCGGATGGTTGTGGTCGAACGGGTCCCGTCGAGTTGGCTGCTGCTGCTTTCGACTGGGTTCCGCCTGACGGTGTGGCTTTCGAAACTGTTCCGTCCGAAGCCGTGCCAGCGAGAACGGTCGGTGACACGCGAACAAGCGGTGGCGAGGGTGCGGGCTGTGACTGCTTGGATGGTGCTGGCGACGGTCCCGAAGCTTTCTCCACGGCGAATTGCTCCGCCCATTGCTGGATACCGGATGCGGCTGGCGCCGGCCCAAATTGCAACCCCAGACGCTCGAAATGCGCGGCCAGCGATGCCGACGCACGGAGAATATCGCGGGCGTCGAGCGTTAGATCGGAATCAGTCACGGAATTGGGCCGGGTCATGGGGATATCGAATTGGCTCGAGTCATCGAGCGATTTCCAGCTCTCGAAGCCAATTCTAGGTGACTCAGGACCCAGCGCCGAACCCCCGCAATTGATCGAGCCCGTTCTCAAAACGACGAGTTGCAAGTACGCTTAGCGGTTTTAGTAACGCCCGAAGCTCCAGCATGCCAGTTCCTCAAGTCGCGATCGTCGGCCGACCTAATGTCGGTAAAAGCAGCCTTTTTAATTGGCTGGCACGCCGTCGCCTGGCCATTGTCGACGATTTCGAAGGCGTGACTCGCGATCGTATGACGACTCTGATTGAGTCCAATGAACGCTTTTTTGAGCTCATTGATACCGGCGGCATGGGTGTCGAGGATGCCGACGATTTAACAGCGGATATCCGCCATCAAATCGAAACGGCGATCAATTCGGCGGACGTGATCCTATTCGTGGTCGATGTCCGCAGCGGGCTGATGCCATTGGATGAGTTGGTGGCGAACCGGCTTCGAGGAGTGGAACGTCCCGTGATCTTGGTCGCAAACAAGGCCGACTCGGATCACATGGACGTCAACGCCGACGAATTCCACCAACTCGGACGCGGGCACCTGGTATGTGTTAGCTCGCTTCAAAATCGCAACCGCGATGATTTGCTCGATTTAATTGTCGACCGACTGCCTGAGGCGAACGACGAAGAGTCAAGTCTTCCGCAGATGAAAATTGCAATTGTCGGGCGGCGGAACGTGGGCAAGAGCACCTTTGTGAACACGCTCGCGCAAAGCGACCGAATGATCGTCAGTGAGGTTCCTGGGACAACGCGTGACAGCGTGGACGTCCAGTTCGAGATGGACGGCCAAACGTTCATCGCGATCGATACGCCTGGGCTTCGCAAACGAAAAAGCCAGCGGACTGACTTGGAATTCTACGGAACACACCGCGCCCAACGAAGTATCCGGCGAGCGGATGTGGTCTTGATGTTCTTCGACGCGACTGAATCGATCAGCAAAGTTGACAAACAATTGCTTGGTTACGTGATGGAGAACCACAAGCCGTGCATCTTTGTTGTCAACAAGTGGGATGAACTCCAAGGCACGGTAACAACGGATCGTTGGGTGAAGTATCTGCGCGGTCAATTCCCAACACTAGCGTACGCGCCGATAGCGTTTATTACGGGACAAACCGGCAAAAACGTCAAAGCGTTGCTGAATCATGCGACAATGTTGTTCAAGCAATCATCCGAACGTGTCTCGACCGGAATACTCAATCGCGTCATACGGGCTGCGTTGGATGCGCATCCGCCGAGCTTGTACCAAAATCGTCGGCCGAAAATTTTCTATGGGACGCAAGTCGCTACGGAACCTCCAACCATCGTGCTGATTTGCACCGAGCCCAAAGCCTTCAGCAACGACTACCAACGATTCTTGCTCGGCGTGCTTCGTGATCACCTGCCGTTTGGCGAGGTGCCCATCAAGATGTACCTGCACGGTCGCACTCGTGACGGTGACGAATCGGAAGACCCAACCTCGGAGTCCTAAGAACAGCAACGGGAGTTCAGAACATCAGTGTTTGAACGAGATCATCCACGGCGTACGGTTTGGCTGAGGCGAACGACTCACCAGCACCGACGCCTGCTGGAGTCCCAGTCACCACAGCTGCGGCGCGAACACGATCAGCGATGTAGGGCTTGTGCTCAAACTGCGTGCGATAACACATTACTGACTCGATTTTCGCTTCGAGTGTCGAACCGATATCAACAATGAGATGATGTTGGTTCGCCGGCAACATGTCGGATTCGAAAGCCAGACGAAAATAGAGCTGGCGTGAAACGGCATGCGGCGGGATGCCCTTGAATTGATCATCCCATTTAGTCAGCCGGCTGTAGAACACGGCCGCATCCGTGATCTGCATTGCCTGCCAATGGTCGGGTGACGCAAGCGGCGTCTTGTCACCAAACCCGATCACCAGCCTCGGACGCCAACGGCGAAATTCCGTCGCGAGTGCGACACGGGTCTCGAAGCAATCAAAAAGCCGCCGATTACTTAAACCGAGCTGAATCCGCTCGTGAATACCCAATACTTTCGCCGCCGCCGCAGCTTCCGCTAGCCGTGTCTCAGGCCCCGGGGAATTCGGCGTCGGCTCGCCGTCGGTGAGATCAATGATACCGACGCGGTAGCCTTGTCGAACCAGCTTGGCTAATGTTCCGCCACACGCAATTTCGACGTCATCAGGGTGGGCTCCGACGGCGATCACGTCGAGCGCCTCGGGGTCTTTTTGAGCTTGCACGTGGTTTTACTTGCAAAGGGTTTTCTGGTTGCGAAGGGTAACGATCAGAAATCGATGACTGACTGAGGATTATTGACGTAAAGCCCATTCGACGCACTGGGGTGAACGTGAATCCACATCAAGATCGTTGCAACCGATACAGCTCAACAACCTGACCAACGAAATACAGACATTTCGCTCAAGACACATCCAACTTGCCGTCCAAAGCCAATCAACCGAACTACTGTTTATTTGTTGGGTGACGCGACTCAGCCTGATTGACAACAAGATATTAAGCGTCCCCCCGTGCGAGGCGGGGTCGGTTCTTCGGAATCGGCCTCGCCTTTTTTCGTTTTCCGATGCAACCATGAATCCACCGAGACTGGCACACCAATCGCTTTATTTGCACCCAAGGCAAGCTGAACAGCCATTTTGATCGACTGGGATGTCTTATCTTGCCTCAGGTGTTGCAACTTGCAACACCTACAATCGGAAAGGAACCAACATGTCGTTGCTGAAACCTTGTTTTTTTCGTGGCGAGACGGCTCGAGCGGAAATAGACTACCAACACCGACTTTGCTCGGGACCTTGTCAAAACTACTGAACTAACACCTTCGAACCTTATCAATTTTCGGGAAGATGGTCGCATCGAGTGGCCTAACCTGCCGAAAATTAATTGAACCCGCAGCCGAAAGCTGCCCTTGGACTCGTGTGACCAGCGAGTCCAAATCACCAGCGGAGATTGTCACTATGGGATTGCGAAACGTCGCACAAACGACAAAGCGCCTCACGTTTACCACGTTGATCATTGCTGGGCTGAGCTTCACAGCGACGGCTCAAGAGTCGGCAAACTTGAGGATTGCGAGTTTCACTCAAGCAACGGGAACGAGCGGCGAAGGATATTTTGCAGCATCGATCCAGCCGTCCGCTGACGACGTGCTGCTCGCGTCGACACGTGATGCCGCCGCCGACGTTGTCGTGATCGTGGACACATCCGCCAGCCAAGTGGGTTCGTTTCGCAACGATTCGCAGCAGGCCCTAGCGTCGATTCTAAAGAAACTGCAAAGTAACGATCGCGTTCGAATTTTCGCTGCCGACGTCCAAGCGGTTGACTTGAGCGGAAGCTTTGCATCGCCCCAGGACACAACAACCGCCAAGGCCATCAGCGAACTTCGCCAACGGCTTCCGCTCGGGAACACCAACCTAGCAATGGTTCTCGACAAGGTGCGAGCGACTCTGGTGGGTCAACCAGAACGTCACACTCGGAGCATCATTTACATCGGTGACGGCTCGTCGATCGATTCGATTCAAGACGAACGTCACTTCGGAACTCTCGTTAATTCACTTCGCGCCGATCGCATCTCCGTTCACAGCGTCGCTATTGGACCAAGCGTCAACGTCGAGTTGATGGGGATCCTTGCGAACCAAACCGGCGGCATGATCGGTGTTGTGGGAACGAACCCTGGAGCTTCGGCAAGCGACATGGGAGCTTCGGTTGCTGATTCAGCGACCATGTCACCGATTTGGATCACTGAAGCAAAGTTGCCTGCGGGTATGACGAGCCCGCAATCGGATCGCGTGCCACCACTTCGTTTGGATCGTGATTCGATTCTGATTGGATCGTATGCAAACCAAGCCGTGACTGGCGAGTGGCAATTGACGGGCGAAACCAGCACATCATCGGTCCGCATCGTCGCAGATGCCTCGATTGAACCAAGCCATCCGGACTTTGCTTTCTTGCCTGGCTTGGTTAAGCACGCATCCCAGAACAAAGGCTTGACGCTCGCATCGGCGGGTTCGCCAATGCTTCGTGAGACGGCACGAGCACTTGCCGCTCGTGCAGAAGACTTAGTCAAAGCGAGCAACATGGCACTCCAGCAAGGCAATCGTCGTGGTGCAAAAGTCGTCGCCGAACTCGCTCTGGAAGCGGACCCAAACAATGCCGACGCTCAAGCCATTCAACAACAAACATCCAGCGCAAAACGCTTGGTAATCCAGAACGCAGACGGCTCTCCCTTTGATTCATTATTTGGTGGTGCTGGTGATGCTGCCGCTCCTGGTGATGCTGTCGCTCCTGGCGATGCAGCCGCTCCTGGGGATGCAATGGATAACGGCCTAGGTGACGCGTTCGGCGAAGCTCCTGGGGCACCAGCGAACGACGTATTCGGCGGCGGCGATGCGTTCGCAGAACCCCCAACAGCCCAGCCACCTGTCGACGCTCAACCACCAGCCGATGCGATGCCACGAACAGCGGCTCCGATGCAACCGGCACCAACGCCCGTTGCACCGCGAGCGAGCATGCTCGACAATTTCGTGAACCCTGTGGGTGACGACGAGTTACTCGAAACTGGCGGTGATTTACTTGACCGCGTCGCGGGTGACCGAAGTCTTGTCGAAGGCCGGTTGCGAGCTGAAGTCAATGCTCAATTGCGTCGGGCTGCGACAATGCTGCGTAACGACCCGTCGGGTGTTGCGGGTTCGCTCAAGAGCTTGTTGTCAATCGTCGAGACGACACCCGACGTCAATCCTCAATTGCGTCAAGAGTTGCAAGGACGCGTTCGCTCAGCGATCCAGATGGCCAGTAGCCGTGAAGCCGAATACGCTGAATCGCAAATCAACTTGCAAGAGAAGCAGGCTGGCGCGGTGGCACAGTCACGTTTGCTCGAAGAAACGTTCCGACGCGAAACACGTCTGGAAACGCTTTCGCAACAACTCAACTCACTGATTGACGAAGGCCGCTACGAAGAAGCCGACGGCGAAGTTTCACTCGCAATGGCTAAGTTGGCAGGCGATTCCATCACCGAAGACTCTGTTTTTGGTCGACACATCACCGACGAGCCCTTGAGTTTGCAGGTCTATGACCGTGACCGTCGTTACCGGGAAATGCGAGAACGTAACTTTGTCGATGCATTCTCGCTGGTTCTCAAAGCGATGGTTCCATTTGTTGACGAACCACCAATCGTTTATCCAGATGCCGATATTTGGCAACGAATGAGCCGTCGTCGGTTGGAACGATATGGCGCGATTGAATTGGTGGGCGATAACGAAACCGAACGTCGGATCCAAAAAGCCCTCGGTGATGAAACGAGCCAACAGTTTATTGAAGAACCACTCGAGTCCGCTGTGCGACTGATTGGCGAAACCCACGAAATTCCGATCGTGGTTGACCGAGCGGCGCTTGAAGCCATCGGTTTGACACCAGATACCCCTGTCTCCCTGACCTTGAAGAATGTCTCACTTCGTTCTTTCTTGCGGTTGATGCTTCGCGAGTTCGAGTTGACGTACATGATCAAGGACGAAGTCCTCCAGATCACCACGAATGATGCTGCTGAAGAAAACCGCATTAATAAGGTGTATCCAGTCGGCGACCTCGTTGTCCCAATCATCAACCTGGGTGGTGGTGGTCAG
>JBGSNA010000313.1:0-2853 GCA_041739875.1 Pirellulaceae bacterium
CTCACTTAATGCGGAGCGAAGCTGATCTTGATACGTGACGAGGCGATAGCGGATCGCCAAACCTCCGAAGCCAAGATTTGAGACGCGCAACCGAAATCGTTGCCGCAAGCAAATTAAGGTGCATGGCGACTAAACTGTTACCGGTCTGCCCATTTCTTTCGCTCTCAAAGGTATGGCGTGTCCAAACTAATGATACCAAAAGAAAGCGTGCTTGCCCACTTCGCCAATTCGGTACCTGACACCTTAATCGTGACATCGAGGGAAGGCCGAAGCCGACGGCTAATCGTTCTTCGTAAGACTCTTTCATACTCTATTCCAAGCCGGTTTATCCCGGCACTTTCAGGCTCGGTTTTCGGTTCTCAGCATCACATAAAAACCGAAAACCAAGCCTGACCCTAGCGAAGCATCGACAGCCTCGACGAATCATCGTTTCAGGTAAACGATATGATTTTGCATGTCAATCACAATCCCGCCGTTCGAACCGGGCATCCTGGAGAACTTGTTGTCGGTGACTGATTCGGCTTTCCAAGGGAATCCTCTCTGGATGTGGAGTTCCTCGCCAGATGTATGAGCACTGTCGCGTTCGCCAAGAGCCAGAAATTCAATCAGTTTCTTTCCTGTCATCTTCTCCGCAAACGCAGTCGCACTCTCAAGTGTCGTGCTGAACACAAGGTAGTTCTTTTGATCTGGACCGAACTCACCTTCCGCCGCATGAATGTTGTGGGCGTCCGTTGGAAGTTCGACGTCACCTGTGATAGACATCACGGCCTCCCACGCTTTTCCCTTGCCCTTCAGCTTTTCAAAAGTCCATCCGTCGATGCAGTACAGCTTGTAGTACGTATACCGAGGACCTTCGTACGGTGTCAGGAGGTCATCAAACTTACCAAACATTCGAGCTTCAGACCTCAGTCGCTTACTTGCCTCGGCGCTGAACCCTAGTGCATAGTCAGGGAACGATCTAAGGTTCGGCATCCGAATTAAATCATCAACGCAATCTTCATTAACACTGGTCTGGTCGATATTGAGAATCTCAAGCGAAGCTAAGGCACCCAACTCGGCAATAAATTTGTTGGTCACTGCCTTATTGCGCGCGGCATCAATCCACTTCAACCTAGGGCACTGTGCTAGAGTTTCGGCAACCAAATCAGTTACATTTGTTTCATTGAGATTAATCATCGTCAGGTTTTTTAGTTCAAGTAGCCGTTCTGCGCCCTTGTCCGATACCGATGAGTTCGCAAGTCCCAATTCTTCCAGAGAACTCAATTCCGCGATTAATGGCATGCTGACGTCAGTTACCGGATTATGGTTCAGCCAAAGGCTCTTTAGGTTCTGTAGGCACGGCCGGAGAATCCGCAGATCTTGATCGTCGATTTCACAATATGCCAGATTCAGAGTCTCGAGGTTTGTTAGTTCTGAAATCGCCTGGAGTTCCTCGTGATTTAAGTTCTTCCCCACCCGGAGATGCTTGAGCGAAGTCTTCAACATTCGCAGATTCAGAATATCTTCGTGCGAAACTCCAAGTTTGAGTGTCCTGCGAACGCCAGCATCAATCTCCTTTCGCTGTTGCTCCTCTTCGAATATCGATCGTTGAAACACCTCAGGATATTCGACCTCGCAGGGATCTTGCAAAGTCTGACCAACAGCCTGATCGGTATCAGCTGCGGCAGTTGGTTTTGAAGCAAAACCGTAAACTGCAGCCAACGTCAATATAAAAACGACAGTTGTTTTGCTCATGGCTACTGGCTTCTTTGGTTGATGCATATCACGTGACTCCCCCGAAGTTACGCTGGTTCAGATCCGTTGGTTCAATCATCTTGAACGACAAGGGGGTGTCGTCTCGTCAGGGCGAAGAAGATTAAGGTGTTCGGGAAAGCGCCGGGATAAACAGGTTTGGAATTGGGAATGCAAGAGTCCTACAGGAAGACTTAAGGTGTCAGGTACCGAATTGGCTGTTTAGGTGGTTTTTCGGGCGTTGGGGAATTTTCGCGGCCGACCTCGCGGTCTCATGGTCATCTCCAAGTCGAAACGCCTTGCGACTGATTCAACCCACGTTTCTTCGCCGAATGGACAGCCTCGCGTTTTTGACCAATTCAGGCGTTTGAGTTCTTTGTCTGTCAATGCCATGGTAACGCATCGGATCCAGTCGCGATGTCTGGGGATCGGCCACGTTGCCAGTAGAGACTTTTCCTTCGCGGTACCGTACTTCCAACGGTGTAGGCTTCCGAAACGCCAAGCATCGGGCGTTTCGCAAAGTTCTGCTGCGAAAGCGTTGCGTTCCACATAGCGACAAACTGTCAGGAAATGCTCGTCATCCTGTACCGGAAACGACTTGTATCGGCCTTGGTAAAGGCGCCCGTATCCAACAGTATCGTAATGAGCGTTATACCGCTGCGTGTGCGTCAACGTGAGCCACTGAGCGAACCTGGACATCTCGCCATCGACACGCGGACGCACGCAAAGGTGCCAGTGATTGGGCATGATGCAAAAACAAAACAGATCAAGTTGGTGCCGAGCGACCGCTTCGGTCAAGACGCGTTCAAAAGCTTCGTAGTCCTCGTCCTTGAAAAACAGCTTGTCGCGGCGGTTAGCGCGGTTAAGCATGTGATAAATGCAACCGGCTTCGTCAGCACGCTTCGGTCTGCCCATTTCTTTCGCTCTCAAAGGTATGGCGTGTCCAAGCTAATGATACCAAAAGAAAGCGTGCTTGCCCGTAACAGTTTAGTCGGTGCGGCCTGGAGCGAGGCGGAATTGATGTAGGTGCTTTTGGCTGCTTGTGGATAAACTGCGGGAATCACGGAAGAATTCTCCATGGCCTATCAGTTTTATCCTCGCAAAGACGATCCCTGTCCCAAC
>JBGSNA010000316.1:0-42726 GCA_041739875.1 Pirellulaceae bacterium
ACAGTCAACTTGTAGGGATTGTTTTGCAATCGGTTTGGGAAAGACTTTCATCGTGATTTGCGTGAGTACCCCCAGGCGACCACAGCTTCCGACCAGTAGCTTCGGGATATCAAAACCGGCTGCGTTCTTGACGACTTTGCCGCCCGCTTTGATGAGATGACCATCGCCTGTGAGAAACTCGACGGCGAGAATGAAGTCTCGGATGCCGCCAAAGCGAAAGCGTCCTGGTCCAGACAATCCGGAAGCCACCGTTCCGCCGATTGTTGCGCCACCTGCGACGAGCATCGGATCAAAGGGTAAGTATTGTCGGCGTTCATGGAGCGCGTCGACAATTGTTGCAAGACGCGTTCCGGCGTACGCCGTGAAAGTGAATTCGCTTGGTTCGTACTCGATGATTCCATGTAGATGGCGGAGAGATACAATCGTCGTCTGCTCAGCCCTGCTGAGTGCCGGTTTGGTTTGATTGCCAACCGCCAAAATGCGTGACTCTGAGAGAATCGCATGTCGTAATTCAGCGACGCTTGTGGGTGCGAAGACATTGTCGGGGGTAGATTGCGAGACATCACTCACGGCTGATCACTCCTGCGGCCTCGAGTGGATGCAAGCCGCTGGTTGTTAGCGAGGGTGCCTCGGAGCCAGGAAACATCTTTCCCGGATTTGCGATTTGAAGTGGATCGAATGCGGCTCGCAACCGGTGCATTAACTCAATCGTCGGTTCGTCGAACATCTCGGTTAGGAATTCGCGTTTCTCCATCCCAATGCCGTGCTCGCCAGTGATCGATCCGCCCATAGCGATGCAAAGTCGGAGGATTTTTGCGGCGAGTTGTTCGGCTCGAGCTAGCGCTCCGTCGACCTTGCCATCGAACAGAATTAACGGATGTAAATTGCCATCACCGGCATGAAAGACATTGGCGACGCGGATTTCGGCTTCATTTGCAAGTCGTTGTATTTCGACGAGTGCTTCTCCTAAACGATTGCGCGGTACCACGCCGTCTTGAACGATGAAATCGGGACTCAATCGACCGACCGCAGAGAAAGCTGATTTGCGTCCCTTCCAAATCGAGAGTCGTTCGCCCGTATCCGCCGCGACTCGCTGGGCAAACGGCTTTGTTAAATCCAAGATCTGTTGCAGTTGTTCTCGCTCGTACTCAATTTTTTCTCGCGGCCCTTCGATTTCGACAATTAGGACAGCTGCGGCACCGGGCGGATAATTGCAAGCGACAGCGGCTTCAGCAGCTTCGATCGCGAGAGCGTCCATGATTTCCAGTGCGCCAGGCAAGAGTCCGGATTCGATGATTGAAGAGACTGCGTCACCGGCCGCTTGCAACGAGTCGTAACCTACCAGCACGGTATGGAATATCTCGGGCTTGGGCAGCAAGCGAAGCGTGATTTCAAGTGCGATACCGAACAGTCCTTCGCTGCCGCAAAAAAGTCCGGTGTAGTCGGGGCCGATCGAATCGACACTGCGACCGCCCATGAAGACGACTTCGCCCGTGGCCAAAACTGCTTTGATCCCCAGGACATGATTCGTCGTCATGCCGTACTTCAAGCAATGGGCACCACCAGAATTGAATGCGACATTCCCGCCGATCGTGCAAACACTCTGGCTCGATGGATCGGGAGCATAATAAAGTCCATGCGGTTCCGCGGCCGCAGTGACTCGCAGGTTGATGACGCCAGGTTCGACGACTGCGATTCGCTCCTCAGCATTCACTTCGAGGATGCGGTTTAGACGATTCAGCCCAATGACGATGCCATCGGCAACCGGGAGAGAGCCACCGGATAGGCTCGTGCCACTTCCCCGAGCCACGAACGGTACGCGATTGTGGTGACACCAGCGAACAGCCGCAATCACTTCGTCACTCGTCTCGGGGATCACGATTGCGAGCGGCTTGGTTCGAAACGCCGTTAAACCGTCGGACTCAAACGACGCTTTGTCGGCGGCGTTACAGCGGAAGCGACCATTCGGAAACAATGCCGCGAGTGACTCGAGATTCGACATATTTAAGCAGCCATGCAATGACCGAGCGCGGCAAGGAGTGCAGCAACATTTCGCTCGTTCGCGCCATGCCCCATCAACCCAATGCGCCATGCTTTTCCCGCAAAAACACCCAGTCCGCCACCGATCTCGATGTCGTATTCTTCCAGCAACCGTCGGCGGATTCCGGCCTCATCAATACCCTCGGGGACCGAGACGCAATTCAACGTGCAGAGCGAATTTTTCGGGACGTATTTTAGCCCGAGGTTCTCTAAGCCCGAGCGTAGCTTGAGATGCATTTCGCGGTGCCGAGCAATGCGGTTTTCGAGTCCTTCTTCGAGTACGATCGCTAGTGCTTCGCGGAGAGCGTACACCATGTTGATAGGCGCTGTGTGGTGATAGGCGCGCCCGCCACCGCCGGTGTAATAGTTCTTGAGCATCGAGACGTCCAAGTACCAGCTTTGAACTTTATGGGTTCGCGCGTCCATGGCTTGCAGGGCTCGTGGCGAGAACGACACCGGCGACAATCCGGGCGGGCAGGACAAGCACTTTTGCGTGCCGGAATAGATCGCATCGATACCCCATTCATCGACCTTTAACTCATGACCCCCGAGTGATGTCACGGCATCAACGGCGAATAACATTCCTGCGCCATGAACGATCTTTGAAATTCCAACAAGTGGTTGGTGGGCACCTGTTGAAGTCTCGGCATGCACGATGCCGAGCATCTTGGCTTTGGGATGCGCGGTGACCGCTTCAGCGATTGATTCGTCGGAGAAGGTTTCGCCCCAAGCAACTTCCACCGTGTGAACGGTCGCACCCGCTCGTTCCATGTTATCCTTCATGCGGCCGCCGAAGACGCCGTTGACGCAAACGATCGCCTCGTCACCGGGTTCAATCAGGTTCACGATCACGGCTTCCATGCCAGCCATACCCGTACCAGAGACCGGAAAGGTGAGCTGGTTTTTCGTTTGGAAGACATCACGAAGCATTTGGCAAGTTTCGTCCATGTACCCGATGTACTGGGGATCGAGGTGGCCAAGAGTCGGAGCACTGAGTGCTCGCAAAATTCGGGTTGGAACCGTACTTGGACCGGGGCCCATCAAAAGGCGTTCACGAGGATTGAGTGGAGTGATCATGATTCATTCGTTGAGCGTTTCAGTAAGGCAAAAAGGCCGGCAATAATATATGCCAAGATTCGGACCCGGGAGAAGGTTACGCTAGGAACATGCCAATCGCCCCAGCCACCATGACGTAGTAGACGAAAACAAGTGAAGTGATTCGAATCACATCGCCTTCGCGGCCAACCAGGCCAACAACAGCACAGGCGGCAACAACATTGTGCACACAAATCACATTCCCCGCCGCACCTCCGACCGCTTGCAGTGCCACGACCCAGGTCGGATCGGCACCGATTTTCTCAGCGACACCAAACTGGAACAGAGCAAACATCATGTTTGAGATCGTGTTGCTTCCCGCAACGAAAGCACCCATCCCACCGACAAGTGGCGAAAACGCTGGCCACGCTTTTCCCGCGATGGCGGCGACGCCTCCGGCAAGTTCGTTTGGCATCGAATCGAGACCCGCGGTGCCACCGCTGGAGTTGATAAAGACTTGAACCATAGGGACAGCAAACAACAGAGCACCAGAAGCGGACCAAATCATGCGACCGGATTTCGATAGCGCACGCTGCAGCGACTTTTTACTCATGCGATGGAGCACCGCAGCAAACAGACTGGCAAAAATAAAAATCGTTCCCGGCAAATACAAAGGCTGCACCTGGGAAATGCTGACGCTCGTTCCCCAAATTTGTTGGGTCGTTGCTGGATCTGTGGGGATCGCAACGGACTTTAACAACTCGCCGAATCCCAAGGCCGGTAAACGCGACGCGACCAAGAGTACGGCGATGACTAGATACGGTAGCCATGCTTTGAACAGTGACAGGTGTTGCTTGGACGTTTCGATCGATATTTCTATCGAACCGTTCCAGTCTTCGTTCCAAGTCGACGATGGTGCAAAGTCCCATGGCGGCTCACTCGGAAACAGAAATCCGCGTTTTGCCGCTGGCACGACAATCGCAAGTCCGATTAACGATCCCAAGAGCGATGGGAACTCGGGGCCGAGCGTGCGGGCGATCACGACATAGGGAATCGTCATTGCAAACGCAGCGAACAATGCGAAACGCCACATTCGAAGTCCCTCGACGAAGCTGCGGTTAACGCCAAAGTGCTTGGTCATGAGACAGATCACGAACAAGGGAATAAGTGTTCCTGGAATCGCATGCAAGATCGCAACCTTGGCACCGATGATCGGCAGCAATTCGTTCCAGTCATCGAGTCCGCGACTCGCGGCATAGCTTGCGACTTCGGCGCTTCCGTCGAGTCCCTTTTTCACTCCCACAAGAATCGGTGTCCCCACGGCACCAAACGAAACGGGAGTGCATTGAATCAGCATTCCAGAGATTACGGCACTCTTGGCGGGAAACCCGAGCCCGACAAGAAGTGGCACACACACAGCCGCTGGAGTGCCAAAACCGGCTGAGCCTTCGATGAACGAGCCAAATAGCCACGCGATGATGACGACTTGGGCACGCCGATCACTGGTGATGTCCGTAAAGCTTCGGCGAATGATTGACAGCCCACCGCTCTCGCTTAGCGTATTGAGTAACAGGATTGCACCAAAGATGATGTAAAGCAGCGTGCAAGTTACTACCAATCCGTTCAAGCTCGCTGCGGCAATCTGTGATGCGCTTAGCCTCCAATAGAAATACGCCAAAAACACAGCGGTAACGTAGGCCAGCGGCATCGCTCGCGCCGCAGAAATCCTGAGTCCCACAAGCACTACCGCCACAACCAAGATGGGTGTGAGCGACATCAGCGGCGGTAACAGTTCGGGCATATGACGTCGAGAAGATGAGCGGCGAAAAATCAGACGAGTTTCGTACGATCATAACCGATGCCAGATGCGTTCATGTTGCTTGGCGTGCCAAATGCTCGCTTAGAACAGGTGGATTGCGAGCCGCTTGCGAAGCTTGACGCGATTAGATTTCTTACTCAGATCTCGTGTAGACCTCTGGATACACAAACGAGGGCTCTTTGTCGGGACACAGATACATGAACCGTTCGGACACCGTGCTTTCATTGTCCATAAGTGTCACTCCAAGCTCGATGGGTGCCGCCTCGGTGGCTCGAAACCGAAGCGTCACGAGCCAGTCGCCCGTGTCGGTTTTTTGAGCGGACTTTGAAACGAGTTCTCCACGTACAAATGATTCCTGAATCGAGACGGTTTTCAAGTCTTTTACAGCAACGCCAGAAAACCGCACCGTCAAGTCGATGTCGTCGTTCTTGCGTTTGATGGAAAAGTCGGTTGCTCGTGCCGTTGTTTTTTCTTCAGAATGATCGCCAGGAAAAAATAGTACGTCGTATTCCAGTGTAAGCGGCACGCCAATTTGCGGACGCTCGTCGGGAATCCAGTAGGCAGCAATGCTGTCGATGCCTTCGTGCGCACCAGGCAATTCTAAGAGTTCAACGGAGCCATTTTTCCAGTTCTGCTTGGGTTCAATCCAGACGCTCGGACGCTTGTGATAGTGGGCATTGTGGTCATCGAAGTGATAGAAAGAACGATTTCGCTGTAACAGTCCAAAGCCACGTATCTCGCCGGAGTAAATCTTCGACACGGAAGGATAACTCTGGCGCGCAAGGGTTCTCCATATCCACTCATCATCGGCCGTGCGAATGATTAGCCCGTCTGAGTCGTGTACCGCAGGTCGCTTGTCGCCTGGCGGGCCTTGGAGACCATCACCCCAAATCCACATGCTGGTTAGCGGGGCAATGCCGATCTTCTCTGGAATCTTTCGGAAGTGTAGTGAAAGCTTCACCGAGATCTTCGTTTCCACCGATCCTGGGACAAGCTTGAATTCGTAAGCGCCGCAAACACTTGGGCTGTCCATCAACGCGAGCAACGTCACCTCTTCGTCCGTCGCTTCAGGCTTCACAATCCAAAAAGCTTTGAAAAATGGAAACTCTTCGTCGCGTGGGAGCGAAATGTCAACGGCGAGTCCGCGAGCCGATGCACCGTAGGCCGTTGCGCCACTTCGCCCTCGAAAATAGCTCGATCCCAAGAAGGTTAGAATTTCCTGTACATCACCGAATCCAGGAAACCGGCCGACGATCTTGATTCCTGCGTGTCCCGACACGTCAAGCGTTGCAAGTCCTTGGACTTTCTCTCCGAAGTCAAAGTTCTCGGACGAGAACGGCACTTGCTTGGCCGTTGAGTTCTCGATTGTGAACAACGACACGCAATCTTGTTGAACGAAGCCGCGATGGAAGGTCTCAATCCAATAAGGTGCTGGGGTCTCCCACCAGACGGCCTTTTTGTGCCGAAATTGAATCTGACAAAACTCTTCGTAGGTCAGATCAGCGAGTGCTTGGGGGAGTGGTTCGCGCGGCACGAACTCTTGTGAGGACATCGAGGACGCCAAATGGACGAGGCCCTCAAACGATGTCACGCGGTTCATCTCGTCAGCGTTGACGGATTCCGCATGGGATTCCCCGTCACAAGAGATCGCCACAAACAGGCTCATTAAAAAAAAGATCCGCATTAAATTCTCGGTAAGAGCGTTTGATTGTTTTCCCCGGTCACGACCCAGATGATATCTCCAAGTTCAGGTACGTCAAAGTCGATCACGTTGCTCGGACAACGAGCAACCGTCGTCCCGAGAATGAACTGTACAGCGACACTTCTTTGTTTTTTGATTTCATGCTGTCGGAATCGATCAAAGTTTGTTTGCGTGGAAGTATCGCAATGTTAACCACGCAAGAGCGTTAACGGTGAGCTTTCGCCCCTAGCCTGGTTGCGCATTTCGGAAGTCGCGAAAGTCGAGTTTGAGCTGGATATCTGGCACACGTTTTGTTGTTAGTCTTCCGATATATGGAAGCAAAAATGGACTTGTGCGATCCACTCATCACCCAAAAAAGAATTCGCTGCGATGCAAACTTCACTTCTCTCTGAAAGCAAACTCACTGGCGAACAGTTAATCGCCGATCGTGTTTACCAATACCTCGTTCGCTGTGGACTCAGCCAAGATCAGGCAAGGGTTGAGGGGCAGCGCGTCCTTTGTGGACTCGCATCCGATAGCACCAAACATGATTCGGTGCCGCTGTTTACGGCAGCGATTAGTATTCTGGTCGACGAAATCGCTTGTGGCCGAATTCGAGTCGCTGGCGTGGTGCGATCGGCTCCGCCTGAGGATCGACGGGAAATGCGAGCGGCTTTATTGCCTCGCCGGATCGCGTTGCTTCGGATCGACGCGTGGGCGGATGCATCTCGCCGGGTAATGGCGTTTGCAACCACGATGTTCGCAGCGCGGTTGGAACGATAGAAGATGACAAGTCAAGCATTGCTCGCTTCATCAACAAGCCGCATCCGGTCTCTCGTTGCTTTAATGACATTGATGCTCGTCACGATTGCAACGGCAAGTTTCGCAACCGTAGCGAACAACCTTGGCGGTGTGAACTACTTTGAGCTCGCGGGCATTCCGTTGTTCGCCATTTTGTTTGCTTGGATCGCGTTTTCGTTTTGTTTGGCAACGCTCGGTTTCGTTGCCTTGTGGCGGGAGCGAATCGAAACAGTCAGGCGTGTGGATGACGCAGCTCCCGTTGAGCCACTTTCCATTGGTCTTGAGGGTGAGTCTCGCGAGAGAACAGCGGTTCTCATGCCGATTTACAATGAGTCTCCCGATCGTGTGATGGCGGGTGTCAAGGCAATGCTTTTGGACTTGCGTGAACATTCCCTTCAGGACAAGTTTGATTTTTATATCCTGAGCGACACGACGAATCATGGGACTTGGATTCGTGAGGAGGTGGCGTGGTCGGAGTTAACACGGTCCTTGGACCTTACCGATGGAGTGTTTTACCGGCATCGGCCGCACAATACTTGTCGCAAAGCAGGCAATATCGCCGACTTCGTCGAGCGCTGGGGAAGCCGGCACGAATTCATGATCGTTCTCGATGCCGATAGCCTGATCTCAGGGGCGACTCTCGGAGAAATGGTAAGACGCATGCGACAGGATGATCGCCTTGGTATTTTGCAGGTTCCGCCAGTTCCAATCGGGCGGTCGTCACTGTTTGCGCGGCTTCAACAATTTGCGGCTAGCGTTTATGGCCCGATCTTCGTGAAAGGCTTTTCGCTTTGGGCTGGCGGGGAAGGCAATTACTGGGGACATAACGCGATTCTTCGGGTTGAAGCGTTTCGAATGCACTGTGACTTACCCGTGTTGCCTGGCAAGCCGCCACTTGGCGGTGAAATTTTGAGCCACGATTTTATCGAGGCGGCTTTGTTAGTGCAGGCCGGATACAAAGTCGAAATCGCAACGGATCTGGGTGACAGTTACGAAGAGTGCCCAACGACATTGGCGGATTACGCACAACGCGACCAGCGATGGTGTCAAGGGAATTTGCAGCACTCTAAACTGCTGGCAAGCGAGAATCTTCGGCCGTTAAGTCGATTGCATTTGAGTTGCGGAATCATGGCCTATTTGGCATCGCCGATTTGGGTCCTGTTTACGGGATTGTGTATGGCTGGGATGATCGTTGACACTCAAGACTTCAGCGGAACGAGTCGCATTGATTCGTATTCGGGTGCTTTGGCGATCTTTAGTGTTTCGATGGTTATGTTGTTGCTGCCGAAGTTGTGGAGTGTCCTTCTTGTTTGCCAAAGCCAGCGAGAAATGAAGTTGCGTGGAGGGCTTTTGATGCTGGTCATGAGCTCGTTGCTTGAGACCGTTTTTTCTGTGTTGCTTTCGCCGATCATGGCGATTTATCACACCCGTTTTGTGGTTGCTGCACTTCGAGGTAAAAGCATCCGCTGGTCGGCACAGCAGCGTGATGAGCATGGTGTCACTTGGTCGGACGCGTTGAGTCAATTCGTCGTCATCACACTGGCTGGGATGTTGGTTACTTTCCTGCTTGCGCAGTTTGCTCCTGCTCTCTTGCCATGGTTCTCGCCACTTCTGGTCGGTGTCGTGTTTTCGATTCCTTTGGCTGTGGCTATGGGCAGTCGCAAGATCGGATTGGCGTTGCGTTCGATCGGGGCGCTTTTGATTCCGTCTGAAATCGATCCTCCAAGTGTCTGCCAACATTTACAGCGTGCACTCGAGGATGCCAAGACAACGGCACGCTATTCGGACCAGGTCGATTGGTTCGAAGATCTGATCCACAACCCGAGAACGTTTGCTATTCATGCAGCGATTCAAAAATCCACTGTCGAAGGAGCGGCGATGCCCATTCATCAGTTCAAAGCACTCGAAGCAGCATTCGCAACGGGCGGCGCGGATAACATTCCACTCGAATCACGTTCTGCATTACTGCATGACATTGATACGCTGAAAAGGCTGCATTTGCAGACGCAACAGTAGCCGCTTGGAACTCGTTTTGAGGGTAATGACGCCGGAGTTGAATTTATTTACGTCCGAGTCCGACGATTTCCAGCAGGCGCAGCGCGTTCGTTGTCGGTGAGACACCTGGACGCATTTGATAGTCGAACGTCATTTGTTCGACGCCTTCTGCGTCGGGGCGGATGGTCTCGCGAAAATGGACGATCGTCGCTAGTTGCTTGAGCGTCGCTTCATCAGCCAGTTCCAGGTCGTGCGTGCTGATCGCGCCGATCGCATGACACTCGACGAGTGTTTCAAGCACTTGCGACACAGCGATTTGACGCTCGCGACTATTGGTGCCTTGCAGGATTTCGTCGAGCAAGAACATCAATACTCGATCATCACGATCGGCAACGTGTCGAGCTTGGTCCACCACGCCCCGAAGTCGATGCAGTTCCGCCATGTAAAACGAGACACCTTCGGCCAAGTTATCGCGGACGCGGATGCTCGTCGCTAATTGGATCGCTGGCAGCGAAAAACTCGATGCACACACTGGCGCTCCCGCGTTTGCCAGTGAAACATTGAGTCCAAGGCTTCGAAGGATCGTGCTTTTGCCCGACATGTTGCTGCCCGTGACGAGCAAGAATGAGCCTGACGGTCCGATGTTCACATCATTGCGTACTCGAACATCGTCTCGCAAAAGCGGATGCCCAATCCCGACTGCTTCAATCGTTGCATTGGGTGTTGGCTGCACCCATGTGGGAACGGCCCAATGAGGATATTCGTCTCGAAGCGCAGCCAATGACATCAAGGCTTCGAGTTCGCCGAGTGCGGAAAACCAAGTCGGCGCGTAAACTCCATACCGTCGCTGCCAAGCTTCGAGCCAATCAAGTACACGGACGTCCCACAGCGTGAACGCTTGCAGGGGTAGGTAGATCAGAAACGTTGCTGCGGATTGACGAAGCGACCCCCAACTAGCAACCTTCCCTAGTGAAGCGAACGCTGGAACCGCCGCATTTTCGCCACCAATGAGTCGGTTGTAGATCGATTCCAGGTCGCATGCGGGTGAACCGTCACTGGCAGGTGAGACGTCGCTTGCTGGTGACGCATCGCTTGCGGAGGCGGTGGATGCCAATGCACGGTAATCTGCTACCGAGCGTCGGCTCGCCATTGCGATGGAGAAGATTTCATGCGCGGGGCCAAGGAAGATCGACGTGAATGCGAAGTTGATCCCGGCCAGAAGGAACAAGACGGCGCCGGCGAAGAGGACAGCTTTGCCGACGGCTGGGACAAGCCATCCAGCGACCAGCGTCACAATCGCGACGGTAGCGATGATTGCCGAGACATTCGCCCAGATTTTCATCCAGTTCCGCTGGGCCAGCCACTGCGGACCAGCAGCCCAAGCGACAAAGCGATCCGGGTGTCCGGTGCTTTCGCCAATTTGGTTTGCGGTCACGTAAAAGTTGAGGCGTAACTCACGCTGTGGGGCGAGTTGGTCAATTGCGTGCGCACGTCGAGTCGCTGCATTCGCATCGGCGGGTTCAGCAAGCCAGCGAGCGAGGGTTTCTGCGCCAGGTTGGGTGCCAACCATGGCAACGAGCTGAAACAGCGACGCGTCACCGAACAAGTCCAAGTCGTCGGCAACTTCGCGTTGATGCTTGGGTAGTTGCAAGTTCGAAAGCAACTTCGATGGACCATTGTCGCTGAGTCGTTTCCAGTCACGTTGAAGACGAGCGAGCAGACGGCGCAGGACACGTCGTTCGCTTCGTAATTGTTCCATCGCATCACGGATGGACTCATTGTAGATCGCGACGGCTAGAAACGCGACGAATGCGGCTGCGGCAAGTATGCCGAACAGCACCACGGCGCCGGCAAACGGGCCAACAAATAAGAACATTAAAAGGGCTAAAAACAGCACGACACGAAGCGTGCCAAGTTGGGAATCTCGCTGAGCAAGTCCCTTGAACTGCTGATTGCGAATCTCCAGTTCGGATGTGTAGCGATCGATCGCTTCCTGTGGGACGGGGCCCTGTGTCGTGCTTGTCATATCTTCGATGGTTTAGAAAGTGATCACGTACCCGGCGCGAAACGAGCTCGCAGCACTGAGTGGACTAGGCGGCTTCGACCTCAAGCCGCGAGCGTTGGCGAACCATACCGGCTCCACCGTCGATCACTTTAAGCGCGACGCGGTCCTGCAAGTTAGGTCGGAAGATGGTCAACAGCAAGAACGGCAAAAACCAAGCGATATAGAGACCACCGCCATCGCCGTGCCAGAATTGAGCGCCAACCATGATTGCTGCGGTGGCACTGATGAGCGTTCCGAGGTTTTTCTGGGCTGGCCATACGGCAAAGAAGAAACTCAAGATCACAAAGCCAGCGATGACCGGGAATCGCCACATGGGATTCCAGCCCAACGACCAAATGCCTCGCGGTTCCATCAAGGGCAATATCAGTCCGTACATGCGGCGCAAGTGGTCTAAGAGCGAAACCGTTCCTGCGACAGAGAGCAGGAGCATCAAAATGCAAAGCGTCGCGACGACACCAACGCCGAATCGCCTCGCACCCCGTTGCCAGTAAAAACTGAACCAAAGAGGAAGCAAAAATAACGGATAATAGACGAGGCCTGCGGCAAGCCCCAGGAAGATTCCGGCGACCATCGGATTGCGATACATGAGGACTGCCCATAGCAGTAGTGCTGCTGGAACGGCATGGTCAACGCGGCCGGTCATTTGTGCTGTATAGGGAAGTAATAAATAAAGCAGGGCGCATCCGATACCCGAACGGATGTTTCCGAAGTGACGATTACCGATGAGGACGATTCCAATCACGATGGCTAGATGAGCCAAAATCGCCAGTGATTTTGCGATCGTCGTGAGCCACAATTTCTTCGCATCCAGCTCGATGTCGCCGGTTGGCTCGACTCCCACCAACGAATCGCCAGACGGTCGAGTTGGGATCGCAGGCAGCATATGCATCAGAGGGTAGCCGGGGCCGAGTTTAGGGCCCTGCTCAACTTGTTGGCGCGGTGTGCTCGTTACAACATTCGCCATCATGAAGACAAAGAGCGAGACGCCAATAAAGTTCAGACCGCCAGCCGACAGGTTGGGATCCAATAGAGGTCGACGAACCATCAGTGGATCAAGCATGAGCCGAATCAGTAGGCAGCACTGTATGACGAATAACCAAACAAACCCAGAAAACTGAATTCCCTGGGGAGTGAACTCACGGGCCTGCTGGATTGCTGGGACCACATCGATGATTTGTTTCGAATCGTCGAGATCTTGAACGACAACTAAAGATACCTTCGGGGCTCCTGTGTTCGTTTCCGCTTTCGTCGGCGGCTCAGCCTCAGGAGGCAAGGCGGGCTGCTGGGGCGGTTGGGAAACGTCGTTCGTTCGTTGGTCGAATGCGGATTGGGCGACGAGTGACTCGATCTCTTTCAGTTCTCGTCGACGCCCCTCATGCACCATGAGCAAGCCGGGAGCGAGGAAAATCACGAGCACAATGTCGAGGTTTCGAATGCTCCAGAAACGATGGAACACGAAATACAATCCAATCATCAGAAACGACGACATGTAAACCCATGTCGTCGGCTCCGGCCGTTTGTATTGAAATAGGAATTCGCCCATCGGATCGTCACCTGGTAAACCTAACAGGATACGCTTACGACGCCCCGCTGAAAAGCACCAGCCTGAAATCTTCAAGCGGGTTGCTAGACCAGTCCTTAGAACCGATACAACTGTTTTTCGAAGCGTTTTCCTCGATCAGGACACTCTCCAGTGGCGATACACGCAAGAGATTGAGTTCATGGATGGGCTCGTTGTCTCGGGCTAGGAGTCGCAGCTATGTCAGTCGTTCTTGCGACTCTCCTTGTCGTTGTCGTCTCGGTTGTCCCATCAATGGACGCGACGTCAATAACGGTCGAGCCAGCCTCGCTCGACTCAGCGAAGGTCACCATGCTTGCGGGAGCGGCGTCCGCGCCGGCCAATCTCCTTGATGGCGAGCGTCGTGCTCTGAGGTGCGAACTCGATCGTGAGAATCCCGCTGAATGTGCCCAAGTCGGGCTAGTTCAATCCGTGCTGAAAGACTTAGCCGCCGACCGGCGCGATGAATCCGCAGCCGAAGCCTTGGATGCATTCTATCGCATCCTTGCCCTACAGCAGCAACTTGATTTGCTGACTCAGTCCAGTGAGGTGTTGCAATCGCTATTGAAGATGGCTGAACAAGCCGAAGAACTGGATCTGCCCGACGGGGATGTGTCTGAGTTGCGACTGAAATACTTGGACGTTCGAGAACAAGTTATTGTTGTGCGTTTCGGTATTCGCAAGTTGCAACGTCGACTCGCCGATGCGATCGATTGGCCGCCGCAACAAGTTGAATCAGCGACACTTGTGTCATCACTTTCTATCGACAACTCGTTCACCGACGAGTCCGCTGCGCTCACGCTCGCGTTAGCGAACCGGGGCGACTATCTCGCCGCACTGACGCTCTGTCGATGCATGAACACGGAGTCATTGCCAGCCGCAAAGTCGATGATGGGTGTGCTTCAACCCGGTCTCGGTTTAGCAATGTCGAAAGGGCCCATAGCGATCTTGGCGAAGCTCGCGCATCGCAGCGATTTGGCGTCGGATTTAACTTGTCGACGGCAGCAATGTGATTCGCTCACCAAGGCGAGTCGCGAGACCATTGAGCAACAGATCTCGCATGCGATTCTGGACCTTGATGAAGCGAATGAAAGGTTGATGATCGCCAAAGAAATTGAGCAAGCGACGATGGAGAGCACTCGCCGCAAAACCTCAGCGGAGAAAATTGACAAAGCGCCCGCTGGAGCACAAAAGCTAGCACAGCTGACGGAGTTCAAGCGACGAGGTGATCGCATCGACCGTGAGCGTGATCTCGCCCTCGGTGAAGTCCAATTGCGGCGTATGATGGGCACGCTATTTAACGAGTAGTTGTGTCGAATGAGAGCTCTTACGCAGAACTCGTCTACTTCGCTGCCGAGCGAATCCGGATATCGCGTTCTGTCGCGATGGATTGCTTAGAACAGACTCGCTGGGTCGGCGCCAAGAAGCTTTCTGAGCGCCAGCAGCGCGCTGGCTAGACACATGGTCATCGTGAGGGCGAGGACAAAGAGGGCTCGCGGGATCGTGATCAGCATCGGCAGCCCTGCGATTGGTTCTAGAACTCGAAAGAGGCCGAGGCTTACAATCAATGCGATCGCGAATCCGAATAGGGAAAGGTAGATCGATTGTTTGATGACGAGCAACACGAAGTAGCGGTTGGGGTATCCCATCGCTTTGAGTGTCGCAAATTCAGGCATTGAATCGTTGATGCTGGTGAAAAGGATTTGGTAACAAATGATGACGCCAACCGCAAAACCCATCATCGCCCCAATGGAAAAGATGATTCCCACAGGCGTTTGTCCACTCCAAAAAGCTGTCTCCTGCTGAATCAACTGCGATCGTGTTTTGACACTCCAAATGCGCGGTGCCAATGCTGTGAGCCGCTTGGCGACTTGTTCGGGATTCGAGCCCGCACGCAGTTGAATCAGCCCCAAATCGACCACTTCAAGCGGCTGGCCGGAATTCCGAAACGAAAAGTAATCAGCAAAGTTTTGCGCACTCATCAATAACGTGCCCTCGTTGACAAAGTCAGCTCCGATCACCACCGTCTCGACGATACTCAATGACTTTCCGACAAGCTCAATGGACTGTTTTTGGAGTTGAGAGCGATCTTCGAGTGCGAAGCCGTAAAGATGTCGTGTTTGAGTATCGAGTGCAGCGGTTTGTGGCGACCGAAGAGACGAGACGACTTCTCGCAATTTGCGAGTCGTTAACCATCGTGGTTCACTTTCAATTCCGATCACGCGAATCGGACGACTTGGCAAATTCCCAACGCGAACTTGAGCTTGGCTGCGTTCGATGTAAATCGGTGAGGTAACGGTAACGTCGGCATCACCGGCGGCCCGCCGCAAGAGATCCTGGGGAAATGGTTGCTCGCTTTGCAGCGATGTTCGCGTGCGGCTGACCGCGATCAAGTCAGCGTCGACAAGATCAAGCCACATCACGGGGCTGTCTAGTAATGCGTTGCGAAATCCGTTCTCGGTGAACATCAAGATGGCAGCGAATGCGACACCAGCTGAAGCGAGCGCGAACCGACGCCAATCAGCAACGAGATTCTTCCAAGCGAGCGGAGTGCGGCGGAACATTAAAACAAACTCGCTGGCTCGGCTTTAGAGAGTTTCCGCAGTGCCAACATCGCTGCGATTGCACACATCGAGATGCTGAGCGTGCTAACGAGCGAGAACCACTGCCATGTCATGCGGATCGGTAAACCGGATGCAGCGCTCGCGATATGGAATAGCGTGAACGCTGCGAGTGTCGCGACGGGGAGTGCGACGAATGCAAGAAGGGTCGACTGTAGAAGCAGCGTGCGACCGAGATAGCCGGTGCTGTAGCCGAGAGCTTTCAGTGTTGCGTACTCAGGTAATCGTGCGATGACATCAGCCGTGAGAACCATGTAGCAAATCACGCCACCCACCACGACAGCGAGCGCCACACCGATCCAGAAAATGATCCCAACCGGAGTTTCGAGATACCAATGTTGACGTTCCAACGACTCCGCGTCGGCAAGTGTGAACACATTCGCGTGTGCGAGGGGGCCACCGCCAAGACGGAGTCGATCGATGATTGCTTGTTTTCCGGCAGTCGGTTCGATGTCCTTGTCGAGTTCAACAAACACCATCGAAACCTGGTTGCCGTCACCTCGCGTGAGTCGACGGAAACCTTCGCGGCTAGTTAGCACCGCGCCATTGGCTGCTAAGCCAGTGCCCATCTCGAACGTCCCGGTGATATGGACGTTCTGGTAATTGATTTCAGTCGTAACGCCAATGTCATTGTCACCAAACGCGACGCTGTTTTGCGGACCGAAGTCAGCGCGGCTAGTGCGGTCGACCAACACATGATCGGGCCGGCGAAGCAGTGGAAGCAGAGTCTGTAATTCGTCAAGCTTTAAAGCAGGTTGAGTGATATCGATGCCCATCAGGGCAACAGCGAGGAACTCGCCATTGTTCGGGTTTTGCCACGAGGCGACTCCGATGTCGAGCGGACGAGCTGCCGTCACCCCAGGAGTGGTTGCGAGACGATTGAGTATCGAGGCATGGATGGATCGCGGATCGTAAACGCTCAAGTATTCACTCGATCGCACCACCAGTTCGCCGGGTGTGCGTTGATAGACGAGCGTGGCAGTGTCACCGACACTTCCGAGAAAACCAAGTTGCATGAACATCAGCAGAATGGCGAACGCGATTCCGAGGACCGAGACAGCGGTACGGGCCGGTTGATGCAGCAGATTGTGCATGGCAAGTGATGTGCGACGTCGACGGGCGATCAGCATCCGCGAACTCTCACAGCTTGGTCGGCTCGTTGGGGGCAACGGGGACCATCGCGATTTCACCCGAAGCATCGATTGCGACATCCACTTGCAAGTTAATAAACCGTGCCGCGGCGGAAGTGTCACCATCGTCAATGGCGATCACGATTTCGGCGCTTCGCCAATCCACTCGCGCCGTTGGATACGGACTAGGTAATTGTGGCTTGCCAATCATGCGGCCAATCGACTTCACATGCCCCATGAGGATCTGTGATAACGCTGGGCTGCTGATTCGGGCTTGGGCTCCGATATGGATGTTTTGAATTTCAGAAACATCGATTTCGGTGCGGCAAACCATTTCAGAGATATCCGCTAAGTGAACCAGCGGGGTTGTTGTTGTCGCTTGACCGGTCGTCGCATCGACCCTCAACACGACTGCGTCGATGGGACTTTGGACGCGCGTGGAATCGATTTGTAATTGCAGCAATTCGATCTGTTGGCTCAGCGACTCGAAGGACGCATCCGCACGGTTTGAATCGACGCCAAGTTTTGCCGCCTCGAGTTCGCGTCGCGCGGTCTCGACAGATAATCGCTCCCGTTGGATGGATTGCTGTGCATCGGTAAGTGCAGATTCGACAGCGGATTTGGCTTGATTCACGGCGAGTTCTTGTTGGTCAAGGCTCGCGCGCGACACGAGGCGGCCGTTGGTTGAATCGTTGAACGCGGATCGAATCTGGTCCAACTTGTTTTGGTTCAGCTCGACTTGGCGGTTCAGCAAGTCGAGTTCGCCACCGCTCGCTTTCGCACGATCCAAGCGAGCTTGGGCCTGTTGCATTTCAAGTTCGGACTTGGCGAGTTGGGTTGTCGCGACGTCGAGTTTGGCTTGAGCAACTTTGCCAGCGGCAGCAGCACGCGTGCGTGTTTCACGCAATTGTGTTTCGGCCACGGCAAGTTCGATCTCGCGAAGCTTCAAGCTCGCAAGCACAAGCAGTGTATCGTCGGCTTTGACAAGATCGCCTTCGGAAATATTGACCTTCGCGACACGATCACCGGCTGGGACCAAGATTGAGCGGACTCCGCTGGCGGGTTCCAGCTTGCCTTGCGCGACGACGGCGGGTTTCGAGCCATCACCGAGTGCCGCGAGTGCCTGCATCCGCTGCGGGGCGATCATGCGGTTCTCGGGTGTCCTTGCTTTATCGCAACCCACGACTGTGACCACACAGATCGCTAGCACGAGCGAGTGGAGCGTGTCCAGTGGGCGACTCATCGGGACGATTCGGTTATCAAGCATCAGATCAAGGGTGGAAGACGATGGAAAGCTGTGGTTGCTATGATGCACGGCCACAGTCTATCCGAATGATGAGCAGAATTAGAATGCGGATTTAATGAGCCAGTGGATTCAATGAACCAGTCTCCAAACCAGACGCCAAACCGTCGTGCCGCGATCGACGTACAGCACCTGGAGCACTTCTATGGCGCCGGTGACGGCCGGAAACAGGTCTTATTTGACAATGTTTTGCAGGTCGATCCGGGCGAAATCGTGATCATGACTGGGCAAAGTGGCTCGGGAAAGACCACCTTGCTAACGCTCGTCGGCACACTTCGTCGCGTCCAAGAGGGGAAGTTGTGGGTGCTCGGCGAGCCGCTTCACAGCGCCACGGACCGCCAAATTGTCGCTCTACGAAAACGTTTGGGCTTCATTTTCCAAGCCCATAATCTTTTTTCGTCGCTGACGGCGATGCAAAATGTCCGAATGGCATTGGAGCTGCAAGACGACTCGTTATCACGCAGTGAACAGAACGCACGCTGTGAAGAAATGCTCGAGCGAGTCGGCTTGGCCGAACGCATGCACTACAAACCGAGTCGATTGTCGGGCGGGCAAAAACAGCGAGTGGCGGTGGCACGCGGCCTCGTCCATAGGCCAGAAATTTTGTTGGCGGATGAGCCGACGGCGGCGTTGGACGAGGAGTCGGGACGCCGCGTCGTCACTCTTTTCCAGGAACTCGCTCATGAGTCAGGGGTCGCGATCGTGATTGTTACGCACGATAACCGAATCCTCGATGTCGCCGACCGCATTGTCAAAATGGACTTTGGTCGTATCACTCGCAATTCCCAACTCGATGAGTTGTCATCGATCAGCGAAATGTTAGTGAAGTCCACGCTCTTTGAAGGGGTCGCTATCAGCACCTTGACCAAGATCGCGGAACGCATGCGGAAAGAAACTCACCCGATGGGTACGCGAATCATCCAGGAAGGCGAAGTCGGCGACCGATTCTATCTCGTTTCCAGCGGACAGTTGAACGTGGTGCTCGAACCCAACAATCAACGTGTCGCGGAATTGCACAAGGGCGATTACTTTGGCGAGGCCGCCCTCATCACGGGCCGACCGCGAAACGCAAGTATCGACACCGTTACCGATGTGACGCTGTACTCGCTCGACGCCTCGACGTTCGAGGAAGCAATGGCACAACGCAAGACAATTAGCCAGGAAGTTCGGAGCACACTGTTTGCCGAGTAACTCGACGCATTCTCGACGCACTGAAGTGATGTGCTTATTTTGTGTCATGCTCACCCATTTGAATTCGCAGCAATTTATGCAATTGACGATACTCGTTTGTGTCCGTTTTCAACGCGAGGTTTTCTAGCTCGCCAGGATCATTTTGCATGTCGTACATTTCGGTGGTCTTGTCCGCGTATTGCATGAACCGATGTGTGGGTGTTCGGATCGCGTGATTGTCTGGTTGGTACGTCATCAAGACGGAGTCGTGAACTTCGACAGCGTCGGCCGAGTGAATGAGCGAACTCAGGTCGCTGCCGTGGACGTGACTTGGTCGCGACACATTCGCAAGCGAACACACCGTTGGATAGAGATCACTGAGACTGACGATTTGTCGTCGTGGTATTCCATCGCATGCGGTTTCGACGCGAGGGTCGCGGATGATCATCACCGTTCGGTTCGCTTCTTCCCAGAGAGCTTGTTTGGCGATGTGGAACTTGGAGCCAAGGTGGAAACCGTGGTCGCTCCACAGGAGCACGATGGTGTTATCTCGATGCGGCGAATGCTCTAATCCATCAAGGAGTCGACCGATGCATGAATCCGCAAAACTCACGCACGCAAGATAGGCTTGGACGAGTTCTCGCCATGCTGCGACTTCGGGGTCAATGTCGAAGCCTTTGGATTGGTTGGCATGTTTCATCAAATCTCGCATCTTGCCGTTACCGAAGTCCGAGAACCTCTCCGCTCCCGTGGGCAGGTCGTCCAAGTCCGCGATGATCGCGTCGAGTGATTGGCGATTCAGTCCGGTCATTTGCGACGTGGGAAAGAGTTCGAAGTAGTCCTTCGGTGCATAGAACGGCAAGTGCGGTCGAAACAATCCGCACGCAAGAAAGAACGGTTGATTTCGCGGCAAAGTAACGGTTTGTGCGATTATGCTGCGGATGGATACGTTCGTCGAAGCGGTGCCGTGCTCGAGAAGCGTCGCCGCAAAATCGGCGGCCAGGTAGTCGCCAGTGTCTTGTAGTTCGAGCTGCGAAGGTCCGAATTGAAGCAGGCCTCCGTCGGTCGGCGAGTAGCGTGAAGGCTTCCCGCCGTTGCATCCGATGGGATGGTTCACCCACTGGTTCCAAGAATTTCGCGAGTCGGACCAATCCTCTTCAATCGGTCCATCGACGGTACCGCTTCCGGTGTGAAAGATCTTGCCGAGGCCGGTCGTGAAGTAGCCATTTGCCTTGAGGTGTTGCGGTAACGTGATCGTGTCTTGGAGAGACTCGTACGTGCGGAAATGGCGATCATGGTTGTAGTAGCCGCTTTCGTGAGGCCGTGTTCCGGTCAGCAAGGATGTTCGCGAAGGGCCGCACAATGGTGAAGGGCAATAGGCACGCAGAAACGGGGCACTGGTTGCGGCGAGACGATCTAAGTTCGGAGTCAGCCGACGGCGAACACCTTCGAGTATCTTGGGATCAGGATAGATCGTTTGTAGGAAATTGCCTGGCTCGATGGCCGAGAAGCCTAAGAGGCTATTAAGGTCATCGATTGCGATGAAGAGAAAGTTTGGTTGCACAGGTTGGCTTTTAACGCCAGACTCATCTTGGGCATAGCAGGTCGTCACCACGACAAGGCCAAACGCCAACGTCGCTAAAGCAATAAATCGCATCGTCATCAATCCGTTCGACAAGTGATTGGGGGTTTGAGCCATTTTGAATCGCAAGAATTATAGTTGCGAAATGAATCAACCGGTGAGGGAGTGTTTGGCAATGCTCGGTCACGAAGCGGTGACTGAGTTGCACGTTGAGTTTGTGGGTGGCGGATGCATTAGCGAGGCGATGCACGTGCGGTGGTGCAGAGGCGATGGGAGTGTGAGGTCGTTGTTCCTCAAGCGTAATCACGCTTCGATGGAAGACAATTTCGACTGCGAAGTTGCGGGATTGAAAGCACTCGCCGAGTCGGATGCGATCCGTGTTCCCAGGCCTGTGGCTGTCGTGTGCAACGGCGGATTTGCGTGGCTTGTGACACAGAGAATAGAATCAGGTAAGCGGCCAGTGAATTTTTTTGAGCAATTCGGACGTGAATTGGCTCAGCTCCATCGAGCAACGCTAGGCGACCGAATTGGCTGGGATCGCGACAATTATCTCGGCTCATCGAGGCAACCAAATCATCCGTGCCAGGAATGGATCGAATTTGTGGCATTGAGGCGACTTGGTTACCAATTGCGACGGGCGGTCGACCAGGGGTTGGCTCATTCGCGATTGCGAGGCGACGTGGAGCGGGTGATCGATCGGCTGGCGAGTTTGTTGGACGGGCGAGAATGTCGTACGTCGCTTCTGCACGGAGATCTCTGGAGCGGCAATTATTTGTGCGACAAGGACGGGCGGGCGGTGATCTTCGATCCAGCTGTATATTACGGGTGCCGTGAGGCTGAATGGGGCATGATTGGGCTGTTTGGCGGGTGTCCACAGGAGTTTACGGACGGTTATGAGCAAGAATACCCGCTGGCGGATGGTTGGCAGCGGCGGGCGAGTGTCTATGTTTTGTATCATCTGCTGAATCACTTAAACCTGTTTGGCCATTCCTACTCTTCCCAGTGCGAAAACGCGTGTGCGAAGCTATTGAGTGGCTGAGTTGAAAGCTGTTTATGCTCGCTGCTCGCGTCATTCCGTGTTTAGACGTCCACCAAGGCCGCGTCGTCAAAGGAACGAACTTCGTCAATCTGCGGGATGCCGGCGACCCTGTGGAAATTGCTCGTCGATATGAAGCTGAGGGAGCGGACGAACTGGTGTTTCTTGATATCACGGCGAGCCACGAGGAACGCGAGATCATTCTTGATGTCGTGCGGCGCACCGCCGAGCAAGTGTTTATGCCGCTGACGGTCGGTGGTGGTGTGCGGACAATTGAGGACGTCCGGTCGCTGCTCAGTGCTGGATGCGACAAGGTGTCCATTAATTCGGCGGCTTGCAAAGATCCGAGCTTTGTTTCGCGAGCCGCGGACCGATTCGGCAGCCAGTGCATTGTCGTCAACATTGACCCCAAGCGAGTGATCAAGGACGGGCGAGAAATTTGGGAAGTGCACATCAATGGAGGTCGTACGCCGGTCGGACTCGAGGCGGTGGAGTGGGCGATCGAGGTCCAGCGACTTGGTGCGGGCGAGATTGTGCTGACGAGTATGGACGCCGACGGGACCTGTGATGGCTACGATTTGCCAGTCACATTGGCGGTCAGTGAATCCGTGTCGATTCCAGTTGTTGCCAGTGGCGGCGCCGGACATCCGCGGCATCTCGCCGAGGCGATCCTGAAGGGCAAAGCCGACGCTGCTCTCGCGGCCAGTATTTTTCACTTTGGTCAATTTACGATCGCTGAAACCAAACAGGTGATGCGAGACGCCGGGATTCCCGTGCGTTTATAGCTTGCTCGAAATCACATTCGCTTTTCGTGCGGTGGCCCGCGTCTGCGGGGCGTCGGCTTATCCCATCGCGAGTTTTCGGCTAGATTTGTTGCCCTCGCGAAGATGTTTTCCGTTTCCTCCAATCCAAGTCCAATTGCCGTGCCAGACGTCGTACCTGTTCGAAATGCCTTGATCAGTGTCAGCGAAAAAATGGGTCTGACGGACTTCGCCATGGGACTGACGGCTCTTGGCGTAAAAATCTATAGCACCGGTGGAACCCGCAAACACTTGGAGCAGTCAGGTGTGGAAGTCCACGACGTTGCCGAGTACACCGGGTTCCCGGAGATGCTCGATGGTCGCTTGAAGACATTGCACCCCAAGATTTTCGGCGGGATCCTTGCGATTCGTGAAAACGAGTCGCACATGTCAGCGCTCGAGACGCACGAAATCGTTCCGTTCGATTTGGTGGTCGTGAACCTCTATCCGTTCACCGCCACAGCCGCTCGCATTGGAGTGACGCGAGGTGAGTGCATCGAACAAATCGATATTGGTGGACCGAGCTTGGTGCGAGCTGCGGCAAAGAACCATGGCGATGTCGTCGTCGCCACAAGTTCAGAACAATACCCCGAGATTCTTGAGCAGCTCGAAGCCGAAGGGGGAACGACGCTGAAGCTTCGAGCCCGCCTCGCCAGCGACGCTTTTGACCACACCGCCGGCTACGATCGCGCGATCGCGGATTACATGCGAGGCGATACGATCGCGGGCGAGTTTCCAGCGACAATGCACTTCTCGCTGCGTCGAAAGACCCAATTGCGTTATGGAGAGAACCCGCACCAGCGAGCGGCGCTCTACAGCGATCCGATGGCCCGCACAGCAAACCTTGTCTCCGCGCGCCAAATTAGTGGCAAAGAACTGTCGTACAATAATTTACTGGATCTGGATGCGGCCCTAGAGATTGTTCGCGGTTTTGCACAACCAGCGGTCTCTGTCATTAAGCACAATAATCCCTGCGGCGCAGCAACGGATTCCAAGCTAAGTCGTGCGTGTCGCAAAGCACTTGATGGCGATCCGCTTTCTGCGTTCGGATCTGTGCTCGGTTTCAATCGAACACTCGATATCGAGACGGCTGAACTCCTTTGTGAGCCTGGCTTATTTATCGAAGCAATTGTCGCACCCGATTTCGAAGCTGGGGCCGTTGGATTACTGACGACGAAACCGAAATGGAGCGACAATGTGCGACTGATGCAAGTTGGTCGCCTCGAAGATCCACAGTCACCTCTCCAGCGTCGTTTCATCAGCGGCGGTATGCTCGTTCAAGATGCCGATCGCATGACCAGCGCCATGTTGCAATGGAAAACAGTTACCGATACCGAAGTCGCTGATGAGCTTTGGGATGATGTGGCGTTCGCCTGGGAAATGGTTCGGCACGTCAAAAGTAACGCCATTGTTTTAGCCAAAGACACATCGTTGATTGGCGTTGGAGCCGGCCAGATGAGTCGCGTCGATAGTGTCGAGATCGCGATTGACAAAGCTGGCGATCGTGCTCGCGGCTCCGTACTCGCATCCGATGCGTTTTTCCCGTTCCCAGATTCGATCGATGCGGCGGCCGAAGCAGGGATCGTTGCTGTGGTTCAACCTGGAGGGTCTCGCCGTGACCAGGAAGTCATTGACGCATGTGATCGTCTTGACCTTCCCATGGTTCTCACTGGACGACGGCACTTTAAGCACTGATGACGATCCTCGACGAAATCCTGGCCAAGACCCGGCAGAAAATAGAAGCGGATCGATCAACGCGGCCAGTCTCCGAGCTTGTCGCAGCGATTGCCGATCGGCCTGCGTGCTTCGACTTTCACGCGGCACTCTCAGACGGCGATTGCGTGCGGCTGATTGCTGAAGTTAAACGAGCTAGTCCCTCGGCGGGGCTGATTCGTCCCGACTTTGATCCCGTCATGATCGCCAAGGCGTACGTCCAAGGCGGCGCAGCTTGTTTGAGTGTGCTGACGGACGAGCCGTTCTTTCAAGGTTCTCTGGAGTATTTGCGTGAGATTCGCAAACACGTTGATGTGCCGTTGTTACGCAAAGACTTTATCGTCGACGAATACCAACTCTATCAAGCACGCGAAGCAGGCGCGGATTGTGTGTTGTTGATCGCGGAGTGCCTGAGTCGCGACGAGCTGAAATGTTTGCATGATCGTGCGTTGGAACTTGGCCTCCAAACGCTCATCGAGTTGTACGATCAAGAGAATTTGGAATCAGTACTCGCGACCGGGACCCGACTTGTCGGCGTCAATAATCGTGATCTACGAACCTTCAAAACAGACTTGGCACACACCGTGAATATCGGCGAACATGTCCCGAAAGATCGTTTGTTGGTCGGTGAAAGCGGTATTTACACCCGGGAAGATATCGACTTTTTGGCTCGGGGCGGCGTCAAAGCAATTCTCGTTGGTGAGTCGCTGATGCGGCAAAAAGATATCGCAGCGGCTGTCAAAAACCTTTTAGGTGTTTAGTCTGTTTGGAACAGTTTTTTGCCACCGCACTCGATTTCGAAACGCATGTCGCTGGAATCACCATCACCGAATGATCCGAGCATGGCGGAACCTTGTGGCGAGAAGTCGTCTTGGGAAGTGGGAAACAAGCTGGCGGCGTCGGTCTATGCTTTGATCCTGTTGTTGGGAATCGGGCTGACGTGCTATCGAGTCATCCACCGCTACCAGACTCCGGGACCCTTCGATACGGCTAATGCAGGCTATTGTGATTTTCACAATGGGATCTATTTTCCATCCCAAGCAATGCTCGATGGTGTCAGCCCTTATGGGGCAATGTATCCCGAAGCATATCCGGTCGAGCGACAAATACCGTTTTTTTCTCCCGCTGTGCTTGCCGTTCACGCGCCGCTTGCGATGCTTCCATTGAGAGTCGCCGAAGTACTCTACTTTGCCGTGATGCTTGCGCTCGTTTGGTTTTGTTCGGTTCAGTGCTCGCTTGCCGCAAAGCTGGGTCGGCGTCTCGATGTCGTCTTGTTGATTGCGGTATTGATTGTTTACTCGCGAGCTGGGCACGCGACACTCTTTAGCGGCTACTTCACTCTTGAGTTGATCTTCGGCACCTTTGTTGCGATTAGTCAGGCGGGGCGTCGACCATGGCTCAGTGCAATTGCGTTGGTGTTTGTGTCTTTCAAGCCAACGTATATTCTGCCAATCGGTTTCTTGATGTTGGCTCGTGGGAACGTTCGCGAGCTTGTTTATGGGGCAATACTTTCAATCGCGGCTGCTGCAGTGCCCATATGGTGGCTTGCCTCCAGCGAAGGTGGCGGTGACATTTTTCAAGGATTGAGCACTCTCATGACGCAAATTCGTGAGGCTCAAGAAATACACCGCGCGGATCCAGTTGAGATGCCGATGAATACGTGGACGCGGATCGATTTCCTTGCCGTGATCGCGAAGTGGCTCAATCAATCGCCCGCCGACATGACGCATTTGTGGGTGATGTGCGTGATGCTGCTGCCCCCAATTTGGATTCTCAACCGACGTCGGCTTCGAGGCGTCGATGATGGGCTTGCGGGCGTGACGGGAGCTGTGATTCTCTCGGCCTCGCTCACTGCTATCTATCACCACGCGTACGACATGGTGTTACTCCTAGCTCCGTTGACCGGCATCGCGGCATCACATTCACTACGTTGGAATCGATCCTCGATCATCACTCGCGCCTCCTTAGCTGGGATGATTCTGTTCGTGCTTTTTAACTTTACGTCCGCCAAATCGTTATTAGACAAACTAGCTTTTGGGCCTTTGTTACAACAAGTCGTTACCAGCCTCAATGGAATGACAGTTTTTCTATTTGCTGTATGGGTCTGCGTATTAGCGAGCCAACAGCCCGAGAAGCTGGTGTCGCCCGCCGAGTCAGCCGCCTAACTTTCTGCTGTTATCAATTGATTTCGTGGTTTTGGACGGTCGTTAAACGCGTCAAAATAACCGCAAGACCGTTCAACGGATGACGTTTCGCAATTTTACGTATGCGGCACAGTCCGTTTGACTTGAACAATCCGACCACCTAGTTAGACTAACTATTCAAACGGCATACAGTCTTTCTGTCCACCTACGAATCTTTCCTCCCAGGCATGTCAAATCTCGATTTCCGCGACATGTCTGCGATAAACCAGCTCGCGAGTGATCCGGCGGTCACTAGCCATTGTTCGGTCCGTTTCAGCCCCGCCAAAGTTTGGTTGGCCCTGCCGGCATTCAATGAAGAAGCGTCGCTTCCAGAGTTGCTCGAGCGAATCGGCGAGGCCTTTGCGGACAGTCGGATTCCTTACGAGGTGGTCATCGTTGATGACGGCAGCAGCGACGAAACGGCGAAAATAGCTGCCTCGATGTCATTCCAGATGCCTATCCATTTGATCCAACATGAGGTCAATCAAGGTTTAGGCGTTACGATACGCGATGGGCTTCGCGAAGCCGTCGACCGAGCGGGTGATCGTGACATCATCATTACGATGGATGCCGATAATACGCATCCTCCAGGGCTCATTGGTCAAATGGTTCGTTTGATTAACGAGGGTTGTGATGTGGTCATCGCATCCCGATTCCAGCCTGGGGCGAGAGTGGTTGGCGTACCGTTTGAACGACACATTCTCAGTATCGGTGCTCGAGTGTTATTCACCGGTTTGTTCCCAACGCGTGGCGTACGAGATTACACGTCAGGTTTCCGCGCCTATCGAACTTCAGTACTACGCCAAGCGTTTACAGAGTATGGTGATCACCTCGTCAGCGAAACAGGTTTTTCGTGCATGGCGGAGCTACTGATCAAGTTACGCAAGCAAGGCGCGTTGTTCGGCGAAGTGCCGCTTCGATTGCGATACGACCAAAAAGGTGGCGAGAGCAAGATGAAAGTCTTTCGTACCATTTGGTTGACGCTTAAATTGCTCGTTCGTCAGCGAACCGGGGCGAAGTAGTCGATGGAAAGCCGACGCAGCAAATGGCTCGTCATTGGCGGCGGCGTGATGGGTTTGCAAGTTGCTCGCGATCTCATCTCGCGTGGTCAAGACGTCTCAATTGCCGAGGCGGCACCCGTGTTCGGTGGCTTAACCAGCGCATGGAAACTTGGGGACGTCACCTGGGATCGCTTTTATCACGTGACACTGCTGAGTGACACACGGCTCATTGAAGTGCTTGACGAACTTGGGCTCGAAAAGGAGATCCAATGGGTTCAAACCAAAACCGGCTTCTATTCCGATGGCAAGTTGCTGTCGATGAGCAACACAACAGAATTCTTGAAGTTCCCGCCGCTCAATTTGTTCGAAAAGTTGCGTCTCGGAGGTACTATCTTTTATGCCTCCAAGATCAAAAATTGGCGGCGTATGGAACGAGTGACGGTTGAAAAGTGGCTGCGTCGTTGGTCCGGTCGCGGCGTGTATGAAAAGGTTTGGCTGCCACTGCTCCAAGCAAAACTCGGTACCGCTTACACGCAAACTTCTGCTGCTTTCATCTGGGCACATACCGCGCGCATGTACAAGGCGCGGCGCAGTGGCATGAAAACAGAGATGTTCGGCTATGTACCTGGTGGCTACGCGACCATTTTGGATAAATGGGTTTCATCGCTGCAAGCTCGCGGGGCAAGATTACTTGCGGGGCATCCGGTGCAATCCATTCGCCGTGTTGGAAAGCCAATTCCAATTAGCGACACCCATGTTCAGGGCGAACTCGAAGTCGACTTCGGCGACGGACGTGTTGAGCGATTTGATAACGTCGTTTCCACAATCGCTTCGCCATTGATTGCAACTTCATGTAGCGAGCTCACTGCGGAAGAAAAGAAACGTTTGAGTGAGATTCGATATCTCGGAGTTTTGTGCGCTTCGATGTTGCTCAAGGAACCGATCAGCGAGTACTACGTCACCAATATCACCGACACCTGGGTTCCACTGACAGCAGTGATCGAAATGTCGACGATCGTGGATTTCGAAAAAGAATTTGGTGGTCGACACCTCGTGTATCTGCCCAAGTACTTTCCCGATAACGATGAGGGGCTGAATGAGTCCGACGAGTCGTACCGAGAAAAGTGCCTGTCGACGCTCGAAAAGATGTATGACCACTTTGATCGCGCCAATGTGTTGGAATTCAAGATTGCTCGCGCGAAGTACGTTGCGGCGCTATCAACGGTCGACTACAGCACGCGATTACCGCCGGTGGTGACAAGCGTTCCAGGTTTCTATGCGTTGAACTCCGCTCATATTCTCAAAGGCAACTTGAACGTCAATGAAACAATCCTGACCGGTGAAGAAAAGATGGCTGAAGAAGTCTGGCCAGACTTCTGTCGCCGCGTTGACGTGGCCAGACGATCGCACGCTGATTCGGATCCGAATGCAAACGAAGTTGGAGTCGTTTGACGTGGCTGGCAAACGTGTCGCGGACTTGTCGCTCGACTTGGATAACAAGTGGTCTTACTTGAAGACACACGGCGACGAATCGTGGTCAACGTTTCCGTCATACTTGGACACCGTCGTGCCCCATGTGATTCAAGTTCTTGCCCAGCAGAACTTGACGATTACCGTGTTCGTCGTCGGGCAAGACGCCGTTATCGAGTCCAATCAAGAGATGTTGAGGTCCTTCGTTCGTGAAGGGCATGAAATAGCGAATCATTCGTTTCACCACGAGCCCTGGCTCCAACGTTACAGTCGCGAGCAACTTGTCGAGGAGTTCGACCGTGCGGAGGCGGCGCTTGCTCTGATCACGGACAAGCCACTCCGAGGCTTTCGTGGTCCAGGGTATTGTCTCAGCGAAGATATTTTGGACTTCCTTGCCGAGAGAGGCTACGTATTTGATGCGTCAACGTTCCCTACGTTCTTGGGGCCACTCGCTCGCGCGTATTGCTTCTTTCGATCGAACCTTTCCAAAGAACAATCGGAAGACCGCGGCCAGTTGTTTGGTTCGATCAAGGATGGACTGCGACCGTTAAAGCCGTACATGTGGCAAACGAGGCACGGGGAGGTGCTTGAGTTGCCCGTTACAACAATGCCATTTTTTCGAGCGCCGTTTCACTTCACGTACCTGCATCACTTGTCGCAATATTCCGAAACGCTTGCTGTTGCTTATTTCCGATGGTCCATTTTGTTATGCCGTTTGTCTGGTGTTGGGCCGTCGTTACTGTTACACCCGCTCGATTTTCTTGGGTATGACGACGTGGATGGCTTGAGTTTCTTTCCGGGGATGAAATTGGCTGGCGCTCGCAAACGAGACTTTGTGGCGAGAATTCTCAAGATTTACAGCGGTGCTTTCGACGTCCGATCGATGACGCAACGAGCATTGTTTGAGCTTTCCAAATCGCCTCAAAGATTGCCAATGCGTCCAGCAATTTCGTTGAGGTGACGGTCGCTTTACTTGCTCATTGGAAGATTCTTTTTTCGGGGCGCTATGTTGAGAATCCTCCAGGCTCTTACATTGATATGCGAACGTGAGTTCTCACTTCACTACCTAACGCCAACCTACCAAGTCCTTCTGCGATGTCCGCTCCAAGTCGATTCAAGCAACCGCTGCTCTATGCCTTGATCATTTCGATCTTGATAGGGGCCGTACTTGGAATTGTTTTGATCTTGCGCAATACTTGGGGGTGGTTCGAAGTCCGTGTGATGCTCACCACGCTGGTGATTGCCGTAGGCAGTTTAGCCGGATTGGCATGTGAGCTTTCACGCCGTCCCATCGGTCGGAATCTGGTTGCGAATTTCGGTCTAGTGCTTAGCGCAGGTTCATCGCTCTTGTGGCTGTTTTGTGTTTGGGCGGAGCCTGCTGATGAATGGTTTTGGAAATCGGTTGCCACCATCTCAATCTTGGCGTTGGCGAATGTTCATGTTTGCTTGCTATCCAACGCTCGCCTAGCGAGTCGTTTTCGATGGGTGTACACCGTATCCTGCCAGATTATCTTCGGCTTAGCGTTGCTGTTTCTCGTGATGCTGTGGTGGGAATATGACAGCCCTGCTCTGTGGCGGATCGTCGCGACATTATCAATTCTTGTTGCCGCACTGACGCTGATCATTCCAATCTTGCATCGCATCGGTCGACAGGATGGTGTTCGTGCAGAGCAATTGACGCCGACCGAGGAGCAAAGCGTCTCGAAGATCGATGCCGAGATCAAGAGGCTCGAGTCTCAGCTCACACAATTGCGATCGCTTCGAATGAAACTCACCGATTCGCAAATCGAGCAGTGACTGATTGCATCGAGCCCAATATGTATCGAGCCCAGCAAGCTTCCGTATCAGCTCTCGGACTGGGATTGAGGTGGTTCGAAGTTGAACTCTTGCCATTTCACGGCTTTGTCCATTGGTTCGATGCGCATGACGAGATGTCCGTTTTGATAGAGACGGACAGTACCGGTGGATTGGCTGACAACGACCGCGATGGCCTTGGTCTTTCGCGTGATGGCCGCGGCGGCCCAGTGACGTGAGCCCAAGCCCTTGGACATTGTGAGGTCTTCGTGAGACACTTCGAGGATTTGGCGACTACGTTCAATGAAACCGTCGCTGGTGATCACGAACGCACCGTCGAGTTGGGCAATTTCCTTCGCGTCCTCTTGGACTTTCGCATCAAGCAGGCTTCGAAATTTTCGAGCATAACCACGAAAAGGGTCAACGCCAGAATCGCTGGAGTGTTCGAGTACTTTGCGATGATCACCGACGACAAACAGAGTCCCGACCGGTTTGCCCTCGCGTCCTTCACGGCCAACCTGTACAGCCAAATCGACAACCGTCTTGACAGTCTTTAGCGGTACGCTGCTCTCGAGCATTTGCAGGTCCCGCGTGGTCAGCCGACGCATCCGCTCATCGAGTTGCAGATGCGAAATCGAATCGAGCCGGCCTTGTTGGAAACCACTGTAAACGGCGATGACTTCACCATTGGGACGAATCATTTCATCCGCAGCCGCTTCGAGCAACGCGTGCTGGAGTCGTTCGAGCAACGGTGCTTTTTCTTTGTTGAGCGCTAGCGTCTTCAGGTTTGCTTCCGACGCACCTTCGAGATCTTCTGGCGAATCCACGGCGACAATGATGGGTTTGTCGGTGGGCACCGTGAGCTCAGAGATTTTTTTCCAGTCCGTTGAGCCGTCAAGCAAAATCAGTAGCGCGTCAGCGTTTCGGGAACGCATCAATTCAATCGCCGCCAGGACCATGGCGACACTATGTTTGGTGAGACGTTGTGTCGCCATCGAGGGGGCGGTGCACTGTGGTAGAAGGGCGGATAGGAGTGAAGATGCAAAATCCTAGCCGAAAAGCACATGCTCTAACAGAGCCGCACGGCAATCAGCCCAACGGAATTAACGACGCGTGGTACTGGTTGACCTCGCCGTCACTGGGGTGCGACTCCATGCACTGCCACTTTGGTAGACGCGTTCATAGTACATCGCGAGGGATCGCAATGCATGTCCCTTGGGGCCAATTTGCCAGTCATGTTTGCGGTCGGAATTCACTGTGTTGAGCAGGAATTGGATCGCAGCAACCATCCGAGGGTTCTGGAGGTCTTGGTCAGGCGTGTATGTTAGCAACCATTCTACCATGTGCCCGGTTGTTTGAACTTTGCGATCCAGGTCGCCGTTGTCTTCGCGCCCTTCGAACCAATTGGTGCTCATCGAGCCATCGCGATTTTGCAGCTGGTAGGTGTATTGGACGAATTCGTCCAAAAACTTCTCCGCTCGCAGCCATTGGCCCGAGATCTCTTTCCCTTCGGCACGTCGTTGCCGAAGAGCGTGGGCGAACCCCATCAAGCGGTGTGTGCCACCGCAGGCCGCGCCGACGATCGGTTGAGACAGTTCTTCGCGAATCAGCCGCTCAAAGTCCCAGATTTGGCCGTCAGCGGATCTCCATTGCTCGTCGGTGTCGAGGTAGTGAGACAAACCAATGAGCGTGAATGTGAGTTCCTCGCCTGACTTGCAAATAGCCATCTCTTCGCGGACCAAATCACGAACGTAGAATTTCTCCGTTGCGACGTAGAGCGGATAATTGTCGGGGACGTCACAGATGGAAAGGACGGCAAGCAATTGCCCCTGATGCCCTTGGAGTCCGACGCCGCTCTTGGCTTCAATACCGCGAGGACCACTCGCCAAAATTCGCTGGCCACGACAGGCGTTATTCCCAGCGATCCAGGCAATCGCATTATGGGAATTACGTCCAGCTCTGATGTTGGTATCAACTCCGTAAACCATGATCTGGTGCATCATGCCCCAATTGCTTCTGCCGGTCGCTTCCTCTGGCGTTCCATGGTAGTAACTGAGGCAACTTTTCATCATCGGCTGCAAGCGTCGCACCGCTGTGGTTACTTGCATCGGGCCCATCGGTTGGCCAGTGTAGTCTAGTTGTCCCAGCGGCACGTTTGGTTCGACAGATCTTGGTTGAGCAATCGGAAGTACCTTCAACCGATTCGCCTCTTCGGCATCTAACGTGTCTTCGGCATCGAACGTATCTCCGACACCTAACGAAGGAGTTGACGATTTCAAGTATCTCTGAAGCGGTTCATTGTCACCTTCAGTATCTCGCAGCGAGTTCTCCGACTCTCGCATCGGGGCTCGTTCGAAAGTCCTTTGTCGATCACTTGCATCAGCCGGGCTGCCGTCACGATCGATCTTCAACCGCCGAAGCTCTATGCCGCCACGAGTTGATTCAGAATCGGACTCGGTTTCACTCGCTTCGTGAGTCGGACCTTCGAGCGGATGCAATGAGTTGTCTAGATCGCCCTCCAACAGATCTCCTGTTTCCAGATCGCCTGTTTCCAGTTCATCAGGTAATTGTTCAAACTCCCATTCACTCGACTCGTCTTCATTCTCGATCGAAGTGTCCGTCTCGGTTGGTGCATGAAGGTTCCGTCCATCGGCATCCGCTGACAAAATCGACTCAACCGCGGTTAATGGTGAACGAGCGGACTCTAGATTCGGCAGGTCGTCCGCATGCTCCTTAAGTTCTGGCTCATCGGAGACTCGGACGGAAAGATTTCCCACGGGAGCGTCGAGCGACCTGAGTTCGTTGATTTCGCTCGGCGTCACCAGACGAAGCAAACCGTTGTGTAAGTCACCTACGTGATCGCTTTCGGCCGGGGTGCCGACCGAAGGTGCCAAAGGTGGCGAAAGTGTCGCTGATGGGACTCGTTCCTGCGAGTTGGACGGTGTGCTCGCTTTTGTTGCTGGCGGTGTTGGACGGCGAGTTTCATAAGGCGCATCGTTCGCAGGTCCCGCTAGCACGCTGGGTTTCTGTGTCGCTGGTGGAGCACCGGGCTTCTGTATCGAAGGTGGAGCCGCGACTTCCTTCATTAGCTTTGGTGCTTGCTGTTGTAATTGAAGTTGTTCGCGCGGCAAGGCAGCGGCGGTCGGTGGCAATGGATCCCGCAGGGGCTGTTTGAGATTCACCGCGTCTCGAGCGACCCAATTGTCGTTCGTGATCAACTTGTCGGTTCCAGCGGCACCCACAACCGAGGCATTCGCCTCTGGCGGATTCTGGTTTCCTGCTCGCGTTGGCTCTGGGTTGCTTGCTGGTGGACGAAATCGTAGTGAGGGTTGGTACGTTACGGGCTTGCCATCATCCGACCAAGTTCGGGTCGCGCTGCGGATCTTCAACGTGGTCGTTGAGAACACAGGCGGCTGTTGGCTCTCACCTTCCTCCCCAACTGCTGGGAGGCAAGACGCAGTGCCGAGTAGCATTGCTAGTACTTGACGGCGAAACAGCGACCGAGAAATCGATTGATTGCGGAACGAAAGCACAGCGGGCTCCAGGTTGCGAGAGATACCAACTGCTATCGGACACTCAGCGACGATAGTTCACCAAGATGCGCGAACACCCCTCAGTAAACAATTGCACTCCCAGAATAGGTAAATTGGGTCGTGTTGTTGCACATGATCAATCAGTTTTTCTAGTGCATGAAACTAGAAACGATTAAAGGTCAAACTCTTCAAGCGAATCGATCAAATGATCGAGTTGGTCCTTGGGACCCGACACCCGTTCGGCCTGCCGCTTGCGAAGTTGGTCGTCGATGCCGACGGTTTCACGACCAGCCAACAGCAACTGTTCATCACGCTCCCGCGCCGCGGTCGCGATGGGGTCCTCGTCCTTGGTTGGAGCACCAAATAACTGAGACAAGTCGATCTTGAAGCCTTCGTCTCCGGCGACCTCGGCGCCAGCGATTGCGGGCGCTTTGTGCTGCGGAAAAATGATTGCATTCTCGGGGCACACGCGGCTGCATGCCGGGCATCCTTTGCGGCAATTATCGGGTTGCTCAACGAGAATGCTTTCCGCGCCATCGACGCCGTACACGCCAAACAGACAGAAGTCGATGCACTCCATACAATTGGTACAGCGACTGAAGTCAATCACCGGGTACCAACGTCGCGCGGTCGGCTCATCGATTTGCACTAACTTGCCACCCACGACCGGCAAACTCACTTCGCTCGGGCTTGATTCACCTGAATTCGTTTCGCTCGAACTCGTTTCGTTTGGTGCCGTGATTCGTCGAATCTCGTTCAAGAAGACGTCGGGATCCGTTCCGAGCTTCAAATCGATACAGTGAATCTTTCGGTCGGGGCGTGGAAACAGGTCAATGACGCGTTGCGTCGTGCCAGCGGAGGCTTCGACGGCGGGCAATTCGTCTTCTTCGTCAGTTTCACCGAGCAAGACTTCGCCAGCTTGTCCGCGGATTCCATTCCGATCGAGTACCCAACGTGCGGCTCGCTCGTAAATCCACGACACAACGATCAAATCACTATCGATCTCGCTTAGCTGTTCGTACGATTTGCTCGCTCGCGGTAAATCGTAAAGATGCGGAATGGTGAGGACCTCCACACCTTCCAACGCACCAGAGCCTTCGGCGATCTTCTGTTCCAGTTCTCGCTTCTCTGGATTCCGAGACTGGCCGCGAGAAACGACAACAGTCCAGGTATTGAGTTTTACGGCTGAGATCATAATTCAATCAACTCGAGTTTGGATCGAAGCCCGATCGAGTTACCGTGGCTTCGTTCAGCATGCGATCTAGCTTAAAAATCTAAAGGACGAAGCCAAGCGTTCTTGATGTCAGCGACACTTGCATGAAGTACCGATGAATGATCGAGATGCACATGGACTCGGCCGGTCTCGTTAATTGTACCTAAAGCTGCGACCGAAAGACCGTCGAGGCTAAATTCACGAAGGAATCGTTTCGCATTTTCCGGTTTCACTTCGACCAGGAACCGTGTATTGGATTCGCTGAAAAGTGCCTCGGTGGCCGAGAGTCCATCGCGACAAACGGCTTCGATATCGAGATCAATCCCGAGCCCGCCCGCCATCGCCATCTCGGCCGCAGCAACCGCAAGTCCACCTTCGCTCAAGTCGTGGCAAGCTCGAACAAGTCCACCAGAAATCGCACGATGCATCGCGGCAAACGTTGCTTTTGAAACACTCGAGTCGACGGTCGGTACGGCACCACCGTCGAGCTTGCGTACGAGTGACAAGTGCGAACCGCCTAACTCACGACGTGTGGACCCCACGAGGAAGACTTGATTTCCAGCCGCCTTGGCGTCCATTGTCACTGCCTTGCCAACGTCATCGATCTGGCCCATCGCACTGATCAACAAACTTGGTGGAATCGCGATCGTTTGTCGCTTTCCAGATTGGTCGTGATAGCTGAACTCGTTGTTCAGGCTGTCTTTACCACTAATGAAAGGTGTGCCGAGCGCGACCGCCATGTCATAGCACGCGATCGCCGCTCGAACGAGCGAACCGAGGGTCTCAGCCCGATCCGTGTAGCCCCAACAGAAATTGTCGAGGATCGCGATTCGCGACGGATCCGCACCTACCGCAACCGCGTTGCGCATGGCTTCATCGATCGCGGAGGCGGCCATGTGGTAGGTGTCGAAGTCGCCAAACCGAGGATTCATCCCGCATGAGATCACCAAGCCACGTCGACTCGACATGAGTGGCCGGATCACAGCGGCATCACCGGGGCCATCGCACAGAGGACCGACGAGTGGTTTCACGACACTGCCCGCTTGGACTTCATGGTCGTATTGGCGAATGACCCAATGCTTGCTCGCGACGTTGAGACTGCCCATGATCGCCAGGAGCGCATCATGGTTTTCTTGCGGCTCAAGCGAAATCGAAAGCGGCTTGGTGGGCGCGGCGTTGTAAATCGCATCACGGATCACGGGAGGTCGACCATCGTGCAGAAACTGCATCGACAAATCACCCACGGTTTCGCCGTTGTACGTCAACAGCAATCGTCCCGTCGGCGTGAAGCATCCGATGATTGCGACTTCGACGCCTTCGCTTTCACACAACTCACGGAGTTCATCCCACGACTCGCGTGGCACCGCGAGAACCATGCGTTCCTGGGCTTCGGAAATCCAGATCTCGGTATAGCTCAGTCCCTCGTACTTGAGCGGCGCTTTGTCCAACCAAACTTCGGCACCGAGCTCTTCACCCATTTCACCTACGGCACTCGAGAAGCCGCCAGCACCACAGTCCGTGACTGCGTTGAATAGCCCACGGTCACGTGCTTGCAACAACACATCCATCACCATCTTTTCAGTGATCGCGTTGCCGATTTGTACTGCGCCACCGCTGAGTGATTCCGACTCACTCGTTAGCTCCGCCGAGCTGAAGGTCGCACCGTGGATGCCATCGCGGCCGGTGCGTCCACCCATCGCAACAATCAGGTCGTCAGGTTCGACGCGTTTTTCTTCCATGCCGACCGGGATCATCCCGACGTTACCGCAATAGACAAGTGGATTTCCCAGGTAACGCTCGTCAAAGTAAACCGCACCATTGACGGTCGGAATTCCCATTCGATTGCCATAATCACGCACACCCGATACGACGCCCTTCATCACGCGTCGCGGATGCAAGACTCCGGGCGGAAGTGATTCCGACGGCGTGTCCGGGGGGGCGAAACAGAATACGTCGGTGTTGCAAACAGGTTTTGCCCCGAGCCCCGTCCCCAATGGATCGCGAATCACGCCGCCCAATCCCGTATTGGCTCCGCCGTAAGGCTCGAGTGCCGAGGGGTGATTGTGTGTTTCAACTTTGAAGCAAGCGTGCATCGTATCATCGAACTTCACGACTCCTGCATTGTCTTTGAATACGCTGACGCACCAATCCTCTTCGCCAAGTGTTTTGCGAATCGACTGAGTTGCTGCGAAGACCGTCTCCTTGAGCATATTGTCAAAGCGTCGTTCGTCACCGCCCGGAGTCCCGTCGGCTGCTGGGCCGCGATAGTGGATGCGACCAGCGAGTGTTTTATGACTGCAGTGCTCCGACCATGTTTGTGCGACGGATTCAAGTTCGATATCCGTTGGGTCGCGCCCGATGGATGCAAAGTGATCGCGAATGGTCTGCATCTCCACGAGCGTCAAATACAGTTGCCCTTCGCGAGAAAGTCGCTCCAACCCAGCGTCATCGAGTGATCGCATCGGCACCGTGACGAGCTTGAACTCGTAAGCCGATCCAACATCGAGTTGCTCCAGTTCGAGCGGGCCGACGACGACTTGTTCCACCGAGTCGTTCGATAACGCTTTGCGACAAATCGAATCGAGTGAACCCGCATCAACGTCGCTGAGCCAGTACTTACGGAAGGTGCGAACCGCATGCACGTCAATGCCAGCGTCTTTGGCTGCGCCGGCCGTACTCGCCGCCACTGGATCCATCACTCCCGGCTTCGGCAACACGTTGACCAGAGTCGTTTCACCGGTCGAATTCATGGGCGGAACGGATAACGACTCTTGTCCCGCAATCGCAACGACGGCACGCTCGGTGACGGAGTCTGCGAGAAGCGTCTCCGCCAAACGAGTCGCCTCGGCAAACGCAAAGTCACCCTGCACGAGAAAGCCTCGAGCAAATGCGACCGTGACGTTATCGCCAAGACCAAGTTCCGCGATCTCTTCGCTGACACGTGTGGCATCGCGATCAACATGACCATCAGCCGGATAAATATCGATTTGCCAAAGCGGCATAGTTTGTCATTCCCTATTGAATCTTGTCGCGGATCATCTTGGCTTCCGCTAGCCATAACAGCAGTCCGGACTCGTCGTTGCGATCGAGCATTTCGGTGAGTTTTTGGATGGACTCGGCGAAGTGCGTTAGCTCAGTTCGTATTGCACTGTAGTTTTCGCGGCATATTGCAGCCCACATTTCTGGGTCGCCCGCAGCGACTCGTGTTGTGTCGATCCACCCGCTTCCGACGAGTGGCCCAGCGGCTGGGGGCAGCAACTTTGCGACCGCAGCGGACACCAAGTGTGGCACGTGACTGGTCGCTGCCAAGTAGGCATCATGCTGATCCGCTCGGAGGACGATCACGTTCGCGCCCGTCAGCCGCCAAAATGTCGTTGCACGCTCCAAAGCAGCCGGTTTCGTGGATGAGTCTGGCGTTAAAACAACGCATTTACGGTCAAAAAGCGTTTCGACAGCATATTGGACTCCCGCCTTCTCCCGACCAGCAATCGGATGAGCCGCTACAAAATTTTCTGCCGCTCGCGGGTGCGAACTCACCGATTCCACGATCGTGGACTTCGTACTTCCCACGTCGGTGACCAGACTGTTCTCGGGCACTGAGTCTAAAGCGATCCGCGATAACTCCGCAATCCGGTCAACGGGCGCCGCGACGATGGTGACATCGCAATCACGACAAGCCTCCGCCGACGATCCTGCGATCTCGTCGATCACGCCAAGCCTGAGGGCCTGCTCCGTCGTTGCGAGTGTACGCGACCAGCCGACCACCGTCACATCAGGCCGGACACGACGGATTGCTTTGGCGACGCTGCCACCCAGCAATCCCACTCCGAGAATCGCGATGCGACCAGGCCAAACGTTACTCATGTTTTGGCGCACTCATGGTTTTGGCAACCGGTGACCCAGCTTGTCACGCTTCGTGTCGAGATATTTCTGGTTGTGCTCGTTCGGGACCGACACGACTGGAACTTGGTCAACAACTCGCAAGTCGAATCCACGAAGATTGAATGCTTCTGTTTTCTTGGGGTTGTTGGTCAGCAATCTTACTTCGGATAGCCCGAGGTCCTTCAGAATTTGCAAGCCAATACCATAGTCACGAATATCGGCTTTAAAGCCCAGAGCATGATTCGCTTCGACCGTATCGAGTCCAGTGTCTTGCAATGCATAGGCGCGAATCTTTTGCGCTAGTCCGATACCTCGGCCTTCTTGTGGCAAGTAGATGAGCGCACCGCGGCCTTCACGGCTGATCATGTCCAGCGCCATTTGCAACTGGTCACCGCAATCGCACCTGAGCGACGAAATCAAATCACCCGTGAAGCAACTGCTGTGCATCCGCACGAGAGGAGGTTCACCCGAAGCCGTCAAGTCGCCAAACACCAAGGCAATCGGTTCTTGGGCCTCATACTGGACGGCATAGACGATAACTTGGAAGACACCGTAGCGAGTCGGCAGCTCCGCCTCAGCCGCGCGGCTGATCAGCTTCTCGCTAACACGCCGGTGCGCGATCAAGTCTTCGATGCTGATGACTTTGAGATTGTATTTTTTCGCGATCGCAGCCAAACCATTGCGACTGGCACGATCGCCGGTTTCATCCAGGATTTCACACAATACTCCTGCCGGCTGAAATCCAGCCATCCGAGACAAATCGACCGCTGCCTCGGTGTGTCCAGCACGCCGTAGCACGCCGCCCTCTTTCGCAAGCAACGGATAGACGTGTCCCGGTCGAACGAAATCGTCAACGTGGCATTCCAGGGATGCGATTCGCCGAATGGTTTCGCTCCGCTCGGCCGCAGTAATGCCTGTTTTTGCCGTCCGAATATCGATCGGCGTCATGAACGCTGTCTTCAGCGGTGCATCGTTCTGAGCCACGATGGGCGAAAGCTCTAGTCGCTTGCAGACGTCCGGAAGTACTGAAACGCACAATTGTCCCCGCCCCGAGAGCATGAAGTTGATCGTTTCAGTCGTCGCTTTTTCCGCCGCACAAATAAAGTCACCTTCGTTTTCACGATCTTCCGCGTCGATTACGATCACCACCTCGCCGCGACGAATCGCTTCGACGGCTTCTGGGACTGAATTCAGCTCAAGTTGGGTGTTTTTCGAATCAATCATGTGTGGGAACGTTCTCAAATGCAGTCGAATTGCCCCAGATTTGTGCTAAATGACGGTCGCAATCGCTACCGCACCATTCGCCCTGGGGTCGACACCGAGCGTATTATATTATACGGTGTCAAGCCAATCCTCCCACTGGCCGCCCCCAGGCTTCTTTCTCGGTTTCACTTGAATACGTTTCACGCATTTTCCTCACGGACGATTTGACCCCATGAACTTTCGACTGATGAGACTGTTTGTCGTCGCAGCATGCACTGCGGCACCGATTGTTGGCATCGAGGCCATTGAGGCGGTCGAGCCAATCACAGCGGCATCGACGAATTTTCAGCCAGTGAATCCGGTCCAAGCCCAGTATCAACCCGTGACAGGCATTTCCGGTCGCTGTGACGTTTATCTGCCAGAAGCCGAACCGCCCTCGAAAGGCTTTCCTGCGATTCTCGTGATCCATGGCGGAGGATGGGTGGCCGGAGATAAATGGCTGATGAGCACGCATTGCCAAAACCTCGCCCGTGAGGGATTTGTTGCCATCAGCATCAACTATCGACACGCCCCTGCATTCAAGTTCCCCGCTCAAGTCGACGATGTTCGCGCCGCACTCGTATGGATGACCCAGTCACACGAAAAGTACCACATCGACATCAATCGAATCGGAGTATTTGGTTACTCCGCCGGTGGACATCTCGCAACGTTAATCGGTTTGCTCGGTGATGCATCACCCAGTCAACGTGCCTCCACAACGGACTGGCCCGCAGATGATGAGCGGTGGGAAACGCTTCCCGCGTTGAAAGCCGTCTGCGCCGGCGGACCTCCGTGTGATTTTCGACCGCTCCCAATGGACAACACCGCTCTGTCGTTCTTCCTCGGCGGATCCCAGCGAGAGTTGCCGGAACTCTATCAAGCGGCGTCACCAATCACGCACATTACGCCCTCAGACCCGCCCGTGCAAATCATCCATGGTGAAAGCGACTTCATCGTCCCGTTTGCAGGCAGTCAAGAAATGTTCAAAGCCCTTCGAGCCGCTGGCGTCGACAGCCACCTCGAACGTGTTCCCGGCCAAGGCCACATGGTGACGTTCATGCACCCCACGACCAAAACGACCATGATCGAGTTCTTTCGCCGCACGCTCATTGACGCGACATCTGTTGACCCGCAATCTGTCAACCCGCAAGACGCACGTGCAGTTCCCGCGAACTGAGTTGGCACGCTGACGCCACATGTGGTCAATCCTCTCGGTGCCAATCGTCTCGGTCTGCGGAAAACACGCGGATGCGACGAGACGTTCGAAAGCCAGACTTCTGCAATGGGGCCGTCTACGACTTGTCTGGCCTCGATCAGTTTTTCGGGTGCCGCGATCGGTAATCTCACTTACGGCTCGGACGCGAACAAGAACAGCGAAGGAATCAGCGGCACGCTTTCGGGTTACGGTTTCAATGTCGGTGGAAGCTGCTATGATGAAGAAGATCGACTGGTCAATTGGGAACGGTCCGACAACAACCTCGATCAAGCCTGGAACTTAGGCCTCGTGGGCGACTGGAACAGCATCACCGAAAATGCTCTGGCGCAGAGCCGTACCCACGGCCCCACGCATGAGCTCTTAACCGCCGCAGGCTTGTCTGTTCAGCACGACGTAAAGGGGAACACTACTCTTCTTCCCTCAAGTCTCAAGCCTCACCCGGGATTTCGACAATCGCTTGGTCAGTGCTGACGTGGACAACGACAACACTGCGGACGTGTTCTACAAGTGGGACGCGCTCGGTCGGCGGGTGCTTCGTGACGACGGGACCACCGCCACAGTCTTCGTGCAATCCGGCCAGCAAACGATCACCGCCATCACCGACGGCGGAGGCACGGTGAAAGAACGCTACGCCTACACCGCCATCCCTTTCAAACTAGCATTTCCAGAGTAAGAGCGGTTGTGAATGGACGAATTTTTGGAGACGCATAGAATCTTGCGGTCACCTCGTCCTGGGAGAGAATCTTGATCCAAACGCTGCTCAATAAGTTTACTAAAGAAACGCCAGTCGCGGTTATGGTCCGAGCGATGCTCGCGAATGTCTGGTCGGACGAAAAGATTGAC
>JBGSNA010000348.1:0-12265 GCA_041739875.1 Pirellulaceae bacterium
TTTCGGGGCGTCGAATTTGTGCCCGCGACGGCAAGGGCGTTAGTTGACCCGCCCGAGCCACTGACAAGTCCAAACCGATTGGAATTCGATACCCATACCTTAGAAAACGTCGGTAACTTTTTCGTCGCCGACTACGGCCGAACTTGGTTTGACGCGTCCTCGAATCGGCTCAGCACAGAGTTGTCGATCATCAATCTTGGTGACGTTGACATTGCTGGAAGAATGGTCGTAGCGATCGATGGCCTAGACGACTCGGCGACTGAGTTAATCAATCCGGACGGCTTTCTCCCCGATGGTCGGCCGTTCATTGATTTGACTTATGAGTTGCAGGCACAGCCGCTTCAGAATGGTCGGACCACTCTCAGTCGTGTCATTCAGTTTGCTCAATCTCAAGGTGCGAACTTTGATTACGGTCTAGAGGTCTATGCGCAAACGAGTGCCGTGCTTGGCCAGTTGAGTACGACACCCGAATCGGAGGTAACTGCGGGGTCAACGTATCGCTATGCGGCATCCGTTGGCGACGACGATGCGGAGGTTGTTTATTCCACTGTCGTGGCGCCAGAGGGGTTTGTCTGGGACTCGAGTTCAAACGAGTTTGTATGGACACCGAGCCAAGACAATGTCGGCCAACACATCGTCATCATTCGAGCCGAAGACTCTTTGCGTCAATTCACCGAACAGTCGTTTACTTTGTCTGTTCGCGCTAGTTCAACGAGCCTTGCGAAAGCGCTCGTTGCCGAATCGGACACGATGACAAGCCCGTTTGACTCAGAGGCAAGTACGGCTGAGGGTGAGTTGTCGAAGAAAGATAAAGATAAAGACGACGATGGAAAGGGGCGTGACGACGATGATGATGGCCATGACGACGACGACGATGAGGATGATGACGAGGTGCCAACACTTGGTGGCGACGTGGATGAGGTGTTTTATTTCAGCGTCAGTTCGCCATCATGGCTATACGACAGCGACGGAAAGCGAGTTGGCGTCGACGACTCGGATATTGTCAAACTTACCAATTACACCAACGGTACTTGGAAGCACGAGAAGTATCTCGATGGCAGTGACGTTGGGCTGTCGACATCATCGGAGGATATCGACGCGATATCGATACGTGATGATGGCAGTATCTTGATCTCCACGTCCGGCTATGGACGTGTCGACGGGGTGGGAAGTTTTAGTGGCGAGGATGTGCTGCTGTTTCAGCCGACTTCCCTGGGCGAAATGACTAAAGGAACTTGGAGCCTCTATGTCGATGGATCTGACGTCGGTTTAAGCTGCTGGGAGAACGTCGATGCCATCTCCGAGTTGGCCGATGGACGACTCGTGCTTTCGACCTCCCGGACAGCAAGAGTCAACGGGCTGAACTATTATGTTCAAGACGAGGATCTGATCGCACTGACGCTCACTTCAACGGGCCAACAAACGGCCGGAACGTGGGAAGTGTTCTTTGATGGAAGCGACGCACTATTGCAGCATCCGTATGAAAATATTGATGGAGTGTCCGTTGATCGCAACGGCAAAGCAATTCACCTCTCGACTTGGAAGCATATTCGCGTACCCGATTTTCGTGGTGACGGACGCGACATCATCACGTTCGATGCCGACTCACTTGGTGCCGTGACTACCGGGCAATTTCGTGATGCTTTAACGCTCGATGGAAGCCACCGAGGTTTGCGTTCGGGATGGATTGATGCGATCTCGTTCTACGAATCGGCGGTCACTCAACCTCAGCCACCTGTACTTATTGCGATCGATGACCAGTCGGTCGCGGAACTCACAACGCTCACGCTCACCGCGAGTGCGACAGACGTAGACACACCCGTTGATCAACTTCGCTATTCAATTTTGAGCGGTCCTAGCGGCGCGATTATTGATCCCGTCACTGGCGTGTTTACTTGGCGACCGACCGAGGTTCAAGGCCCAGGCACTTTCAGTGTCACGGTCCAAGTGACAGATGGTGAGCTAACGGGCGACGAAACGTTTACGATCGAAGTCAGCGAGGTCAATCGCCGACCGACGATCACCGCGATCCCCGACCAGACCATCGTCGAGGGCGTTCCCTTCGAGTATCAAGTTGTTGCAACGGATCCCGATCGCCCCAACAACAATCTTACATTCTCGCTTGTTGGAACGCTCCCGACAGGTATAGCGATCACTCCGGCAGGGTTGATCACTTGGACGCCAAGTGACGCCCAAGGTCCAGGCAGCTACGCAGTCCGAGTTCGAGTTACCGATGATGGCACTCCAAGCTTGTTTCACCAAGTCATAGCGAACATCACTGTCAACGAAGACAACTTAGCTCCAGTCATTACACCGATTGGGAACCAGTCTGTAGCGGAAGGAACAACCCTGGAGTTGACCGTAACCGCAACGGATGGCGATACGCCGGTTGATCAACTTCGCTATTCGCTATTGAGCCATCCTACTGGAGCGACAATCGATCCCGTCACCGGCATATTCAGCTGGCGACCTTCCGAGGTTCAAGGACCAGACACCTTTAGTATTACGGTTCAGGTGACGGATGGTGAGTTAACGGGCGACGAGACATTTACGGTCGAAGTCAGTGAAGTCAATCGCCGACCGACGATCACCGCGATCCCCGACCAAAGCATCGTCGAGGGGGTCCCCTTCGAATATCAAGTCGTTGCAACGGATCTCGATCGCCCCAACAACAACCTCACGTTTTCGTTAGTGGGGGCACTTCCTACAGGCATCGCGATCACTCCGACAGGTTTGGTCACTTGGACGCCAGGTGATGCCCAGGGACTAGCCACCTATGCGGTCCGCGTGCGAGTGACGGATGACGGCACTCCGAACTTGTTTCACCAAGTCATAGCGAACATCACTGTCAACGAAGACAACTTAGCTCCAGTCATTACACCGATTGGGAACCAATCAGTAGCGGAAGGAACAACCCTGGAGTTGACCGTAACCGCAACGGATGGCGATACGCCGGTTGATCAACTTCGCTATTCGCTATTGAGCCGTCCTACTGGAGCGACTATCGATCCCGTCACTGGCGTATTCAACTGGCGACCTTCCGAGATTCAAGGACCGGGGACCTTCAGTATTGCGGTCCAAGTGACGGATGGTGAGCTAACGGGCGAAGAGACATTTACGGTCGAAGTCAGTGAAGTCAATCGCCGACCGACGATCACCGCGATCCCCGACCAAAGCATCGTCGAGGGTGTGCCCTTTGAATATCAAGCCGTTGCCACGGACCCCGATCGCCCCAATAACAATCTCACCTTCTCGCTCGTTGGGGCACGTCCTACAGGCATCGATATCACACCCACTGGGTTGATCACTTGGACGCCAAGTGAAGCTCAGGGGCCAGGCACCTACACAGTCCGAGTGCGAGTAACGGATGACGGCACTCCAAGCTTGTTTCACACTGTCGTTGTGAGTATCACCGTCAACGACAACAACCAAGCCCCCGTCATCACCGCCATCCCCGATCAATCGATCGGCGAAGGTATCTTGTTCCAGTACCAGGTTGATGCAATCGATCCCGACGGCCCGACGGATACACTGACCTACTCGTTTAACGGCACCACTCCCAGCGGCATCGCGATCGACGCCAACGGCTTGATCACTTGGACGCCAACGGAAACGCAAGGCCCAGGCGTCTACACGATCACCGTGAAGGTGTCTGACAGCGGCAGCCCAAGTCTATCGGCGACCGATACATTTGTGCTCACCGTCGACGAAATGAACCAAGCACCTACCCTCACCGCCATTCCCGATCAAACAATCGAAGATGGCGTCTTGTTCCAATATCAAGTCATCGCCATCGATCCAGATATCCCCGCGAATCAATTGACGTACAGTTTCGATTCGAGCCCGATCAACGCGCGAATCGATTCGCAAACAGGACTGATCTCATGGACGTCCAACGGGGCAACGACTGAAACATTCACTGTACGTGTGACGGATGATGGCTCGCCCGCGTTATCTGCAACCGAAGCTTTTGCGGTTGTCGTTCAACCGGTCGCTGACGGAACGATCATTGTCACCGAGGGAACGTTTGCACAAGAGAAAACGTTCCCAATTGAGCTTGGTCAAGCCGAAGGTACACGGTCCCTTCGTTTTCGATTGGACACACAGTTCGACCGCAGTGACAGCACGACCGAAGTTGGCGATGTATTCGCCGTTTATGTCGTGGACTCACTCGATGCTACACAGACACTATTGAACCGGGGCGCGCCGGGCACAGCCATCTTTGCAATGTCAGAAAGCGGAATGCTCGAGATGGCAACGGGGCTGGTTCAATTTAACGGCCAATATATCACTGTCGATTTATCATCACTCGGTGCGTTGACTGGCGCCACCGTACGCTTGCAATTGTTAAGCCACGATGCGGACAGTGCATCTCGAATCACCGTCAGCGAGGTGTCAAACACTTTGGACCCCGAAGGTGTTTCGTCGCCGGTGCTTCCCTATGAACCGATCGTTTCGCCAGCCGGCGCGCCGCTCAACTACGAAGCATTGACCGCATCGAGCAATGTTTCGGTCGAGTTGGAAAACATTCGCTTCGACTTGGCGAGTGGACTCTATACCGCGGAACTAAATTTGAACGCGATCGCGAATGTCGGGCGATCCGCTGCGGTGTCGTTCCCTGGGCTACCGGTGGGCGTACAACTCTTGAATGCGTCCGGTACCAACGCAAGTGGAGTTCCCTATCTGAATCTTTTACCAGCAACGCCCGCTGGTGGACTGAGAGCCAATCATCCGACGGCGAAGGTGTTGCTGCAGTTTTCTGTCGCTCCGAATACGCCTCTTATGCTGACACCGGAGATTGTTGTTGGGCTGCCGAATCGTGCGCCGGTGATATCGCCAATCGCCCCCGCGTCGACGACGCCGGGCGACGCATTGGTGATCCCGATCAACGTCACCGACCCCGATGGTGACCGCGTGACGCTGTCGATCCGAGCGCTGAGTGGTACGCCGACTTTGACGCTGCGAGCGGACAACACACTCTTGGTTTCGCCGCGTCCCGATGAGATCGGTACCTATCAATTTGCTTTGATCGCTAGTGATGGCGAGCTTCAAACGTCGCAACCGATCGAGATCACGGTTGCGGAGGACCCGGTCAAAACAACTCGAATCTCAGGCGTCGTTCTCAACACGAACAATGAGCCGCTCGCGGGAATTCCAGTCGAATTGGGACGGCATCGAGCAGTGACAGGAGCCAATGGTGCGTTCACGATTGAGCTTCCATCGTTTGAAACGCCCACGGAAGTCTTTGATATTGTCGTGCCGACGGGTGATCCCCAGTTTGATCCGTTTGCGGAGGGCGACAATACGATCAGCCTGTTCCGGGCTGGGTTTGATGTGACGACCGGAACCTCAACGAATAATCCACGTCTGCACACGAATATTGTCAGTAGCTTTATCGACGCCAGCACAATCTACGGATCGGATGCCAACCGCGCCGCAGCGCTCCGAACGTTCGATGGTTCCGGGAAGCTGAAAACATCCGCTGGAAATCTGCTACCCGTTAATGATGCGACGACATTCCCAACCGGAGTACTGGAGAACGAAAACAATTCCCAATTTGATCCGTCAACGTTGTTTGCCGCCGGCGACGTGCGGGCGAATGAGAATGTTGCATTGATCTCACTGCATACGCTTCTCGTGCGCGAGCACAATCGCAAAGCAGACGAGATCTTTGCCGCCAATCCGACGTTCACGGATGAACAGATCTACCAAGATTCGCGTCGTTGGGTCACCGCTGTCATTCAGCAAATTACGTACAACGAGTTTCTGCCACTGTTGTTAGGTTCCGCCGCGATACCTGCCTATAGCGGCTACGATGCCAGCGTCAATCCTTCGGTGAGTGGTCTGTTCTCTGCTGCTGCCTTCCGTTTCGGGCACAGTGTCAGCGTCTCTGAATTCAATCGGCTCGACGCGGCAGGTCTACCGACCGCGGACGGCCCCATCTCAATTCGCGAAGCATTCTTCAATGCCGACGCAGTGAAAGATGACGGCATCGAAACGTACTTTCGCGGCATGGCGTCGCAAGTGCTCGAAGAGCTTGATACAACGGTCGTCAACCAACTTCGCAACTTCCTGTTCGGCCCTCCGGGAGCCGGTGGGTTGGACTTGGTCTCGTTGAACATCCAGCGTGGGCGTGATCTCGGGCTTCCCAGTTACAACCAAGCTCGCCGCGACATGGGGCTCGCTCCAGTGGCATCGTTTGCACAGATCAGCTCCGACATAAACGTGCAGAGCGCACTTGCGAGTGTCTATGCAAGCGTTGATGACATTGACATTTGGGTTGGTGGATTGGCCGAAGATCATGTCGCTGGCGCAATGGTCGGGCAACTGTTTCAAGCCATCATCGCGGATCAATTCGTTCGACTGCGTAATGCCGATCGGTTCTGGTTTGAAAATAGCCAGTTCACGGCGAGTGAACTAGCTAGTTTGCGGACGGAAACGATCTCCAAGTTGATTGTCCGTAATACGTCAATCGATTCGCTTCCTGTCAACGCGTTTACAACGTCGACTCCTCCCACTGGATTTGGTGGTGGAGGTTCTGCGGCGACGGCTGCTCCGGGAGAGTACCGTTCACTCGACGGCAGCGGCAACAACACCGCAAGTCCGAGCCTTGGCCAAACCGGAACGAATCTGCTAACGAACTACACGCTGGAGTACAGCGACGGTATCAGTTCTCCTGCCGGTGCAGACCGGGTTAGCGCTCGGCAAATTAGTAACTCGGTCTTTGGCGGACCAAGCGGACAAGTGAATAGTCTGGGTGCGACGAATCTGTTTGCGATTTGGGGACAGATTCTCACACATGACACCAACTTATCGCCTGGCGGAACTGACAACACGCTGAAAATATTCGGTGATTTGGAGCCGAGCGCAGATGCCTATCCGTTCGTGGCAGAGAAGTTGCCATTGTTGCTTGAGAACCCAATCTACATCAGCGCAGACAACGTAATCGCGCGCCCGATCTACTTGCCAGTGCTTAACACGGCAGATGCCGTCACCATTGATCCCAATGTGGACACTACGGTCACGGTAGCGATCAGCGCCGGATTCGCGCCGGCTACCGTGTTTGTCCAAGCCGGGACGCTCCAAGACCGCCAGGGCAGTCTCTTTGCTGGCCAATTGAGTATCACCGAAGTTCCAACATCACTCACGCCCGCGTCGTTACCCGCAGGACTGTTGCCAGATACCGTCGTGACCATCCAGCCCGGCAATATGGTCTTCACGACCCCTGCGCCATTGACATTGCCCAACCGAGCTGGAATGCCTGCAGGTTTTGAAGTTGATCTTTGGTCGATTGATCCGAACACCGGTGACTTCGAAATCGTTGGTAGTGGGCTTGTCAGCGCCGACGAGTCCGTCATTGAAACTACCGAAGGTGGCATTCGAAACAGCAGCTGGCACTTCTTTATACCGCGGTTTGTGCAACCCACGTTTGTCCCAACGGATTCGAATCCAGAAGAGGGTTGCGATCCGTGTGAGGTTTCCTTCGCAGGTACGTCAACCGTCAATGCTCACTCTGGCGAAGTCGTCGAGAGTCACAGTCTGCCTTCGTATGAGTCGCTTGGACAATCACGTGGAGTTCAATTGGTTTACAATTCGCTTCGCGCTGATCCGCGGCATATTGTCCACAGCAATTTCACGAGTGACATTCGACTTTCTCCGTTCCTTGGACGCTTCACTGTAATTGGTTCATTATCCGTTACAGGCCAAGGGCTCACAACCATCAGTGAAAGGAATTATTGGGGAACAGGATCCGGTCAACAGGATCTTGCACTTCTTTCCGATCTGAGTGGTCGAGCAACTGGCGTCTATAACTACGCAATGAGCGCTGGAATGTTCCTCGCCCCCCTTGTTCCCGGGGGCCAAACCGTTGGCGTTGGTGCCCAAACGACTGGTCGTATCGTGCACATCAACAGCATCGATAGTGCTTTCGGCAGCGGCTGGGACTTAGCCGGCTTGCAATACCTGGTCGAGAACGAGGATGGCTCGGTTCTGCTTGTCGACGGTGATGGTTCGGAAACCGTTTTTGAACTAGCTGCGGACCGATCATCGTACGATTCCCCACCGGGACATTTCACAACATTGGCGAAAGTGCCCGATGGATCATTCACGTTGACGACAAGGGACAAAACGATCTCGACGTTCGATGATGAGAATCGGTTGGTTTCAGTGGTTGATCGCAATGGGAATCAAACCGTCTACGAGTATAGCAATGGGCTGCTCACATCAATCACAGATCCCGTCGGTCTTGTAACCACATTCAATTACAACGCTGGCAAAGTCAGTTCCATCGTCGATCCAGCGAATCGCTTGACGCAATTCGACTATGACGCCAGCGGGAATCTGACACGTGTCACTGACCCAGACGGAACGACGCGCACTTGGGAGTATGACGATGCTCATCACATCGTGTCGGAGGTCGATAAGCGTGGATTCAACGAATCGATGCAATACGATTTTGCGGGACGTGCTCAGCAGGCGACTCGTAAGGACGGGAGTGTGCTGCAGTATCGACCGGCGCAGGTTCAGGGGCTTTATCCGCCTGAATTGACATTGAGTCCAAGCACGGCTCCTAGAACACAACCAAGCGGGGGCACCTTCTCAACGTTCGTCGATGGTAATGGGAATGTTTATCAGGTCGAACTGACGAGCTCTGGTCAAAGTCTCGGCAGCCAGGATGGAGCGGGAAGTCTCGGCACTTCTCGGTACAACGACGAGATTTTACCGGTACTAACAACCGACGCGCGTGGATTCGAGACGGCTTACGCATATGACGCGAATGGAAATGTAATCACCATCTTGGATTCGATTTCTTCCGGCGGCGGTGCTGGCGGATTCACGTTCGGTGCTCCGTCCGTATTGATCTCTCCCTTCGTGTCAAATGACTTTTGGAGTGGCGATCTTAATGGAGACGGTCAGTTTGATGTTATTACAGGTCAGACTGTCTACTTAAACAACGGAAGCGGCGGTTTTCAGCCTGGAATACCGCTCGTTTTCAACTCGTTCAATCCAACCATGTATGAAGTAGCTGATCTCAACGGTGATGGACTGAAAGACATTGTTGGGTCCTTCTTTGGAACTGTCGCTGACGGGGGTGTCGACCAAACCTTTGCTGCGGCTACATTTAGCGGATTTGCTTCGGCAGCGTTTAACCAAGCCGTAGCCGAACGCTTGCATGTCTGGTTGGCAAACGTGGACGGTACGTTCGCGGATGCAGTGTCCTATTCAACTGGCTCAACAGACGAGAACGTTCTGCAACCAGGCTTGGTTTTAGCGGACTTCAATAATGATTCGTATCCGGATGTGGTGCTCACCCAACCCGTTGGCGCAGCAGGTGCATCCGGCAGTGCATTACTTCTCTTCGTGAATGATGGTTCTGGTGGTCTTCTCCCAGGTACAACGATCATTCCCGATCCCAGTAATCCTGCCCATGTTCCGCCCAATGCCTGGAAGATCAAAGCAGCTGACTTAAACAGCGACGGAAACCAAGATGTTGTCATTACAAGTACTCGCAATGGTGCGGCGACAAACAGCCATGTAGTGACTGTATTGTTGGGCGATGGCGCCGGTGGTTTTGGATTGCCAACCAATTTCGATTTGGGTTTCAGTGACAATGGCCTGATCTCGACTGAACTTGAGAACGATTTCGTGCAACTCGCGGACTTGAACAACGATGGTTCGCTTGATGCAGTGGTTGCATCCACGTTACTGGGTCAGGTTTCGATAGTTCTGGGTAACGGGGGCGGAGGTTTCGGCGCGCCCAACATCATCGCGTCGGAGCTATTTGATCCCACAGGAAGCAGCGTTTTCTGGACTGCGATGACGGCTGCTGATTTTGATGGAGATTCGAATGTTGATGTTGCTCTGACATTGCTTTCGACCAATTCAATGGTAGTGCTGTCCGGAAACGGTGATGGGTCATTTGCACCTCGTGCTGACTACAAATTCGATGCTGGGAATTTTGACCAATTTTCGTCAAGGGCAGACGGACTTTACGCAACAGATTTTGACAGTGATGGCATCTTGGACTTGCTGACAGCAGGTACTCGTGGAGACGACATCTCTTACTTGCGTGGCAATGCCGATGGCACCTTCCTATCCTGGGACAGTCTTTCACTGGGTGCTGGGTCAGCGAACGCGCCGGCACAAGTAGACGCTGTCGATCTTGATGGCGATGGAAAACTGGATCTGGTGACGCGCAGTACTCAAATGGGTGCTGAAGTGCGATTTGGATTGGGTGACCGATTGTTCAGTGACCCAGTCGCGTTGCTGACACCTGTAAATGGGCAATTTTCCAGTTCGATGGTGTTCCTCGACGCCGATAGCAATGGAACGCTTGATTTCTTCATCGAAGTCAACGATTCGACGTTTTCGCAGCCCGAGCGGTACTATCTTTTTTCCAATCTGGGCAATCGATCGTTTGCCAATCCAGTCTCATACAATTTTGGAATTCCTGGTGGCGGAGCGATGGTGACTGGAGATTTTAACAACGACTCCGTCGATGATTTGCTATTGATGAATGTTGATGGCGGAGTCCAAGGCGTTCGAGTCGCGTTTGGCGATGGTATGGGCGGCTTTGTTCATTCTCCTATTGTCCCATTGCCCCAAGGCCTAGGCGACATCGGGACGGGAGACGTGGACAACGATGGCAATTTGGACCTAATCGTCACCAACCACTTTGACTCGATTTCCGTTTATCGAGGCGACGGAGCTGGCGGTTTCACAGGCGGAGTCGACTATTCGGTTGAACCGCGAAGTGTCGCGATCGGCGATCTAAACTCTGACGGCTTTGTTGACCTAGCGTTCGTCGGCTTCGATTCTCAGGCGAACGTCGAAGACGCCGGGTACTTTCTCAACGACGGCACCGGGCAATTCGGAACTCCGATATTTCTGGGAATTGGTTCGAATCCGCGTAGTTTCTTCATTCGTGACGCACTCGAAATCGTCATTGGCGATTTCAACGCGGATAGTCTGGCTGATCTTGTTGTCTCTTCGCCAACGCACTATCACGTCACCGCAGGTATTCCGGGAGGCGGATTCACCGGTGTTACGTCGTTCCGCGGTGGATCGGATGACGAAATCGGTCTGACCTCCTACGTCACTGCGATTGCTGATTTGGACTCCGATGGCACCGCCGACATCGTCGGACTTCGCTCCGTGTTTTCAGGAAATGACAACACCATCACGATTCACTACGGCGAACAATTGACCCAGCTTTCGCCACGTCTGTTCACCTATGACCCAGTGTTCAATCAGCTCACCAGTATCACCGATGAACTCGGGCGGCAGACCTTCTTTGAGATCGATCCAGCCAATGGCAACACGCTTTCAATCACCCAAGTTATCGGGCTGCCCGATGCAACCAGCAGTGAGACCGACGATCTCGTCACTCAATACAGTTATTTGGTGAATGGTTTGGTGGACCAGATGATCGATCCGCTGGGACGAGTCACCCAGTACCAATACAACGCCATCGGACTGACAGCGAGCGTCACCATGGCCGCAGGCACTCTGGACGTTGGGACGCTAACGTTCATTTACGATACCGCAGGTAATGTGATCGAGTTGGTCGATCCGAACCTGAACCGCTCGACATTCGCCTATGATGAACTCAACCGACTCATTTCATCCACGGATCCTATTCTTGCTACCAGCACATTCGATTACGACAACGCAGGAAATCTGATTCAGAGCATTGATCGTGCGGGAAGCACGATGTCGTACGAGTACGACCGACTAAGTCGCGTGGTCAGAAAGACCGACGAGCAATTGAATTTAACGCAATTCGCTTACGACCAGTACGGTAATCTCACTAGCATGATTGATCCGCTGGGACAAGAAATGCGGTACACGTACGACGCCAGAAATCGGCAGCGAACTCAGATCGATCCTGATGGTGGTGTGACGCGGTTCCTCTACGACGCGGACGACAACTTGACAACGCTCGTTGATCCGGTCGGAAATCGAACTTTGTTTTTGTATGATGCCCGGAATCGCCTGATCAGTGAAGTCGATCCTCTCAACGAACGATTGCTGTATGACTACGACTTGGTCGATAATCTCGTCGAGAAGACGGATCGCAATGGACGCGTCACCGAGTTTACCTACGATGACGTGGACCGACTGACAACCGAGACGTGGCTGGCGGCAAATGCATCCGTTGTCAACACGATCGACTATGTCTACGACAAAGCCAGCAACCTCTTTTCTGTGTCCGATGTTTTCAGCTCGCTGGCGTGGACCTATGATGCTCGCGACCGAGCGATCA
>JBGSNA010000354.1:0-18781 GCA_041739875.1 Pirellulaceae bacterium
GCCGTGCTCGGGATGTAAGTACACCGATTGCGTTGTCGTGTGCCCGGTCGAGTGCTTTTACGAAGGCGACCAGATGCTTTACATCCATCCGGAAGAATGCATCGATTGCGAAGCGTGCGTACCGGAATGCCCGGTCGAAGCAATTTTCCATGAGGACAATGTGCCTGACGAGTGGAAGAGCTACATCGAACTCAATGCCGAAAAGGCTGAAGACAGCGAAGTGATCACGGAGAAGAAAACTCCGCTAGCGGACCAGTAGTCACGGCGATCCCATCGTTCATCAACAAGCAAAGCCCCGCGGATTCATTGCGACTCCTTGGGGCTTTTTCGTTGAGAATGCATCAATCCGACGGCAAGAACGTCTTCCAGCTTTCGTACCGAGGGTCCTCGATCGGTTGAAGGAAAAGGGGATTGAAACGCGGTTTCTCAGGACTCGTCAGCAGTGCCATTTTGGCTTGCTGGGGCGTACGACCTCCCTTGCGACCATTGCATTTCAAGCAACAGCAAACGATGTTTTCCCAGGTGGTTTGTCCGCCGTGCGATCGTGGTACGACGTGATCCAGGCTGAGCTTGTGCATGGGCTCCGTTTTGCCACAGTACTGGCATCGGTGATCGTCGCGAGCAAACAAATTCTTGCGATTGAAACGCACGGTTTGCAGCGGCATTTTTTCGAATCGCGTGAGCCGCACAATGCGAGGCACTTGCACTTCGAAGTTCACGGCTCGCAGGAATTCTTCACCAGGTTGTTTGTCCAGTGAAGTCAACTGACTCAATTCGCACCAGGACTCGAAGTCATAGCTCACGAATTGTTCATTGTCATTGCTGATCACCTCCGCACAATCTCGGTATAGCAAGACAAAGGCTCTACGGACATTGACCACACGGATCGCCATGTAGAACCGGTTAAGCACCAGGACATTGGAGTCGAGAACACTTTGGGACATTCGCGATTTAATCCTTTCCACAAACGGCTGAATAATCACTTACGTTACAGCTGAACGAATTCCTTGATCCAGACACCCTCCAACCTCCAGCGGGTTCACCGAATGAACCGTCACGTCAGGCGACTTGTTCAGGTTTCAAGGCAATTGTGGCGCGGTCAACACAGCGGGCAAGTCACTCGTCCGATGGTGTTTCCAGCGACAATAGTTTAACCGCGTCATGGATTGGCTGCCTCATCGGTTTTGGTAGTCTCAGTCAAATGTTTTTCGCTTCATCACGAATTGCACCCATTTCGGCTTGTGCCAGTCCTCATTGACGTACATTTCCATGGCAATATTCAACTTCATTGCACTTTTGCCCTGGACCGCTTGGCTGGGGGCGACTGGTGATGTTTTTCTAGCAATCTTGCTGGTTTTGGTGTGTTTTGTTTCATGGGGAGCGAATTTGATAGCACTCCCAGGTAACTGGGCGGCGGTCGCGGCAATGGCTTTGTACGCATGGCTGGCCCCCGCAGATGACCGCTTAGCGATCAGCATCGGCGCCGTTGTCGCAGCGTTTGTGTGCGCGCTACTTGGCGAGATTTTTGAGTTTTTTGCGAGTGCTTTAGGCGCAAGTCGAGCTGGGGCGAGCCGTCGAGCGACCGTTTATGCGGTCATCGGTTCAATGGTTGGCGCGATGCTCGGTGCCGTGATTGGCGTTCCCGTGCCCGTCGTTGGCAGCGTTTTGGCGGCAATTCTGTTTGGCGGGCTCGGTGCCACCGCTGGTGCAATGTACGGCGAATGGACCAACGGCAAGCCGTGGCGGGAGAGTTGGTCGATCGGGCATGCCGCGTTTTGGGGGAGAACGACTGGAACGATTGGTAAAATGGTGGCCGGTTTGGGTGTGGTCTTGATCGCAATCCTCGGTGTTTTGGTTTAGAGGCGTGTTGGTCGATCGGCCGACGTTGACTCGCCAAGCACGCCCGGCGTAACGTGTCGCAACGAGGCTGTGATGTTTTGTAGGGTGGGTCAAAACGCGTTAGCGATGCAGACCCACCAACCGCAAATCGTCGACAACCATGGTGGGTCAGCGCGGCTAACGCCGCTCGACCCACCCTACGTTTTAAAAACTCTCAGCCTCAGCGGGAGCTCCCAAAAGCGGACACGGATGTCACATACGCAACGGAATAGCGATCGGCGTCGACGTGTGCTGTACACGTCTGCACTTGCCGAAAACGAGGTTTCGACACCAGCCAGTCGTCGGAATGCGCTGCTTTTGCGCGAAGCCAGAAATCCAACGGCTGCTTACGGCGCACGTGTCCAACGACGTATCCGCGGTCGCTGGTTCTCGCTGGTTCCCATCAGCCGCCGCAATTTGTTGTGTGTGGCTGTGGGGGTTTGGAGCTTCGCTTTATTGCTTGCCGCCGCCCACTATGCGGCGGTGACTTGGCCGAGCCTAACCTTGGAATCCAATCTGGCCGTGGCCCGTCCTTTGCGACTGGATCAACCGGACAGCTTCGGTTGTTGGTTCATGTCACTGTTGCTTGCGTGTGCCGCGGGCGTCTCGTTATTGATTTACCAACTTCGCCGCTACCGCATCGACGACTTCCAAGGTCACTATCGACTTTGGCGAATCGTGATCGTGCTATGCGTTATCGCGAGCCTGGATTCGCTGGTGTCGGTAATTGATTGGTCTGGCGCTTTGTTGGACTTCGGTATGGGGCGACGAGCTGCGTTATCGGGTAACGATTGGGTGAGAATTTTTGTTGCAATCGGCGGTGCGGTACTCGCGATGCGAATGATTGCTGAGGTGCGTCGTTCACGTTGGTCGCTTGTCACGATGATCCTTGGTTGGTCGCTACTGGCAATCCCGGCCGCAGCCAAATGGAATCTGTTTGAAATCAATTCGATTCTCCGCTGGACGCTCGTGACCACGGCGCCGCTGTTCGGGGTCACGACGCTGTTCTTGTCGTTGGTTGGATACTTGAGGTTGTTGTATCGCGAAGTCCGCCGCGTGGAGGATTCGGTGTCGTTCTCGTTCCGATTGCAAGCCTTCAGCGGTCGAGTGTTGAACAGCGATCGGGATGACGAGCTGATATCTTCTGAAGACGACGAGGAGCCCAAGCGACGGTGGTGGCATCGCCGTGAAAAGACGACGAGCGACGACGCCCCCGCGAAGCCATCGCGTGCGGAGTTGCGAGATGCTGCACGCGAGAAAGCGGCGGCGGAGAAAGCCAAGCGAGCTGAACAGGCAGCTGTCAAACTTGCAGAAAAAGTGGCCGCAACCGAAGCCGCGAAAGCGGCGAAGCAAGTGGTTGCGTCGGACGCCGACGACAAGGACACCACTGAGCCTTCCCCGAAACGACGTTGGTTCGGTCTGCGTGCGGCAAAGGGCAATACCTCCAATCCCGAAACGGAATCGGATTCAACGACTCGGGCTTCGTCGGTGGCGGCTCAGCCCGATGACGACACGCCCACGCCAGCCAAAAAGCGATCAGGTTTGTCAGGCTGGTTCGGCAAGAAACAGCCAACGGACGCGGACGCCGAGGGAACGTCTGGCGACGCCGCTAAAGACGCCAATTCACGAAGCCAGTTCCGGCCGCAAGCCGCTCGCTCGTCGGACAGCGCGGACGATGACGATGACACATCCGGTGACGACAATGCGGACTATTCGGGGATGAGCAAAGCGGAACGCCGCCGGCTGAGAAAGCTCCAGCGACGTGGCGGAAACGCAGCTTAGCGGTCGCGAATCGAGGTGTGTCTTGTTAGGCCGATTTTTCCTGCGTCGGCAATCCGCTATTCTCCTTGCGGTGTTTCTGCCGTTCTCCACCCATTGCCTTTAACTCGATAGTTTCATGATTCGAACCCGATTCGCTCCGAGCCCGACCGGTTACCTGCATATCGGTGGCGTGCGAACCGCCTTATTTAATTGGTTGCTCGCGCGCCAGTCCGGTGGCCAATTCATTTTGCGGATCGATGACACGGACGCTGGGCGAAACGTTAACGAAGCCATCGAGCCGATTTTGAACGGATTCCGCTGGTTGGGACTGGATTGGGATGAAGGTCCCGAAGTCGGCGGACCGCACGAACCGTACTACCAATCCCAACGAAGTGCACGCCATCAAGCCGCTGCCGAAAAGTTGCTCGCCAGCGGTCACGCTTATCGTGATTACGCAACGACCGAAGAGCTACAGGTTCAACGTGACGAGGCCCAGTCGTCTGGGCGATCGTTCGTCTACGATCGTCGCTGGATGGCGACCGACGCGGAATCGGCGGCGAAGTTCGAAGCCGAAGGACGTAGCGGTGTGGTGCGTTTGAAGATGCCGCGTAACGGTCAATGCGTTATCGAGGATCTCGTTCGTGGTGAAGTCTGCGTCGACTGGTCAGGCGAACAAGATCACGTGATCCAGCGTGCCGACGCTAGTTGCTTGTATCACTTGGCAAGCGTCGTTGATGATCATGATCTCGAGATCACGCACATCGTTCGCGCGGAAGAGCATTTGCCGAATACGCCACGACAGATCTTTATCCTCGAGTCGCTCGGATACACGCGGCCTATCTATGCGCACTTGCCGTACGTGGCTGAGCCAGGCGGGACCGCCAAACTCAGCAAACGCAAACTAGCAAAGTACCTCAAGAACAAAGATTTCGCGGATCTGCTCAGTCGTGGGAATCATATCGCGAGTGAATGCAACGTCACGACCGACGCTGACACCTTCAATCCAGTCATCGTTGACTTCTATCGCGAGATTGGGTTCACACCACACGCGATCTTGAACTATCTGTTGCTACTGGGTTGGTCGCTCGATGGGGTAACCGAGAAGTTCACAGTCGACGAGATGATCAAGCATTTCACGCTTGCACGAGTCAATCGCTCGCCTGCGTCGTTTGACCCCCAGAAATTGCTTTCGGTGCAAGGCGACACGTTCGCGGCGCTCTCGCTCGAAGACCGTGTTGCCGCGACGTTGCCGTTTGCCACGCGTGCTGGACTCGTTCATGAGTCAATCCCCGAGACAATGATATTGCTTCGAGAAGTTGTCGAAGCGACCGGTGACCGCCTGAAAATGGCCGGTGATATCGTTGACTACAGATATGTGTTCAGCGATGAATTGAGCTTTGACGAAGCAGCCTTCGAGAAGCGTGTCACTGGCGACGAGCCCGCCCGATTGCTGCTCGCGGACTTGGCGGACTCGCTTGAGACTTGTGGCTCGTTTGATGCGCCGAGCGTTGAGGCTGCGGTTCAGTCGTTTTGTGAATCGAAGCAAGTGAAGTTGAAGCAAATCGTGCACGCACTGCGGATCGCAACTACCGGCGTTTCCAATGGCTTTGGCATGTTCGAGACGCTCGCCGTCATCGGCAAGACACGAACGGTCGCACGCATCCGCCAAGCCCTCGTAAGAGTGGGATCCGCGACAAGCTGAATCGCATTCATGGTGCGGGCTTAACGCACCGTGGGCGCGGGACAACGCCCAATAGGGTCAATTCCGCACGCGTCATTTTGTCTCGGGAGACTGATGGCGAAGCAATCCAGTTGGGTTAATCGCTGGTTTCAAGCTCGGTTCCTGTTACGATTGACGATGTGGGAGGCATCTTGGCTAACCACGCAAAACACAGATTTCGTCCAAGGCAGTTATTCATGCACATCGCGCCACTTCAACCCACCGATACTCCGCCCACGCATTCAATCACGGTTGCCGTGCCGCGAGTGCTGGACAGCAAGGTTGCTGGACTTGAAACAAGGCGAGTTGTGTCGCTTTGGTGCTTGATCGCGGGCGCAGCGTCACTGCTGCTCTTGACGGGTTGCCGCGAGGAACTTGCTCCGCGAGAGTTCGAGCCCAATCTCGTTCAAGCCATGAAATATGAAATTAAGAACGAGTTCCCCATGGATCAAACATCGCGTGATGTGACCTGGGTCGTGACTCGGATGTTCGGCACACCCGACGAACCAAAGCTTCCGCAAGTCGTTACAGAAGACGATGACTTGGCATCCATCGTCAAGGTGGAGAATCTGTTCCGTGCATCGGGCCACTCTGGCGTTGAGGGACGCGGGCTCTATGACGCGCATTGTGCACGATGCCACGGTGTGACTGGCAATGGACGTGGGATCACCGGCGCGGTGCTTACGCCTTACCCTCGTGACTACCGCATGGGCGTTTTTAAATTCAAGTCAACCTCGCGCGGGGCCAAGCCTACGCGTGAGGACCTCGCTCGGTCGATCCGAAACGGAATTCCCGGAACGGCCATGGGTAAGATCGCTGAACTCAACGAGGACGATATTCTATCGCTAACCGATTATGTGATTTATCTTTCATGGCGAGGCGAGTTGGAACGCAAGCTGATTGATGATGCGGCGATGGAACTCGATCTCGAGGCGGGTGACCGTGTGGTGAATACCGAGTGGGTCGACAGTACGGTCGAAGAAGAGAAAGAGTTGTTCGATGAGCAGTGGGAGATTGCGGAGGACTACGCTGCCGAGATTGGTGACGCTTGGCTCGAAGCCGAAGATGAATTCTATGAAGTGCCGGAGCCTCCAGCGGATTTACCTGTGGCTGAGTCTCACGAAGAGTTCGTGACTCTATCCAAGGGCGAACAAGCTGCGGCACTTTCGGAGTCAGTCGAGAAAGGCCGCCAGTTCTTCGTGGGCAAGATTGCTTCATGCAGCAAATGCCATGGCGAGAAAGGCCTCGGTGACGGCCAAACCACCGACTACGACGACTGGACCAAGGATTGGACTGCCCGCGTGGGGCTCGATCCAAAGGACCACAATAGCCTGGTGCGATTGCTCGCTCGAGGAGCCCTGCCGCCGATCAATGCCTTGCCGAGAAACTTTGCCGAAGGTGCATTTCACGGCGGATCTTCCTCCGAAGATCTCTTCCGACGAATCGCTGTCGGAATCGCTGGCTCGCCGATGCCCGCCGCCACATTTGTTGCCGGCGAATTCGAGCAGGACGACGTGTGGCACCTCATCAATTTCATCCGGTCGCTTCAAAAACCCGAGGACAGTTCAAACTCGGACGCCCCCACAGCGGCTGAAAAGACGCCTTCGGCCTAGTTCGTTGCTTCTGAACTGTCCTACGAAGATTTGGACGAATTCGCTACGCTTTGGGGCCAGCGGGAGATCACCAGTCTGCGTTTTATGCAGCCCGATGCGTGTGCGAGTGAACCAGACTCCAGGTTCGGCTCACTTGCGAGTCGGGCTTGCAAGCAAACCGCGATCCGTATGACAGTGGTGTTCTCTTGCTTCCAATGTACCGCCACACGGGCCACCGAAGAGTAAAAACGGAATGAACGAACCGCTAGAAAAGCGTCCTTCGAAACACTTTATTGAACAAGCGATTGATGCCGATTTGGCTTCCGGTCGCTTTGACCGTGTTGCTACTCGTTTTCCTCCCGAGCCCAACGGTTATCTCCATATCGGCCATGCAAAAAGCATTTGCTTGAACTTCGGTCTTGCACGTGACTACAACGGCACATGTAACCTGCGGTTTGACGATACCAATCCCGCCAAGGAAGAAACGGAGTACGTGGAATCCATCAAGGAAGATGTCGCATGGTTGGGCTTCAAATGGGACGCACTGTTTTTCGCCAGCGACTACTTTGACCAAATCTACGCATGGTCCGAACAACTCTTGAGTGACGGGCTGGCTTACGTTTGTGATTTGACACCAGACCAAACGCGAGAATACCGAGGCACGTTGACTGAGCCCGGTCGGAACAGCCCCTTTCGTGATCGCACGCCCGAAGAGAATCTCGACTTGTTGCGTCGGATGAAAGCAGGCGAGTTCCCTGACGGGTCGCGAACGCTTCGAGCGAAAATTGATATGGCGTCGCCGAACGTCAATCTTCGCGACCCCGTCATGTATCGTATTCTGCGGTCCCATCACCATCGCACTGGCGACGCTTGGTGCATCTATCCCATGTACGATTGGGCTCATGGCGATAGCGATTCAATCGAAGGTATTACGTTCTCGATCTGCACGCTCGAGTTTGAGAATCATCGACCACTTTATGACTGGTTCTGCAAATCACTGGGGATCCACCATCCGCGCCAGATCGAGTTTGCACGATTGAACATGACTTACATGGTGATGAGTAAGCGTAAGTTATTGCAACTCGTTAAAGAGAAGCATGTCAGTGGTTGGGACGATCCACGGATGCCTACCATTTCCGGACTGCGACGACGTGGCTATACGCCTGAATCGATTCGCAGTTTTTGTGCAGACATTGGTGTCGCCAAGTTCAATAGCACCATCGACATCATTCGGCTGGAGAACTCTATTCGCGAGCACTTAAACGCTGTGGCTTTGCGACGAATGGCTGTACTTGATCCACTCAAGCTTACGATCACGAATTGGGCCGAGGGCAAGGTCGATATGGTCGAGTCCGTGAACAACCCCGAAGACGAATCGGCTGGAGTTCGTGAGATCCCGTTTTCCAAGCACCTTTGGATCGAACAAGAAGACTTTCGCGAGGACGCACCGAAGAAATTCTTCCGGTTAAAACTCGGTGGCGATGTTCGTCTGCGAGGCGGGTTTATCATTGATTGTCACGACGTGGTGAAGGACGCCGATGGTAACGTGATCGAAGTCCTTTGCACGTACGACCCCGCCTCTCGGAGTGGCCAAGACACATCCGGACGCAAGGTCAAAGGCACGATCCACTGGGTCAGCGCCGAACATGCCAAGGAGGTCGAAGTCCGTAACTACGATCGATTGTTCCTGCGCGAAAACCCCGAAGACGCAGGCGAAGGAAAAACGTTCTTGGACCAAATGAACAAGGACTCGCTGACCATTACGCGGGCATGGGTCGAACCTTCACTCGCGGAGGTTGGTGCCGGTGAGCATTTCCAATTTGAGCGACTCGGTTACTACTACACTGATCCCGATAGCCGCCCCGGCAAGCCGGTCTTCAACCGTATCGTCCCGCTTCGCGATACGTGGGGCAAGATGGAAGCAAAAGGCAACGCGGACTAGTCACGGTGCGCGGATCAAAAGAAAAACGGGAGCAGCGCCGATCGGCACTCCTCCCGTTTTGAGTCGAGTCTTCTTGTTGACGTTGACGAACGGAGGTTAACTATTCTCAGCGTCGTCAGCAGTCGCGACGGCATCCTCATCGTCACTACTGCCAACCGGCGCGGCATAGCCGCCTGAGGCAAGAACGCCTTGCTTGATTTCTTCCGTGATCTCGGGGTTCTCGATCAAGAAGTTGCGTGCCTTCTCTTTGCCTTGGCCCAAATAGGTTTCGCCATACTTATACCAAGCACCACTGCGGTTGAGCACTTTGTGGGTCGTTCCAAGGTCAAGCAAGTCGCCCTCGAAGCTGATTCCGTTGGTGTGCATCATGTCAAACTCAGCAATGCGGAACGGAGGTGCCACTTTGTTCTTGACGATCTTCGCTCGAACGCGTTGACCGACTTGCTCTTCGCCTTCCTTCAATGCACCAATTCGGCGCACATCGATTCGGCACGAACAGTAGAACTTCAAGGCACGTCCGCCTGGTGTCGTCTCGGGGCTACCGAACATGACACCGATCTTTTCACGGATCTGGTTGATGAAGATCACCACGCATTTGCTCTTGGCGATCACGCCAGTCAGCTTTCGCATCGATTGGCTCATCAATCGTGCTTGCAAGCCCACATGGCTGTCACCAATTTCGCCTTCGAGTTCCGCTCGAGGTATCAACGCCGCTACCGAGTCGATGACAATGACGTCCACTGCGTTGCTCTTGACGAGCATTTCACAAATTTGCATCGCTTCTTCGCCACTGCTCGGCTGGCTAACCAAAAGCGTGTCGAGTTCGACGCCGAGTTTCTTGGCCCAACTTGGGTCGAAGGCATGTTCGGCGTCGATGATCGCTGCAATGCCGTCCAATTTTTGGGCTTCCGCACAAACGTGAAGTGCGAGCGTTGTTTTACCGCTGGACTCCGGCCCGAAGATTTCAATGATCCGGCCTCGAGGTAAACCTTGGCCACCTAGGGCCATGTCCAAACTCAGACTTCCGGTCGCAATGCCTTCCACGTGCAACTTATGAGCCGCACCTAGTGGCATGATCGCGCCTTCACCGAATGACTTCTCAATTTGTTGAAGCGTCGTCTTCAAACCAGGTTCCAGCGCCAGAACCTTCTTCATGCCTGGATCAAGCTTGACGTCTTTGGAAGCCAACGCCGTCGCTACTTTTGGTTTCTTAGCCATTTCTCTCTGTCCTTCCCCGTGCGTGGGATAAGTCGTTCCCTAAAGTGCATCCTTCCCCCGAAGTGATCGCACATACAGTACCGCTCTTGTGGTCCAACTGCAACCAATTTATTGACAGTTTTCCCACTGTTCCCCTATTCGCGTTTGCAACGTGTTTGGGAGAAGGTGGGTGAGCTTTACAACACTAGTATCCGACATCACTTTGACACGTATGGTCAACGGGACACAAGTTTTTCAAAGAAACCTCAAATTCCGCGGATGCGAACCGCTTTCGAGTGTTCAAATTCAGTCCGCAAGGAGTTCTCGGGTCGAAGATCGCTTATCAGCAACGAATCGAACGAGTTTTGCGATTACGAAAGGAAGGAAGCCGGCGACGATATTTCTAGGGAAAACCAGGCTTGCGCGCCGATCACTACGTAAAGGGTTTGTTCTAGGCGGAGTCGACCCACATTCTCCAACTGAATTTCAATTTGGGTTGTTGAGCCATCGGTTGTGATCAGCCCATTCCTAATTCTCCCCGAAAGCGACGATGAACGGCAGCCACACTTCAAGTGTTTCCCAGACAACGTCGTCCGCTGTTAACGGGATCTTGCCATCAACCGGATCTTTCTCGAGTTCCGTTTCGTCCACCGGTAATGTTGAGCGTCGATCGGACGATGTGATCGGGCTGGTGCAAGATCTCAGCAAGACGATGAGCTCGGCCACGGAAGAGATCTATGAGATTAACGCGCGTACAAAGCTTCTTGCGTTGAATGCGCGCATCGAGGCGGCGAGGGCGGGAGTCTTTGGAGCGGCGTTCGGCGTCGTTGCTGCCGAGATGCAGCGTTTGGCTGGAAGTACAGCCGAGGCGGCAAGTCAAATGGCTACCCGCACTCAATCCACCATTGAAAAGCTAATTGACACGATCGGAACGAGCGTTCGAGGTAAACGTCTTTCAGATATGGCACTCGTCAATATCGATCTCATTGACCGAAATCTCTACGAGCGAAGTTGTGATGTTCGTTGGTGGGCCACTGATTCAAGCGCCGTTGATGCACTGTCGTCGGCTTCGAGTGATTCAGCCGAGTATGCGTGTCAACGTCTTGGAACGATTTTGAACTCGTACACGGTTTACTGGGATATCTTGCTGTGCGATACGGCTGGGAAAGTGATCGCGAACGGACGTCCTCAGCAGTATCGTTCGATAGGACGCGACGTATCACGATCACACTGGTTTATGGGTGCGATGACGACGCGAAGTGGTGATGCGTTCGCTTTTGAATCAGCGCATCGAAGTAACTTTGTCGACAATGAGTTGGCATTGATCTACTCTGCGGCGGTACGACGTGGTGGCGCGTCCAATGGCGCCGCGATCGGCGTCTTGGGGATCATTTTTAACTGGCATGCGCTAGCCGAGTCCGTGATGAAAAATACTCCGATTTCTAACCAGGAACGCAAGGCAACTCGGTTGATCATTGCGGACGAACATGGAAAGATCGTCGCTGATTCGCGGGGCAAAGAACTGCAAGAGAGCATTCCCCAAGCTTGGCTTAATGCTGTTAACTCGGAGGGAATCGGATTCAAACAGGTGTCATTCGACGGCAGTCCCCACTGCATCGGCTTTGCGAAAGCACCTGGCTACGAGACGTATTCTACAAACTGGAACTCGTTCATTGTCCAGCCGCTGAGTCACTGACCAACGTTAACTCATCACACCTTGCTTGATCATTTCGATCAGGTCTTTCGTGTCGAGTCTTGCGGCACTGTCGGTTCCGTCGAGGACGCTGCCGACGAGCTCTCGCTTATCCGCATGCAGTTGTAGGATTTGCTCTTCGATCGTGCCTTGAGCAACCAATCGATAGACAGTCACAGGTCGTTCTTGACCAATTCGGTGTGCACGGTCGGTTGCCTGGTCTTCGACGGCCGGGTTCCACCACGGGTCGAGGTGAATCACATAATCAGCGGCAGTGAGATTCAAGCCGGTACCACCAGCCTTGAGCGAGATCAAGAACAATTCACCCTCGCCGTTTTGGAACGCATCCACTCGATTTTGGCGTTCTTTCGCCGGCGTCGCACCATCGAGATACTGGTACTTGATGCCTCGCTCATCGAGAGCCCGGCGCACGACCGTTAGATGTTTGACGAACTGACTGAAGACGAGGGCGCGATGCGAACCATCCCTCAATTCAGTCACTAATTCGAGGAACAGGTCGAGCTTTGCACTGCTCTTGTTCCATGTGCTGTCAACAAGGCTCGGGTGGCAGGCCAATTGCCGAAGTCGTGTTAGCCAAGCCAGCGTGCGAATGCGTTGATCACCATTCTTGAGGTCTTGAATGCCTGAGCTGCTGAGTTCGGCAACGGCCGATAGCCGTGTGTCCTCATACATTTTTCGTTCCGCAGGGCTCATGATTGCCTGCAGATTCACTTCGGTACGGGGCGGCAGTTCTTTGAGAACATTGTTCTTGGTTCGTCGCAAAATAAACGGCCGAACGAGCTGCGCGAGAGATTCGCGGCGCTCGTCGTCTTTGTGGCGTTCGATTGGATCCGCGAAACGTGTTCGAAATCGCTCCCACGAGCCAAGCAGACCAGGACTCAGGGTTCGGAACAGGCTCCAAAGTTCACCTAGGTGGTTCTCCAATGGTGTTCCGGATAAGCCAATGCGCCAATCGGCTTCGAGCCGACGAATCGCTTGAGACGTTTTGGTTTGCGAGTTCTTAATGAACTGAGCTTCATCGAGCACAAGCGTGTGCCAATGTCGCGATGCGAATCGTTCGGCGTCGCGCTGAAGCAATTGGTAGCTGACGATCACGAGATCCCCGGGCCCGGCGCTCTCGACAAGCTGTTCTCGATCCGAGTCTCGATACAACAGTGCACGCAAACTCGGAGCAAATCGTTCAATTTCGCGAACCCAGTTGTCACCCACGCTGGTCGGAGCGACCACGAGCGTCGGCCCTTCGCTGCCACGCTCAAGCAGCACCGCAATCGCTTGGACCGTTTTGCCCAAGCCCATATCGTCGGCGAGCACGCCACCGACACCCCAACGACTCAATCTTGCGAGCCAACGGAAACCGTCCAGTTGGTAATCTCGCAGGTCAGCTTGGAGTGACTCCGGTTTGTCGGGGATCCAATTGGTGAGCGATTCGAGTCGTGCGATCGATTCATGCCAGCGTGCGGCTGCGTCGAGCGTGATATCCTCGCCGATCAAATCCTGTACGACGGGCACAGCCGCATCAGCAAACTTGATCGAGCCCTTGTCGATCACCACAGCATCACCAAGCTGCTCAAGCCGTTTTCGGAATGCGTCACTTATACGAGCGAACTCGCGGTCACCAACTTGTACAAGTGAACGCCGCTCACGCACTGCGGCAAGCAAATCGGCCAGAAGCACCTCTTGGCCATCGAGATCAATGGAACCGCTGAGTCCGAACCAGTCTTTGCGATCGTCGACGCGGACGCGAAGTGCGGACGGCGTGATCTCGCTGCGGATGCGAATCGTTTCGCCCTCAGGCCACGTCATGCGCGGAGCAGTTTCACCAGCGGAATACAGTCGACCGAGCAGATCGAGGGCTTGTTCGTCGGTCTCGGCGATGTAGTGATAGGCTCCGCCTTGTTTCAAACGCGACAGTTCGAATTGTTCGACAACGTGCTCCGCCAGTTTGCGTTCGCCGTTGAGATCCCGCCGTAATCGCACTGGGCCGTCTGGCATCAAGCAGGTCATCACCTCAGGATTTTGAGACGGCGCGATCGCTTGGTTGAATCGTATGTCGTGCATTGCAAGCGAGACTTGTAGACCCGCCCCAGCACGAGGACGTAGTTCGAAAATCAATTCCGCAGTGACGTCATGGATCGGACCGGCAAGTTGGTCAGGCAACTCCACGTGCACGAGCGAATTGACTGCGGCGCTTGCGAGCACCAAACGGTGCGCCGATTCATTGTCGAGCAATACTTCCGACAAATCGGTTCGAAACAGATGCTGGATCAGCCGCGTTGATTGTGGGTCACGCAATTCGCAAATCACGATCCGACCATGTTTCTGGTCGGCGATGACGACGATCGGCTCGACGGGGCTAGCGTGACCGAGAATTACATTGCACTGGTGAGGATCAATTCGCAATCCGGAGACGCCGATGACCGGGCGAAAGCGAATGGCTTTGTTCGAACTTGGATCTGCGAAATGCAGCTCTTCATCGGTCGGTTCCAGCTCCTCGTTGGTCTCATTGGCGTCGTTGGACAGTTCCGTGGACTCGACCGCAACTAAGGAAAACGTGATTTCGGAAGAGAAGATGACAACGGGTGCGTTGTTGGTGTCGTCCCAGGCAACATTGGGATGACCCACCAACATTCGGAGCGCTTCGAATTCACAATAATGGTCGTCGTCAAAGCTGTAGCTTGGCGTCGCCACTAATGCTGCAATACGGCTATCAATCGGGTGTCCCGTGAAGTCCCGACGCAGCAAATCGAAGCTGCGCACTTCGCGACCCTTGGTCCAGCCCTTGCCGTTCTTGCGAGGCTTTTGTTCGTATGCAGTGATCGAGATTGGACAGTGGTAGCGAGAGTGTGCCAAGCCAATTCGCCATTGTAGCTGGGTGACTTCCGCGACGACGGTTTCTTGCTTGGCCGACACGGTCAGCTCAATCAGCTGGTTCACTAAGTCGCGGCCAGCGGCATAGGCATCGACTTTGAGTGACGTGAAAAACTCAAGAACGTTCGCGCCACTTCGTCGGCCAAGTTGTTCTTGCAACCACCAAGCCGCCGCGAGTGAGTGTGGGCAGCGACGGTCACGAACGAACTGAACACAGGCGCACGTCGGAGTCGCGTCGAGAGAGACATCGAAAGAACCCGTGTTGGATTCGAAGTCTTCCTCGGTTTCTGTGGCCGGTGAGATTTCGATCGACGTCGCAACGGGCGGTTGGCGATTACCGACGATCTTGAATTCGAAAATGATCGATCGGCCGTCCTGGGACAGCGTCGGTTGTTCGACCGAAAACAATGCCGCCCGTTTGTCGAGGTAGTCGCCATGCGAGTCGACTAGATGCTCCACAGCCTCAGCCAAATAGAGCCCAAACGCCAAACTTGCATCCTTCGACATCAAATCCATAGCCGCATCCACGCTTTTGTTAGCGCGATCCCTAGTCGTACAGGTGCCAAAACGCTTTCGGTTACCGCCCAATGGGTGCCCGAATTCGAAGTCCGACACTATAACCGTCCTGGCACGACTTGGCGAAGGCACTGGACGCTTGTCAGCAGCAAGTTCGCCCAGTTGTGATTAAAACAGCAGCCAAAAACAGGCCGTTGATCGCTTCTTCACGGCTTTTATTTACTCGCACGGTCCACCATGGACCCAAGAAATTAGGAACAGAAATGCCAAAGTTAAATGTTCAAGGTGTTGGGGAATTTGATGTTGCCGAAGGAAAACGCCTCACTTCAGCCCTGGTGCAGGACGCTGGTACGGATCAATTGCACGCTTGCGGTGGCCAAAGCCGCTGCACCACGTGCCGAGTCAAATTTGTCGCCGGTGAGCCCGAGAAAATGACCCAAGCCGAGAAAAATACCTTGGCCGCGAAAGGAATCACGGACGAGGGAATCCGCTTGAGCTGCCAGATCTCTTGTGATCACGACATGAGCGTCGAGTTGATCAGCCGTTTCGAAGGCAGCGGCCGAAAAGACCAAGGCACGCCCGTCGCCGAGACAATCGAGCCCACACCGGTATGGGTCGAAAAATAATTTGGCTTAGGTTTCTTGTCTTAGACGAGAAACCCCCTCGCCCACGCCAATAACACTTGGTCCATCCACGAACCGCCGTGTCGGTTAACAAACCCGACATGGCCGCCTTGCCTGGGCATCAGCAGCGTTGTTGTCGATGGTAGTTCACTTGCGATGTCGCGAAAACACTCGATCGGCACGATCGGGTCGTCCGCTGCGGCAATGATGAGTGTCGGCACGGCATTCACGCCAAGCACGCGATTGGATGAAGCCTCATCGTAGTACTGCATCGCGCTACCGAAACCGCTCAGCGGCGCGGTAATCGAATCGTCGAATTGCCACAGTGTCTTGGGGCGTCGTTGACGAATTGCTGATTGGAACTCGGGCCGTTCTTGGATCGCTGGCGGAACCCGCTTGAGCAAGTGATCAATGAAGTGACGGTTGTAGGGTCGCAAACGCAATCGCTGCATTCGTTCGCTGCATCGCCGTAAATCGATCGGTGGCGAAATCGCGGCGGCGAATCGAAGTCGATCCCACCACCGCGGTCGCTCGTCGAGTGAACCACTGACGCGGCCCACGGCGCGAAGCAATTGGTTGCCGCCGAGCGAAACCCCGACCACGCCGAGATGGGACGTAGGTACGAGTCCGGCAATTGCGCCGAGCGATGCCAAAACATCATCGCTTCGTCCGGCATGCGTGACGTGGCGAGAGAGTCCGAACGCGGCGCCGCAACCTCGCATATCCATGCGAAATGTGCGGACACCGATCTTGAGTAACTCGTCCGAAAACCGCAACATGTACGGGCTCGCATGACAGCCACACAAACCGTGGATGAGAAGTACTGCAAGGCCAGTTTCCTGGCCTGCCGCCGGAGCGTCTTCATGAATTGCGATCGCGTCGCCGTCAGCCAACTCGACTTGGTGCACGATCGTGCTGGGCAATACGATCTTGGGTGTCCGCAATTGCCAGACGGTTTGTAGGTGTCCGCTGCGGAGCCATCGGTGCGGCACAAACGGTGGCGGATTAAACGACGAGTTCATTCAGTGTAAACTTGCAGCATGCAAACCATTCGATCATTTATCGCGATTCCGCTCGATGCCGGCGTCCAAAAAACCGCAACGCGTCTTGTGAAGCGACTCGCCCAGGACAAAGACGGTATCAAATGGGTGCCAACAGACAACCTCCATTTGACGATTAAATTTCTTGGCGACGTCGATAATGTCGAGATTCCTCGCATTTATGCGTGTCTGCGCGAAGCTTGCGAGGACCTGGAGCCCTTCTCCATGACGTTTACGGGGATCACCGCACTTCCCAGTCTAGAAAAGGCTCGCACGATCGTCTCGAGCATTGATGAGCCGACGGGCTCGTTAGTCCAATTGGTCAGTAATCTGGAACGACTGCTCGCCGATCTTGGTTTTCGGCCTGAACCGCGTGATTATGTTCCGCATTTGACACTCGGACGTAATCGAGGGGGCAGTCGCCGCGCCAGTGAAGACGTTTTGCAACGCGTTCAAAAGGAAAAAGACTTGAGCCTGGGTGCGATGCAAGCAGATACCTTGCAGTTGATGGCGAGCTTCCTCGACAAGTCTGGTCCGACCTACCAAGTCATGGGCACGATCGAGTTTTGACCGATCACAAAACAGGACTCTCGCTAACTGGGTCGATAGAAAAGGAGGGCATTGGCATCAGCTTGGCGACGAACCAAAGAGGCCAGAACCAATACTGTTCGGCGCGAAAACTGCTCTGAGTCCGCCTCAAATAAATATCTATAAGATCTCAAATCCTGCCACACATTGGTGCGATAATCGCGCTTGCCAATTAGCTCGTTACTTTCCATGTCATTCTGACACAACGAGACGACTATGGTCGCGACTGAGCCATCACCGATAACCCAACCAAGGCAACTGCGGAGGCTGCAAGCTCGCCAACTTGGCCTAGTGAAGACGAAAGAGAAAACGGCCATTGTTCGATCCGTCGGAATGACCAAGTACCTGCTCCGAATCAGGCTAAAGCTTCGTGAAAACGCGACGTGGCGAACACGAGTTTCAATTATCAAGCAAATGCAAACGTTGAAAGACCAGGTCGCGTTTGAACAAGCCAAAGCCGCCAGTGGCGGTGACAAGAAGCTGCTGCTCAAAAGCAAAGACGTGAAGGGCTTGAAGTATTTGGAACTCGTTGCTCCGCTGCTGGAGCGACTTCACAAGGATGGATGCACTCGTGATACAGCGGGAAACCGCAAGCTACACTATGACCAATACTGCATGCTGGTCCTGCTGTATCTCTTCAATTCCACGATCACGCGCCTCCGAGCACTCGAACAAGCAAGCAACTTAGAAAAAGTCAAAAAACGCTTGGGCTGCTCCAGGGTAACGGCCTCCTCGATGAGCGAAGCGGCTGGTGTTTTCGATTCCGAACGGCTCAAGGCAATTATCGCCGAGCTTGACGTGGACGCTCGAACTGTTGAGCAACACAAATCACTCAAGCAGATTGACAAGACCATCACGCTCGTTGACGGCTCGCTGGTCTCAGCGATGCCGAGCATTCTCGCAGCTTCGTTCTTCAAAAATGACAACTCAACGAAATTGGTTAAGTGGCGTTTGCATACTCATTTTGAAGTGGATCGCGGCGTGCCGACACGAAACGACGTGACCCCAGACGCTGGCGGAGACTGCGATGAACGTACCGTCATGGAACGAACCATCGAGAAAGATCGCCTCTATGTGATGGACCGAGGCTACGCAAAATTCTCATTGTTCAATGCCATCGTCAGCGTAAAGAGCAGCTACGTTTGCCGACTGCGTGATAACAGTGGCTATGAAGTCACTGAAACTCGGGAACTGACCGACTCAGACCGAGCAGCAGGTGTGCTAAGCGACCAGATCGTTTCGCTGGGCAAGCAAACGAACACATCGCGAGTTCAGCCAGACCATGTAGTTCGATTGATCTGCGTGAAGTGCTCAAAACATACCAGCCGCTCAAAGTACAAAG
>JBGSNA010000370.1:0-21792 GCA_041739875.1 Pirellulaceae bacterium
CCTGCGGGCAGAGGACTGTCTGCAAAACCGAACAGATGATTGCGGCGTGGTCAGGTGGACGACCCGCGTTAGTTGGACCAGAAAAGCGAGAAAGATGAGCAACTGCAAAAACGTTTTTGAAGCCATTTTGCGTTACGGCCACGATGAAGATTTTGTGCCCCAACAGGGCGAGGATTTTTCGGCAACCGATGCGCCGGCTGGGAGTCCCGAGAAGATTGAAGTTCTTCGCAAGCGAGTTGAGCTTGGCCAGCCACTTTGGCATACGACCGACCGCATTGACTACAGCGGTTTGACAGGCGCGATTCGCCCTCGCGAGTAAGCCCTTTGCCGTTTCGACGGCACACACGAAAGTCTCTGCAAGACCCAGACACCTCGCCCGCCGGTTCCCGGTTGGCGAGGTGTTTTGTTTTTTGGGTGGCCAAACTAAATGTCCTCGGACTTGTCCGCACGGCTTGCGCCAGCTCGAAGTTGACTTGAAAGTTCTCTTGCGGCCCCGATGACGTCGCTCGCACCACAGACAGCAGCCGATACGGCAATTCGGTTGATGCCTGAATTCACAACGTTTACGACGTTTTCGAGCGACACGCCGCCAATCGCGAACGCAGCGATAGCGATCTCTTGGGAGACCTGTTTCAAGAGTTCCGTTCCTACAAACGAATCAAACGATTTGGTTTGGCTTGGGAAACATGGACCCACTCCGATGTAATCCGCCCCATCGATGACGGCTTGTCGAGCCTGGTCGATGGAGTGAGTCGAGACGCCGACAAGCAAGTTGTTTCCCGCAACTTTACGCACCGCTTCAACCGTCAACTCGTCTTGTCCCACGTGGACTCCGTCGGCGCCGCACGCCACAGCAATGTCGACTCGATCGTTCACAATGAACAGCACCTGACTGTCACGCAGTAGGGCAACTGCGATTTCGGCTCGCTCGAGAAGCTGCCGGTCGGTCAGCCGGCGGTCCCGCAATTGGATCACGTCGACGCCACCATCAACACATTGCTTGAGCCTTTGCGAGAACAGGTCTTCGTCCGTCGCGCCGTCGCAGAGTACATAGAGGCAAGACGTCCTTAGCTTTTCTCGATTGGGATTCGCAGTCAGACATACCAGCTCAAGTTGTGCACAGAGGTCATAGCTGCGATAACGCAGGGACTCGATTTTGATGGCCATCTCCATCGAAATCGTTTTTCCGTACTCTTCCAAGCATCGCAGTGCTTGCTGAAGACGGGAGGCTGCGGCGGCAACGACCGACGCTGCGTTGGGTCGCTGGTACTCACCTCTGGTTTTCAGTTCGGTGCCGACGTCGCCGGACGTATCTCGAGCTTGAAGCAGTTTTTTTCGCGAAAGTACTTCGAGAGCCAACGCCAACTCATGCCGGAGTGACTTCAACGGCTCCGCAAGCGAGGCATCGTCGAGAACAAATCGAGCGAATTCTTCGAGCGTGCGAATTCCTTCAAATGCTCGATTCGCCGACGCATCCAGGATACGATAGGTGGCTTGGCTCTCTTCACGATTAATCACAGTGGACTTCTAACGATGCTTCAGTTGAAAACGAATCGAACGTTCTTGGCGGCGACTTTTGCCGTTCTACTTACCACGTCCTTGGCAATTGCTCAATCGCCAGCTGGCACCGAGACAAAGCCGCCGGCAAAAGCGAAATCGGCTCGACCTGCGAAACAGCTCCCTGCAGCGTATCAACCGCCGGAGAAAATTGACCCTTCACTACCCAACGTGCTGATGTTGGGCGACTCGATATCAATCGGCTATATGCTTGACGTTCGCAAGGAACTCGAGGGCGAGGCGAATGTGTTTCGCCCCGCAACGAACTGTGGTCCGACGACAAACGGAATCGCGGGGATCGAAGACTGGTTGGGGGGACCGGAAATGGAGCGTGATTCACTTTAATTTTGGATTTCTAGACCTGACGAAAAAATCAATGGCAAGATCCCATCGGGTCTAACGTGAACAGCACCGCCCACGAGTTTGCTAACGTGCTTTCGCGAACCTTCCTTCATCGGCACACGAACAACATCAACGCGAATCTCGGTAACAAATTGAGCCAATAGTTGCCCAACCAACGCGGGGTCATAGTCAACGTCAACAATTGATTCGAGCTTGTCCAGCCAGCCCATCGCGTCGTCAATCCGCTGCTCAACCAACTCGATTGATTTCGGCGTCTTGTCGCGTTCGCGCTTCCGATCCTCCATCGCGGCGATTTGAGTTTCCAATTCACGGATTCGCGTTTCGACGTGTCGCACCATGTCCTGTGACACTTCCGCCAATCGCCTTTGAGCTTGATTCAGTGACGACTTGAGCTTTTGCAATTGGCTGTCATCGACAACCTGGGCGGCGTTGTGCTGGGTTAATTGTCGCTCCATCGCTTCGCGGATTTCCTGGCGGCCTGCTCCACCCAACGGTGCGAAGAACTGTTCTTTGAGGACAAACAGCACCTTCCGCAGCAACTCATCCTCATTGACATTCAGACGTTCGCATCCGCCATTGAGCGTGTAGTTGCTGCAAAGATACTTCCGCACTGGCGGCGATACTTTTTGATCCGCCCAACCGTTCATCGAGTGACCACAAGAACCACACTTCACGAGTCCCTTGAGTGCGAAAGTTCCGTTCTTGCCTTTGCGTCCTGTGCGTCGTCGATTGCCGTTCATTATTTCCGCCACTCGATCAAATTGTTTTTGTGTCACAAGCCAAGGGTGGGCATCGAGAATGACGATCCAATCTTTCGGTTCGTTCTCGATTCGGTTCTTGTTCGGGTTGAATTGCTTGTGACGGCTCGTTGACGATTTGTTGTACTCAACCCGTCCAAGGTAAACGGGATTCCGCAGCAAGTGTGATAAACCCGTTGCAGTCCACTTTGTGCCACGAGACGACAACACCCCACGACTGAACAGCCAATCGGAAATTTCCCGAAGTGAACTACCCTGCTCGTAACGGTTGAAAATCTCCTTCACGGTTTCAACGTCGTCGGGCGAAGCTGGATGGAGCTTCTTATCGTCACCGAACACGTAACCGAATGGAGTAACACCGCTCGACCACTCGCCCCTCTCGGCTTTGTGCTTCATCTTGCGGTCGACGTTTGCCGCCAAGTCTTTGACGTACTGGTGTTTGCCTTCCTGAGCGATGGAGCCAATCATGCGGCCTCCCATCGTGTGCATGTCTAGCACACCTTCACGCACCGTCACCACACGGATACCACGCTGACGAAGCGGATACATGTAGTAATCAAACTCCATCGAATCGCCACGACTAACGCGGTCGCGATCCCATGCGAGTATTGCTTCGTATCGCCCCAACGCACCATCGGCAAGCATGGTCATAAACTGCGGTCGCTTGTCTGACTCGCTGCCAGAGATACCAGAGTCCTGGTACCACTTGGTGATCTTGTAGCCTTCCGCTTTTGCGAGACGGCTAATCTCCTCACGTTGCTGTTCTGGCGACGTTTCTTGTCGACTCAGACTCATTCGCACGTATGCGACACTATCAACTAAGCTCATAGGACACTCACTTCTCGGTGTGGTGATGTTGATTCTCGAAAGTAAAAACTGGGCAACCAGTCGAGAAACTGGCGGTTCGGTGCAGGTAGCTAACCCACACCTAGCCCACGTCGATTGTACGGTGATCACCAGAAAACATCCAGCGAGCTTTGCACCCGCTGGTTTGCGTACTTCAACAGCCTCAGCGAATCTGCCATCTCGCTCGATGGTGCGAGCAGTAACGCCATGAGCCTTGGCGAGATTATCAGCAGTTCTAGCTTCCGACATTTTGTCGGAAGCTCCCTTCATTGCCCCCGCTTCGGCTGCTGTCTTCTTGGCCGCGTTGTAGAGCATCCCGCGAAACAGGCCCATCACTCCCGCCACGGCTGCAAGTCGCTCGGCCCTGATTGTGTCTTGCGAGCCAATGCCACCTTGGCCGAAACTTCACTCTCCCAAAGGTAAAGCGTTCTTGATGTCCCTGGGATGCGAAGTGCCGCCAAGAATCCTGACTCAACCCAACGTCGAAGCACCACACGTTCAACATCAAACGTCTCGGCCGCTCTGGCTATCGTGGTGAGTCTGTCCCGTTGATTGCTCATCTCAACACTTCCCGCCGTTGACTCAATCTCAGCTCCACCGACTGCTTGGCGAGTCTCTCAGCTGCGCCTTTCTGGCCAGGCGTATCGGCGTCGTGGATAATGTTCACGTTTGCGCCGGAGAAACATTTGATAAGCCAATCTGGCGCACCTTTCGCGTCTCGGCATCCGAATGGAGTTGTGACAGCTATATGATTTTCCGGAAATCCAGCGCTCAGAAAACTCATTAAGTCTGTCGGCCCTTCGGTTTTCCAAATTGTCAAGCTTTCGTCGTTATCGCCAGCTAATAGCCTGTCAACGTCTTCCGGCCTGCCCATTATTCCAACCGAGCCGTCTTTGTTAGTCAGCGACTTTGCTTCGTCCCAGCTTCCGTCTTTTTTCTTCCATTTGAATGGCTGCCCATTACTACGATAGCGAACAAAATTTATTGGAGGTGAATTTGAACCGTCTGGCCCGAATACTGGAAACGCGAATACATTGTTACTGTAGTGAGTTGCGAATTTACAGCCAATTTCTTGCATCACTGCCGGTTGGATTGGTTTCTTTTTCAAGCACCACAATCCAGCCAACGCGTCATTCCACGTTAGGAAGTTAAACAAGCTTCCAGCGTCCTCTTGCAATGGTTTGAATACTTGCGAGGCCGGAGTGCGAGCAGCTTTTCCCGGTCGCTTGCCAGTTCCAGTCCATTCTTGCACCAATGCTGCCGCATCTTTCATGCTTATGTTTTTTAGTTTTGCTGTAAATGAAATCCAGTCCTTCCAGGTTTGACCACAACCACAATCACAACCTCCGCACCCTATGTCTGGCTTGCTGATTCTCGCTTTTACTTTCACGCAACCGGGGAGTGTAAAATTGCGTTTCGCCAGTGCGGCAGTCGCATCAATATCTAGGTGTGGAGCGATTAAATCGCCCATTCCGATGACTTGTTGAGACAGGTCGCTGATCCATGTGTTACCGCTCATTGAGTCCATCCCCCGCAAACAATCCCGCCACTCGGTTGTTAGGCCAATCATTGCTATTGCAGCTGCACTCAGGCAAACTCTTATATGAGTTTCTCGAGACTGCAATCATGGTATTCAATTGCGATCGCCAATCGCTCGATACGTGTTGAGTGAACCCGCATCGATCAAAAGCGATGATCGCCGCACCGTTCGGGATGTACCGACCAAGAAAACGCTCAGCCCAGTGCTTGGCGGAATAGGAGCAAGCGGTCCCAGTCTTTTGCCGGATCAATCCTCGATGCTCGATCCACTCCATTGCCGCCAGCACGTCAACGATGTCGGGCTTTTGGTATGGACAATCAACGCGGCGCTGGCCTCGAGTGTCGCCGAATGTTGACAAGCCTGTGATTAGGCCGTTCTGGTCAACGAAGTATCGCGTGCCGCAAGCAGCAACGATTGACGGATAGTTGAGTGTTTCAAGCCGCTCGTGCGCGGTGTGTAGCGGTGTGATCCTGATTTTGCCGCTTGATTGGCGGCGAGGTCCTTGTATCATCGTGATTGCATCCTGTGTGTTGTGATGTCCGTTGAAAGTCCGCTTCCCCGGCGGCAAAGTGATCTGCAAACGCTCGTCTTGGCTTCATCCACCAAGGCGAGCGTTTTGCTTTTGGTTTCTTGCGTTTGCTTGGCCTCGCCCTTTGCTGGCGGGCAAGGTGGAAGGCTCAACAGAAAGCGAGCGATCGCATCGACCTGGGCTTGGGTGAGATTCATTGCTCCGCTTCCACTGACGAGTAAGCGGCATCCTCTGCGGATTGCAGACGTTCGGAGATCTCCAGCAACGCTTTGAGTTGAGCCACCTTTGCGGTGAAGTAGGTCAATTCTTTCCGAATGACTTGTGGTCGCAGAATGCCGCCCTCAAGTAGTCGTGGGCGACGTGGTTTTCGATCCGTTTCGTGCATAAAAAACTCCAAGTGAGTGAACACTTGGAGTATCGGGGAGATTATGTCTCAGTCGATGCGCGCTCGATGCGCGCTCGATGTACGCAAGGCTAATCTAGCTCGGATAGGAATTGATTCGCCCGCTTTTTGCCCTTCTCTGTTGGGTAAACGCCACCGCTCCCAGCCTTTTTGTAGAGATTGTAATCTCGTAATTCGTCCCAGCTCCTGCGGGTATCTCCGCAGAACGGTATCAATGATTCGATGTACTTCATCGTTCGCGGATTATTCGGTGAGGCTTTGTCGCATAGGGTCAACAAAATGTCGGCGGAGTATTTCGCCTTGAAAGGTTCCTCGTCCACTTCGGTTGCACTACTCGACCCCAACACAATCCGCCTCGCCTCAGGCAAACGCTTTTCAACGTCCTCCATCGTCGCTGCGTCTGGGTCGCCTCCATTCTCAACAACTATGTCGAGCATTTTCCAAAGGTCGTCGTACGGCCTTCCTAGAAGGCTAAGTTCATCGGCTACAGCACCACACAAGCGATAGAAAAGGGCCTGTGCGATTTTATCCGGCATTTCTGGCAAACTCGATTGAGTCACGGCGCTAGCACCAGCTTCGATGCGTTCGCGAATGCCTAGTCGTATTTTTTCAGCCATCGGTTGTTCCTTCCGATTGTTCAAAAGTGAAAAGAGAACCGGCGGGGCGATGAACAGTCGCTTTTCAGCCGCTAAACCTAGCCGGTCTCTGTGTGTGATTATCGCGTTTTGGCGCGGGGTGTCTACGCTGCGAGAGAACCCCAATAAAATACGACGATTCCGTTCGCGTTTTCTTGTAAGGTTTGGATTGCATGATCTGAAGTACATGGGCACAGACGGTAAAAACCTGGCTGATCCAAAACAGAGCACCAGTCACCAGCAGGTGCCGCTGGCACAATATGTCAACAACATGCGTACGATTGCCACGCGATTGAAACAGACTGGCGCGAAAGTTATCTGGTGCCAGACGACTCCGGTTCCCGAGGGTTCAGCTGGTCGTGTGGTTGGAGATGCGGTGAAGTACAACGAGGCTGCGGCCGACGTCATGAGCGAACTAGGCGGTATTGCGACTGATGACCTCTATGATTTCTCGCTCGCGAACGTGACATCCGAGCAGAGACCCGCCAACGTCCACTACACACCCGAAGGGTCGAAGTTGCTAGCGGGGCACGTTGTTGAGTGCATTCGCGAGGCGTTGAAGACAAAGTAACCCAGGCGTTGCTGGGGTTGGCTCAGGTGCTTACTAGACTTGATCGAGTTCGCGGTTGTAAACCGCGAGTGTCGTTTCAAAGGTTTCGGCAGTAATGCGGAACTCGGGTTTCGCATCGGTGTATTTATTGCAATGTTCGACGAGCACGCGATAAAGAAAGCGGAACAGATTCCGCGGTACACGAAGCGATTGAAACGCCGTTAGCATCCGTTGATAGCTGATTTCGTCAACGAACAGTTCCTTGGGATCGGGAGATCGGCCGTCGGTGGCACACGCCAGCATGCGAGCCCGCGTGAGGTCGTATAGCGACTCACCCGTCCACTGGAACGACGGCACCACATTCTGCTTGTCCAAACGGGCTCGCTCATGAAACTCGCGTGACTCGCGTTCGACGTCGCGATGCAGTTCTTGAGGCAGCATCAGTTTGAAGCCTACACCGGGATGCTTGAGTAGCTTGTTGTCCAGAAGCGGCCAAACGAAGCGACGCATGAGTTCGGGTTTACCACCAGTCATATGCGGTTCGTCGACGCGATCCATCAGGACCACGACGCCGGTGAAGTCAAGTCGCTTGAGAATCGATTGGAACTTATTGAGCAGCGCGTATCGGTCGTCCGTGCGGTCGTAACGAGGCAGCGGTTGGCTCGCTAACTCAGAGGCTGGAAACTTGAGTAGAACGCTTCGCAGCGAGCCGACTTCACGCTTGCCGACACGCATGTGACGACGGATTCCCATCGCCGCGAACTGGCACTTCATCCAGCGAATCACGAACGGAAGTTTGCCGATGAAAATCGACACAAGCGCGATGATGATCGCGTTGACAGGAGAAACGTCGCCTCGCACAGCCAACCAACCGACGACACCGATGGTGACAAGTGCCCAGAAAATCGCGAGTGCAAAATCCCAAGACGCGAGCGAGTTACGATAGTGGAGCTTCTTTCGAAGTTGTTCCCAGCGGCCTGTGAACGTGGACACGGTGGATTGGTCATAGCATGTGGCAAGCATCAACAAGTCACGCGCCGAGCCTCGGTCAAGTTTTGCGACTTGCTCGTTGGTGATCTTGCCGGAGTCCGAGTCAGGCTCGTTCTCGGAAAGCACTTGGTCGATCAAGTGCGTAACACCGATACAGAGGATGGAGTCCATGTGATCCCAAAGACGCCAAGCATCCAACACTCGCTCGGGTTTGCGGGATACGCGGTTACTCATCCGTTCACAGAAATGGTCTAGGAACGGATTGAAATCGTCATAGCGGATAATGTACACGCGGCGATTAGGATTCTCAGCATTGAATCGTTGGAGATGCCGATCGATTTGCAACCTCATTGCCGTTTTCCCTGAACCCTTGGGGCCAAAGATCACGGCCGTGGATGGCTCCGTTGGGTCACCGTAGACTTTATCCCACACGGGATGGTAGGCGCTACTGATACAGTGTTCCTTGAACACAGGATCGGTTTGTGCATCTTCTTCAGCAAACGGATTACGAACGATGCCGTGATGTTCTAGGAAGCTCTGGATATTCATACTTGCAGTCGTTCAAGTCGAGCTGGAAAATCTTTCGAGGCGTACTACTTCAGGCTTTTGACCATCTCGATGAACGCATCGCGATTGGCTGTGATGATTGAACCGGGGCCGGTCAGTTTGAGGAAGTAAGTTCGACCTTCTGGATGTTCAAGGATCGCACCGAGCATCGCATAATCGGAGCGTTCAACGATCTTGCCAGGTGCAAAAGGTCCGCCACCCATCGATTCTTTGAATGTTCCACTGAGATCGACGACGTGAGCAGTCCATTTACCCACTTTTATCTGCTCCGTCTTTTGGTCTTCAGCTTTACCACCAGCAAACTGGCCCTTCCAACGATCGATGTTTGGTTGGATACCGCCACCGCTCGCCATCATGGTCAAACGAGTTGTTGCGTCGCCTTCGACGGCGAACTCGTGCTCAATGATCCGGCTTTTCGGTTCCGTCGGCTTGAACACTGGTGGCACTGTTAGCGAGGCTTCATCAAAAACACGAACGCTTTTCGCTGCCGGAGCGTCCTCCGCACGGGTGCCGGAAAGAGCGACGGTCGAAATCAATACTGCGGCACAAAGCAAACCAGACAAACGCATGGAATCAGCTCCAATTTCGGGAAGTTGGGAGTGTGGGATAAGAAATACTGTAGTCCATTGGCGATTCCGGACGTAGGGTGCTGGAGCCGTGAACTTTGGGAGGGCGAAGACGCCTTCGTTTCGCTTGCACGATTTCTCCGACGGACTGGCTCCAACGGGAACAATCGCGGTCAAAGCCATGGAGATCTCGCTCGTTTTGCGACTAACTTGAGCTGCGAACGACCACAACCAATGCAATGATTAGCGTCACACTGAGCACAGACAATACACCGATCGTGAGAGTCCGCTTGAGGGATCGCTCTCGTCGTTGTTTGCCAATTTCCGGATTCCCCACCATCCCAGCCGCGGGCTCATGTGAGTCGGAAGATTGGAGCAATGCCGTCCCAGTTCGTTTGGTGATGTCTGAATCGGAGGTTGCGGCGAAGTGGTTTTGGGTGGAAGCCGAGTCGCTGGCCAAGCCAGAGAGGATCTCGCGCGCCTCACGCCACTGTGACCACCCCTCTCGCCACATTAGGGCGGTCGCGGAGACCCGGCCTTCCGAAATCCACTGGCGAAGCACGTCGGTCGTCGCCGGCCCATACTGGCCGCCGCTGGGTGGCCGCACGTACCAAGTCGAGATTGAGGGATCGCCAAGCGCGTCCACCACGGTAGCGTTTTTTTGCGAGACAACACTGGGCTGAGCAACTTGCGGGCTCGCCACAGCAACCGAAGCTTGGTCGCTTGGGCGAGCGGCCCTCAAAGCCGCGCGCGATGCCATGACGCTTTCAGTTTCCAGCGGAGTGGATTTTGGCGCGTCGAACTGAGGTATACGAAACCGAATGCCACACTTGGGACACACGCCGCGTCGACCAGCCAGTTCTAGTTTGATGTTCAGCGGCTCGGCGCAACCGTGACAAGCAAAACGAACACCCATCGATGACCTGAAAAGGAAAGCAATTGACGAGGAGAACCCATGAGTGACCGTTTGTGCCACCCACTCGCGACTCACCCAGCATACTTCAATCGCCGCCTCTTGGGCAGCAAAAACAATTCATCGAAATATCGTTGGGCAAGATTCCCAGGATTTATGGCTGCAACAGCCACCAAACCCGGTGAAGTGTCAACTCGGGGGCCACGTTCGCCTTTTGCATCGCCTGGGCGACAGCCACCACGCCGGGCGGTAATTGCTCCGCCGCAGCCAGGTAGCCAACGTGCTTTACTTGGCTGTCGAAACTGGCAATCGACGCCAACCACTGGACCGGCAGTCCATCGGCATGGTCAGGGAAGCCGCTCGCCATGGTTGAAGATTCACGCGGCTGTTTTTCCTTGCCGCTCGTTTCCTGCCCGCTCGTCTCTTGGCCGAGTGGTTGAGCGAGTACGGTGTTCGTGGAGTCCATACCCTTGAGCGTCGCGCCGATCGATCTCATGGAGATGTCAAACCGCTTTTTCAGAGGAAGCAGCTTCGGCGAAGGGGCGGTAGCGGCGAAGGCTTCCACGGCTTGCTCGGCTAAACGAACGTTCCCAGCATCCAGAGCCCATGCGTCTTGGCGGACGAGCATTTCCGGAATTGAGCGAGATGTGGCTGGCGACGACAAGATGATTGCCAACAAACGGCTCGCATCAAAATTTGACGCAACCAAATCGTCCACCAGCAATTCTTCGAGCTGCACCAAAGCGTCGTCGAGTGGTGGGCTTGAAGCATCAGCAACAACGCCGCGAAGCGGTCGATCGTGAACGAGTCGCCACAACGAGTTCACAACTCCATGGGCCAACGATCGAGATCCAACAATCGCTTCGGACCACTGCCGAACCGTTTTGACTTCTTGCTGAGAACCAGATGCTGCATCGGGGGCATTCGCATCGGGGGCATTCGAAGCAGCACGTACAAGCCAAGATGATGGAACCTTCGGTTCAGCAATCGTTTGCCGTCCATCGGGTCGCTCGTAAAACACCTTCGATGGCTTTTTTGTATTCGATTGCTCATCGAGAACGCTCCAGCGGCCATTCTCGTCGCGAGCAAGGTCTCGTCGGAGCACGGCAGCGAACGACCAGTAGTCGTGCTGTCTTCCATCGCTTTCGATCAGAGCATCGTGACAGCGAGTGCAACGCAGATCGACGTTCATCGTCAATGAAGCCAATCGGTGCACCATCGCATACTCGCCACCCTGTGTCGCCGCAGCATACCAAGCGGATGCACCCGCACTATCACCACGGAGCCAAGATGAGATCAATGTGTCTAGCGATTGCTTCCCTTGGAAAGCGACCGTCAATTCTGTTACTAAGAGCTGGCGGTCGTCTTCGGGTAACTGCTGAATCGACCCGCTCGTGATCTGATCAAGCCACGCTCGGGCAACACGACTGGCGTTGATGTCACTGCGAAGTGCTGACTCGATTTCGGCCGTTGCACTTTCAACGATGGAGTTCTTGCCCAACGCAAACCAAGTTGGCTCCAAATCCACTTGCAAACGAGCTTTCAGGCGTGCGCGGATATCCTCGCCGGTGGCAGTCGCTGATGGCTGGACGCCCACCGCATTCCAATAACTCGCTAGTCCTTTGCTCGCTTGGGACGATACCAATTGAACCGCTGGCACATCGCGAGGATTGCGTTGAACCAGCGGTGGTACCGCATCCGCTTCCACATCGACGGGATTCAAATTCGCGTTATCTCGTGCAATCGTAATCCCGCGAGGCTCTGTCCCGCGAGGCTCTGTCCCACGAGGCTCTGTCCCACGAGGTTCTGTGCGGTTAGGTCGCGGCGATTGGATTGGCGACTCAGTGGCCTCCACGGGCAGACTCTGGGCGACACTCGTTTTCTTGGGCGCCAGCTCAGCGGGTTTCTTTGCGTTTGCGACCGACGAATAGTCGAGCGTCTTGGGTTGATAAATGTTCCACGCAACGATCACCATCCCCAGCGACGCGGCGAGTGCAACCACAGCCAATACGGCCTGGGTCATCCAATTTGACTGTTTTTTAGCTGCAACGGTCGCAGTCCCTTGTGACGATTCGCCGAGTGGTCCACGCATGCCAGATGCGCGTTGTGAAACGCCCGTCGGGCGGGTCACAATGGGTGATTCGTGCAACCGGCGCATAATGGTGCTCGACAAGTCAGGCGGCGTTGACTTGCCGAAAACTTCAGCAAGCAGCGAATCGATCATCGGATCTTCGCCGAGGATGTCGCTGTTGCTGGGCTGTTCTTGGTCTTTCATATCGATTCAATCTTAAGTAGTTCTGTCTTAAGTGTTCTCTTTGCCGCCGAGCTTCGCTTCGACGCATTCTCGAAGCTGCTGTTTGGCTCGTTGCATCAAATTTCGTGCGCCGTGATCCGAGATCCCCAATGCATCACCGATTTGGACACGTGTCGAATCGTCAGCAAACCGCATCTTCAGTGCTTGTCGGGCACGTTCTGTCAGCGACTGAAGACAATCCCTCAGAGCCTCGATGGACTCATCGCCAGAGCCGTCTTTTCCGGCCCAGCGATCCCAAACTTCATCCAAGATGGCCGAGTCGCTGGCCGAATGAACCCGTCCCATTTTGCGATGCCTGGAAACCAATAAATTAAATGCAGTTCGTCGTAAATAACCTGCCGTAGCCTTTTCATTGTGCTGAACGAAGTTATCGCGGCTGAGTACCCTCAGAAACGTCTCCTGCGTCAAATCGTCTGCGGTTGCCTCGTCGCACCCGAGCACCCTTAGATACCGCCATACGCCACGTTGGTGTCGATTCACGAGTGCAGCCGGCCCCAAATCGCCGCCTGGATTGGCATCACTGGCCGTCTGGACGGTGTTTTTGGGAGTCTGGACTGTATCCGAGGCGTCCGTCCGATCCGAGGCGTCCGTCCGAGCGACACCCGCGCGACCGCCAGAGTCTGGGGACGCGTCGGCGTTCACGGAAATTGGCGGTTCTCGCACGGATACTTGACCAGAAGCAAACAAAGGACAAATTCTCCCCTCACTGGCACGTCACTGAGACGCAACAGTAAATCGCTGAGACAAATCGCCGGGACAAAGCGCCTAGCGGAGCTCGGCTGAGGGTTCGTCCTAGCTTACCAGCTCGTTGATTACTTTGCCGCCGCCAGCAATTTTCATTGGTCGACCATTCTTGCTGGTGTAGGTGGTTTCGAGAGAAATCCCCAGTCCCTTGCAAACGGTCGACATTAAATCTTCACTGCTGAATGGCTCGGACTCAACTGCGGAACCGTCACTGCTTGTTTCACCCACAGCCAAACCGCCCTTGATTCCGCCACCGCCCACGACGACTGACCAAGCCCGAGCGAAGTGGTCACGTCCAGCCGTTTGGTTGATGCGCGGCGTGCGACCGAATTCACCCATCCACATCACGACAGTGTCTTGCAGCAAGCCACGCTGTTCCAAGTCTTCGACCAACGCACTCATGGCCTTGTCCAGATTCGGCAATTTCGTGTCCTTGAGCGTTTGGTGGACGTTTTGGTGCAAGTCCCAACCGCCCAAATCAACTTCGACGAACGGAACACCAGCCTCGACCAAGCGGCGTGCTAGCAAACATCCTTGGCCGAATCCGTCGGTACCATAACGTTCTTTAACTTCGGTTGGTTCTTTTTCGACACGGAACGCTTCCATCTGCGCGCTCGTCATCAAGTCGAACGTTTTCTTGAGCACCTTTTGGTGCTCGGACGCCGGCAAGTCACGCGTGCGCTTTGCGAATCCCGTTTCAATCATGTCCAGCGCGGCCATTCGTTGCATCAACCGTGCTTCGTCCAACTTCATATCCAAGTTGCGAACACGACCGTTACTGGTTACTGAGAACGGTGACCATGCCATCCCCAAGAACCCTGGGCCTTCACTGGCTCCGCCGACTGAAACGAACGGCGGAATCTCGAGTTCAGGCCGTTGTTGAATCAACTCGTGGGCGAGCACCGAACCATAGCTGGGGTGTTCGATATTCGGATTGGGCACAAACCCCGTGTGCATGTAGTACCGACCACGGTCGTGATCCGCTTCCCGAGTCGACATGCTGCGCACGATCGACAGGTTTTTCATCTGTTGAGCCACCAACGGCAAATGCTCGCTGATTTGCATGTTACCTGTGGTGGAAATTTGACGAAACGGTCCGCCCGTTGGCGCACCCGGCTTGAGATCCCACAGGTCGATTGTTGGCGGTCCGCCACCCATCCACAAGAGAATGGCTGACTTGCGATTCTTCTTGAGTTCGTCCGCGTGAGCATAAATCGATTGGCCCATCGCCATCGCTGCACCCGCCATCGCGGATGATCCAGCGAGGTGATTCATGAAGTGCCGGCGTGTCATCCCGGTCGGTGTTTTCCAGTTGTAAGTCATCGTGTTTACCTAAATTAGAAGAGTCGTTTGCGAAGGAGTTTGTGGTACATCGCACCAGATGCTTGCCTGGGCGACAGTCGGTTTCTCGTGATGGGAAATCAATGTTGCATGATGAATTCGTTGCTATTGAGGATGGCCCACCACATGTCTTGGAGCATTTCTTTCTCATCATTCTTGCGAGCGATTAAAAGCTTGCTTGCGACGGCCGTTTCGTTCTTCGAAGGTCGGCGTGCTAATCCCGCCATGAACAATTCATTGACTCGGTCTTGTGGGGAACGTCCGGACTTCGAAATGCGATCGATGAAGCCTCCTGCATCGGTGCTCGTTGCGTTCCGTGTCAAATCGCCATTAAACAGCATCAGAGCTTGGGGGATCGATCCGTTGAACGTCGTTGCCTCGTCACCCTCATCGGTGCCGAAGGCAACGACAAATTGTGCGAGCCACTCACGTCGCTGGCGTTCTTGCTCCTCGTAGCTTCCCGAAGACTTGGCCTCAGTCGCCGCAACGAGCGATTGATAAAGTTGTTCGGCACTCATTTGACGCAAATAGAACCGCGAGAACTTAGGCATCTCGCCAATCGACGGATCGTCAATTTCGTTGTTGCTGCCAAGCACCGCAGCGAGTTGATAAGGACGGCTGAGTGTGATCCAAGTGATCAAGTCTTTGAGGTTGTAGCTGCTCTTGCGGAAATCTTCGCCAAGCTGCTTGAGCACTTCCGGATGCGATGACGGGTTGTGTGGTCCAAGATCGTCCACTGGTTTCGTGAACCCATAGCCGAGGAAAATCGACCACATTCGGTTGACGATCATCTTGTCGAGAAACTCGCTCGCCATCATCAAGCGGCCGAGTTCCTCTCGGCGATTCACCTCACTCACGAAACCGCTCGTTCCAATCGATGTGCCGTCCGTAAAGACGGGCTCAGCGACCTTCGTCAAGCCATTTCGTAATTCGTAAAACACGATCGCGTTGTCTGGTTGATTCGACTCACCGGCAAAGTCTTGGTCAACCAATTCAGCATGATCAATATCATTCGTACCGTCCACGAATCGACGCAGTGCACGTGATTGGCGGAAGAACGAATTGAATTCCCAGAACGTCTGTTGCTTCCACTGGTTGAACGGATGGTTGTGGCACTGAGTGCACTGGACTTGGAGGCCCAAGAAGATCCGCGACACGCTACTCGTTGCCAACACACCTTTTTCTTCGTTGACTTTGTCGACCAAAAAGTTGGTCGCGCCATTAAAGCCTGTGGTGCCTGGCTTCGTCGAACCCGTCGCCGTGACCAATTCATACGCTAACTTGTCATAGGGTTTGTTTGCGGCGAAGGAATCACGCAAGTACTTCTGCATGCCGTCGCGATTGGTCAGCGAACGACGATCGGTTCCACCACTTCGGCCAATCAGCAAATTCGTCCAAAGTGTCGCCCAATGTCCGGCGTACTCTTCTGTGTATTGATCGTCGTGAAGAAGTTTATCGACGAGCACGGCCTTCTTGTCTTTGCTGCGATCGCTAACAAATTCCGTTAGCTCGGCTCGCGTCGGTACGCGCCCAATCACATCCAGAAAGACACGGCGACACCAAGTCGCATCGTCAGCATCCGGGGCGGGCCGAATTTCATAGTCACGCCAACCTTGTTCGATGGCATCGTCAATCGACGCTACCTGGGGGGGCAATGAAGCATCCGCACCCCAAGACCGCGAGTTGAGCAGTGGGAATGCGACGATCGTGCAAGCGAGAATAGCTGAAAAACGCACTATGCGACCTTTGACCTGAGAGACTTCTGTCGTGCTATGATCCAGAACGGAATCATAGTGCCAACGTACCCATAGCTCTCATTCTATTCGCTGATGAAACCGGCTACAAAGCTCGATTCATCCCAGCCGGCTGCAGAAGGCCGTCCGAAGTACCGTTTTTTCGGGTCACGCAAGCGTTTTGAAACGTTTGTGACGACTGCGGGGCCGATTGCAGCGAAACGTGCCCTGAATTGAGGGGCCCTGAATTGAGGGACATCCAAAATCCCAGAAACGGGCGGCTACGAAAGGATCGGATGAAGCACCTTGCCTCCGACGTCGGTCAACCGGAAACGACGGCCGTTGTACTTGTAGGTCAGGCGAGTGTGATTGATCCCAAGCAGATGCAGGATCGTGGCGTGCAGATCATTGACGTGCACTTGATCCACAGCCGCTTTGTAACCGATCTCGTCGGATTCACCGTAGGTCGTGCCGCCCTTGATTCCACCGCCAGCCAACCATGCTGTGAAGCAGTGCGGGTTGTGGTCGCGACCTGGTTTCGCGGCTTTCTGGGCCACCGGTAGCCGACCAAACTCACCGCACCAAACGACAAGCGTCTCTTTCAACAGGCCTCGCTGATCGAGATCCGAAAGCAGACCTGCGACCGGCGTGTCGGTCTCGCCCGCGAATTGACCGTGGTTGCCATGAATGTCGTTATGACCATCCCAAGATCGCTGGTTTTCCATGCCCCCGGAATAGATCTGCACCATGCGCACGCCGCGTTCCACCATGCGCCGAGCTGTCAGACATTGCCGAGCAAAATGATCGCACTTGTCGTCGCCGATTCCGTACAAATCTTGAATATGCTTGGGTTCCGAATCGATGTCTAACGCTTCCGGAGCCGCCGACTGCATTCGGTACGCCAATTCGAAGCTCTCAATCCTTGCGGCAAGTTCCGCTTCGGCCGAGCGTTGTGCTTGGTGCAAATTGTTCAGACTGTTGAGCAGATCCAGTTGATTTCGTTGAGCGTTCGCGGCGGCCTGGACGGGCAACAGGTTATCAATCGCCGCGCCGGTTGGACGCAAGTGAGTGCCCTGAAAAACGCCTGGTAAAAACCCAGAACTCCAGTTGGAAGCATGCCCCTTTGGAAGTCCTCGGCCTTTCGGATCACTCATCACGACAAATCCCGGCAGGTCACTGCTTTCACTTCCTAAGCCATAAGTCACCCACGAACCCACGCAGGGAAAACCCATTCTTGGAAGGCCGCAGTTCATTGCAAACAGCGCGGGCGAATGGTTGTTCGATTCGGTGTGGCCAGAATGAATGAAGGCCATCTTGTCGACGTGTGCGCCAAGCTTTGGAAAGATTTCGGATACCATCTTTCCACTCTCACCACGTGGAGTAAACGCAAAGGGCGATTTCATCAGGTTGCCGACGGCGTTCTTGAAGAAGCCGGTCGTGTTGGTGAAGTCTGGCGCGAACTCATTGATGGATTTGTCGTTCCAACGTTCGAGTTCCGGTTTGTAGTCCCAAGTATCAACGTGGCTGGGGCCCCCGTTGACGAAGATCCAGATCACGCGTTTGGCCGTCGCGGCAAAGTGCGTGGCCTGTGGGGCCAGCGGATTGAGAGCTCGGCTGCCAAGATCATCCGCCGCAGCCGTGGACAACAGTCCCTTGTCAAGCAGCAATCCTTGGTCCTGCAGCAATCCGGCCAGTCCCAGCATGCCGAATCCGCAACCCGCTTTGGCCAGCGCATGCCGGCGGTTGAGAAGGTTGGACGTTGAGTCAAGCGAGCTTGGTTGGTTACTAGTCGACATAAATAAACTCATTCATGCTAAACAGTGTTTGACAAAGATCCGCGAGGGCTGCCGCGTGCGCTGCGTCACTGATGGAGTGCTGGTAAATGTCCGTCTGCTGATCCAGGAATGCTTCTGCTAACTGAATTTCTTGGTCGGTTGGGGCGCGGCCCAGCGCACGCTGGTACGCGTCGGCAATCGGCGCGTCGGTGCTGAGTTGCGAGGCGAACACTTCAGCATAGTTTCGCCCCTGAGGACTGTTCATGAACATCAATGCCTGCGGAGCGATCGTCGTGGTCGACCGCTGCCCGATGCTCACCAGGTGTTCCGGCCAGTCGAAGAGCATCATCACCGGGATCAGTTCGCTGCGTTTGATAAAGAAGTAAATGCTGCGTCGCTTCATGTCGCTGCTCAACGTGCCTGGTCCGTACATCGTTGGATCAAGCTGTCCCGACACAGCCAGCATCGAATCTCGGATCACTTCGGCTTCCAGTCGGCGAGGTGTCCGTCGCCAGAGAAGCTTGTTGTCAGGATCGATCTCGCTTCGGTCGGCGTGAAAGGCTGATGACTGACGATACACACTGCTAAGCATGATCAGCTTATGCAATCGTTTCAGTTTCCAGCCATGTTCGATGAAGTCGGTGGCTAGCCAGTCGAGAAGTTTCGGGTGGGTCGGCCGCTCGCCCTGGAAACCGAAATCGTTCGGAGTCGCCACAATTCCATGGCCGAAGTGGTGCTGCCAAACTCGATTCACGATGACTCTCGCAGCAAGTTGACCCGAGACGTTGTTTGGATCGGTCAACCATGTGGCAAGGGTTGCTCGAGTGAATTCCGTGGTCGCGTTTTCGGGTTTTGCCAACGCCCACTTGGAAGTGTCCGCATCGTCCGAATTCAGTACCTGCAACAGCCCACTGGTAACGACTTCTCGCTTCTCATTGACATCGCCGCGATCGAGCAGATGGGTCGTGTCGTAATAATGCGGGTAGCCACGATCGTTGGCATGATGATTCAGTTTTGGAACGTTCTCGCTGTTGATCTGCACTTTCGTCAGCTTCACACCATCGCCCTTGGCAGTGTGATCCACAAGCGATTGATTGAGTGCGGTCCACATCGATTGAGATGTCTTGAACCAAGCCAAGGCGGTGTTGAGAAGGTCGGGATCGCGCGAGCCGTTTTTCACGGCACTGGCAGCAGCGAGTGTCACCGCGTCCGGTCCATCTCCGCTAACAACGATGGGTGGTTCGGCAAGCGAGGTTACTGATAGCCGAAGTCGCCCGAGCACGTGATTGGGATTCGGGTGATCGAACTTCATTTCGATCTTCAACTGCCCCCATTTCGATCGCTGTAGCGGCTGGGTAAACGCGAACACCGCAGCGTTGTCTTTCCCGATACCACCACCATCGACCGCCCAACCGGACGTCGGATTGTCGTCGATTGAAGCAGCGACGGAGAGTTCACCAGTGTTCTGCTGGTGAGTTGCTTGGGCGGCGGACAGGTTGACTGCCTCGAATGCCCGCAGGTTGGATGCTGGGTGCTCACTTTGTGTGTCGTCAAAAGCGATCGTCAAATTACTGAGTACGAAGTTGCCGTTGCCGGCAAGGCCGGGACCGTTATGAGGAAGAGAAGCGTCAGTCAACACTTCAATTCGCAGCGCAGTGAGGTTCTGGTGCGGCGCATTTGCGTAAACGGTGATCGTGTTCTGGTTCGGTGGTTTCCCGGTGGCCAGGATCGAGTGATCCGGCTGGACCTCGTAGTTCCCTTTGGATTCGATGAGGCTGGGAGCGAGCACGATCCAATCTTCCGTCGGAAGTTCATCGCCAGAGTCGATCCACGTCTGAAACGCTGCCTGCAACGGCCCAGCTTCGTAGTCTCTCAGTGCGGTCGTCAGCTGTTGTGTCTTCTCTGCGAAGTCTCGACGGCGTTTCTCGTTGGCTTCTGGTTCCAAATCAAGTTCTGTTTCGCTGCGAATCGTTTTGGTAAACGTTGCCGCAAGTTGGTAATAATCGCGAGTCGGGATGGGATCGAACTTGTGGTCATGGCACCGTGCGCATCCAACCGACAGCCCCAGAAACGCTACGCCGGTCGTAGCGGTCATATCATCCAGTTCGTCATACCGAGTGGATTCGAATTCCGCTTCGGTGAGCTGAGTCGGAAAAACTCCAGCACCCAGAAATCCGGTTGCCATTTTTGCCAGTGGATCATTCGGTGCAAATTCATCGCCGGCCAATTGCCACTGCACAAACTGATCAAACGGCATGTCGGAATTGAAAGCCTTGATCAAGAAATCGCGGTAGTGGTACGCGTGGGGGCGATCATAGTCCTGTTCATAGCCATAGGATTCGGCGAAACGAGCCACGTCCATCCAGTGCCGCGCCCAGCGTTCACCGTATTGAGGCGACGCCAGCAAATCGTCGATTTGTTTCTCCCAGATAATATCGTCCAAATGCGATTGGTCGGAACTCAGGTTCGGCGGCAAACCGACTAGCCCAAAAGCGGCTCGCCTCATCAACGTCCTTGCGTCGGCGTCAGGATTGGCCGTCAAACCTTTTTCTTCCAGCGACGAAAGAATGAACCGATCGATGTCCGTGCGGCACCATGCTTCCTGTTTGACCTTTGGCGGTGTCGGTTTGAACAACGGCTGGAACGACCAAAACGCCCGGTCCTCGTCCGTAACCGTCATCGGCCGTTTCGGCTCGACGGTCATGTCAGTAAGTGGCGCATCGTACGGAGCTCCTAGATCGATCCAATCACCGATGCGTTGGATCATCTCAACCGAAAGCTTCGGCTTCTTGAACGGCATTGACGGCTCCGAAGTATGACGAACCAGTTCCATCACATAACTGTCGTCCGCAGATTCACCGATGAAGCCACTGTCCATCAACGCATCACGTGTCGCTAAATCGAAGTTGCCTTTCGTTGATTTGCCTCCATGACAATCCAAACAATGATGAATGAGGTCCGCTCGCACGTGCTCTTGAAAAAGCTTTAGACCCGCATCGCTCGATTTCGACGGCTCGTCACTAAAGGCCGACGAAAACGCAATTACATGAACCAGCCCAAGCATCGCGACGCACCAAAAACGTATCCCCGTTTTTAGATGCAGGTAATTTCCAGAAGTTCGAAGCACGTGTTCTTTCCAATGAATGCAGACGTGAACAGTAGTGAAAGTCACCGCAGTACTATAATCGTTGGCCACAGGCCCGATGGAGAACTCTCGGCGACAAAAGGATATCACGGTGCATATCGCACGGTACAACGCGCACGGTTCATCGCGCACGGTTCATCGCGTCGCGGGCCACTGTTAAGAAGGGACGCTAAACGGGGGCCTCTTTTAACGAGTCCCTAGCTGGACAGCGCCAACTTCGTTTAACCGTTAGCCGAAGGCGTACGAGCGCATGGTTAATAGTACGCCACGGCTGACTGTTAAACAAAAAATCGAACTTGGCGCTGTCCAGCTAGTAACGGCCAGCAACGCACCTGAAAACGCGAGGCGAGTTCTTCGCGATCGATCCCAAGCCGTGTCGCCACGGCGACAGAAGAGAATCGTGCTGGGTCGTGAAGAGGGAACGCGTGTTCGAGGAAAATCCGAGTTTGGCAAGCGAACCGGTTCTCCGGTTGGGTCGCATAACGACTCCGCGACATTGCCGAGGGCCGCTTGAAACGTCACA
>JBGSNA010000014.1:0-12164 GCA_041739875.1 Pirellulaceae bacterium
ATGATAGTCATCGGCGGTCACGGTTTCGGAATCACCAGCGGCCGCTTGTGCCAATCGCTGAAGTTCTTCAGCAAAAACCGACTTCCAATGGACCGCCAACAGGGCCGCATCTTTTGAAATTCGCTGGTTTTTCGTGGCCACTGACATCACACCCCTCCATGGGAAAGTCTCTGGATCGTGGATTTCTTCCGTTGCCGATTGTCGAGATTTAGGTAATTGACCGCAAGTGAAACTGGGGAAGATTGGCCAGCGAACGTCGATAAAACCGTCGATCGAAGAAACCGTGTGACGAAACCACTCAGCGTAGTCACCTGAATCCATTGAATGTTCCTTAGAGCAAAACCTTTTCATACCGCAAGTGCTTGGTGGGCGAGGTTAGGAATCCCGTGCCACGGGATTCCTAACCTCGTCCACTACAAACACCGCGTGTCGCATCGGTCACCTTCAAGCAACAATCGACTGCCGATACAATCGTTGACTTTTCGCAAGCGTACTCACGTCAAGCGAGTCATCTCTTTCGCAACAGTCAACCCATGCCAGACGCTACGCCGCTTCAGCAGTTACTTTCGTCTTACCGTATTGCGTCGGTGACCGAGCGTGAAAAAGGCACCTACTTCGAGGAACTCGATACGGACGTACTTGCGGAACGAGCCAACTTACGCGGACCTCTACAGCGACGTATGGCTGCTGAGCGAAGTCCCCGACGAGTTCAAAATCGACAAGCGTGACACCGGCATCGACCTCGTCGCTCGCACGCGAGGCACAGGCGATTTCCATGCGATCCAATGCAAGTTTTACGCCGAAGATCATCGCATTCAAAAAAGCGACGTCGACAGCTTCTTCACTGCCTCGGGACAAAAACCGTTCTCGCATCGCGTGATCGTCACAACCGTCAACGAGTGGACCGACAACGCGGAAGCCGCACTCGTCGGCCAGCAACCCGCCGTGACTCGAATCGACTTGCATGATCTCGAGTCCAGCCAAATCGACTGGTCGAAATACAAGCCGAAGAAACAACCGACGCTCAAGCCGAAATACGATCCTCGTCCGCACCAGCAACAAGCCATCGACGGTGTACTCGCCGGACTCAAGTCCGAAGCCCGTGGCAAGCTCATTATGGCCTGCGGTACAGGTAAGACGTTCACGTCGCTCAAGATCGCTGAGAAGCTCGCAGGGACAAACAATCGTGTCTTGTTTCTCGTGCCTAGCTTAGCCCTGTTGTCGCAGACGCTGACGGAGTGGACTCAGCAAAGCACGACGCCGTTGCACAGTTTCGCCGTTTGCTCCGATGCCGCAGTCGGCAAGAAACGCACTTCCAACGACGACGTCGTGGAAACGTTCATTCACGAACTGCGATACCCCGCGACTACTGACGCCAAGCGATTGGCCGATGAAATGAGCAAGCGACACGACGCGGGACACATGAGCGTCGTCTTTGCCACCTATCACAGCATCGAAGTCGTTCATAAGGCCCAGCACAAACACGCTCTCGTCGATTTTGATCTGATCATCTGCGACGAAGCCCACCGCACCACCGGTGCCACGTTCGAGTCTGATGACGAATCGGCGTTTGTCCGCGTCCACGATACCGACTTTATCCGCGCCGCCAAGCGGTTGTACATGACCGCCACGCCCCGCATCTACGCCAACATCGCCAAAGCCAAAGCGATTCAAGAGAACGTCGCGTTGTGTTCGATGGATGACGAAGCGCTGTATGGGAAACAATTGCATGTCATCACGTTCTCCGAAGCCGTCGAACTGGGACTGCTCACCGATTACAAAGTGATTGTGCTGACGATCGATGAGGACCACGTTTCCGAGCGATTGCAAGACCTGCTCAAAGACGACAACAATCAACTGAAAGTCGACGACGCCGCGCGAATCATCGGCTGTTGGAAAGCACTCAGTAAACAGGGACTCCTCGGCCAAGCGCGAACGGACACCGAGCCGATGAAGCGCGCCGTTGCATTTTGCCAAGTCATCGAACCATCGACCGGAAAGAACGTCCACAAAGTCTCGTCGAAGCAAATCAGCGAGATGTTCCAAGATGTCATCGATGCCTATCAAAGTGGCTTAGGCTTCCAGCGTGAGGGTGCCGATGTCATCACCCTCCGCTGCGAAGCCGAGCACGTCGACGGCAGCATGAACGCGACGACCAAAGAAGACAAAATCCGTTGGCTCAAAGAAAGCCCGCCACCCAGCACGTGCCGCATCCTCTCTAACGTCCGCTGTCTCTCCGAAGGCGTCGACGTTCCGGCACTCGACGCTGTGTTGTTCCTTTCCCCACGCAGTTCACAAGTGGAAGTGGTCCAGTCCGTAGGCCGCGTGATGCGAAAGGCACCCGGCAAAAAGCTCGGCTACGTCATCCTGCCCGTCGTCATCCCGCACGGCATGGAACCGCACGAGGCGCTCAGCGACAACAAAGTCTACAAAGTCGTCTGGGAAGTCTTGCAGGCGCTACGATCGCACGACGACCGCTTCGACGCCTTCGTCAACAAGCTGGATTTGATCGAGAAAGCACCCGACAAGATGGAAGTCATCGCCATCACCGACACGCTGTCGCCCAAGTCGAAAGCGGGCGGCAAAAAAGACAAGGGCAAAGGCGAATTCGCCTTGGCGGATAAAGACGCCGGCCCCAAAGCCGTCCAGCGCCAATTGCAATTCAACGTCGGCGAATTGGAACGCGCCTTGTATGCCCGGCTAGTGAAGAAATGTGGCAACCGCAATTATTGGGAAGAATGGGCCACCGACATCGCCAAGATTGCGGGCACACACATCAGCCGCATCACTGCGATCCTGAAGAACCCGACCAATAAGAAAGAAATTTCCGCGTTTGAGAGTTTTGCCAACGAACTCCGCGACGACCTAAACGATTCGATTACCGATGAAGAAGTGATCGAGATGCTGGCCCAGCACTTGATTACCAAACCGGTTTTTGATGCACTGTTCGCCGACTACTCCTTCGCCAGCCACAATCCCGTCTCGCAAGGCATGCAGAACTTGCTGGACCTGCTCAACGAGCATCGTTTGGACAAAGAAGCTGACACGCTGGAAAAGTTCTACGATTCGGTTCGCCGTCGTGCTGCGGGGATCGACAAAGCCGAAGGCAAACAAAAGATCGTCGTCGAATTGTACGACAAGTTTTTCCGCAACGCGTTCCCCCGCATGACTGAGCGACTCGGAATTGTCTACACGCCAGTCGAAGTCGTTGATTTCATCATCCACAGTGTCAATGACATCCTGCAAAGCGAGTTCGGCCAAACGCTCGGCAGTCCTGGAGTCCACATCCTCGACCCTTTCGTCGGCACCGGCACGTTCATTACGCGGTTGATGCAAAGCGGATTGATCACGCCCGAGCAACTGCCGCACAAGTACAAGCACGAGATCCATGCCAACGAGATCGTGTTGCTGGCGTACTACATCGCCGCAATCAATATCGAAGCGGTCTACCACGGCATCGTCGGCGGCGACTATCAACCCTTCGACGGCATCTGTCTCACTGACACCTTTCAGATGTACGAAAGCGAAGACTTGTTGGACGAATTCTTCCCCGACAACAGCGAGCGACGGAAGAAGCAAAAGGCGCTGGACATCCGCGTCATCATGGCGAATCCGCCGTATTCGGTCGGGCAAGAGAATGCCGACGATCAGAACCAGAATGTGAGATACGAAAGCCTTGACGAGCGCATTCGATCGACTTACGGGTCGAGAACGGAATCAACTCTCCAACGGAACCTGTTCGACTCTTACGTTCGCGCCTTGCGATGGGCAAGTGACCGCGTCGGGGTTGATGGCGTCATCGGATTTGTCACCAATTCGAGTTTTCTTAGTAGGCAGTCGCTTTCAGGAATCCGGCATTTTCTTCATAAGGAGTTTTCTGACGTCTTCGTGTTTGATCTCAGAGGTGATCAGCGTGGTGACTGGCGGACCGAGGGCGGCAAAGTTTTCGGAGAGGGATCAATGGCGGGAATTGCTATCACACTCCTCGTGAAGAACCACGAGAACTGCGCCCCAAAGATTCACTATCACGATATTGGCAAGTCGCTGACTCGCGATTCTAAATTGGAGATTGTTGCACAACTTCGGTCCACTGCGGGCATAGCGCGATCCGATGGCTGGAGAGCGATACAACCCGATCGTCATGACGATTGGCTCGTGCAAAGAGATCAGACTTTCTTGAAGCATCCATCGCTCGGAACCAAGGATGGAGACAACTCCGCCGCAGTATTTGAAAAGTTTTCACTTGGAGTTCTTACGAGTCGGGACACATGGTGCTATAGGTTCTCGCGTGTTCAGCTATCGAACAGCATCAATGGTTTGATTGAATTTTTCGGGTCTCAGGTAGACTGCGTCAAAAACTTCGACGCGTCTGCGCAAGACGCAAAAGCATTGTTGGCGATAGATCACAAACGGATCAAATGGTCGCGGAAACTTAGAGGTCGCGCAGCGGCATGTCGAAGAATCGAGTTCGGTGAGAATAATGTTCGCGTTGCAGCTTACAGACCGTTCATCAAAACTTGGATATATCTTTCTGACGACCTCAATGAGTCGCCCGGTAACATACGCGAGATTTTCCCGACGTCAGAAACCACGAACCTTGCGATCTGCTGTACTGCAGCGGGAAATCGGGTGGGCTTCTCGACGCTAATCTGCGACGAAATTCCGGACATTCACATGGTGGATGCCAGCGGGGGAAATCAGATTTTCCCACTTCGCCTATTTCCGGATGGATTGGCGGAAGGTGGCGGAGACCTCTTTGATGCCAGTAGCGATGGCTCGGAGGGTTCGTGTCGCGATGGGATTACCGATACCGGCCTGTCCCATTTCCAAAATGCCTATGGCAAATCCGGCCAATCCATCAGCAAGGAAGACTTGTTCTACTACATCTATGGTTTGCTGCACTCGCCGGAGTATCGTGAGCGGTACCAAGACAATCTCAGTAAAGAACTGCCGCGCATTCCGGCAGTATCGAAATATGCTGACTTCCAGGCGTTCTCTCAAGCGGGTCGCGAGCTGGCGCATTGGCACTTGGATTACGAAGCGGTCGCGTGCTATCCGGTCAAGCTCGAATTGACCAGCAGCATCGGTTCCCTCACCAAGTTTAAAGACGAACACTACCGCGTCGTGAAGATGAAGTGCCCTCGTCGCAAAGACCCCGACACGGGCAAGAGCGTGCCTGACAAATCGACGATCATTTACAACGAGTACATCACGCTGTGCGATGTTCCGCTGGACGCCTACGATTACGTCGTCAACGGCAAGTCAGCGATTGAATGGGTGATGGAGCGGCAAGCCGTCACCACGGACAAGAAAAGCGGCATCGTCAACGACGCCAACCTGTGGGCGACTGAAACGATGAACAACGCCCGTTACCCCCTCGAACTTCTCCAACGCATCATCACCGTCAGCCTAGAAACCAACAAAATCGTCGCCGGCCTGCCAAAACTCGACATTCCGTAGCGTTTGGCAGGACCCTATGCTCCGCTTAATAGACGCAAGGCAGCCGCCCCTCTTCGCGTTGTGCGAAGAAGCAATCATCGACGCTTTGTGGCATCGCGTTTGACGGAGGTCGTAGCTTCGGCGGACGCAGATCGTCCAAGTCACTCGGGAATCCCATGTACTCGCCATAAAGTTCGGCGTCAGTCGCTTGCAGCCGCAGTAGCGCTCGCATCCATCGGCCACGAGCTTCGACACGTTTCTTTGCATTCAACGCCATTGCGTCACAGAGTTTGACGCCATGTTCGTTCTGTGCCGCAACTGCCCCGATTTCTGTGACTTTCAGACACTCCCCGAAGGCGATTTGGCATGGATCGGGAATCCCGACGATGTTGGTCTTTGCACGATTGCAGCGGCCACAGGCGTAAACCAAGTTGTCGTAGAAGCTCTTGAGTGCTGGATCGACCGACACTGGTGTGAAGTGATCAATATTGAACGCGATGTCGTCTGAGTTCCAGCGTTCGCGATGAAGACAATAGACGCAGCGAAAAACGAACTCGTCCCTGAGCCACGGGCGAAAACTCTCGTAGTCTTTGTAGCCAGCCGGGCCATGTCGACGCTGATGTGGATCAGCGGGGTATTCAAAACCGTGCATCAACCTTCGTCACCAGATTTTCCAGACCGCGATAGGATCATTTCTTCGAGCCGTTCGAGTTCACCGGTTGGAATCGGTGTCTCTCGATCCAGGTTGTATTCGGCGTATGCCTGTAGGCTTTCCAGTTCAGTTCGCTCTGACGGGCTGATTGTCCCCGCAATCTTCTTGTCAATCAGAGCACCGCGCCGACGGTTTGTCGTTGGCCAATCGGTTTCGTACTTGACGAAATCACTGAAACGAACAACTCCACCAAGTTCCTGCGGAAGCAGTTCTGTTTGGTGGAACGGAACGCCGAGTCTTTCCCAACCGTCAAATAGTGAAAGGAGTTTGTATTCAAGCTCAACCGATAAGTCATATCGTGCCAGTACGGCAGCATCGACGCTCGCAAGTAGTTGTTGCATCTCACCCGCTGCCCCATCACGATTGGCGGCTGCGAAGTACGCTTTAACAGCCTTGTCAATCTCCGGGAAGTGTTTGCCCACCGGAAAAGGAATCTTGCGAATCACACTGACAAGGTTGTCACGCTTGCCCAAATGAGAGAAAGCGAAAGCATTCGCGACGGGCGAATTCAGAAATGCCCAAAGAGACCAAAGAGAAAGCCGATCAGAGCGCACCGTAATAAAGCGGCTGGTGACTGGACGACCTATTGAGTCAATGAACGACTTCAGTCGCCACGGTCCTCGCGATACTCGTGCGTAGCTCATGACAACCTGAGGTATACTCGTTCTAGTCCCAGCACGAGACCGCAGAATCACTTCTCTACTCAGACTCATCCAGTACAGTCTTGGCACTTGACACAACGAGATCTCTGCCGGCTCAACTCGGTAGAAACCCTGCACGGCTCCTTCAAAGGCATCCGGCGAATGGGTTATCGCATCGTCGGGTAGGTGCTTACCATGATAGACTAATCCAAGCCCCAATTCAGCGACATCATCTGACATTGGATTGGCCTCCATCACCTCCCAAACCTCCTCCAAATCAGGAACTCGCATTTCCCAATCATCAGCGTCGACGAATCGTGACTGGGGGACTACTCTCGCGTTTGCCACTTGATACGAAGACCGAAAGTCATCCATCTGCCATTCGCGTACCTTTTGGTAGCGAACAGTGTTGCTTGCCGTCTTCGACTCGCCGACGCACCGACCAATCAATACGGTCGATTCAACATCGGCGAAGCTGAACACATTGTCTGCAAACAGAGAAATCTCTCGAAGCTCGAAGCGTTCCAACAGAATCCTTCGGGCCTCGCGCGCGAACTTGCCATGCAAAATGGACTGCGGCATGACAAACCCAAAAACACTGCCGGGTTGCATCGCGTCCAAGGTTCGTCGCAACATCTCAGCAGCCTTATTACCAATGGTAGGCGACGCATCCTTTGCCTGATAATGCTGCGATTCGATTTCCGAGAAATTTTCAAATGGTGGATTGGCCAGAAGAATCGTATTCGACTTGGATTGTGCCTCCAAGTCATCCGTCAAGTACATATCCGCAGGCTTCAAATCCCATCCGTCTGGGTTGGGAAGATCGGTTAACGTTAACGCAAGACGAGCAAGTTCGAGGGCGAAGGGGTCTTTGTCGATGCCGTGGATTCGCTTGCGGAGGTATTGACGACGACGCCCAGGGGTTGCTTTTGATGCGGGAAGCAATTCCGTCAACAATCGCATCGCCGAAACCAGGAATGCCGCGTGCCCGCAGGCAGGCTCAAACACGCTTCGCTCAGCTTCGGGAATTTCTTCAATCCAGTCGGACAGATTGCCGACGATGTAGTCCACTAGATAGGAGGGCGTACTGTGCGTCCCCAATTCGGAACGCGTCGCATTCGATATCAGCGTGTTCTCGTAAACGTGTGCGAGCGACTCCGTTGTGGTCAAGGATAAATTGCTAAAATGCACCAGCTCTTCGGCGACCTGAGAAAGGGCTTCGCGTTGAATCTTGGACCCGATTGCGATTGAAGGCGTCCCATAGTGCTTTGCCAACGTCGCGAAGGTATTGTCAACATCCAGCAAATCGAGATCGGCAAACGTTGAGACGCTTTTGTCCCGTAAGATTCTCGCCGACAGAAGCCAGAAAACCGACTTCAGGAGCCAATGTCCTTGCTCGGCAGAAATTATGTTCCATCCCAGCCGCGACTTGGTGGTGGTAACGCTACGTTCAATAAATCGCTCCAACACATTGCCGACTTCCTCCTCAACCAATGGCATCAAACCAATGTCGACAAAGCTCAACTGAAATTCTTTGCGAAATCGCCCCCAGGTCTTGGCCCGATAGATCGCGTCCGGTGAAAAGTCGTCCTTTCGATCTACAAAAAATTGATCAACAGTGTCTTCGCGGACAGAGTCTACCCACGTCGGCGCATCGGCTCCTTGCCGCCACCATTGAAGGGTGTTCCCAGCACAGACAAACACGAGCGGAGCACCAGTTGGACGACATTGCTGGACTTCTGCTCTGGGATCGCCCTGAGATTGAAGGACGGCGACGCAGGAACTGCGGGCATCAAATGGAAGTTGAGAGAAGCCAACGAGAGGATTAACGGTTTGTGCTTCGCTAAATTGGTAATCGGAACGCAACAAGTCGCTGCGATAGCCACAGTCAAGCAAATGCGATTTGATGGTGCTGACTTTCATCACTAACCACTGCCTATTCGATCAACGCTAAGGCCATCCATGTCTACGCGCACTTGCTCTTGGCGTCACTGCCCCCGATGGACGTGCTGACGTATCGCTTTAATTGAAGTTCCAGCAAGTGAGCTGCCACTTGCATCGGGCTGATCTTGCGATCGGTGGTACTCAGTTCGCTCGCTAATACCTGAAGCATTTCAACTGTCTCTCCACTCATTGGAAGTTTTCCATGTTGATTCCATGTTGGGTCAGAAGGACGACCGGGTCTCGCGCCCTCGCTCGGTTTAAGGCGACTCCGCAATGACTTGGCAAGCTGCACATACTGACGACTCCGCAGATCACTAGAACTCCCCAGTTTGACAGGCTTGGTCACGTTTGAATCCTCGTTCACTTAGTTTTCATTGTTCAATAGCATTCTAGCGTTCGACTTTCTACCCCGAAAGTGCGGGCAGTTGAAGGTGAGGCGATGAATCGGACCGGAAGCGGTGCGGGATGACGAAACCTTTGGCTGATGATGCCGGAACGCAAAGTGCAACGCGACTGGCCCACATGTTTCAACCCGCTCGTTAGATTTCAGTGGGTGAGTACCGGCTCACACTGTCAGGAATGTCTGTAGGCCCATTATTCCCCGTCGATCGAACGGGCCGTCTTGTCCGCACAGATTACGAAGGCAGTCGGGTTCGTGCGAGTGATCGAGAACGCTTGGAAAAACCGCGTCATTGCTGCACCGCTTCCAAGCGACGGCGGACGCCAGTTGGGATCGTGCGGGGTATCTTCTTCGTTTTTCTCGGTGGCAAAGAAGGTGCTCGGGATTTGGTGGTGGCCAGCGGTCCTGAAAACCAAGTTTAAAAATCTTCAAACCGAGGCCACCTGGGAGGAATGATCTGCACAAGACTCACGCTTGAAGCCGAACGAATGTTAGAACGGTTGGTCCTCTTCGTGATCGCGGCTGTTGGAACTTCCATTGCCGCCGGACGAATCGTTGCCGTTGGAGCCGCCGCCGTTGCTGTTGCCATCGGTGTAGATCCAGGTGTGGCACCGATCCATCACTTTGGCGACGAGCAACAAGTCTTCGCGACCAAACGATGTCGAGTCTTTCCACTCGCCGTCGTCGGTTTTGTAGAGTCGGCTGATCGTCACATTGTGGCGAACTCCGTTGTCCGTTTCGTTTTCCCAAATGGCTGCGCGAATTCGACCGAGGCGAAATTCTTGCGTAGGTCGGGCTGCGAGTTTCTTGGCTTGCTTGGTAGCCATGGTAATTGTCTCCGAATAGAGAATTGTGGAATTGAAATGATCGGCTTGTCGCGGGTGCGACTGGCCGGATTCCGAACGTCATTGCTGACGTCGGTTGCAGGTGAAGCAAATGCCGAGAAAATTCTCGGACGTCTGCGCAGGCATGTACCGGATGGAGGTCCAACCCTTGTGCTTCGCTTCGTAGTACGTGTTTGGTCCCTCGACGTTGCAGTGAGCACACGTCAAAGTGAACGCAACACGCGCCGGGATACCATCGGGATCAGCCAGAACTGCGTCGGCACGTTTCATGGCATACGTTGCTGCTGCCCTCGCAACCGTTGCATGCCATTCGACGCCGAGTTCCGGTGCGTCCGAAGTCTTGGGCGGAAAGCCGTCTCGATCGAGCCACTGAAGTAAGGCTTCGGCAAGTTCAACGACGTCCAGCCAACTCCGATTCGCCCACTCCTTCATTAGCGAATCCCAAGTGACTTGCGGGTCCATGATGAAGCCGTAGCTTCCTCCTTTCGTTACGGGACAAAGAACAGATACTCGATGCGTCACACTTGCGCGTGCCGAATCGGCTCCAGCAAAGGAACGCCAGCTTCAAGCCGGCATTGTTGACAATCGTCACTGCCCGCTTCATAGAGCACGCAGACCGATGGCCGTGTCGTATAGATACCGCACCGATTGTCATCACGAAGAAACACACACCCGCCATTGCTGACGCAATTCAGGTAGCCAACTTCGCCGTCAAGTCCAGGTTCGCACAGCGGATACATCTGCTCCGCGATCCTTGGATTCCTGAGTGTGTCGATCTCATAGACATCGACCAATTTGCTGCGGCAACAAGCACCACAGCCATCACACTCAAAGCGTTCGTCCGATGTCGCCATCGTTCAAACCGCCAGTGACAGCAAGCTACCGATTTTGGCATCGAGTGCCGTTCGGTCGCCAGCGTAGTTCACCTTTTGTGACAGCTTGGTGAGCGCATCGACCATCGAAAAGATGGTGAACCCGCCCTGCGCCCGCGCGATCTCCATCGCATCTTTGATCAGATGCCGTGGGATCTTCTCTGCCGTCAACACTTTGGTGACTTCATCAGCGTCGCTGCCAATTCGCTCGGTCATCGCCTTCTTGATCATCGCAGCAAACGAGTCTTTGCGTTGATCACGAACGGTAACCAAGTTGTCGAGCATGATGCGAATTTCCGACAAGGCATCCCGCACGTTGGCGGTGTGCTTGCGAGTGAACTCCATCACTTCGGTCGCATCCCAAACGATGTGGTTTTGACACACCTTCTGAAACCAAAAGGTTTGAATGCCGACACTACGGCGTCCGACCTCGCTGTTCCAGATGAAAAAGCCCGGCGCGAACGCTTGGCCGTTGATCTCTGCCCAGCCTGTCGGGTCGATCAGGAATGCGAACATATCCTGTTCACCACAATACAAGCCGGTGCTGACATCATCCATCGCCTTTTGCGGCGGCGTGAAGTACGAAGCGTACTCGTTGACCACATCCAGCAGCTCGACATTCCACAGCCGCGTGTAAGCGACGCCGTGAACGCTACGAATCTGCTTCTCCGTCGTCAAAAACTGCATCGGCTTGTCCGCCTGCGGCAGCGTTTCCTCGAATACCTTGCTGGCGGTTTTCCGTGACAGCCGGTTGATCGTGTCCTTGCTAACGCCCGCCGTTCGGCAGAGCTGCGAGAACGACCAATCGTTCAGCCGGTATTCCGAACCTTCGCCGTTGCAGAGCGTCAAATCGTGCGTGAGCGAAATGTCTTGCGGTCGTTCCCATAAGTCCGTCGATTGTTCACGCGATCGCGAACACTCGGCGTACAGGGAATCGAACGACTCGTAACACTCATCGGGCGTGCGTCGAAACAGTTCTTCATTTGCTTTTGTCAAAGTAGCCATCGCTACAAGTCTCCAAGTGGGAGTCAAAAATCTTTGCTCAACCAACGCGGTCGAACCACCGACTACCGCAATCAGCGATACTCGATGGAACGACCGAGACGGCTTGGACTCTCGTAACGATTTAACGTGACTTGAAAAACCTCGTAGACCGCCAGCCTCTCTAGGCGACCGAACTGGAGTCCGATCGACGCGAGAGGCGGCATATTCGACTTCCGATATTTGGCTTGGATAAGGAACAACTTTGTCGCTTGACACCGATTCCCTACCACGTCCGTCAAGTAATGTCACGCTTTGAGATCAACTTTT
>JBGSNA010000034.1:0-11757 GCA_041739875.1 Pirellulaceae bacterium
CAATCTCTCAAATGAAGCCTGACGACAAGATTGAACTGAAAATTCGTCGTGGCGACGAGGAAAGAGAAGTCAATCTCGTATTGACCAGTCGCCGAAAGTTGACGCAAAACCAATAGAGCGTCACTTCCCCTGAATTCAAGAGCTTTAGCGCCGTCGGCGATGCGCACGTGGTCGACGGCTTTTCGGTAGTGGGACTCGCCAGAATTCTCTACTCGCCAGGATTCCTGGCGAAATCCACTACGAACTTAAACGGTTCACCCGACAATTGCGTGCGCACGGGATTTTATAGGCATAGCTCCGTGTCTAAAAATGTTTCTATGTTTGGTCTTTCCCGTTACAATCGTTCTGCCGGGAGAAACGGCGTCAAGCTCGAATGGCGTGGACTTAAGGTTTGTCTGGCGGTTATCCTCGCAAAGCGGCGTGACGCCGGACTCGCAAAGCAGACGAACAACCACTACCGACAAGCGATGCACCAGTTTTGTCGGTGGCTTTGCAAACGCTCGTTGATCAATGCCAACCCGATCGCCGAGGTTCCGAAACTAAACGTCGACACGGATCGTCGCCATGACCGGCGTGCGATTTCGGTGGACGAGTTCCAACGGCTGATCATTGCCGCCGAAGGCGGAAAATCAGTTCAAGCGATCGACCGGGATCGATCGAGCGATCATCTACATCATCGCAGCGTCACAGCAGCACATAGGTGGCTGAGGATGGCACGGATGGGCAGTTTGTGTCAGAAGACGACAAAACGGCAGTCGAGGAGACTTCAATCGGCGAGAGCCATAAGTCCTAAGAAAGTCAGGACTTGGCGACACATGACGGAGCATGTCATGCACCAGAAAGAGTACACCGGTAGCAACGGTTTTCGTGAAAGTTCTCTTTCAAGGTCTCAGCATTGTCGATGGGATTGATCAAATGCCGTCCTGCCAGAAATTTGAGAATTGACGCAACGTGATTCCTCGAATGTAAAGGCAGATTCTTTGCTTTAGATATCGATGACCACCTTGCCGACGTGTTTTTGGGATTGGAAGTAGCGGTAGGCGTGGATGGCGTCTTGGAAGGGGAAGGTTTTGTCGATGATGGAGCGGAGGTCGTTTTGTTCGAGGGCAGTGAGCGTTCGCTCGTGCATTTGGCGGCTGCCGACGTAGATGCCTCGGATGGTCAGCAGGTTGAACACGCTGAGCATGGGGCTGATTTTGGCGGCCGGTGAATCGAGGACTCCGATCAGGTGGACGTGACCGCCGACGGCCGTGCTCTTGATGGATCGTTCGAGTGTTCCAGGGCCGCCGACTTCGACGACGTGGTCGACGCCGCGACCGGATGTCAGTCGTTCGACTTCTCTGTGCCATTCGGGATGGGTGGCGTAGTTGATCGTTTGGTGGGCTCCGTGCGATCTGGCGATTTCAAGTTTCTGGTCGCTGGAGGAGGTGATGATCGTGTTGGCTCCGGCGGCTGTGGCGAGTTGCAATGCGAACATTGAAACACCCCCGATAGTGGAACGACGGGCCGTGTGTCGTTGCGGAGGTAACCGCCGCTGGCGACGCCGAGATCGCGGTAGTTGAGCGAAGCCGCTCGCAGGCGAATTTTCACTTCGCCAAAACTTGGCTTGGGTTCGGACACATCGACACGCTTGATGGCGTCGATGCCACCGGCTGAAGTAATCAAATAGCTTTGCATGACAATCGCAGGCTGGAAGCCTACGCCACTTAAAGGTTGTTTTTTAGGACCAGCCGGTACCTTGGCGAACCGCTGCGTAGTTTTTCCATCGCGTCGTTGACTCGGCTCATCGGAAACTCTTCGACGATCGGCGCGATTTTGTGGCGACCGGCGAAGTTCAGCATCTCGACGATCGTGTGCGGGCTGCCCGTTGGCGAGCCGCCCATCGACTTTTCCCCGGCAATCAGCGGGAACCACTGAACATCAACATTCGGGACAGCACCGACAATGTGTACTTTGCCGCCAGGTCGCAGCATGTTGATGTAGGCATCCCAATCCAGTGGAGCATTGACGGTCACCAAGATCATGTCAAACGAGTTAGCGGCGTATGCGAGTGCACTATTGTCACGCGAGTTGAGGAAGTGGTGCGCCCCCATTTGCTTTGCTTCGTCTTCTTTGTCAGGGCTGGTTGAAAACGCGGTCACTTCACAGCCCCATTTGTTCGCGAACCCGAGTGCCATGTGACCTAGCCCACCAATTCCGACAACACCAACACGATCCGTTGGCTTGGTGTTGTTGATTACAAATGGCGTGAAGACGGTAACGCCGCCGCAGAACATCGGACCGGCAGTTGCCGGGTCGACTCCCTCGGGCAGTTTGATTGCCCAGGAAGCTTGGCAACGCACTTGATCAGCAAAGCCACCGTGCCTGCCGACAATCGTCGATGAACCTTCGCCAACACTTTGGCAGCGGTGATGGTTACCGCTCATGCATTGACCGCAGACCAAGCAAGACCGGCAAAGCCAACCCAGGCCGACGCGATCGCCGATGCTCAGGTGCGTGACCGAAGAACCGACCTGGTCGATCACGCCCACGACTTCATGGCCGGGAACGATCGGATACGTTGTCAGTCCCCAATCGTTGTTCAGCATACTCAAGTCGCTGTGGCAAATGCCGCAGTATTCGACTTGGATGTTGACCTCGTCGGGCCGCAGTTCTCCAGCTTCGTACTCGAACGGCTTGAGTTCTTTACCGGCTTCGGTGGCGGCGAATGCTTGGACCATGATCGTTCTTCTTGAGATTGGAAACGAGGGATAAACCGAAATTCGAGAGATAGTCAGTCTAACCTTTCAGCGAAGCCAACACGTCGCTAGGTTCCGCCCGTTTGCGATAATCGGCGTTGACGAACGCATAATTGATTTTGGCTTCACGATTGATGACGTAGGTGGCGGGAACAGGAAGCTCGAACGAATCGTCGCCGTTGTCTTTCGCGATATCAATTCCGAAGTCTTCGTAAATCGGTCGCAGTGATTCGGGGAGTGTGAACACGAGGCCAAACTTTCTGGCAAGCGTGTTGGCTGAATCGCTAAGGACTGGAAATTCCAGCTCGTTTTTCTCCAGCGTCGTCAGCGAGCTGTCCGGTGTCTGAGGCGAAACAGCAATCAGTTGAGCCCCGTGCTATTTAAAGTCGGGAAGTGCCGCCTGCAATCCACGAAGTTCGAGATTGCAGTACGGACACCACGCACCGCGATAGAAACTCAGCACCACCGGTCCTTTTTGCAGCAGTTGCGATAGTTGAACGTCGTTCCCTTTCGGATCGGGAAGCGTGAAGTCGGGAACCGAATCGCCGACGCCAAGCACATCCTGTTTTGCAAGCCAAGTTTCGAGTTGCCCGCCAGCGTTCTCCGTTGCTTGCTTCACATCATCGGAGACCTTGGCTGCGGTTTGGGCGGCGTGTTCGTCAAGTTGTTGTTGGACCGAGAGAGTTGAAGTGGACATCGCGTTTTCGTGTCCTAGGTGCGGTGACTATCGATTCTCAATCAACGCGAACGAATCGCGTGCAGAGGTTCTCATCATCGAAGATGAACGATGAAAGCTAACAGTGCACTTGTCATGCCATCGACAGGGAGATGTTCGCAGGCTGGCAGCCTACGCCACGTTCTCGTTGGCGCTGTTGGCGACGCCTCGCAACATGCCGGCAAAGACGAATTGACGGTGCGATCGACGCAGCCCAATCTCTGTCGAGATCGACTGCGCGAAATTTTTAGCTGGCACGAAGACGCAACAGCCACTTTAAAAAACCACGTTGCGATGAAACTCGAAACGGAAAGCGTCGTCCGATCCGCAACTCAACGTTCAAGTGCAACTTGCCGGCCATGTTGATGGATCGTCCCATCGACCTCGGCATCCGTCTCCACACCCGCCATGCGTCGGACACACCTTCGAACTGCATCACGATACGTTCGCCCAGGCAATCAATCACGATCGGTCGATCCTCGACACTTGCAAGTAAACGACCGACCGCCATTAGTTTGGGGAGGCGTTCTTGTCGTTTGTCGAGATGGTGATCTTTCCGTTGAGTGTCCATTCGGCGTGTTGCGCATCGGGTCCGGTGCCGCTGGGCACTTTAATGTGCATGTCCGAAAAGTCGTAGATGATTTCAGCACCGCGTCCAGTCAGCCGGTCGTAAAGTCCAATTGCAAGTTCGGGCCAATTGGTGGTCTGTTGCTCGTTCGACATGGTATTACCTACGGTTCGGATGGTGCTGTGATGGGCTTATGAAATGCAGTGTAGCGTGTGGAACAGTGGCATAGTCAACTACCGTGCCCCACGGCCATTATCCTGCCTCACATTGGCTGTCCTGCAAGTCAAAGTTCCGTGCCAGCCGAATGCCGGAGAATTGCCAACGCGCTTCGGGAGGGAAGAAGTTGCGGTAGGTCGGTCGGATGTGACCGGGTGGCGTAGCGTGGGAGCCGCCGCGTAACACAAACTGGTTGCACATGAACTTGCCGTTGTATTCACCCAGCGCTCCCGGCGGAGGACGATAGCCGGGGTAAGCAATGTATTGGCTGGCCGTCCACTGCCACAAATTTCCGATCGCATCACCGAGTCGCGGGTTCGGTGATGCTTGCGATGGCAGATCTTGTAGTACTGCGTATTCCCACTCCTGTTCAGTTGGCAAGCGACATCCTGCCCACCTCGCGTAGGCATCCGCTTCGAAGTAGCTGACGTGCGAAACGGAATCCTGGTCGCGAACCGGTCGACGTCCCGCCAGTGTGAACTGATTCCAACCATCACCGCTGCGGGACCAATACATTGGTGCCCTCCAGCCCTGTTCTCTTACCGTATTCCAGCCCTGCGAGAGCCAGAATTCAGGACGCTCGTAGCCACCGTCGGACATGAATGCGAGGTATTCGCCGTTGGTCACACAGCGATTGGCGATCCGGTACGCATCAAGAAAAAACCGATGACGTGGGCGTTCGTTGTCAAACGCAAAGTCGTCAGTGTCTGTGCCAATCCAGGCCAGCGCTTCGTCGACCGAAATCCAAGACAGTTCACTCAAATTCTCAGAAGTCACGCGATCCGGTTGGTAGATCGGATCCAGTGGATTGCAAGACAACACGTGCTGAATGTCGGTCAGCATCAACTCCTGATGCTGTTGCTCATGGTTGAGGCCAATTGCGAGCACTTGGGATTGGTCCGGCGTCAGATTCTCGGCCGCTAGCAAGTCTGCCATCGCTTGATCGACGTGCCGGCGATAGGCCAGCGTTTCCTTCAAGCCGGGGCGTGAAATCAGGCCTCGCTGTGAACGAGGAAACTGCTCACCGACCGCGTTGTAGTACGAATTAAAGAGGTACTCGAAGCTGACATCGTAAACCTCGTAGCCAGCCAAACTCTTCAGCAAAAAGGTTTCAAAGAACCAAGTTGTATGAGCCAAGTGCCATCGCGTGGGGCTGGCGTCGGCCATGGATTGAATCGCACAATCCTCCGCACTGAGTGGTGCGAGGATTCGCTCACTGAGATGACGTGTGCTTTCATAACGAGAATACCAGTCCGTCGCTTGGCCGCGGTTTACACGCAATGAGTTCGTCATCTCGATTGAATGTTTCATTGCTACGGACCGACCTTCACGCCTTTCCAGAACGCAACATGCCCCTTGATGTTCTCGGCTTCCGGTTTGGGGGCGGCGTAGTACCAGGCCGCTTGTTGATTGACTTTTCCATCGACAACGATGTCGTAGTAATTGCACAGCCCTTTCCAGCCGCAAGACGTCGTAGCGTCGGACTCCTGCAGAAATTCTTTGTTGACCGATTCAACTGGAAAATAGTGGTTGCCGTCAACGACTTCGGTCGCGTCGGTTTCGGCCAGGACAGTTTCGTTCCAGATCGCTTTCATCGGTTTGTTCCTTGGGTGAAATTGAGAGTGACGCTGATCAAACGACGACCAAGTGCAGGACCGCAAAGTAGTCCCGTCGATCGGTCCAATACTTGTGCAAGGAGAAACCGAATTGCGAGGCGAACGCTGCAAAGCCGTCGATCTTGTACTTGTGCGAATATTCGGTGAGGATCTCTTCGCCTTGGTGGAATCGGATTTCGCGGTCACCGATCAGGACATCTTGGTCGCACAGGCTACGGATCGAAATCTCGACGCGGTTTTCGTCCTCGTTATAGACCGCTTTGTGTTCAAACCGATCGAGATCAAAGTTTCCGTCGAGTTCGGCATTGATACGCCAAAGCAGATTGAGGTTGAATTCGGCGGTCACCCCTTCCGCGTCGTTGTAAGCAGCTTCGACGACTCCGATTTCCTTTTGCAAGTCGATTCCGATCAGCAGACCTCCCTGCGGACCAACCATCGACGACATGCATCGAAGCAATTCCCCAGCTTGGACGGTAGTAAAGTTCCCGATGGTTGAACCCGGGAAGTAAACCGCCACGTGCGAAGGAGTCCGCGCGATCTGCGGCAGTTCAAACGGCTGCGTGAAGTCGGCGACAACGGGTCGAACGTCGACTTCGGGATAGGCGGACTGCAGCGCATCAGCGGTACGAAGCAGATGTTCTTTGGAAATGTCGACCGGTACGTAAGCAACAAGATCGTCGATCGAGTCCAATAGGGATCGTGTCTTCACGCTGCTGCCGCTGCCGTACTCGACAAGCATCGCCTGCGACCCGACTTGGTCGGCGATGGATGCAGCGTGAGTTTGCATCAACTCTAGCTCCGCCCGAGTCAGGTAGTACTCGTCAAGTTCGCAGATCTGGTCGAACAGCCGAGACCCACGCTCGTCGTACAGATATTTACATGGCAGTGTTTTGAGCGGTTGCGACAGCCCGTCAAGGACGTCGTACCGAAAGGTGGTTTCGCATTCGGCAGCGATGCCAAGAGGGACTGATGTCATGGTGGTCGGCTCGCGTTCTCTTACGGTGTCGTTTCGCACAAGTGTAGGTGATTGGCAAGAGCGGGCCGTCCGTGTTCCAGCAAGACGAGCGGCAGCCACGAACATGGCTTTCGTAGCCGAAGTCGCCAGACTTTGGACTAGGTGCAGAAATCCAAACTCTGGCGAATTCGGTTAGGACATTCCTGACTCTACCGGATTCTATGTGCATTGATGAAATCCCATTCTTGAGGCGGAAACTTGAAGATTGTGGAGCCAGTTTGAGTCGTAGACTTTGTTGTTGAGGCGATGAGCTGGGCTGTGATGTTCTCTTGATACATTGCTTCTGGGTGCGAAGGGGCGGACGTTTTCCAGAAGGCAGAGGGCTCGAAGACGGCGTTCGGACGTGGCTTGGTGACCATGGAGGCCGCGACTGGCGTACAGGTTTCGGCAGCGGTCGCGCATCTTGAGGAAGCAGTGCAGAAAGCACAGCACCAGGACGACTTTAGGGAACAGCTTGGCAATGCTGTTACGAGTCGCCTTCCAGCCATCGGTGTTGACACTTTGGGCTCATCCGGCGGAAGCGTGCGCCGGATGAGCCCTAAAATCGCGTGCGCACGCAATTGTCGGATGAACCACTTAAACAGGGAAAACATCCAATCTTAAAAACAATGAAAGTTTAGAACGAACCTGTTCGCGATGAGATCCATGAGCGAACGGGTTGGGGCGAACCAGCTAAAAAGTACAAGCAGGGCGACAATGTGTCGATCACGACAACACCCATGACGTCGCATCAAATGTCGCGTAGAACCCCCGTCCAATTCTCGGATCGAGTGTACTATCCATCGGCGTACCACATCGAAGTGAATACCTTGCAACGAATGAACTCACGAGGACAGCGATTCGTCGTCGATGGTCGATTCACCAATCAAATCGTTGATTTGATCAAACAGTTTGTCGAATTCAATCGGCTTAGGATGGAAAGCATCGCAGCCAGCCGCCTTCGCGCGAGCCTCGTCGCCCGGCAGCGCATAGGCGGTGAACGCGATCACCGGAATACGCTTTTCGGGATCGGCGGCGCGGATTTGCTTCGTCGCCTCGAAGCCGTCAAGTTCGGGCATGTTGACGTCCATCAGGATCAGTGCGGGCACGGATTGGGCGGCAGCCAAGACGGCTGCGGTTCCATTGCCGACTGCCACCACGGCATAACCGCGCTTATGCAATTGGTGTGACATCATCTCGCGGATGTCGTCATTATCGTCAACAAGTAGAATGGTGGCCATGATTTTCAATCTCTCTTGGCTGAACAATGATCCTCATTTGTTCAACAGTTCGCGGCTAGGTAATTCGTGTGGAACCGTTGAGGACGGTTCTGCGATTGCTCGGTCGCGGCGACCAAGGAAAGATTTGATCTTCGATCGAGTTTGCGAAATTGAGGTCGTCAGGCTGGTCGTTCCAGCTTTTCGGAACTTAACAAAGAGCTTGTCGAAGTTTTTGAATTTGCCGAGACAGCAAGTAATGATCGCCCCTTCGTAGCCTTCGCTACGAAGGGATTTGCAAAGGTAGCGTGCTTGAGCGAAACCGCCTTTTGGTAGTACGGTGATGACGACCACTGACGGGTTATGTTTGACAATGAGCTCGCTGACAGCTCGTGGCAGCGTATCGTCGTCAATGCTTTCCAACTGGAATGACTCCTTGCCGCCGATACGCAGCAGATTCAACACCAGTGACTCGCTGTAATGATGTGACGCACAACCGATGACGTGGGGTAGCTCCAGTTGCACCGCGGAATCGTCCGGTGGATCGGCATTCATGTGCTCTGGCAGTTCAGCAATCAAACCACCGATCATGGCGAACAGGCGATTGGCGTCCGCTTCGGTCAATTTTTCGGCATCGTGGTCGGACCGGATTTGCTTGAGTGCGGGAATCAAGATTTGATCGCAGATCGCATCGAAGTCCGTTTCACTAAGATGCTGTTGCAGCATTTCGCGAGCACGATGCTCATCATTAGCGAGCAGCCGTTGGTAGAAACGCATCGACGTCTTGATTTCGACATCTTCACCCAACATTTTGGCGATGATTTTGAAACTGGGCACGTAGCGACCGAGTACCACCAAGCAAACAGTCAGCGGAGTCGAGAGCAACAACCCCACCGGCCCCCATAACCACGCCCAAAACACAGCGGCAATGATCACGGCGACTGCCGAGATGCCCGTGCTAGCACCATAGAGCCATGGTTCAAGTACATTGTTGCTGAGCAACTCTATCGTAACGATCAAAACCAAGACCGCGAGGAAGACACCGTAGCCCGGAAACACTGCAAGCGCAATCGCGAGCGGAAAGATCGCAGACGCAGTTGGGCCAACGTAAGGCACGAATCGAAGAAACGCCGCGAACACGCCCCATAGGATCGCATTGGGGAAACTGCCGCCCTCAGTCATCGCCGCGCCAATGATTGCCAGTCCGATTGTCAAGACGAAACCATACGAGGTATTGACGATTGTTTGTGCAATCAAGTAGCGGCTGATTCGGCCCGCCGCTTCATCGAGAGCTTCTGTGGTCGTGACATAATTGCCCTGACCGATGACGGCGATGATGCGGTCTCGCAAGTCCTCGCGATGGATCAACATGAACAGCGCGAACACGCTGACTAAACCTGCCGTTGCAAGTGGGCCAAGTACGGTGCCAGCAGTCGTTGCCCAGGACGCAAGTGGAAGATCATCCGCAACTTCTTGGACGTACAGCGGCATCTTAGCGGATGTGCCATCGCGGGAGAGTTCTTGTGTGTCCTCTGTTAGGTTCGGCAACACTTTGTCTGACCAAGTCTTCCAAAGCGACGACTCGGCCTCCGGTTGAGGTGCTGGCTCCGGCGTGCTGCCTTGCTCCATTGCTTCGGACACTTCGTCAGCAAGCTTGTCCAGCGATCCTCCGACGCCACTCGTCATCCCAGCAAAACCACGTGCTTTTGCAACAAGTTCCACCTTGTGCTTGGGAAAGTCGCCGACCAGTGTCGTCAGTTCTCGGCCAACTAGCGCGAATCCGACCGCCAGAACGATAAATGCAAACGCAGCCGTCGTAACGACGGCCAGAACATTTGGTATGCCCAATCTTTGCAGTCGCTTGACGACGGGGCTGAGCAGAAAAGAAAGCAACAACCCGAGCGCTAGCGGAATGAACACGTCGCGGGCAAAAAATAGCGTCACGACGCCCAAGACAACGGCTAGCAACTTAGCGACTGTCGAGATGACTGCTAATTCAGATTTAGTCTTCGACACTGAACGGGTTCAACTTTGGGACGATAGAACAAAAGCTCTACATAGGATCGCTGCAATATCGCTCCTGGACTTTACCGACCATCTCGTCACGCTTTCCGTCGACGACATCAAGATGGTCATTGGAATAATGTGAAAGCCGCGTGCCTCCGCAAGCGGTGTGCTTGGTACTCATACTCGCTTAAGAACGAATAGGATCAGTAGAACAACGAGAATAGTGCCGAGGATGCCGCCGCCGATGTACATGGATTCGATCCAGTTCGAGATGCTGATGGAGTTCGCGGATTGCAAACTACGCTTGATTGAGTGACGCAATTAGTGTGCCGTACGGCCGGCTGGTTCGAACGCCATCGTTGCAGGGACTTACGCCGGGGTAATTCTTGACGAGATGCGCTACGGATGGCACCGCGGCGAATCGCTTTGAGCAGACTTATATGGCGATCACGACAGTCGCCTTCATGCGCTGTCTATAAACATGGCACACAAACTAGCAACATGGCACACAAACGAGCTCTTGGTCGGCGGCCAATCGGAGGAACGAGCACCCGATGAATTTTGTATTGGAACTCGTTGCCCCTTAGGTTGAGATCAGATAGGCTCAACGACGATGCGTAATGATCTCGCCCCTGGCACGATCGATATCAACAACGAACAACGGAAAGAAGCATTTTCCGTGGTCGGGGTGGGTGCATCGGCGGGTGGGTTGGAAGCGTTCACACAACTGCTGACGCACCTGGACGACGATACCGGGATGGCGTTTGTGCTGATTCAGCACCTGGATCCGTCGCACGACAGCAAGCTAACCGATCTGCTGGTCAAGGCAACGTCGATGCCCGTGGTCGAAGTCACCGAGGGCATGACGGTTTGTCCCAATCATGTCTACGTGATTCCTAAGAACACGAATATGGCAATCGATGGCGATCTGCTCCGACTCACTCCCCGTGACCAAAAACGTCTGCATCTACCGATCGACCACTTCTTTCGTTCCTTGGCGTCCGGTCGGCTGAGCGGTGACAGGCGGCACGAAGATGATCGGAGCGAAGAAGGACTCAAAGACAAACAGCCACGTGAAGACCGTCCGGGGCAGGCGATCGGAATTGTCCTCTCGGGCACCGGTTCGGACGGCACGCTGGGACTGGAGGAGATCAGGGCCTGTGGCGGCATCACGTTCGCGCAAGACGAAGCATCCGCCAAGTTTCCCGGCATGCCGCACTGCGCCGTGGCCAGTGGCAGTGTCGATTTCGTCATGTCGCCCGAAGAGATCGCCGCTGAGTTGGCCCGCATCGCTCAGTATTTGAGCTCGCGCCCCGCGCTCAGCCTCAACTCAGCCGAATCGAATCGAATCGAATCGAATCGAATCGAATCGAAGTCCGTCAAACCCGCTGGCGATCAGCAGGTGGGTTCGGCTGATTTGGCTGACGATGACGATGCACTGTTTCGCAAAATCATCAAGCGTTTGCGTGATACTGCCGGCGTCGACTTCACGCATTATCGAGACAGCACGATCAAGCGGCGGATCATGCGGCGCATGACGCTGCATAACCAACACTCGCTCGCCGAATACGTCAAACTGATTGAGTCCGACACGAGCGAACCGGAAACGTTGTTCCATGAGATACTGATCAACGTCACCAGCTTCTTCCGCGATCCTGAGAAATTCGAGGCGCTCAAGGCCGACAT
>JBGSNA010000041.1:0-2107 GCA_041739875.1 Pirellulaceae bacterium
TTAAACGCTTCGGACTCAGCATGCTCAAGCAGCAAAACGACAAGTACAGCATCGCGATGCGGCGAAGAGTTGCTGGATGGAACCTCGACTACCTTGCCAAAGTACTGGGAATTCCCGTGCTATAGTGTGCGTTCGCCGTGGACTGAATCGCGAGGCAGCGTCGCGAGCAGATCTGCGAACGACGCGTGGTGCTTGTATTGCCACATCCGAACAAAAACTTCCAGTTGATCGCGGACGTGTTAATGCCACAGCATAGTCAACTCATACAGGTAGAGTATCGTTGGCGTTGTTCGGCGAACCGCAGCGGCGACTCGATTTTGAGTTTCACCCGAGCCGAGATGTCTCTTGGTGTCTTGGGAGGTCGTTTCGACTTGCCAGCGAAACGAGTAACTCGATTGGCTTGGCAAGAGGTGGTCCGTGACGCGGAGGACGACCTCGCCCAGGCTTTATCGGGGTGAGTGGCTTCACACAATCGAGCATCACTACCGATGCGGTCAGACAATAGGTGGCCTGATCGGCAAGCTTCACGACGAGATCGAAGACGGACAGTCTGACTCTGTCGATGGACCAACTCGCGTTTTCAAAGATGCGATCGTAAACGCTTTGATGTTTGGTGGGTCGCCACAACGGGCGGCTCGCAACAACGGGCTATCCATGGTGCTTTACGCACGAATAGCTCGCTATGCACCAATCGTCGTGCATGCAGCCGCCGGAAGCCAGGCTGTTTGCGCTATTGATCCGGGGTCAACTCGCTTCTCACTGCTCTACTGCGAGGTGTTAGCGCAGCACGCAACGCAGAAGTTGCAAAAGCGTGGTTCGGGCAATCGGCAGACTACACTGTCGACATGCCCAGTGGGTTCTCGGGAGCGCACAGCCAACGCTGCCCACTGCGAATCGCTTGCTGAGCTAGGCTCTCTGGCGTGCCAGCGGCTCGCTTGAACACGCGTCCGAACTTCTGCACCACCTCACACCAAGCCCGTGCATCTAAACCGATGCGCCTGAGGATCGGTGCCAAGTGATCCGGAATCGCTCCCACCTTGTCGCGACGCAATTGACGGCCTGTCCAATCCAACAGTTCTAAATACCGACCCATCGACACGCCCAGAAACCCCTTCACGCTCGCCCGACGCCCAGACTCATCCAGGCACGGACCCACCGGATCATCCTTCTCGCTGATCTCGATCGGACTCATCCAGCCACTGCGCCGACGTCGACGACTTCGCTCCCAATCATGCGTGCTCTCGCGAGTTCGATCCTCACGCTCGGCCAAATCGTCGATACGATCCTTCGCTCCCGTGAATTCGCTTGTCTCAGGCGTCTTGGCGATCGCAGCACGAATCGGATTCAAATCCACGTACGCTGCACAAGCCAACAAGCTCGCCTCATCCAAGAGTAACTGCAGTTTATATCGACCTTCCCAGAACCGGCCCACACAATGCGATGAAAATCGACATTGGACGACGTGAGCAAATCGGGATAATTGATCTCGCCGCACTCAATGCCCTCGTTTGCTGGGTGGAGCGGCACCACAGAAGCAAGCAAGTCACGGAAGGTGAATCATGCCAGAACGCGGAAAACCCATCGCAGTCCCCCCCCGCACTCATCCCTGAAAGCGATAACGATCCCTCTGGACCGATTGTGGGGCCAGGCGATCGATCCGAAAACCAGGCAACGGGTTCTTCAAATCCTGTCGCGGGCAGCGGCCCAATCATCGCAGAGATCGCCTCTCAGCAAGGAGGCGAACGATGAATAGCATGACCACTATCGCAAAGGTCGCTGTCGATGCAAAGCCAATCAATCTCTTTCATCCCAAGATAACTGCAGAGCACCTGGAGCTTGCGGCAGTTGTCTATGTCCGACAGTCCACCGGTGCCCAATTGCGAGAGCATCAGGAATCAACTGCTCGTCAATACGCGATGAAACAACGCGTCATGGCACTGGGGTGGTCAGGCGCAGCCAGCGAAAGCAGCCGCAGTCAACAAGCCCGTGGAAAAAGCGTGATGCTCTGTCAGCGGTTCAAACGCCGGATAAGACAGTGTGAGGCTTCTAAGCTTCGGATATCTACCAGGGTGGCGAGACTGAACCATCAATGCTGACTGAGAAGTGC
>JBGSNA010000061.1:0-38199 GCA_041739875.1 Pirellulaceae bacterium
CAACGATTCGGCCTTGGCCTTCGATGTTCGGCGGGCGTGTTTCCATGCGCACCACGTGGCGCTGGTCGAGTTGCAATTCGGCCGCATCTTCAATCGTGATGACGCGTTCGCTGTCGGGGATCGCCTCGGCCATCGCACCCAGAAATGTTGATTTTCCTGAACCAGTGCCTCCGGAGACGATCATGTTGATGCGACCACGAATCGCTAGTCGCAAGAACTCCAACATCGCCGGCGAGAACATCCCCAGTCGCATCAGGTCATCGCTACGAAGCCGTCGCCGTCCGAAACGACGAATTGACAATGTTGGTCCATCGATGGTCACGGGCGGAAGCGTCGCGTTCACGCGGCTTCCATCGGGAAGTCTCGCGTCGACCATGGGCGAGCTTTCGTCGATCCGTCGACCAACGCGAGCAGCTATTCGACCAATGATGCGAATCAAGTGTTCGTCATCGCGAAATCGAACATCGGTCGCTTCGAGTTGACCAAACCGCTCGACAAAAACGGTATAGGGACCGTTGACCAAAATGTCAGTGACCGCTGGATCAGCCAGCAATGGCGCCAGCGGTCCGACACCGATCGTCTCTTCGATCAAGTCGTCAACCAATTGCCGGCGCTCGGCATCATTGAGCGGCCAGTCTTGTGTGTCGAGTGCGCTCGCGACATAGTCTTTCACGAGCTCGGTCAGTTCCTCTTCGCTGGCTGTGATCCGATCGCGTCGGTCCAAGTCTTCGAGCAGTTGTGCATGCATCGCCGCTTTGACGGACGCGAACGACGCATTCCCAGGAATCTGCGGTGGTACCGGCGAGCCAGCAAAGCTCTTACTCGATTGACGCGACGTTTCTGTTCGAACGCGTTCGCCAGGCAAACGCAAACTTGTTCGGGTGAACAGCTCGCGGGCATTGGGCGATGGGTCGCTTCGGTTGAGGTCTGAATTCATGGGCAGCAGACTTTTTTGCAGCCTAAGCTACGTTTTCGCAGCCGAAGCTACGGGAGTTTGAGAACTAGTTTTTATGTCGTCGCGACGTGGATCGACCAGCGGTGTTTCTTGTTGCTCCACACGCAGCGCCGTGGTGTCGGAGCGACCACTGACGTCATTCGCCAGATTTTCGAGCGCGCGACTGAAGCCACCAAACCGCAGCATGGACATCGCGATCGGCACGCCACAATTGGCTGCTGCCATCACCTTTTTGTCATACGGCAACACGTGATCGATATTTCGCTGCATACGCTGCTCAACGTCTTCGACGGACAGACTGCCAGCCACACGCTGCTCGCGATTGAGAATGATCGATTGGCGCTCGGCCGGGTATCCGATGCGTTCCAGCACGCTAAGCAGCTTCACGCCACCGAGCAATGTTGGTACGACATTCTCCAGCACCACGTAAACTCGATCGCTCAAGTCCAATGCCGCGATTACAACTTGATCGAACATTGGAAACGTATCGACAATCACGATGTCGTAAGTTTGCCGAGCTAAAGTGATGACGCGGGCCATCAATAAATCGTCAATCTCCATGGCTTCGACTGCGTCGGCCGGTGCCGCAAGCAAGTGTAATCCTGACGAATGGACTGCCGTTGTTTGATGAATCATCGTTGGATCAAGTCGGCTGGATTCGCGTGCTAAGTCGGTTAGCGTTGCGGTCGGACGCAGGTCCAAAAGAGCTGCCGCGACGCCCATTTGAATCGAACCGTCAATCAACAACACGCTCTGCTTGCCACGCCGTGCGATTGCTACGCCGGAGTTGGTAGCTAGCGTCGATTTGCCGACGCCGCCTTTGTTGCTGATGAAGGAAACGACGCGACCGAGCGGTTTGGGCCCCGTTGCCGACGGGTTCGATGCAGATAGGGAACTCTGCGTGACCAACCTCGACAGGTCTGCCGTGGAGAGCGGTCGGCGCAAGAAATCGCAAACGCCACAGCGCATTGACTCAATCAGCACAGCAGACTCGTTGACGTTCTCGGGAAACCCTTCCGGCCGCAGGATCGCCGCAACACGCGTATTGGGTGACGCCGAAAGAACTTGCGAAACGATGCCCGTCAATTCCTTTGGATTTTCGGTGAACTCAATCAGTACCAACGAGATTGGTTGGGTACGCAGCACTTCAAACAAGTGACTTGATTGCTTCACCAATCGAGATCGCGGCGCTGTTTCGCCCAGCCCATCGAGAGCCATCTTGGCCTCTTCGATGATTTTGTCGTCGGTGCTCAGGATCAAAACGGATGCGGTGATGGACATGGGTTAGAATCCTGAAGCCAGACGAGCCACGAGTAATCCGCCGACGATACTATCGTTCTGTGTCAAAACCGTGTCGCGAACGGTCGCGTCGATTTGGTTCCATACGAAACCTTGGTGGCCAATCGCGTTTGCGGCAGCAACACTCTGCGGTACCGCAGCTAAACCATCTATCCATCCAAAGCCAATAACTCGATCCTCGCTATCGATCGAAGTAAAAATGCAGCAGTAACCATCGATCACTGCAGCCTCTCCGCCATCGATCACCGTTTGGCCAACCAACGTTTTGGGAGCATCGATTTGCCTTGGGTTTGATCGCAGACCGTTCCAATCGGCCAAGGAATAACCAATCGCGACTGCACCTGGATAGATTTGCGTGCCAACTGTGTCGCTGACGGGTAAACCAACACTCAACGCTCGATCCGTGATAGCCCTCGAAACGCCGCCGACAAAGATCCCATCCCCGACGCGTTCACGATCCAGCATCGAACCTCGTGCAAATAGGTACGGCACCGCCGGTCCCTCGGCGAAAAGATCGTATTGACCAAGGACCACACCACCTCGCTGAATAGCAATATCGAATTGATTGTTGGCGATTGGGGCTGCCCCCTTCTGCATTACCGGTTTATAAGCGGTATTGTTTGAATCTACGGTCATCAATTGGCTTGCGTTCAAATCGGGATTGCCTGCGCTGCCTGAAAAATCAACCATGGGTCCTGCACCAAACGCACCACCATCGCCTGCGATTCCATCGTCGCCGTTGGTCGCATCGAGATCATCATCAAACGTCCACGCGATGAATCGCTCGGCAGCGTCCTGACGGGCGTCGTAATCCGTGATCCCTTCGCCGCGCAAACCCTCCAGCGCCGCCGAGTCCGCGGCGGACTGCATTTGTCGCTGTGCGAGTCTCGCAAAGCCGAGATCGATCACGAGTGCCGCCATGGCAAAAAGTCCAAACAGCATCATCGCGACCAGCACGAGCGAGTAACCGCGACGACGACTTAAACTTCTCGAAACACGCATAAATTATTCCCGATCAAATGCCCAGACGCTTCGTTTACTACCAACGATCACATCCATGAAATGCAACGCACTTTCCGGGTCGACTGGTGGGATCTTAGTAACTACACCCGAGGCAGTTTCAATGGACGAAACCTCTAAACTTGAAAGCGGAGATAACCGTGGGCGTCCAACAGCGACCAAGCTGGGAATACCATCTTGGATATTGCCCGATTTGGAGCGGCGTTCGCGAGGATCACTCACGCCGCTACCCTGATCGCTCCCCGATTTATCGTCCTTTTTGTTTCCACTTGCGTTCGCTACATTAAGGCCCTTCACAAACGCAAGTGCTGCCTGAAACATGCTTGCGTCTGAATCAGTGAGTTCTATGACAACGGTCTCAAGTTCTCGGCGCACGATCGTTGCGTCTTCGACCACCACTTCTGAGCTGGGCCGATGACGATAGGGGCCGGCATAATGAACATGGTCCATGATCTGATAAAGATTCCGCAGGATAATCGTAACGTGGTCTCCCTCTTCAAACGCCGCAAGGGCCTCCACGTAGCGCGTATCGACAACAGTTATTGTTCGGCATAGTCCGATCGTTGCTGCCAAACCAGGTTTGGTTCCTTCCGGCAAGAAGTCAGAATGCCGCAATGGTTCCCAACGCTTTTTAGTGCGAGAAAAAACCCGACCGTAGTAGTGCGAAACGTCGTCAGCTTCAATGGCATCAACAAAGCGTGGATCTTCGATCGAAACGTATCTATGCATCAGCCCACGTCGATTACTTTCAAATACGCTCTCATCAAGACGTTCAAGACGAACAACTTCACCTGGCAAAATGGCGATTCGTTTCATCCCTCGCTGTTGGATATCAGCTCCGTAAAGCGAATAGCTAAACAAAGCCTCTTTGGTCGCCAGCGCAGCAGCAACGTTTTCCGAATCAAGGTCACTGACAGCGATCAATACCGGTGGTCCGCCCAGTGATGTTCGAACGCGACCGCTCGCTTGTCGATTCGGATCAATGTCTTGCAACGTCCGTAAGGCGGGTGCTGGAGCTGGGAAACCCAGAGGGCCAATGACAGTGGCTTTTGTCGCGACAAACCATGGTTCGCCGCGAAACGCATACGACTCCTCGTATGTTCGTGTCGTCTTGCGAGATCGGATTACGTCACGCTCCAAAACGGTAGTGTCTGCGCCAGATTTCTCGGTAATCTTTTCTTTACCAGGTCGTTCCAGGTCATAGCTAACCATTAGATCAATCGTGTCACCGATTTGCAGATGTTCTGCTCCGTACAAATCATTCCATGGAATCGCCAACCCTCGCATGCCTGGCGGAATAAACGTTGTGACCGCCGGTCGATCACCAACGGCAGTGGCCGCAGGCGCTTCGGATTTCTCCTCAGATTGTTGCAACATCGCAACAAATTGCTTGCCATCGCTTGACACGTTGGAACCTTCAAAGACAGCTTCGAGCGAAGTCTCCGCTTCACTACGTTCTTGCGGCGGTCCCTTGAGGAGATCGCTCTGACGCAGGTAACGTCCGGCTGGAATATCTTGTCGTGTGATCGCACCCAGTGCTTCGTTGACGGAGGTGATGACGTCCATCCGATCGGCCTCTTGTCGAGAGATAGCCGCCATTTTGATCGATCGTGTGGCAGGCGACACAAACGCATCGCGCGAAACGACTTGATAAGCAAGAATCGGACGGACCGTTACCGGCACACGGACTTCCTCACTCGAACTGGCGACCAATTCCGACTCGTCGTCTTGAGTTGGCTGCATCGAATGAGCCACACACGTAATCGGCAACTCTTTATTCAGCGCGTTTTGTAGCGGGATCACATCGTTGGCCGCCACGGCGATCGCCACTTCATACTTGGGCACGTTTTGCATCGTCTTGCCGCTCATCAGTGATGCCGATGAAGTGACCTCGTTACGGACATAGACAGGACGCAGCACCTTGGCGTTCTGCGCGAGCAATTCGACCTCGCTTGCTGTCGCAGATGATTCGCCATCTTCTCCCAGCACTGGGATGCTTGCCAGCAAATCGATCTGGTCGCCAGCACCCAACGAATGCACGCCTGTCAAACGGGTCGCGTCGAGAGTGATCGCTCTCATACCTGGCGGCGTTGCGCCAGCGAGTCCTTCTGGAGTACCTTTCGGAAAAAACGTGGTCTCTTGAAAGCCCATGCCCGCTCGCTTGTCGGCTTTAACCACGCGGCCAATGATTGAATTGACGTTCATGATCGCGCCACCGAGCGACTGGGTTTGCCCTTGCCGAACTTCCGCTCCGCCAGTGACCACAAAGACGACTTCATCGTCGACGTTCTTGATCGATTCGACGCGGCTTTCTACGTGGGAACCGTTTTGGTCGACGCCAACGACAGACATCCCCACAGCCGCTTGTGGCGGAACCTTTTGAACCATCAATCCGCCACCGCTGGGATTCAATAAATGCGAACGATCGACCCGGGCATAAGCGGGAATCGGCGTGGCGTTGATTGGAATTCGCACCATGAACGGGTCGTCGACCGGTTCGCGAGAAGCAAACGGATTGAGCGGCACGCCTGCGATCCACAACGTTCCGATGACGCCGACGGTCAAGAGAGCGAACACGCCTAGACCGCCCAGCAATAAGCCAAGACTTCGGGATCGACGGGAGGAGTTGCGGTAGTTTCTTGGCGGCATAATTGAATCGTCTTATAGATCGGTCATCAACATCCTTGTCGCTGGGCGGTTCGCTGTAGTTGGTTTTGAATCAAATCGAAAGTGAAACACTGGAAGGTTTGGAAAATCAGTCGAGGTCTTGTCTTGAGTCTTTCATGTTTTTCGTCGCTAAACAAACTGCATTACTGAAACACTTCCCGTCGGTAGATCGCTTGGGCCGAAATCACTCGACGAAACGGGCGCACCTCTTGACCGAAAGCGCCCTGGACACCCAATCCGTACTGACCGCCGTAGGTTCCTGCATAAGTATCGCCGGCGACCAACGGTTGGGCGATCAAGTCACCTGGACGATCACCTGCGTTCGTTTCGTTCACATCGCCATCGTTCGCGACGTTGCGATTACCGACTGTCGGCTCAAATGGTCCTGCGACGTTGGGTTGAAAGCTACTCATCGACGCCGATTGAAACGGGTAGTTAATTCGCAAGGCAACGATGCCTTGCTGTGGAGAGTTAACGCTAAATGGATCAGGGTTCGCATCGTTCTCAATTTCTTCGACAACTTGAACCCAGCGAATTGTTTCCGTTCCCGATGCGTTGCGACCGGTCACAAGCGGAATGCCAACGGTGTATCCGGTCGGCGTCGATGGTTCACTCAGCAGTGCCCCTGGATAACGAATCAGATTGGCATCTGGGTTGCCATCGCCATCGAAGTCGGGCCGATCGACAATCATTACGGTTGCAAGTTGCTGGTTCACCGGAGGCCAGGATGGCACGATGTCTTCAAAGAACGATTGCCCAGCAAGCGAATCGAGATCAAACACCAAGAAGTCGTCCTGATACACGTCGTCAAGCGAACCATCGGTCATCACGGTTTCAAGCGTCGTCACTGCCGGAAGGGGCGTACGCGAGATTTCTCTCGCTGCCAAGTCGGCGGCCGACTGCAAGCCTTGGGCAACATAAAGGGCGTGACCGAAGGTCAAGATCGCGGCTAGCAACATGTATAGCACCAACGCGACAACAGCGAACTCGACAAGCGATTGACCACGACGGTTGGATAGGTTTTTCATAATTGGGACACCAAACCGAGGTAGCCGATAAAGCCCGCCATGATCGCTGGACCATAAGCAAGATCCTTCTCTCCGCGAAACAAGGCGATCAACGATAACACGCCGCCAGCGATCGCCATCCCAAACAACACGATCAATAATCCAACTGGACCGACCAACATGCCTAATGCGATGACAAGCTTCGCGTCAGCGCCTCCGAGCCGCGCAAAACGAAACAGACCGTACCCGACAAGCAACCCAAGCGATCCACCGACGATTACCCAGCGAAGATTTAACTCCCACCAGCCCATCAGGGAGGCAAATACCGCAACCAACCCAATCACCACAGAGATCCAATCCGGTATCTCGCGCGTTCGCAAATCGCAAACGGTCGCGATTAGCAGCAGCACGGTGACGATTGATGCGATGATTGTGAACATGTGCTAAAACGGAAAACAATAAAGCTTCAAAAAGGACATTGAGCTTCCGTGCGATAACGCAAAAGATCCATGGCGAGAATACCCCGCCAGGGATCGCTAAGCTTTCTGACAGACTGAACCAATCAGTTAGGTCGGTTATGGCTCGAGGACCAATCCACCGAACCCGTCAGCAACGGCAGCCGCACCGAACACGTTGTTGTCTAAGCGCCCAGTATCGGTGTTGGCGAGGATGGTTACTGCATCCAAGGCAATCTGACCGGTATCCGCACCAGTGGTTTCGATCAGTTTGCCGCTAACGATCGGACCGTTGTCATCGGCGTGAGCACCTGGAAGAATCGTTGCCACAGCACTGATCAAATCGCTGGTCTTGTGACCGAAGACCGAAACCGCTGCGGCACAGATCAACGCCACACCGGCGATGATCAAACCGTACTCGACGAGGCCTTGGCCCTTCTTGTTGCTAAACAACTTACGCATGTTTGTTTTCCTTTCGAGAAAACGAGTTAGAGAAAATACTTTTGCCGCCTGACCAAAGGTTCCGCATGACCAATGCAGGCGTGTGCGGCGGCGACGAACAGTCCGCACACGTTGTTTTGTTAGCGGTATGGCACGAGCCGTCCGGTTATCACGACTCTTTACCGGACAGCTTGCGCTGTTCCGCTAGGAGTCGATTAAAATTCATAAGGTGCCCCACCGCGCGAAGCACAACCGATCGGGTTTGGTCGGACCGTTGACCGATCGCACTGCCGCGCGGCAGGACGTATGTGTCATGGAGTCCATCGAGTATCGACGCGCAGCAAGCTACGACGTCAAAACCAAACGAGGTGGAGTTACTAGCAACAAGCTCACCATCCCAAAACTGTGAGCGTATACTCAGCAGTCGATAGGGATGCGAGGGAGCCTATGCCAAACTTGGCGGGCCGCGAGGATGCGCGATCGAAAGAAAGGTCGCTGTGAGCGGGCAGCAACCAATAAGAAAAGCGGGCTCCGAAACGAACTCGGAGATGCCAGCAATCGCTTGCTCCCAAGCTACGCCTGTGGGGCTTGCCAAAGATTGGCAAATCACACAGTTGTCGGAATCATGTTGATGATCGCTGTGCGATTCGTGCGAATGAGATGCCGTCTCGCTCTCGTTTACCTCAGCCACATGGTGGTAACAGCCATGGGAGCAAACCGAAGCTGGTTCGGTGGGGGAAGTCACGGTGGGGGAAGCCAGCGCGTGCGAATGAGAATTGCTGTCGCATGTAGCCACGTGCAACCATGCTGGTGCATGCCCGAAGGCAATCACACCGCATAGGAGGCTAGATAGAAGTGGCCGGATCAGCGAAATCATCGCGGACATTCGTCAGTGAAAATTGGGTGCAAAATGGTCCGACCAAAGACATTGCGGAGATTTACGATGACCGGGGTCAGTTGGTTCGTCAAGATGGTCGAGAAAGTTTCTGGAAAGAAGAATTGAAAACTGGATTCAGCCGCCGATTGCAACCCGACGCGTCGGAACGCCTTGGACGGTTCGGGTAAGCGTGGCCATGGCCGCCCGCATACAGGCCGCCCGAACATAGGCCGCCCGAACATAGGCCAACCCTTATGCAGGGCCAGGTCTTATGCAGGCCAGCCCTCGTCGAGGACGCGTTTCATAGCGGCAAGTGTTTCTTTGCTGACGTGATGTTCGATGCCTTCGCTGTCGATCGCAGCCACACGATCGCTGACCCCCAGCCGTTTTAAAAACGCTTCGACAACCTGGTGGCGATGTCGTGCTTTTGCGGCCAGACGACGTCCAGCGTTCGTTAATTCAATAGGCTGGTATGGTTTGGTAACAACCAGCCCATCGCGCTGCAGGCGCGAAACCGTATTGTTGACTGTAGCGTGGGTCACCGCGAATTGATTGACCAGATCCATCGCGCGACATACACCGGATTGTTCGATCGCATCAGCAATCGCTTCGACATAATCCTCCGCAAGTTCACTTGCGTGATCGTGACGGGTTCGTTTGTGACGAATGGCGGCCATGGGGCAAAATTCCAGCCGAATGCGGATTCAAGGGGGATGCGGGCATCGCAACTTAGCCCATACTAAGATAGCAACCTTGCCCGGCAACACCAGCCCTTGACGCTGGCGACCTATTCAGGGTAACTTCGGCAAAAGTTAGCCAGGGCTAATTTAAGGCCTTGGCTTGATTCGTGTCGTTGAAGTTAGCCTGAGCTAAGTTCGTTGCGAGCAATCTACTCGAAAGGAATTACGACGTGTCACAAGTCGATTGGCGACGAAGGCAAGGCTTTACCTTGGTCGAATTACTGGTCGTGATCACGATCATCGGAGTTTTGGTCGGGTTGCTGCTACCGGCGGTCCAGGCTGCACGTGAAGCCGCCCGGCGAATGTCGTGCAGCAATCATCTGCGGCAGATCGGATTGTCGACTCAGAACTATCACGCCGCTTTCAATCAGTTTCCGGCCGGTTACCAGTCGTTTCCGACACGCGACGGTTCTGCGCCGCCATGGGTTCAGATGGATGCCACGACCTGGGATGCAGGATCGGGATGGGGATGGGCAGCGGCCTTGTTGCTATTTGCCGAAGGCAATGCCGTGATTGACAACTTGCGACTCGATCGACCGATTTGGGATCCCGTGAATCAGAACACAATCTCAGCGACCCTGCCGATGTACCTATGCCCGAGCAGCACGGGTGGCGACGAGCCGTTTATCGTTCGAAACGCATCCGGACAGCCACTCACGATTGATGGCCAAACGTTACGCTTGGGTCGGAGTCATTACGTTGCCAATCATGGTCAAGAGAGTTGCTGGGGCGAATGTGGCTCAGCCGCGACGGGCGAAGTGTTTACCAACATTTACACATCGACGACGAAGATCGTGGCGATTGATGGGGATGCCGGACGAGTCGCCGATGGGCCGTTTTATCGCAATTCGAAGACTCGCTTTCGTGATGTCTTGGACGGTACGAGCAACACGATTTTCTTTGGCGAGCACAGTTCGGCTCTCAGTGAAAAGACTTGGGTCGGTGTGGTTCCGGGAGCCTTCACGCATCCACGTCTTCAGTCACCAGAGAACGGACCCGACGCCGCTGCCACGCTGACCCTCGTGCATGCTGGACCATCCGGTGGCGAGTTGGACATCACGGGAATTCCGATCATTCACCCGATCAATTTTCCCACCTACCACGTCGGTCAAATGTTCTCTGAGCATCCCGGTGGCGGTAACGTCGTGCTGGGTGATGGATCGGTTCGGTTTGTCAGCAACTTTGTTGATCTGTTACTTTGGGCCGAGCTGTCCAGCATGGATGAGGGTGAAATGATTGACTGGGAGCGTCTGTGATGAGGACAAAGCTTGGAGTGATTGTTTGCTCGTTGCTACTCATCACGCTTTGGTGGTTTTGGCCACAGAAAGTGGTACTTAGTGAATCGGAGTACGATGTTGCGTTGGCACTGTATCGAGTTTGTAATCAGAAAAGTGAAGACGGGCTGGAACGTGTCGAAGCGCTGCTCCGCGAGAAAGATCGTTCCGGTTCAGGCAGCACATCGCTGGCGATCCAATCGATCATGGCCCAGGCCAAATCGGGTCAATGGGAGGACGCCGCGATCGACTGTCGCCGCGTTTTAGATGATCAGGTTGAGCCCGTCGCAGATTAGGTTGAGCCAGATCAGTTTGAGCCAGCCACAGATCAGTTTGAGCCAGCCACCGACGGGTGACCGGGCGCAGGTTTCGGGAGCAGAATTGGCTAGTCCTGTGAGTCAATCTCAATGAGGGCGAGTTCGGCAAACGACGTGGTAACGAAGCGAGAAGCGTCGGATTGAATTCGCTTGGTGCTGATTTTGGTCCGCTCGCAAGAGCTTTCGAGATATTCTCGACGGAACCTGGCGACTGCTTGGTTCAATCGCTGACCACGACGTCGTACCCGAGTTTTAAAAACCTTTCGAGCACAACTTCGATACTTAGGCGGTTCGCATGGTTAGGGCAGGATTGTATCTTGCCGTGGCAGGTTCCAAGCCTGTCCTACGTTATTGAGAAACGCCGCTGGCGTCTGCTTTCCTAAACAATATTCTTCTTGAACAAAGGAACTCTTGCATGATTTGGTTCGCACTTGTGTTGCTCGGCGTGCTTCCCTCTGGAGGTGATATGTTTATTGGAAGTAACGCGCGAGGGCGACGGATGGTCGGCCACTCGCAAATGGATCGCCGACGGGGCCACGCCGAATTGGGTGTCGCCGATCGTGCATCAGGGGCTCGCTTACTGGATCAATCGTGCCGGCGTGGTGTACTGTTTCGACACGAAAACAGGCGACAAGGTGTATGCAGAACGGATCAAGCAATCCTGTTGGGCCACTCCAGTTGGAGTCGGTGACCGTGTGTATTTCTTTGGGCAGCAAGGCTTGGTGACGGTCTTGGCCTCCGGTCGCGAGTTCAAGGTGCTTTCGGAAAACGAGTCCTGGACTGAGGAAACGCTGCCGCAGGAAGCTGCCTTGGCGGAAGAAACTTCGCAGGAGCGCCAGCGTGGAGTGGCGATGTTCAGCAAACCGACGCTGTATGGAGCGGCCGTTGCTGGTGGCACGATTGTCCTGCGTGTCGGCAATTGTCTGATCGCCGTCCGTGAAAAATAAGACTTGACATGGGTGCCCGGTTTAGATTTGATGAAATCGCACGGAAATCGGATTCCACGGTGAACCACGGCAATTGACATGCCGTAGTGCAGCATAATAATAGCAACATCCTTGGTCGGACCGTTGATCTTCCGTTAGGCGTCACACATCGACGTCGGGCGATTTCGCTTTCAATGATGGCATACCGACTTTGTATTCTCTGAGGCACCTAACGGTTTACCTGCTATTGGCGATTTTGCAATTTAGCAATGTCGCGGGGTGGGTACACGTCGGGTGCTATGGGGTGGGTACGCAACCGGTTGCGACTGAGCTCGCGTCGAAAACTCCATCATGTCGCTGTCATCATCATTGCGAGCGGTTGGACGCGTCAGACGCGGATTCGGCAAAAGGCGATCCGAAACCGGCTGATGAGCATGATTCGGAGCATTGCAGTGTTTGCCACGGATTCTTCGCTTTGCGACATTCGTCGATACTGATTTCTGGTGTATTGGTTTGGGAGCCCGTCGTCGCGCAGCGTCTGGGATTACATCGCAGCGATGTTTTGGCCGAGTCGAACATTCTGAGCGGACTTTCTGTCCGAGGACCGCCGAACGCGTGAGCTAATCGCCAGCCATTGAGGGCTAGCGTCCGCGTTCGTATCAGTTTGGAAGAACTGGTGTTTCTCTCTTGTTGATTCTCGTGCCGAAGGTGTGCTCATCATGGCGATTGTTCATGCTGCGCCCGCGCGCGCCAGTTGGTTGTCGCTGTTCATGACGACTGACTTTTGTCCGTGGGCGAATCGTTTTGTTTATTGGCTCAAAGAACCCGTTGGTTGGTTTGCTTTAGCGACGGCGGTCAGTACCGTCATTGGCATTTACTTCAGCCCAATTGGCTGGACGCTCGCGGCATCACTGACAGCAATCATGGTGACTGGCATGGCGTGGCCGTGGGTTGCTGTGCGAGTGACACAGTGTGCGTTGAGACCCGAGTCGGATGCGGTTCACGAAGGCACTCCTTGCCGAATGGTGCTGAGTGTTCGCAATCGCATTCCACTTCCGGTTTGGGGTTTAGCGATCGAAGGCTATCTCGATTGTCACAAGAGCGATGAAAGTAGGCCAACAGTAGGGCTCGCGTGTGTACCGCCGTTGTGCACAGCGGATTTCGCTGTTGACGTGACGCCACATCTTCGCGGCCATTACCCGTTCACCAAGCCACAAGTCACTTGTTCGTTTCCATTCGGTATTTGGACGGCCCGGCGCGAGCTAAGGGACGTGAAGTCGCTCACGGTTTGGCCACGGGTATATTCGGTGTTGGGGATGTTGCCCTTGGTTGGGCACACCAACGCCGATCAAGGGGATGGCAGTCGCGGAGGGCGAACCGGAGACTTTGTCGGTGTTCGAACATTTCGACGCGGCGACTCGGCCAGACACGTCAACTGGATTGCTTCGGCTCGCTCCGATTCGCTGATTGTGACGGAGCGTGGCGGCCCTCAGTCGGTCGAAACGGAAGTGCTGATCGACACACGTTGCTACGCCGACCGTGAGTCGCTTGCTCGTCGCATTCGCGTTGCGGCAAGCGTGCTGTCATCGCTTTACGGATCTCGGATCGCGACGAAAGTTCGCCTGGGTAACCGTTCGTTCTCGCTCAAGCTCGACTCGAGTGGACGGCGGAGGATGCTGGACTTGCTTGCGAGCGTTCCAGCGGACGGCGAAGCGTGCGACAGGGACAATCGAGTCGGCGTAAAAGCGAGGATTGCGATTTCCGGTTCATCCCGTGGTGATGTGTTCATTTGCATCGACAATCCGCTCGGCGGCCGACGCGCCGGCGGTGCTACACGCGAGATGACCGTGACGGCTCAGGACAATCTTGCCACTGCGATGGCGAGTTTATGGAACGAGGTGCGCGATGCCGACGTTGCTGCCTAGCGATCGCCGCAATTCAGGGTTCATTCTCGGAGGACGTAAACAGAGTGAAGCCATTTTGATGGCTCTGCTGTCCATCACTGCCGTTGGCTGTTTACGGTATCCAGTCGAATCGCGGGCCTTGTTTCTTTCGGAGATGATTTCGATCGCGATACTTTTTGGGTTGGAAGCAGCGGTTGTTTTTCGTCGTCGTTACCTATCCATAGTTTTGCTGGCGGTTCCGATTGTTACTGCGCTAATCTCAAGACGGATGGGGACTCCCATCGCCTTTGAAATGACAGCGCTCATGGTGTTTGGTGCCGCGTCGCTAGCGATGTCCATTGGCTGCAACCGAACTCGAGCCATGTCGCTGGTTGCTTCCGGGTTCTTGACTTTGTTCTCGGTGGCAATTTCGGACAGCCCACGTGCGGTTGTGATGGCGATCGCTTGGATGGCCGTTTGCGTTTGGCATTTAGTCGCGAACCACTGGGAACGCCTCGAATTGTGTGCTGTCCAGCAAGTTCGTCGTGGTGCTGGTGTTCGGCCAGTCTCTGTCTTTGCCGCGATTGCAGTGTTCATCGTAAGCGGATTGGCTGTTCGAGATCGATTGGGCGAATCCAAACGATTCAGATTTGGCTTCATGCCAACGAGCGGCGGTTCGCAGTGGTCGGACCCAGCGGCTCGCAGTGGGGTGGGAACTGGAGATGCAGCGATCGCGGCGAAAGACCATGCGGAGTCGTTTGGTGCAGTCGAGTCGGATTTGTTCCTGGAATCGACGGAGTCGACGTTATTCGACATGTTCAATGATTCGATCGGCGAACCTAAGAAAAAGAACAAGTGGGAACGACGACAAGGGTTGACGCCTGAAAAGCTGATCCAGACGCATGAGCAGACGGCGAAGAGCGAAAAGGGAGGTAGCTCGTTTTCGACCGATCGCTTAGCGCCAAAGAAGCACATGCATTTAAAGGACTCGCCGGAGAATGCGGTTGTTCAATGGGACGGCCCTTCCGGCATTCGCTTGGCGATGAATCGCTATGACACGTTTGATGGTGTCGATTGGTCGAATCAATCGTCGCACCGAAACGAGAGTCTGCTACGGCGAGAAATCAACCGTGCGGTTTGGTTCTTTGATCCGACGATATTGACGGCTGGGAAAGAACCGTCTGCTGCCACGACCACCGTCAGTCTGCTGAAAGTATTGCGTTTAGATTCAACGCGTATCCCCACGCCGATGATGACATCGGGCTTGCACATCAAGGACGTTGATCGTCAAGATTTTTTTGGTATCGAAGATGACGGCGCTTACTTCATGCCCGGTCGTGAAAAGGTTCCACCGCTGACAGTTGTGAATGTGGCTTCAGCGATCGTGATGGAAGACGAATTGTGGGCGAAGCTTGACCGTCAAACACGCTTTGAACCGCTGGCGGAAGGCCAGCCAAAGCTTGTGACAGATTTGGCTGCGCAGTGGTCCGCCACATTCGATCATCCCTATGAGAAACTGAGGGCGATCGTATCGCACCTTCGCAGTGAATTTGCCTTTGACCGAACCGGGGGAACAGAGCCAGACGATCCGATTACCGAGTTTTTAGAAACACGTCGGGGCGGCGACCATTTGTTTGCAACGACGGCTGCGTTAATGGCGAGCGAGATTGGGTTACAGGCACGCTTGGTGACGGGTTTTTATGTTCGTCCATCCGCAATCGACATTGCCGCCGGGCACACCAACGTCTTGCCCGAAGATGTGCATGTTTGGGCAGAAGTCAAATTGGAGGACGGGCGTTGGTTCGAGATCGAGCCCACACCGGGATTCCAAGAACCCAGTTATCAGCCATCGACTTGGTTAGTCGCAAAACGATTGGCGGCAAATTACTGGCCACATGCAGTGGGATGCTTCGGAATTGGCATGATGCTGTTTTTGTCTCGCCTGTTTTGGATCGAGCTTAGCTTGAGCGTTTTGTACCCGGTTGCTGCGATCGTGTGGCCGCGAAGTCGGCTGGGACTTGCGATGAAAGTGTTGCAGACCCGCGCTCGGTTGGCGGGATGCCCTCGTGCTCCAGGCTGCCCGCAACGTGATTGGCTGCTTTCACTCACGCAACGGAACCTCACGATAGGCGAGACAGCACGCCGGTTTTGCGATGAGGCGGATCGAATGACTTTTGCTGGTGTCGAGAACACAAGTGCGAGTCAAGACTTAGTGAAAGAGCTTCTCATGACTTTGAAGATCAAAACGTTGCGACGGATTAAAGCGGAGACGCTCGTATGACCCCTACGGAGAACTCGATTGCGATGCCAACGGTGGCCGAGTCACTGGACGGACTTCGCCGTCATCTCAATGGTGTTTTGCTAGGAAAGAAAGATGCGATCGAGCTTGTGATTGCATGCTTGCTTTCTCATGGCCACATGTTGCTCGATGATCTGCCGGGCACAGGCAAGACGACGCTGGCAAAGGCGATTGCGGCGTGTGTTGGTGGGAAGTTGGCACGCGTTCAATGCACACCGGATTTGTTGCCGTCCGATGTGACAGGATTCAATTTGTTCAACCAAAAGACTCGGGAGTTCGAGTTTCATCCAGGACCAGTGTTCTCGGATGTGTTGTTGGCCGACGAACTCAATCGAACGACACCAAGAACACAGAGTGCAATGCTCGAGGCGATGGCGGAACGACAGGTCACCATCGACGCCGTGCCTTATGCGTTGTCGAAGACGTTCTTTGTGATTGCGACCCAGAACCCGATCGACTCGCACGGTGCCTACCCTTTGCCTGAAGCTCAGCTCGATCGGTTTACGATTAAGTTAAAAATCGGCTACCCGGATCGACTTTCCCAGCTCGATATTTTGGAGGCTGCGACTCGTGAAGACAGCCAAGCCGAAGGCTCCGAGAGTGTTCTTTTGCTTGACGAACTTGCCAGAATACAAAACATCGTACGAACGATCACGGTGCATTCGCGAGTGCGTGAGTACTTGGTCGATCTAGTGGAAGCGACCCGCAATGATTCAGCGATCCAATTGGGTGTAAGCCCACGAGGGATGTTGCTCTGGCAGCGAATCGCCCAAGCATGGGCGCTACTGCAAGGCCGGGATTTCGTGACGCCTAGCGATATCGCACACGTTGCCCGGCCCGTATTGTCCGTTCGTTTGCTAACGACCAACGATGATGTGGATGGCGTAATCGATCGAATACTGGACAGTATCCCTGCACCGGAGTACCGATAGTGCCCAAAGTAAGAATCCGTCCAGACCAGTTGCCAATAGGTGAGACAACGAATCGTTGGCTATGGTTCCTCGCGGTTGGCTCGCTCGTGCTGGCGGGTTGCGCTAGCGGAGAAGCTCAGCCGAAGACCTCGCTGTTTGAAGACGACCATGAGCTCCCATTGCATTGGCCCACGGATGTTGCGGACATTTCGGTCAAGCTGCGTGCGCGTTTATCGGCACCGGATGCAAGCACAGAGTTGCTTGCTGAGATTGAGGACCTTGTCAGTTGGACGGCGGAAGTCGCAGCCGACACAAACCTGACGGAAACGGATTGGTTGCCCTTGTACCAAGCTTCGGAATCGATGACAGCGAATTTGCGAAATGCGAAGGGTGCATTGACCCCAGAGAATAAATCGCAACTTGAATCACTATGTAATTTAATTGATGAGGCTGCCGCTAAAATTCCAGAGCAGTTGCCTCAATTTTCAAAAGGCGAATCATGAGCCAATCGGTTTCGATGATGTTGGTTGGCGGGCTCGTTCGAATGTTGCAAGGGTTTGTGCAAGCCGCTCCAACGCTGCTGGTGGGACTGATGATCGCATCGATCTTGCGATACTATCTTGGTCACCAGGGGACGCGACGGTTGTTCGGAGGCGATTCAGTACGTTCACTGCCCCAATCTTGGCTGGTCGGTATGCTGTTGCCGGTATGCTCAATCGGAGTGCTACCGATTCTGTTCGAGATGCGTCGAGCCAAGGTCAAGCCAGGAGCGATGTCGGCGTTCGCGTTGTCCGCGCCATTGTTCAATCCGTTGTCGCTGCTTTACGGTTTAACGCTCAGTCGACCGTTTGTGATTATCTTGTTCGCCGTTGGCTCGTTGTTCGTCGTCACTGTGCTTGGATTTTTCTGGGACGCGATCGCAAAGCGGCGAACGCTCAGCGTAACGGGGGACGTTGACGACCTCGAGGATGCGTGTGAGCAAGACCACTTAATTGGCCTGCGTCGAGTGTTTGCCACGGTTGTCCATTTTTCGCGTGAAGCAACGGGCTCGATGTTGGGCGTAACCCTCATCGCTTTGTCTGGACTGGCGTTACTAGCCGCAGTGTTGCCGTTTGGTGCGATGCAGCATTCGGTGGAACGGGATGATTGGTGGGCACCACTAAGAATGTTGGTCGTGGCGATTCCCGTCTATGCCACGCCAATGATGGCAATGGGCCAGATGGGAATGATGTTCCAGCATGCGAATTCACCCGGTGCGTCATTTGCGCTGTTGATTCTTGGGACGGGATTGAATTTTGCGACGCCGCTTTGGTTCGGCCGATACTTTGGCTGGAAGGCAGCGTCCTTGTGGATGGCATCGCTTTTGTTGGTCGTCTTGACCCTGGCTTATGCGATCAACAAACCACTCGTTCCGCCTGGCGTCGAGCCTGCGGGTCACACCCACGCATTCGACATCTACGCCAACCCGCTTTCGGCGTATCACACGATCAATACTGAAACGGTGCGCCAGACTGTGAGTAAGGACTTGGACGTTAGCGTAGTGGCTTCGTTGGGAATATTGGCCATTGTCGTCGCGTTTGGGTTGCTCATGCGAATGCTTCAGATTGACGAAACATGGCTGGTCAAGAACGCCAAAGCGGGATCGTTCGCATCCTCTTTAAAGACTGAAACGTTAGCGACTCGAAGAGGTCTTGATATTGTCGTCCCACGGGGCGTGATTGGTGCAACCATGCTGGCAGGTTTGGTTGCGCTTAGTGTCGTGGCCTGCTTCGCGTACTACCCGTCACCGGATGAGTGCTTGGATGAGATTAGCTTGGCCCGTGCCGAATGCTTGTCAGCGGCGAATAGTGGCCAGCTTGATCATGCGTTGTTTTGGTTACCGGTATGGGAAGATTGGAGTCGACGACTAGAAGTTGGCGCGTTCATCCGAGCTGGCGAAGTTCGACCGTACCAGCGAATGCAAGGCTATCTAATTCGCAAAAAGCTCGAACTGCTTGAACACGAACTGGAACACGACCCGTTTGAACCGGAGGAAACGAAGCAAGTGGTTCGCGAAATTCTGGCAACGAATTCACGCTGGGTCAGGTCTTTTCATTCCCTGGGATGTGGGGATTGACAGCAGTGACTATGATTTTACCTGCGGGATTCAACAATAAACATGCAAAAAGATGGGATCCAACATTGATATTAGTCAAATATAATTCGCGTGGCGTGTCGCTTGGCTTTACTTTGATCGAATTGCTGGTGGTCATCGCGATCATTGGTGTTTTGGTCGGGTTGTTACTGCCAGCCGTTCAATCTGCCCGCGAAGCGTCCCGCAGTACGGATTGCAAGAATCGCATTCGGCAACTGGCGCTCGCGACGCACATGCATCATGACGCGCTTGGTTACTTTCCGCCGGCTCGCTATGAGTCGCGTCCGGACGCTGATCCGGCGGATCAATGCGGATTGGAAACGCCGACATGGCTCGCACGCGTGATGCCCTATATTGAACAGTCCACTTTGGGCGCGTCGTGGGATTTTTCGGTGCCTTGGCATCAACATCCCGAGAGTGTTCGCACGGTCGTTCCCGACATCTTTTTGTGTCCTTCGCGTCGAGCAGGAACGCGTCCGATCGGAACTCGAAATTTGCGTACGACGGTTACTGGAGGAGGCGGTCGGTTGCCGTGTGGTTGTCCACTTCCACCGCGCCCGGTTGATCTCACGCTGGACGTTGAGGGGGCGCTTTGTGACTACGCTGGAAATCATGGCGACTTGACCCCTGGAGCGACGGGCGCTTCAACGGACTTTTACTTTGGCGGTAATGGAACGGGCGTCATCATCAGTGTGCGACCTGAGTGCAAGGCTGGCAAAGCGATCGCACCCTCAGATCGTATGCGCATGGCGTCGGTTACAGACGGAACGTCCAACACATTTCTCTTCGGGGAAAAGTTTGTTCCGATTCGTCAGCTTGCTCAATTCCCAGAAGATTCACCGGCGTATGATGGAGACCATTTGCCCGCTTCATGCCGTTTGGCAGGCCCAGGTTTGCGGCTAGCCAATGGTCCTAACGATGTGCTGGCGGATATGTTTTCGTTTGGCAGTTGGCACCCATCGGGCGTTCACTTTGCACTGGTCGATGGCAGCGTTCGGATGTTCAGCCCAGAGACTGATACAAAAGTACTTGGATCGCTGGCCAATCGCCGCGATGCACGCGTGGTGGAGTTAGGGAATTGAAAGGTTTTTGCAACGCGCCCATCGGACTTGCATGCTTCGCAGTTCTTGGTCTCGTCACGGGCGGATGCGGAGGGCCACACGAAACAGCCACGGGCATCGTGCAGTTCAGTGATGGTGAGCCGGTCCAGTCGGGCAGCGTCGAGTTTCGATCGCTTGTCGACGGCTCTCGATATGCCAGTCGAATAGCAGTCGACGGCAAGTTTGAGTTGGCGGATACCCATGGCGACGTGGGCTGTCCCGCAGGCGACTATGAAGTCGTGGTCGTTCAAATTGTTCTAACGGAGGATCTCGCAGCCGACGACCACACGCACGGACGCACGGTTCCGCGTTGCTACGCCGATTACTACACCAGTGATCTACGCGTCACGAAGTTGGCGGGTGATTCGTCGCCGCTGCTGGTCACTCTCGAATCAACGGACGATTGATTCCGTGGCGAATCCCGTCAGGTTTCTGTGTCGCGATTCCTCTTGATTTCGATTCCTCTTGATTTCGATCGTGTGAAACTGGTATTCACCCTTCTTGATTGTTGCTGCAAACGAGAATTCTTTGCCAAGACGGCGAGTGAGATAGGGATTGAAATGAAGTTAGCCCACCGAATCCGAAAAGCGTTCCGACCTAATTTCAGCGAGAAGTACGCTCGCAACTTCAATCCCGAGAAGCAAGCAAGCCAGGGTGGCGAAGACGGAATCATCGCGGAAATCTGTCGCCGACTCGAAATCGAAAAAGGTAGCTTCGTCGAGTTTGGAGCCTGGGACGGAGTTTACTGTAGTAACACTTATGCTTTGGCCCAGCGTGGTTGGAGCGGTGTCTACATCGAGGGCGATCGCGAACGTGCAGAAACACTCGCCAAGAACTTGCGCGAATTCGAAAATTGCACTCCGATTTGCAGCTTCATCATGGCGGACGGGGATCAGCGTTTGGACGCGATCCTCTCCGAAACGGCGCTATGCAAAGACTTTGATCTGCTCAGTGTGGACGTGGATGGAAACGACTATTGGCTTTGGAAGTCGCTGACCGACTACCAACCCAAGATCGTCGTGATCGAATACAACTCGAATTTTGGGCCGACGGAAAGCAAGACGATTCCATACGACTCTGGGCACATGTTCGACGAAACCATGTTCTATGGAGCCAGCGCCGCAGCCTTGAACGGGCTTGGTCGCGAGAAGGGCTATACCTTGGTTGCCTATACAACGGGGCTCTATCTGATTTTTGTGCGATCGGATCTAGCCGAGGGGCACTTTGAGCCCGTCAAAGTTGAATCGATCCCAAAGCGAAAGTTGCACGTTCAGCGCCGCCGCGAAGAATTCGTTGACGTGTAAGCTCTGGCATCTCGATCCCTCGGTTTCATCGCCGCAGGCATTGGCATCATGGCTCACAGGCACGTGCTAGCGATTTTGGTAATCGCGGTTTTCGTGAATCTCCGAGTCAACGCAGATGTTATCGTTCCAGAAAACGTCTTACGCTTCGGCAAGTTTTTCCCAGGGAAGTTTACAGATACCCCATTGGCCGTGGTTTTCGTCAACGGCGACTTCGATGGACGACAGTTGGCTGCCGAATTTGTCAAATGTTTTGGTGATGACGCGCTCGGCGATGACTCGTGCGATCTCTTCGGCGGTCGTGTTGATGACAGGAAGGATGACACAGTCTTCGTTGGGGAAGACCCAACGCCGCTCGCGAAATGTTGCTGTCGTTTCTTGATCATCGCTGGTGATGAGGATCTCGGCGTGGTCGCGCGGCAAGATCACGTGGTGGTCCAAGGCTGTGGTTTCTTCGAGAACTGCATCGCGGAGTGCGATGAAGTCGACGACGTAGCGGTTCGCATCGAGCGGGCCTTCGACGCGAACACGGACTCCATAGTTATGGCCGTGGATGCGCTCGCAAATATCGCCGGCGAAGGTGATGAAGTGGGCGGCGGAGAAGATGAATTGCTCTTTGCAGACGTCGACGGCAAAGGTGGCTCGGTTGGATGAGGTCATTGTGGGTTAGTTTGGATGTACAGGTGGTTGAAGCAGAACAAAGAGGCTAGCGGCAATCAGGTCAGCGGTTGTGCCGGGATTGAGTCGGTGTTTTTCATCGCGGAGAAATGCGTCAAATTGTTGCCGAGTGTCAATATTGCCGACTAAGGCAGTTTGGGCGCGACGCATGACGTCTCGTGCAACGTCGATGCCGTTCTTGCGGGCGATGAGGGAGTCGGGACGCGTCGACAACAGTTGCAAGTGTGCTTCAGCGATCCCGATGAGGAGATCGCCGGCTTTGTTGATGGCGTTGTCGACGACAGGGACGATGTTATCGCGCAGGTCGTGGAAGTTGGTGGCGTATTGGAGTGCGATGTCATCGCGATGGGCGGCAGATTCCATGGCGGCTCGCAAGTCGACCTGATCGACTGTGTCGTTGACATCCATCTCGTCGACCTGGGACAGACCCCCGGCGCCGGCGATGCGAATGCAATCGAAGATCACGTGGCCTTCGTTCCAGACATTCGCGTCAACGAGCGGGCCGATAAGCAGCACGATGCCGAGATTGACGTTCGTGCCCGAGGACTCACGCGAGCGAATGACGGCTGATCGCATTCGATTGGCGATCGTGATGTCGGTTCGAGTGAGTTCCTCAGCGAGGATATCCGCAGCGTCGACGAAGTGTTGGTAATTCAGATCGCCGAACGACGCTCGTGGATGGACGTTCCCGGCTTTAGGGGCGGAGGCTTCGAGAACACAAGCGAGGCGGATCGCGTCGCGTATGGTTTGTGGGCGATCACTTAATGCGGCTTGCCACGGACGATTCATCGCAGCGGCCGTTAAGTCGAGTGAATGAATTGATCGATTGCGTGCAAAGTTTCATCGGGTGCATCTTCGATCACGTAGTGGCCTGCGTCCGCGATCTCAACGGATGTTGCGTTAGGCCATGCGGCTTGGAACCGTCGCAAGCATTCAGGACGGAAGCACCAATCTTTCATGCCCCAGACAAGTAGTGACGGAATGTTGGCGAGTGCTGGAAGTTCGATTGCGAGTTGCTGGAGCGTTTCAAAGGTTGGATGCGACTTCGTCATCGGAATATCACGAACGAAGGCATCGATTGCGACGCGGTTGTTCCAATTGTTGTAGGGTGCAAGCAAGCCAGCGGCGACATTCGGCTCCATTTTGTTTCGGCTCATCGCCATAGTGATCGCGGCGCGAGCAAACGCGTTGGCGCCGCGAACGGCTGCGGTTCCAAGGACGGGTGTGCGGCAAGCTGCGATTCGCCAAGGAACATACGGCGGCGGGAACGCGGCAGTGTTGAGCAGCACGATTCGTTTCAGCCGTTCGGGTCGTTTCAGCATCGCGGCGAGTCCGATGGCTCCGCCCCAATCGTGTGCGATGAGTGTGATTCGATCGAGGTTGAGGTGGTCGATCAGTGCGACGAGGTTGTCGCGGTGCGAAGCGAGCGTGTATGGAAACGTGTCTTGTGCGGGTTTGTCGCTGCGCCCGCATCCGATATGGTCGACAGCGATAACGCGATGCGCGGGCGAGAATCGCTCGACGACGCGGCGATAATAAAAGCTCCACGTCGGATTGCCGTGAACACAGAGCAACGTTTCGCTGGGGCGGTAGCTAGAATCGTCGTTGTTTGAAACGTCGAGTCTAGAAACGGTTGGGCCGACGTCGAGGTAGCGTAATCGGTGATCGCCGATGGCGAGCGAGTGGCTGACGTAGGGCAACAAATCCGCTGCGATTTCAGCAAACGCGGAGTCACGATTGGTGGGCTGGGGGGCTGTCATGAGCGAAAGTTTCGCCTGTGCGGCCGATTCTCGGAAGACGAGGCACGCGAATATGCCCGCAAATACTCCGTTTTGGTCAAGTCTTTTCGAGGCTATCGAATCTTCGCGAGCACTGGTAAGCTAACGGGCTATCCAACTTTCACTGTCGACACACGCGGCGCGGCCGCGACAGTCGCATTCATTGCTCTAGTTTTCGAAATTCCGATGACCATCGGCGACTCTTCCGCACAGGAATCTCTCGCGAATTCAGCCGCGATCGAGCCTACTCCACCCACCGAATCCGCCCCCTCGGCATCGGCCCCACCTGAAGCAAGCACGCCCGAAAGCAGTGCTGTGGATGCGGTGGCCGCGAAAGCTGAGACGTCGGATGACGCTCCCAAAATTTCTTCGGGACCGCTTGCGGCTCGGGGATTAGGGATGGCGAAGCCCGCGTCACCCCAGGCAGCTTCGAGTGAAGCGATTGCCAAAGCCTCGGCGAAAGCGCAAGCAGCCAAGGAACAAGGCAGCAAGGGTCAAGCCGGCAAGGGCAAATCGCATCCGCGACCACGACTCGCGGGCGAATCGAGCGGCGAGTCCGACAAGCCTCAAAACGCTTCGGCTACGGCCGCCAAGACATTCCAGAAAGTTGCCGTGCCGAATCTTCGCATGCGACTATCGGACGATTTGCAGGCGGAGTTGGATGCGGAGCTTGCGGCGATGGACGTCGCCACGGTGCTCAGTGGTAATGCGGGGATGCCAGATCGACGTGAACCGCTCAGCGAAGGTGCTCGCGTGCATGCGTTGATCCTCAAGATTCATGAGGACTCGGTGTTCGTCTCGTTGGGAGGCCCCGACGAAGGCGTTGTGCCGTTTCTTCAGTTTACTGGCGAAGAACCGGTTGTCGGCCAGTCCGTGGAAGTGTTGATTCGCGGCTTCAATCGCGATGATGGACTGTTTGTAGCGACTTTGCCTGGACAAGCCGTCGACGTGAGCGATTGGACGGACATTGACGAAGGGACTGTGGTCGAAGCCACAATCACATCAAGCAATACCGGTGGTGTGGAGTGCACCGTCGGCAACATGCAAGGCTTCATTCCGATTAGCCAGTTGTCCGAGCATCGTGTTGAGGATGCGAGCGACTTTGTTGGCCAAAAAATGATGTGCGTCGTCACGGAATGTAACGAGCGTCGTGGGAACTTGGTGCTCAGCCACCGTGCGATCCTCGAGCGTGAGCGTGAAGATAAGAAAAAAGAACAGCTTGAGAAGTTTGAGCCAGGCGATGAGCTCGAAGGTACTGTGCGGAGCGTCAAGGACTTTGGCGCTTTCGTTGATCTTGGTGGTCTGGACGGTTTGATTCACGTCAGCAAGCTGAGTTGGGAACGCATCAAGCATCCGAGCGAAGTGCTCACCGAGGGCCAGCAGGTTCGCGTGGTCATTGAGAAGATCGATAAGCAAACAGGCAAAATCAGCCTGTCGTATCGCGACTTGCTCGAGAACCCATGGGATGTTGCGGAGGCGGCATTTGTCGTCGGTTCGATGCATCGCGGTGCTGTGACTCGGATTGCGAACTTTGGCGCGTTCGTTCGCTTGGGTGCTGGAGTGGAGGGGTTGGTTCACATCAGTGAATTGGCCCACCATCGCGTTTCGAAAGTTGACTCCGTTGTCCAAGCGGGCCAAGAAGTCGACGTGAAGGTCTTGAGCTTTGATCGTGATGCCCAGAAAATCGGTTTGTCGATGAAGGCGACGCTTGCCAAGCCAGAGCCCACCGGCAAGGCGGAAGCGGAGCCAGAGGAAGAGCCGACGCGAGAGCCAGCGATCAAGGCCACGCACGATGGGCCGCTCAAGGGCGGAAATAATCGAGACACCGGCGGCGAGCGTTTTGGGCTGAGATGGTAATTCGGTTTCGTTTCCAGCACAGATCTTCTCGCTGAAGATCTTTTTGAGAACGAATGGAACTGTTAGGGCAATCGAAAAAGGCTATGGCAAAAAACGTACTCGGAACTGAGCTGGAAAGTTGCAGCACGGACCCCATGACTGGGTTTTTCCGAGATGGGTGCTGCAACACGGGGGCGGACGACTACGGGCTCCACACCGTTTGTGTCCAAGTCACCGACGATTTCTTGGAATTCAGCAAGGCTCGAGGCAACGACTTGAGCACCCCGAATCCAATGTATCGTTTTGCGGGGCTGGTCGACGGAGATCGCTGGTGCTTGTGTGCAGCACGATGGAAAGAGGCCTATGATGCGGGCTGTGCACCACCCGTCGTGCTCCAAGCGACGCACGTTTCAACGCTCGAATTCGCGTCGATCGAAGAATTGACTGAACATCGAGTGGACGAGTAAGACTTCGAGTGGACGAGTAATAATTCGAGTGGATGGGTAAATCGCCTGGGGACGAGGCGTGTCGAGCCAGGACCTGTGTGTCGCTGGATCGGCGTTTATTGAGACCTTGAAGATAATTAGTAAGGTTTGAGCAGCGTCTATTGACGCTATCTTTCGACCATTTCTATAGTTGCAGCCTTCATCCGCGACTGAAAAACCACAAACGAACCCATGAACACCGACCGCCGTCACGAACTCCAGCACAACGTGTTGGCTGATTATCTCACCCGGATCAACCATTCCATCGAGCCACATTCCAAGCTGATTGCTGCTGTGGTTGGTGTGGCAATCGTCGGCTCGCTCGGGTGGATTTTTTACCAAAGTAATGTTTCGGGCCAACGCAGCGACGCAACGTTGCAATTGGTCCTGGCCGCCGGCGAGGGCGACGCGGAAGTCCTTTCAATGGTAGGTGAGCAATACTCGCAAACCACCGCCGGGTCGTGGGCTCGGCTTTATCAAGCGGATGAATTGATGTCTCGCGGCATGCGGGTGTTGTACACTGACCGCGCCGAAGCCACCGAGTTGTTCACTTCGGCTGAGAATGCCTACAGCCAAGCACTTTCCACAAGCAAAGACAAGGTTCTCGATTCGCGAGCCCACTTTGGATTGGCTCGAATTGCAGAGTCCAGCGGTAATGCAGAGAAGGCGATCGAAGAGTATCGCAAGACGATGGCTGCGAACGAGTCCGAAGCGATGGTGGAGGTTGCCCAACAACGCATCGACTCGCTCAGCCGTCCCGACACCAAAGAATTCTTGGCTTGGTTCGGGGAGCAAAATTTCACGCCGAGCGATCCGGCTTTGCCGCCATCGCTTCCAGGGAGCAATATGCTTCCGGATTTGCCAGACCTGAACTTGCCGCCATTGGATTTACCGGATTTGGGCGACGAAGGCGCCGCAGCGAAAGCTGAGATTGGCGCGATGAAGCTCGGCGGCACCGCCGATGAAGAGCCAGCCGGGGCTGAAGCACTTGCGCTTCCCGACTCAGGCTTAGAGATGCCAGCGAAGGTCGATGGCGCGGAGCCAGCCGCTGCCGCAGAAAAAACGGAAGCAGCACCAGAAACTAAGCCCGAAGCAGAAACTAAGCCAGCACCAGAAACCAAACCCGAAGCAGAAGCTAAGCCCGAAGCAGAAACCAAGCCAGCAGTAGAAACGCCGCCAGCCACTGAGAGCGCTCCGGCAGCTGAAGCTGTGGAGAAAGCTGAAGCTTCCAAGGAAGACGTTATTGAGCAGGTTGAGAAAGCGGCTTCGGCCGAGAACGAATCGCCGTGAGCTCTGAAGACGATTTTGATCCGGATGCAATTGTTGGCGATGATGGTGCTGCTGCATTAGCTGGTGCTGGGGTCGGTAGTGTTGCAGTCACGGGTGAAGGCGCTCCGCGTGACTTCATTGTTCCGGAAAACTGTGACGGCGAGCGCATCGACATGTTTCTGACCCAGATCTGTGACGGGTTCAGTCGTTCACAGATCCGGCAAGCCGTTCAAGAGGACGGTGCCAACGTGGACGGACGGATCGTACGTCCGAGTTTCAGGATTCGCACGGGCCAGAAAATTCGTTTTCTCGTTCCGCTACCCGTGAGCGACGAGTGCATTCCGGAAAACATTCCGCTCGATGTTCTTTATGAAGACGACGGGCTCGTCGTTGTCAATAAACCTCCAGGCATGGTGGTTCACCCGGCTCGTGGCAACTGGACGGGAACGCTCACAAGCGCTCTCGCCTATCGCTTCAAATCGCTATCGGACATTGGCGGTCCGACGCGGCCTGGGATTGTCCATCGGCTGGATCGTGATACGAGCGGTGTCATTGTGGTAGCCAAGACGAACGCAGTTCACACTAGTCTTTCCGAGCAATTTCACGATCGTGACGTTGCCAAAGAATATATTGCGATCGCCAACGGCCCTTTGGATCGAGACCGTGACCTCATTGATCGGCCCATCGGTCGGCACCCGTATCAACGCGACAAAATGGCAATTCGCGAAGGCCACGTCACAAGCAAGCCTGCATCGACTTTTTATGAAGTCATGGCGAGATACGGGAAATATACACTCGTGAAGGTGATGCCCAAGACGGGTCGAACGCACCAAATTCGAGTTCACCTCAGCCATATCGGGACGCCTGTGTTATGCGATCGGCTGTATGGCGGGCACGCAGAAATTTCGCGTGGAATGCTGGTGGCCAATGCACGGCCTAACGACCGAGGCTTGCTGGCCCCAGAACAAAGAGACGAAGTCGTTCTAAATCGCCAAGCCCTTCATGCTCACCGGTTGTCGTTTGAGCATCCACAAACGGGAAAGACGATGACGTTTGAAGCCGCATTACCCGCCGATATGCAGCGAGTGATCGACATTTTAAGCGACGTTTTCTAGTGCCCCAAGGAGGTCAGATTTTGGCCTAGAACCAGCAATAAATGGCGGTTGACGAACTGGGCGTGTGAGGCGTGATTCGACACGAATCGTTTTTAACGCAAGGTCTTGGTTGACACTTGTTCGATTGAACTATAAGTTACTCATATCTCCGGTAAGCCGCATTGCCCGGGCCTTCAAGGTTCGGGCCATTTTTTTATCCACACCCGGTCGTATGAATCCTCAAGATATCCTTCGCTACGTTGATTCGCTCCACCGCGAGAAGAATATTGACAAGGAGTTAGTGTTCACGGCTATCGAATCGGCCCTGCAGACTGCTGCTAAACGTCAATACGGTGAAGACTCGGACATCACGGTCACTCTTGATCGTGACAACGGTCGGATTAGTGCGACGCTTGGTGGCGAGCCCCTCGAAGAAGACCAAATCGGCCGAATCGGTGCCCAGACTGCCAAGCAAGTCATCATCCAGAAAGTCAAGGAAGCGGAACGCGATTCCTTGATGCTCGAGTATCGAGAGCAGGTCGGCCAGATTGTGGCTGGCATTATCGGACGGGCTGACGGAGGCGTCGCCACGGTCAATCTTGGGAACGTCGAGGCGATTTTGCCGCGAAGCGAGCAGATTCCTGGTGAAACATTACATGCCAATGAACGCGTTCGAGCCGTGGTGTTCGAAGTGCGAGCAACCGGGAACCGCGTTCGAGTCGTGCTCAGCCGAACTCGTCCACAATTGGTCCAGCGTCTGTTTGAGCAGGAAATTCCTGAGTTGAGCGAAGGCGTCATCGCGGTGAATTCGATCAGTCGCGAGCCTGGTTATCGGAGCAAGGTAGCGGTCAGCAGCACTGACAGCCAAGTTGACCCCATCGCGGTCTGTGTCGGGTACCGAGGCAGTCGGATTAAGGCTGTGCGTGAAGAGCTTGCTGGCGAACATATCGACGTTGTTCGATACAGCGAAGATCCGCAAGTGTTGATTCCCAACGCGCTCCAGCCGGCCGTGGTCGAGCAGGTGTTGCTTTGCGATATGATCGGGCGTGCAATCGTTTTAGTCCAAGAAGACCAGTTGTCGCTGGCGATTGGTCGGCGAGGCCAAAATGTCCGTTTAGCCAGTAAATTGTGCGGCTGGGATATCGAAATTATGACGGGTTCGGAGCTCGAAGAGCAGATCGAACGTGCCGTGGGTGGTTTCAGTCAAATCGAGGGAATCACCGAAGAATTAGCCCAGGCGCTCGTCGAGCAGGGTTATTTGTCGTACGATGACTTGTCGGTGATCGAGCCTGATGCATTCATGGAAATGAGTGGGTTAAGCGAAGAGGAAGTCGAGCGAATCGTCGAAGAGGCGGAATCTCGAGCTGAGCAAGCTGAAGAGGCGGCGGCGGAAGAACGCAAAACTCGCCGAGATAGTAAGGATCGTGCGCCAGAGAAGGTGGCTCAAGCTGAAGCCAGCGATTTGGGGGACGACGAGACGGGCGATGTAGCGGAGTTTGGCGACGAAGCTGAGACTGAAATTGAGTCGGATGCTGAAGCTGAAATGAGTGAAGTCGCGGAAGATGAAGCCGTTGTTGCGGATGTGGAAGGCGAAGTGCCGACCGCTGGGACTATGGAAATCGATCAAATTGAAGAAAGCTCTGATGACTCAGCCGACCCGGCTGAGTCGCCAGCAACCGAAACGCGTTGACGTTTCGTAAACGGCTCACTAGCAGGGTCTCCCTGGACGGCGAAATTAAGTATCATCTTGCTTTCGCACCTCTCTTCAGGCGAGACACGTTTCGGATCGCTCGTCCATTCGGCGGGTGAATAACCGAGACGTTAGTGGCTCTTCCCGGAGCACCTGAAGCTGTGAGTTATCGAACAAGGCGTTGCAATGGGTCCTGGGCGGATCGGTTGTGGCGATGGAGGAAAACACGTATGTGACCAAACTGAAATTATCGGAATCCGTCGACAGTGACCATGGTTTCGGAAACGCATCGCAACGAGAGCGCCTGTCGTGCTCCCGCCGGTTCGGTTCCCAATGGACGCTGTTTTCCGCCCGAAAGACGGGTTCGTGAAACGAATCTGACAGGATCAAACAACCCGTGCCCGCACGTATTTACGCGCTCGCGAAAGAACTAAATCTGGATAGCAAAGACCTGGTTGAACTGGTTAAGAAAGCCGGTATTACTGGTAAAGGTTCCGCATTGGCAAGTCTCACTGATGAAGAGACCCAGCGGCTCCGTGACCACCTCGCCTCGTCCAGCGCCCCAGCCGCCAAATCTGCTGCGCCCGCAGCCTCTGTGCCTATGAAGCCTGAGCGTGCCCCGCTCACAGCTCGCATTGGTCGCGGAGCGAACCGGTCGATTGTGCTGCCGAAATCAGCCCCATCGAGCCCGGCACCTGCACCGAAGGCACCAGTCGTCGTGGCACCAGCGAAGGCGGCCGGCGAGACTCCGGCTGCGCCAGTTTCTCCGGCCTCGCGCCCTGTTCCTCGGTCAGCGCCACTTGCTCCAGTTTTGGCTGAAAAGGCTGAGCCGAGTCCGCAAGCCAAGACGCCTGAACCGCCCAAGGCTGCTGAGAAGGTCGTCCCCATTGCTCCGAAAATTGACGAGAGTACGGAGCGGCTTGCTCGACCACAGCGACCGACAGCACCGTCGATGACCAATGCGCCTCATGCGCCGCTACGTCGCGATCCGCACACAGGCAATCTGGGTGCCGGCAAGATGCGATCCTTAGATCGCCCGACGGGTGATAACAAACGAGTTGGTGGTGATTTAGGTCGTCCCAAGCGGCGTGAGCCCGTGATCAATTTGGCGTCATTGCCCGATGCTCCGGTGCAGCCAATTGCTCGGACAAATAGTGGTCCACCGGCACAAAAACCAGACATCAAGCTGAGTAAAGACGTCATCGTTGGCCATAAGCAAGGCGTGAAGGCGCCTCTTGCTCAAATCGCAGCCGATGACACTGAGAAGAAGCGTGCGGCCAAGCGAGCGAGTACCACAGCGGCTAGCCCAGGAACTGGGTTGAGCGGCTTTACGGGTGACAAGAAGGGTCGCAAAGCAACGGACGACGAAGAAGAAAAGGCACGTCGCGGCAAGGGGATCGCCGGTATGGCGAGTGCCCGTGCGGATCGAAGTCGTGGCGGAGGCGGTGGCAAACGTCGACCTCAGGGCGAGATGGAGCAAGGCGGCCGCAATATGCCGTTCCGTCGGCGAACGATCAATCGCCGAGGCACGAACACTGCGGCGCCACGTAAAGACAAAGTGGTGGTCGAGTTGCCTTGCTCAATTCGTAGCTTCTCGGAGGCTGCGGGTACGCCAGTCGCTCAGGTGCTGAGGATTTTGATGGGTATGCAGATGGCGGTGACCATCAATTCGCATATCGATATGGCGACGGCAGAAGTGCTAGCGACCGAACTCGGTTTGGATATCGAACTCAAGGCCCAAGAGACGCTCGAAGACGAGTTAATCACGGAGATCGAAGATCGCCAGGACTCGGCTGAATCGTTGGTCGCTCGGCCGCCGATCGTGACGTTCCTCGGGCACGTCGACCACGGCAAGACAAGCTTGCTCGACTATTTGATTGGGATCAATGTCGCTGCCGGTGAGGCGGGTGGCATTACCCAGCACATTCGAGCGTATGAAATCAACAAAGACGATCGTCAAATCACGTTTGTTGACACACCTGGCCACGCCGCGTTTACCGAAATGCGGGCTCGGGGTGCCAACGTCACGGATATCGCTGTGGTGGTCGTGGCGGCCGACGATGGAATCATGCCACAAACGGAAGAAGCGATCAGCCACGCGAAGGCTGCGAACGTGCCAATCGTCGTCGCGCTGAACAAGATCGACTTGGAGGGCGTGGATCAAAACCGCATTTTGACACAGTTGACTGAACACCACTTAACTCCGAGTGAGTGGGGCGGTGACGTCGAAGTTGTCCGAACCAGTGCAACCAAGGGCATCGGGATGGACGAGCTGCTCGAAACGTTGCTCACCGTTGCTGAAATGCATGAGTACACTGCGAACCCAGACCGCAAGGCGCTCGGTGTGTGCTTGGAATCGGAACAGCAAGGGAATCGCGGCGTGAGTGCCAAGTTGATCGTGCAAAACGGCACGCTGAAAGTCGGCGATATCATCGTGTGCGGTGATGCCTATGGACGCGTCCGTTCGATGACCAACCCACTGACGAAAAAGACCGTCAAGATTGCCGGACCAAGTACGCCAGTGAATGTGACTGGTTTGAACTTGGCCCCGGGAGCCGGTGACCGCTTCCACGTACTCGATACGATTATCCAAGCCCGTGAGATTGCTGGGACTCGCGCTGACGCGATCAGCCAACAGAACCTCTCGGGGAACACCATGAAGGTGTCATTCGAGAACTTCCAGAATATGCTTGAGGAAGGTCGAATCGGCAAAGTTGTCGAGCCCGCCAAGCTGAATTTGATCCTTCGTGCCGACGTGCGTGGTTCACTCGAAGCGATCGAGAAGGAACTGACAAAATTCGAGCACCCAGAAGTGCAAATTCGAATCTTGCAAAAGAGCGTGGGTGGCGTTTCGCTCGCCGACGTGACACTCGCTTCGGCTTCGGACGCAGTGATCCTTGCGTTCAACGTGATGCCAGACGATCTTGCTCGTTCGCTCGCCGAAGAACGCAATATTGAGATTCGCCGCTACAGCATCATTTACAAGCTGGCCGACGAAATCAAATTGCTGATCGAAGGCAAGCTGAAGCCCGAAGAACGTGTGGTCGAACTCGGCCGTGCACTCGTGAAGCAAGTGTTCCAGATCAGCCGCATGGGCACGATCGCAGGATGTTACGTCTTGCAGGGATCGATCCAGCGTGGTTGTCGCATTCGCGTTGGTCGCGATGGCCGCACAATCGGCGACTATGGCCTCGACTCGCTCAAGCGAGTCAAGGAAGACGTCAAGGAAGTTCCACGCGGCATGGAGTGCGGCATTCGACTACAAGGCTTCAATGACATCAAGCAAGATGACGTGCTCGAAGCTTATCGAATCGAAGAGGTCGCTCGAAAACTCGAGTTCTAAACCCTTGGATTGTTGTTTCACGTTGTCACGCAGATCTTGCTGCGTGACAACGCCATCCTTCATTACCCGTTCCCTGTCCTCCCTGCACCCGATCCACTCCACTCGTGACCTCTCGTCGTTTACTTAAAGCTGCTGAAGCTATCCGCGAAGTTGTTGCTTCGTCGATCCTGACAGAATTGCGTGATCCGCGCGTTCGAGACGTGACTGTCATCGGCGTCGAGGTGACTCCCGATATGCGAGAAGCCAAAGTGGCGGTGAGCGTCATGGGGGACGATACCCAGCAACGGCTATCGCTTCGCGGACTGCAAAACGCGGCTGGCTTTTTACAAAGCAAAATCGCTGACCGAATTGAAACTCGGTACACACCGAAATTACAGTTCGTGCTCGATAAAGGCATCCAGCATTCGTTGCTCGTCAATGAGATTTTGCAAAAAATCAAAGACGAGAAGGATGGCATACAAAGCACATCCGAAACCGGCGCTGAACTTGCTGACGTCGATGATTTCGACGCAAACGATTTTGACTCGGAAGAAGTTGACACGGAAGAAGTTGACGACTTTGATGCGGAAGACTTTGACGCTGACGCTGACGCTGACGACGACGACGACGACGACGACGCTGACGACGAGAAATTGGCGAACTGAAACCCTACCCGGCAACGCACGTTGCGCTCCCCGACAATCACCATCCAGACAATCAACATCCAGAGACATCGCGTCACTGGGTATCATTCAACCTGATCCTACGACAGACACCCTGTATGTCCGCAAGTAACCGAGCCGGCGCGATTGCTAAAATGCACACCGCGCTCAAGAAACATTACAAGGCTGAACCGGCGCAGCCGACGCGTCCGCTATTGGAGCATATTCTCTATGCTTCGCTGCTGGAGGATTGTCCTGCTGATTTGGCCGACGAAGGTCTTGCGAAGTGTGAGCAGGAATTCTTTGATTGGAACGAAGTACGTGTCACCACAGCGACTGAGCTGAGTCAGGTTCTGTCACGGCTGCCTGATCCTCTCAAGGCAGCGACTCGCTTGAAGAGCAACTTGCAGTCGATTTTCGAAGAATTCTACACGTTCGATCTCGATCACCTGAAAAAAGAGAACCTCGGCAAAGCGGTTGCCAAGTTCGAAAAGATGCCAGGCATGACGCCGTTTGTGCTCAACTACACGATCCAGCACGGGCTCGGTGGTCACGCAATTCCTGTTGATTTCGCCGCAATGGCAATGATGCTTGTCACCGGTATCACGACGCAAACCGAAGCCGTCGCTGGCCGCGTCCCAGGCCTAGAGCGGGCGATCCCGAAGAGTAAAGCGATCGAATTTGCATCGCTGTTGCACCAGGCTGCGGTCGCTCTGAACAAAGATGCCAAGGACAAAACCGCTCGTGCTGTTTTGGATATGGTCGAGAAAGGAGCAAGCAACCGATTGGATGATTGGCTGGTCAACAAAGTCGAAGCCAAAAAGCAACGTGCGATCCAGCGAGAAGCGGATCGCGTTGCGGCAGAGGTCGCGGATAAGACACCGCCTGTCGTAGCAGCTGATAAAGCGAAAGTCAAAAAAGTGCCGGCGAAGCCTGCTCCCGAGCCAACAGCTGCGGAACAGGCGGCTGCCCAAAAACCAGCGACTGAAAAAGCAGCGGCCGAAAAAGCAGCGGCCGAAAAGGCTGAGGCGAAAAAAGCTGAGGCGAAAAAGGCCGCTGCTGAATCATCGACGTCGAAGAAGTCGGAGAAAGTTGTAAAGTCAGAAGCGGAAGTGAAACCAGACAAGCCGGCTAAGAAATCTGACAAGCCAGCTGCGGTGAAACCAGCCGCTAAGGTCGAAGAAGCGAAGCCTGTCGCGAAGAAGACTTCCGAAAAGAAGTCCGCGCCCGAGAAGAAATCTTCCAAGACAGCTTCCAAGACGCCAACGAAGGCTCCTGAGCCGAAGTCGAAAAAATCGACGCCCCCAGCCAAGCCTGCTGCCGCCAAGCCTGCACCGCCCGCCAAGCCCGCTCCGCCCGCGAAGAGTACGTCTTCAAATAGCAAGAAGGTGAGCGAGCCAGAATCAAAATCCTCTGGCTCAAAGAAGTCACCGAATCGTAAATTGACGAAGAGCAAACCGCGTTAACGCTGGATGCGATGAAATCAATGATCGCTGTATCTTATTCGCATACATCACCCTTGTAATTCGAAGCTTCATCCATGGCCGGTCACTCAAAATGGGCGAACATCCAGCATCGTAAAGGCCGCGTCGACGCCCAGCGCGGCAAGATGTGGAGCAAATTGAGCAAGGCGATCATTGTTGCCGCCAAAGCGGGTGGTGGTGATCCAACTGCGAACATTCGACTCCGCAAGGCGATCGATGATGCCAAGTCTGTGAGTATGCCCAAAGACAATATCGAACGGGCGATCAAACGCGGTACTGGCGAGCTTGAAGGCAATGACCTCGAAGAGTTGCTCTTCGAAGGTTATGGACCGGGCGGTGTCGCGGTCATGTGCGAAGTCCTTACCGACAATCGCAATCGCACCGCTCCAGAGATGAAGTTGGCATTTTCCAAGAACGGCGGCAACCTCGGTAGTACTGGTTGTGTGTCGTATCTCTTCGACCGGAAAGGCATGTTCGTGTTCGATCGTAGCACAACGAACGAAGAGATGCTCACCGAGTTGGCACTCGAGAACGGGGCTGACGATGTCGAGTCGATTGACGACGGCAAGTTACAGGTAATGTGCGCGCCCGATGCATTTCCAGGTCTAGTGGATGCGTTCGAAACCGCTGAGTTAAAACCTGAGCACTCCGAGATCTCGCGTGTTCCGCAAACGACCGTGGACTTGGACGCCGAGACTGCAAAGCAAGTGCTGAAATTGCTCGAAGCCCTCGATGATCACGATGACGTGCAAAACGTCAGCACGAATTTGAATATCACCGAAGAAGCTCTCGGGTAAACCCCTAAAGATCAAACGGGATGGCATCGGAATCCCCACGATACCCGATGCCATCGCCGTCGGCTCACTACGCGTTTGCAAATTCTTGACCTGGACGGAACGTGAACGCTTTTCGAAAAGCGGCTGCCTATCGTTTTTTGGTCGGGTGCACTCGCATCGTCGCGTGCCTTGCCTTCGTTGTTGGCGGGACGTTGGCGGCTACCGAAATAGGTTCGAGATCTAGCTCATGTTTGATTGTCGGAAACTCAGAGCCATCGGCTCGCATGGCCAGTTGGCCCTCTTGGTTCCAACTTGACCATTGGCCCATTTGGACGCCGTTCTCATAGGTGCCCTCCATCATTTTCATGCCGTTTGGGTGGTACCAAACCCAGCTGCTTAAGCAGTTGCCGTTATCGAAACTTCCTTTGTTTTGGATTTGACCGTTTGGGTACCACCAATTGAATTCACCATTGGGTGCACCAGAGACAAAGTTGCCTTCGAAGCCCTTCTGGCCGTTCGCATACCAAGCTGTATAACTTCCGTGACGTATCGCTTCGCCGCTGGGCAGTGACTCGGAAACAACGTTTGAACTCCACCAATCGTGCGAGACGATTCTTTTGGCGGCTGGTGCCAAGTACATCTCTTCCGAACGCTTCTTTCCCTTTTCGTACCAGTTCGTGTTGGTCTGAACGATTCGGCCTCGATCGAAAACAACACTCTTGGGTTCGCGTTGGCCAGGTACCACCTCAGTCGATTGGCCATGAGGGATTCCATCCGCATACGCGATCTCCAGGATCACGGTGTGGCGAGTATCGAACCATGAAGAGAAATTCTCGCGAGTCCCCATATTGAACTGCCAAAGGAACACAGGATTGCCTTTCGAGTCCGTTACCGTCCAATCACCGTGTAATTTGCCGTCAACGAATGTGGCCTCTGACTTAAACGGGGCACGAAAACCCGGATCCAATTTCGGTGACAGCGACTGAACGACCTCCGGTGAGATGACTTGACTCCATGCGCCGTCGAGATTTCCAAGCGAGTAGTTTCCCGATCGCACCAACGTCCCACTTAAATCAAATTCTTTGTATGGCCCATGATTCACTAAATTGCCCTCGGCATCTTCGCTCACATATCGCTCAACGTTTACTTTGCCATTATCAAACCGCTGTTGTAAAAATTGAGTCGATTGCGACTGGGATGCCGCTTCTGAACCGCTCCATGTCTCGCTGCTTGGAAACTCGCCGAACGACGGCAATTCGCTCTCACCAACAGTCAACAAAAGACTGACTTCTGGGCGATCTTTCGGTTGGGCGACGGTAGCACTTTCTTTCAAAGCCGGATTCAACGCAAGTGGCGAGTCGTCGGGCTTTGCCACCGCAACGGAGCTAACCATGCCCGAAACTCCAATTGCAAGCAAATAGAAATGAAGACGTTCACGTTTGTTTTGGTTGTGTTTTTTGGTTATGGTGGGAACGTTCTGTGCAGGGGACGAACAGTAGAACTTTTCTTTGCTATCGAA
>JBGSNA010000101.1:0-33219 GCA_041739875.1 Pirellulaceae bacterium
GTCACTAAATCGACCCTTCCAACAACCACCATCAAGGCAACTCGCCTCATCGACCCGGAAGTGCCAGCGGAAGAAAACGGTCCTTCCGACGCTACACTCTCAGACATGGTGGTATAAACCGCGTAAAGATTGACAGATTCGTCGTTCAGCGTCAATCAGATTCTCGAAAACTCGAGAAAACGATTTTTTGCTTCTCAATTGAGAGTGAAACAGGTCTCTCTAAAGCTCTGTTTTGGAACGAAAAGCATGGTTTCACCGCGATTCGAGTCGGAAACATTCATCGCGACCGATACTAGCTCCCGGCCGGCTAACTCATTGTATGGTTGCGCCGATACTTCCCCGGTGGCATGTTCATGACGCGGCTGAAAGCGACGCTCATGTACTCTTCGTGCCGAAAGCCAGTTCGTTCGGCAATCTTGGAAAGCGGCAAGTCGGTCTCGATCAAAAGTTGTCGAACTTTCTCAATGCGCTGTCGCGTGATTTCTTCGTGAGGTGTCCGTCCCATGATCGATTGAAAACGACTCTCAAGTACACGACGAGAAAGTGGAACCACATCCAGCACACTGCCCACGTTGATCCCTTCACAAGCATGTTCGCGGATGAAACGAACGGCTGCCGCGATGTCTTTGTCATCAATCGCAAGAACGTCAGTCGATTGTCTCGTTGCGATGCCGATCGGATCAATCAAGTGGCCACCGCAGTGAACCTTGCCGCCGGACATTAGCTTGTCCAGAAGTTGAGCTGCTTCGCGACCTGTTTGATGAGCATCCGGGATGATGCTGGTCAAAGGGGGTGTACAGAGACTGCATAGCAAATGGTCGTTATCGACACCGATGAGTGCAAGTTCTTCAGGTACCTTGATATCGCATTCCCGGCAAACATCGAGCACTCGCTGGGCCATGATGTCGTAGCAGGCAAACACGCCAGTTGGCCGCGGTAGCGAATCCATCCACTTTGCGAGACGCTTCTTCTCCTGTTCCCATGAGAACTTAGACGCATGGCGACTCGAACTTTGGAAGACATGATAGCTGTCGCATACAGCACTCGTGGCTGACGCAAAGTATTGTTCTCGCCAATTCGACCAATTGAACGCGGGGTCACCACAAAAGGCCAAATGCTTGAATCCGCGTTGCAGCAAATGTTCGGCTGCGATCGCAGCGATCTCCTTGTCGTTCGTTTCCACCCAAGGAATGTCTGCTAAGTGGCGAGCAGCGCTGACATCAATCACCGGCAATTTCGTCTCCCGCACTGCTTGGGCAATCTCGTCCGTTTCAATTCGAACGATCAACCCGTCCCCTCGCCAATTCTTGAGCCAAGTCGGTGGTCTGGCGCCGCGATCCTGTTCTGGCAGATAGATCGACCAAGGCTCGTGTTCATGGACGTACGATACGATGCCTTCAAGCACTCCACGGGCGTAACCGTTGGACGTCTCAATGAGTAAAGCGACCGATTTTCTGGGTTTCATTGTCAATTCCCACTATCCGTGCGCCGCTTTCCTGGGCAGCACCCTAGGCTGGTGAAATCGCACAAGAACACTGCGCGTTTTCTCATTCATTAATTTGTGATAAGGTTTATACTCGTTAAAGTTCTGCATGGGCAGAATGTTTTCCAAAAATGTGGTTAAGCGTTATTTACCGGTGAGTTGATGAGCGTTCAAAAAGTACGAATGGCTATGGTTGGCTTGGGCTTTGGCGCGGAATTCATTCCGATCTATCAAGCACATCCCGATGCTGAGGTTGTTGCTATTTGTCGTCGCAACGAGCAAGAGTTGCAAGCGACTGGTGACCAGTTTGGTATCTCAAAACGCTACACGCAATTCAGCGAAGTGCTTACTGATCCAGACGTTGACTGTGTTCACATCAACAGCCCCATTGGTGATCACGCTCGCATGTCACTGGAGGCTTTGGATGCTGGGAAGCACGTGATGTGCACGGTGCCGATGGCAACGACGATCGACGAGTGCCGACAAATTGTTGAGAAAGTTGAGGAGACTGGGCTGAAGTACATGATGGCGGAGACGGTGGTTTATAGCCGCGAGTTCCTGTTCATCAAAGAAATGTACCTCAATGGCGAGCTAGGAAAGATCCAACACCTTGCTGCGTCGCACCCTCAAGACATGGACGGATGGCCGGCCTACTGGGAAAAAATGGTCCCAATGCACTACGCGACGCACGTTGTCAGCCCTTGCTTGGGCTTGGTCGATGGATTGGCGGAGTACGTCAGTTGTTTCGGCAGCGGTACGGTCCGAGATGACATTGCAGAAAAATCAGGCAGCAAGTTCGCGGTCCAATCGTGTCACATCAAGATCAAAGACAGTGATTTGACAGCGCACATCTGGCGTTGCCTTTATGATGTTGCGCGCCAGTATCGTGAGAGCTTTGATGTCTACGGCACAAAGAAGAGTTTCGAATGGACGCTTGTCGAAGGCGACCATCACGTGATGCACACGGCCAAATTGCCGGAGCCCGAGATCGCACAGCGGATCGAAGTGCCCGATTTTGCTCAGTTACTCCCAGAACCGATTCGTCGGTTCACCTTGCCGCAAGAGATTCATGACGCCGAGCATTTGTCGTTCTTGCAGGGCGGGGGCCACGGCGGCTCGCACCCACACTTGGTCAATGAATTTGTAAGTGCAATTCGCGACAATCGGGACCCTCAGCCCAATGCGATGACAAGCGCCAACTGGACTTGCGTTGGCATCTGTGCTCACGAGTCAGCCAAGCGAGGCGGCGAAGTGGTTCGACTGCCCGAGTTTACCTTACGACCTTCAACTCAACGTGTTTCTTAGTTGCTGAGGGTTCAGTCCCCGCAGCGTCGATCGAAGCACGTGCTGAATTCGACGCGACCCGAGTCAACACTTCACGAAATCCTCACCACCACAACAAGACTTCAGTCACTATGCTTCGATCACTCTTCGTTTCGATACTCTTTCTGGGTGCGGTGCCAGCTTTTGCGGCTGAACCAATCACAGTCATGTTCCTCGGTGATAATGGCCATCACCAGCCCAAGCCTCGATTCGACGAACTCGTGCCCGTCTTGGCTGAGCGTGACATCGAGATGACCTACACCGACGACATGTCGATGCTCAGTCTGGAGACGCTCAAGAAGTACGATGCGCTCGTGCTCTACGCAAATATTGATTCGATCGCTCCTGGCCAAGCGGACGCGTTGTTGAGTTATGTCGATCAAGGGGGTGGGTTTGTTCCACTTCACTGCGCGACGTTTTGTTTCCGAAACAACGACAAGATTGTTGCTTTGATGGGAGCCCAGTTCCAACGACACGGAACTGGCGTTTTTCGCACCGACATTGCAGATACGAAACATCCCGTCATGAGTGGATTTGGTGGCTTCGAAAGCTGGGACGAGACCTACGTCCATCATCGACACAATGAAGCAAATCGAACGGTGCTCGAGTATCGCGTCGACGCCGAAGGTCGCGAGCCTTGGACATGGGTTCGCAACCATGGACAAGGCAAAGTGTTTTACACCGCGTGGGGACACGACTCACGAACTTGGACCAATCCTGGTTTCCAAAATTTGGTGGAGCGAGGCATCCGATTCGTTGCCAATCAAGATCCACAAGCGGCTGGCGTGTACCAGGACGATCTCGCATTCCCTGTTCCTGAGACAACAGCGAAGCGGACCGATGTGAAGCCGTTCAGTTACGTCGATGTGGGTCGAGAAATTCCGAACTACACACCGTCCAATAAATGGGGCGTGCAAGGCGAGCCGCTCAACATGATGCAAGAACCGCTCGAGCCTGCGGAGTCGATGAAGCACGTGGTGACGCCTAAGAATTTTCGCGTCGAGTTGTTTGTCTCCGAGCCAGAGCTTCAGGGCAAGCCGATTTGCATTGCCTGGGACGAGCGAGGTCGACTTTGGATCGCTGAGACGTATGACTATCCGAATGAATTACAGTCACTCGGCGAAGGACGAGACCGAATCCGAATTTGCGAAGACACCGACGGTGACTGGAAGGCCGACAAGTTCACTGTGTTTGCGGAGAAACTCAGCATCCCGACAAGCATCGCGTTTCATAACGGTGGTGTAATTGTCCAGAATGCGACGGAGACCTTGTATTTAAAGGACACGAATGGAGACGATGTGGCTGACGAGCGTCGACAATTGCTCAACGGCTGGGCGCTTGGTGATACTCACGGCGGCGTCAGCAATTTTCAATACGGATTGGACAATTGGATTTGGGCGATGCAAGGATACAACACGTCCGAGCCTGTTTCTCCCGACGGAAATGCGGACGGAAAGCAACCCCAGAAATTCCGTATGGGGTTCTTCCGAATGCGACCAGACGGTTCTGAAGTTGAATTCATCCGTTCGACGAACAACAACACCTGGGGGCTCGGGTTGAGCGAAGAAGGCCTCGTATTCGGATCGACCGCCAATGGGAATCCAAGCGTATTCATGCCAATTCCGAACCGCTATTACGAGAGTGTCCGCGGTTGGTCGCCATCACTAACGTTATCATCGATTGCCGACACCAACGACTTCCATCCGATCACCGATAAAGTTCGTCAAGTCGACAATCACGGCGGCTATACGGCTGGTGCTGGCCACGCTCTCTACACTGCTCGCGAGTATCCGCGAGAGTATTGGAATCGCGTTGCGTTTGTGAATGGACCGACCGGCCACCTCGTTGGCTCATTCGTGCTCAAAAACAACGGCAGTGGATTCACTTCGACAAGTCCTTTCAATCTGTTTGCGAGCGACGACGAATGGTCGGCTCCGATCATGTCGGAAGTTGGTCCCGATGGAAATGTTTGGGTTGTCGATTGGTACAATTACATCATCCAGCACAACCCCACGCCACAAGGGTTTGATACGGGCAAGGGTAACGCGTACGAAACCAAGTTGCGTGACAAGAAGCACGGCCGGATCTACCGCGTTGTGTACAATGACTCACCTGCAATGGCGAGTCCGGACTTGTCCAAGGCAACGCCAAGCGAGTTAGTGAATGCACTTAAGCACTCGGTCATGCTCACGCGAAAGCATGCCCAGCGTTTGCTGGTTGAACGTGGCAAAGCGGACGTTGCTGATGAGCTGATCTCGCTCGTTCAAGATACGTCCGTTGACGAGATCGGATTGAATGTTGGTGCCATCCACGCTTTGTGGACACTCCATGGGTTGAAACAGCTTGACGGTTCCAACGTCAAGGCAACGGAAGCCGCATTCACAGCACTCAGCCATCCGTCGGCGGGTGTCCGTCGAAACGCCGTTCAAGTGTTGCCGCCATCGCAAGAGTCCGTCGACACGTTACTCGCGTCGCGAGTCCATCGCGATGGTAACGCGAATGCACGGCTCGCAGCCGTTCTCGCACTGGCTGACTTGCCACCGAGTGAAGCAAGCGGTGCGGCTTCGTTAGAGGTTTTGTCGAGTCCAGTGAATCTGGCTGACCTGTGGATGCCAGACGCGGCAACATCAGCGGCCGCGCACAGCAGCGGTGGTTTTCTGCGGGCTTTCGCAAAGTCAGAGTCACCATCGAATCGTGTGACAGGCGTGGCGACGTTGGTTGCCGCTCACTACGCTCGCGGAGAGGACACCAGCGATCTTGATGCGTTGGTCGCAAGCCTGAAGGACGCCGAGCCGGGCGTCATCAAGGCCGTGGTCGACGGGTTGGCCTCTGGTTGGCCATCCGATCGCCAAGTGAAGGTGAACCCAGAGCTCGAAAGTAACTTGCAGGCGCTTCTCGAGCGCGTCGAGCCAGGCACACGCGGTGTGCTGGTTAAGCTCGCGATCAACTGGGGCGCCAATCGCTTTAAAACGTACGTTGACGAGATTTCAAAGTCACTGTTATCGCGAGTGGAGGATGAGAGTAATTCGGACGAGGATCGTGCCGAGGCTGCGAGCCAATTGGTCGATTTCACTCCGTCGGACGACAGCACCGTGGGTTCGCTCCTGGAGGTCATGTCGCCAAGAACGAGTCCTGCACTCACGAAAGGTTTGCTAACGGCACTCGAGAAGAGTCGTGCGGAGTCCTTGGGAACAAAGATTGTTGACCGACTTGGAACGATGACTCCATCGGCAAAGTCAGCGAGTCTTGCGGTACTCTTGAAGCGACCAGCCTCATCAATGACGTTGCTCCGCGGAGCAGAGGCCGGGAAGGTGTCATTGGGTGAACTGGCTTTGGATCAAAAACAGTCGCTTTCAGCTCACCCCGACAAGGAAATTCGCGAGCTAGCGAAGAAGTTACTCGAAAGCGGCGGGGCACTTCCAAGTGCGGACCGTCAACGAGTTCTTGACGATCTAATGTTTGTGACAAAGCAAAAGGGCGACGCAACGCTTGGTAAAGAAGTGTTCAAGACTCAATGCTCCAAGTGCCATATCCACAGCGGTGAAGGCGTCGCAATCGGTCCCGATCTCACAGGCATGGCCGTGCATCCGAAAGAGGAACTGCTCGTTCATATCCTCGATCCGAGCCGAAGCGTCGAAGGCAACTTTCGTGTTTACACCGTCCTCACGGCGGACGGCTTGGTCCTGAGTGGGATGCTCGCTTCCGAGTCGAGGACTTCGCTGGAGTTGATCGATACCGAGGGCAAAAAGAAAGCAGTGCTTCGAGACGATATCGAAGAGTTGCTCGCGTCGACCAAATCGGTGATGCCGGAAGGTTTTGAGAAATCGATCAAGCCCGAAGAATTCACGAACTTGCTCGAGTTCTTGACCCAGCGTGGTCAGTACCTGCCGCTCGATATCAGCAAATCAGCTACCGTAGCGAGCGATCGCGGCATGTTTTTGGAACCAGAAGGTGTTGCTGAGCGACTCGTGTTCTCCGATTGGTCACCAAAGACCTTCCACGGTGTTCCGTTTCATCTGATTGATCCAAAGCAAGGGACCGTTCCCAACGCGATTGAACTTTTCGGACCCAACGGGAAGATGGCTCGTTCGATGCCTCGCAAGGTGTCGGTGAACGTGAACGGACCAGCGAGGTTGATCCATATGCTCAGCGGTGTCGGCGGATGGGCGAGCCCGTACGGAAAAGACAATGCTGTCGCGATGATTGTCCGCTTGAATTATGCGGACGGCGAAATCGAAGATCATCCGTTACTCAATGGCGTTCACTTTGCTGACTACATTCGTCGTGTGGATGTGCCAAAGTCGGAGTTTGCGTTCGACTTGAGCGGTCGGCAAATGCGATACCTGTCGATCCAGCCGAAACGGGCGGAAGCGATCCGAAACATCGAGTTTGTCAAAGGCCCCGACGAATCGGCGCCAGTCGTCATGGCTGTGACCGTCGAATCGCTATAGTCGATTCGCTGGATTTTGAATCGCAGTCTTTTGAATCGCCGGTTAGCTCTTTCGAGCGAACCGGCTCAACATAGCGGGAAGCAGGACGACGTCAGCGAACAGTGCGGTCGCTAACGTCAGGCTTCCCATAATTCCAAACAGCCTAGCATCACGAGCATCGCCGATAACAGCGGACATCATGCCAGCGACCAATACGATCGTTGTCATGAGCAGTGCTGAGCCGACACCCGTAAAAGCTCGGCGTATGACTTCCGAATGTTCACCACCAGCGTGCAGTTCTTCCTTGTAACGCGTGAGAAAGTGGATCGTGTCGTCCACTGCGATGCCAACGCAAATGGTGAACACGCAAACGGTCACCATCTCAAGATGCTGGCCCCAGAAAACCAGCATTGCGCCGGTTGCCGCCAACGGAAACAAATTAGGAACGATCGAAATCAAACCGATTCGAATCGAACGATAAGCCACTGTGAGAATGATCCAAATCACAATACTCGCGGTTCCTAAACTTGTCGCCAAGTCGGTTACGATGCGATAAACGTGACGCCATCGCCATGGCGCGTCGCCTTCAAGCGAGAGAGCAAAATTCGGGTGTCGCCTGATAATTTCCGCCAGACCACTCTCGACTCGCCCGAACGTGTCGCCATAAGCCGCGATCCCGAGGTCCTGGACCCGGAATTGGACTGATGCGAAACGTTTCTCCGGCACATAAAATGCCCGTTTTAAACTCGGCGGTAACAGTTCCAACAGTGACATGCGTTCTTGCGGGGCGCCTTCACCGGGGAGTGACGCCAGCAACTCACGGAGCCCGAGCGGATGTCCGATCAGTGGTTCCGCTCGAAGCAATGAGTCGACTTCATTGAGCACTGTTAGCAATTCGCCGTCGTTTGCAAGGTCATCCCAATCCACTGCGACGAATCCAAATTCAAGGCCGCCGAGCGATTGATCCAAGTGGCGAAGCGCGATCGCCGCTTCTCCTGATTCGCTCATTCCACTGTAACGCTTCTCATCTGGCTTTAAGTTAAGCGAAACGATCGCCAATACGGCTGTTGAGGCGATTGCGACCCAAGCAACTGCTCGGTCGTGACGCAGCACCCAATCAACCAGCGGTCCAATACGACGAAGTTGCCCATCGACAAGGCTCTTGCCAAGTCCAATGTGCAATCGTCGTCCCAGTGGCGAGCGGCAACCTAGCGGAATCACCGTCAGAACACTGATGAGTGTCATGGCGACGCCGAGAACACAGCACCAGCCGAAATTCTTGACGATCTCGTGGTGAGCAAACGAAAGCGAGATGAAACCCACTGCAGTTGTAAAGCTCGTCAGTACGCACGCCAAGCCTACTCGAGCGATTCCTATCCTTGCTGCATTTTTCGTATCGAGCCCCTTTGCACGTTGATTCCGGATCTCGACCATCAGGTGAACAGCATCCGTTAGGCCAACGAGGCTGATGAGTACCGGCACGATAATGTCGTTGAACGGGTTGTCTTGTAGATCAAAAAAACGCAACATCCCCATCGTCCAAAACACACCGACCGCTGGTGCTATTGCGACAATGATAACGGCGGAGACTCCGCGAAACAGAAACAATGCCGAGAGCAACATGATCGAATAGCCGATCGCTTGATATTGAACGGCATTCGTCAAATGGCTGTTGGCGGTCATCAAGTGCAGCGGCACCTGGCCAGTCACTCGGAATCGAAGCTCAACACCGGGGACTTGCTTGGCGATTGCTTCTGCGGTCTCGCGAAGGTCGGTTGTGGCGGCTTCATCCGTTGTGACAAAGAACCAATCAAGCCTGAGGTGCATCAACAAGGTCTTGCCGTCGGGCGAAATGAGCTGTCCGACTGCCAGTGGATTCTCAAGTACGGTCTTTCGTGTCGTCGCAAACTGTCGTGGTGACCCATTCGAGCTGGGAAGAGCCGCACCGCCAAATCCAAACAGGTTGAAACTCGGAACGTTATCTAGCCACATAACGTTGGTGACTTGCGGCAAGGCCTCAATCCCCTGCGTCACTTTCCGCATGGCGGTTATGGCTGGCGCCGAGAAAAAATCACCGTCATGACTGTTGATCACCTCTGCCACAAGCACACAATCGCCACCAGCGATCTGGAATGGTTGAACGTTTGCAGCCGCGCCGGATCCACGTTGCTGATTCGCTGATTCACGTCGTCGTGGTCGCGCGGATTTCGACGCTTCGTCGGAGTCCGATGAGACAAAATAATCACGAACAAGCGAAGGCTCGACATAGCCCACCACCGCTAATGCGGAAACAACGCACAGGACGAGTACTTGCACAAACGTATGATCGGCCCACCAGAAAAATAGTCCCCCAATCCATCCACCCGGTACCGCTGGAGTTGGCAAATTAGATTCAACACCACCCTGGGTTGCCATTCCAAATTCATCGGTCATGGTCGTTCCGCCGCCGACCGTTCAATCTCCGTCCGATCGATCACGGTATCTCCATTGCGATCCATGCTCGAGAAGCCGAAGCGTCGAAATGCTGTCGGAGCTTCATCACGCTCGATAACTCCGTCATCGTTTGTGTCCATCTCGGTTAAGAAAGCCGCGATACGTTTTTGGATCAATTCATCCCGCGCCGCAATTTCGACGGGCATCGGTGCTGGTGATTTACTCACCTTTTTGGAGTGGCTCGAATTCAGCGGCGTGGCGACATCAAAAAACGCTATTGCCATTTCTTCGAATGTTTGGTCGCCCCAGGTAACAAAGTCGGATGGTGCTGGGTTGGCAGGATTTCGGCTCGAGTTATCAAACGAAACGGTCATGTCCAATGAGGTGATGGCATCCAGTTCAATAGGCTCGGCAAAAGCATACCAATGTTGCCAATTGAAGTCGTAATGTGGCACACTCAGTAGCGTCACTTGTTCGCCACTTTTCTCGTTTGCAACCATCGTAAACGACTTTCCTCGCACGTGCATGTGTGGTGTCGCACCCAGTAAACGGCTCGTTTGCGGAAACGAGTCGAGTTTCATTTGGACCACGTGATTCTCGACGCCTGGAGGGATTTCAAAGTCATGGTTCACGGCGAGTGCGGTCGATACTTCGTGGGTAATCTCTTTCGGATTCGCGAGCCAAACGCCCACACGAGACGTGTCGGATGTCTCGTGACCATTGGGCGTATAGTGCATCTGGAACACGAGTTTCGAACCAGCGGGAATGCGTCGTGCGTGCCCAGGCGGCATCAACATTGATCGTTGTCCAGGCACATACGCACCGAGCCAACCAATGCCAGGTGCGTTCGTTCCATCGGGCGGACGCACAAACACGATGGCGTGATGAACGACAGCGGCGTCGCCGGGAATCACTTGTGCCGCAGCAACCCATTGGTCCGTCGTCCATCCTGGATCGACCACAAAGTACTGATAGTCAACGACACCTTCGCTCGGCACGGCAAACGGTCGGTCACGCATCGCGATCTCGATGTCTGGATTTCTCGGAAGATGCCAACCCGTGTTCCATTGGGGCATTACTGGTAAATCGGCCACATCTCCCTGGGGCATACCTTCGTCGATCCAGTTAGCGATCGCATCACGAGCCTGCTGGGGCAGTCGTCGTTCGCCAATGAAGTGACCGTATGCTGGGTCGGCATGCCAAGGCGGCATCCGACCTTGATCAATCACTTCCAACATCATTTGGCCCCAGCCGACGACTTCGTCGTAATCAGTGAGTTCAAACGGTCCAATCTCTCCAGCGCGATGACACTCGACACAGTGCTCGTTAAGAATCGGCACAATGTCGCGAGTGAATGTAGTTGTCGCCTCCGCTTGGCTCAGGCTCTTTTTCGCAATGCGTGTGATCAGACATCCGACGGGCTCCGTCTTGGCTTGCGTCGGCATCTTGCCGGTGACTAAGTTAGCCAACGCATCATGAAGGTCACGCGTGGTCGGTTCTGTTCTCGCAACTCCTGGCTCGTACTGGTCATCGATCCGTCCTTGGTAGCGAATGGCACCGAGCGGATCGACAACGAACACTTCGGGCGTGCGTTTCGCATCGAACGCAATTGCGATCGATTGATCCGCGTCTTTGGCGATAGGAAATTGGATCCCGTGCTTCGTGGCGTAATTGGTGATCTCCAGCGGCGAGTCTTGCGAATTGCTGTTCACTCCGATGAACGACACACCTTGCTTGCCAAACGTATTCGCCATTTGCTGGAGTCGAGCACCGTACAACTTGGCCAATGGGCACTCGGTTCCGAGGAAGCAAACAACTTTCAGATTCTCATCACGGAGACGGATCGGATCGCCTTGAGCGGATCGAAACGACAGCGTTTCCCAAGCGACCGACTCGACGGCTTGGCACTCAGTCACAAAAAAAAGACACACGACTCCGGCGAATACGCGTCCGATCATCTGGCTACCAATGTTTAGAAATGGTGAAACGGATTGCTCTCTAGTGCAGCGTCTCCAATCGTACCTCAGCCAACCAAAATCCCACATACGTCGTCTGGTACACCCGGGTTACCTCGGTGCTGCGGCTTCGTCAAAGCTTAGTTTTGTAGAGCGGTCGTCATTTTCGGGTAGGTCATGTGGGTGTCGAGCGGCTACAATAACTCAATCGCTTTTCGTGTTTTTGCGACCCCACCTGCAATCCCTCCGGCCACATGACACCCATTGGAAATCAAGTCGTTTGCCTGCTCTTGGTCGCCGCATTGTGCCCAAGTACGGTGGGCAACGACGCATTCGCAAACGAAAAAGAGGCATTTGAGAGTGAGGACTTGGCTTTCTTTGAGACCAAGATTCGGTCCGTGTTGGCGGAGCATTGCTACCAGTGCCACAGTGCCGCGAGTAAGTCGATCAAAGCGGGGTTGCGAGTTGACAGCCGCAAGGGGTTGCTCGATGGCGGTGATTCTGGACCCGCAATCGTCCCTGGCGACGCAAACGAGTCGATGTTATTGGCCGCGATTCGTTACGAAGAATACGAGATGCCACCAAAAGGCAGGTTGCCTGACTCAGTGATCGCTGATTTTGCACGTTGGCTTGATCGATCGGCCGCTTGGCCCGATGAGGAAGAGCCAGCGGTGAGCGAAGAGCCCGCCAAGGTATTTGATCTCGAACAACGAAAAGCGAACCACTGGGCATGGCAACCGCTATCGGCAAGCGAGCCTCCGACCGTTGAACATCAAGACGGCGCGTTGAGTGACATTGACTGCTACATTTTTGCGGAGTTGAGTTCGGCTGGCCTTCGCCCAGCACCCCCGGTTGGTCGTGCCGCGCTCGCGCGTCGACTGTCGTTTGATCTCGTCGGTTTGCCGCCTTCGCCAGAGGAAGTGGCGGAGTACGTCAACGACTCGAGCAAAAGCGCGACGGAGCATTATGTCGATCGATTGCTCGACTCGCCTCAATTCGGTGAACGTTGGGGGCGACATTGGTTGGACTTGGTCCGGTATGCCGAGTCTCGCGGCCATGAATTTGATCCCGACACACCACACGCCTTCCAATATCGTGACTATGTCATCCGTGCCCTCAACGCCGACGTCCCGTACGACCAGTTCGTTAAAGAACATATCGCAGGCGACCTACTGCCAAATCCACGACTGAACACCGACTCTGGATTCAATGAATCCGTCCTTGGCACGGGGTTTTGGTTTCTCGGCGAATGGGTTCACTCGCCTGTTGATATCCGCAAAGACGAAGCCGACCGTTTCGACAATATGATCGATTGCATGTCGAAGACTTTTCTGGGACTCACGGTAAGCTGTGCGCGGTGCCATGATCACAAGTTTGATGCGATCTCGACGGAAGACTATTATTCGCTGACAGGCTTTCTTCAAAGCAGTCACTATTGTGAAGTTCCATTCGAGTCGCTGGAACGAAACCGCCAAGTTGCCACGTCTCTCGAATCGCTTGACTTGGAGTACCAGGCTAAGCTCGATGCCGAGCTTCGCCGACTCATCGAGCTGGATTCGAAAACGGAATCTTTGCCTTGGGAAGGCAACCTCGCTCCGATTCCCGAGTTGCCGGAAGGCAAAACTCATCGGATTGTTTTCGATTACACAGGCGATAGCGGTTCGTCGACTTCGCCGTTTTTCTCTGATGGACTGGCTTATGGAACTCGCCTGACGCGACCGGGCCAGTGGGTCGTCAACAGCCAAGATGGCACGAACACCGCTGACATTGCATTGATTGGCTCCGCCAGAAACGATCCTTTCTGGAACGCGATCGAGACTGTGGAGGATCGCAGTGTGAATGGGCGACGAACGTCCATTCCCCCGGGCGCCGGACGTGGAATGCGCACTCCCACGTTTGAACTTCGCGACGGAATCGTTTCGCTTCAGGTGCGCGGCCAAGGTCACGTGTTCGCTTGCGTGGATTCACACCGCCTCATTGTTGGTCCGTTGCATGGCGAGACACAGAAGAAAATTGCAGAAAAAACGGAGGACTCGATTCACTGGGTGCACCTGAATTTAGCACGCTATATCGGCCATCAAGTGCATTTCGAACTGGCTCCCGAGCACCAGAGTTGCTTGGAGCTGATGCGAGTCTTGGAAGCGTCTGGGCCAGTACCAGCCCGTAATGCGAAGGCAGATGAAATTTACCAAGCTGCTCAACGTTGGTTGCCTGAGTTGTTACAGCGAGTCGGTGACGAAAACGCACGTCCGCTGAAGCAGTTGAAACTCGAATGGATTGAGCGTCGTCAATCGCTTGTGGAGCAAGTCCAAATCCGCTCACGACTCGCGATGGCGATGATGGACGGAATTGGTGAGGAGGGACGGGTCTTCATTCGCGGTAATGCGTCGGCGGCTGGCCCAGTGGTGCCAAGACATTTTCTCACAGCGATTGATCCGACTCCGTTCACTGGTACTTCAACTAGCGGTCGACTTGAACTCGCAAAGCAAATTACCGATCCGTCGAATCCGCTTTATGCACGCGTGATCGTCAATCGCATTTGGCACCACTTGTTGGGCCGAGGCATCGTGCCGACGGTTGACGATTTCGGTGTACTCGGCCAGCGACCGTCTCATCCGGCATTGCTCGATCATTTGGCAATGTCGTTTCTCGACGATGGCCAGTCACTCAAGCGATTGATTCGTCGTGTCGTGTTGTCGCGTACATATCAAATGTCCAATGAAACGTCATTACTTGCTGAGGAAATCGACCCGATCAACTCTCTTTATCATCACCGCGAACCGAAACGGCTCGAAGGCGAGATCGTTCGCGATGCTCTGCTAAGTGTGTCGGGTGAGTTGAATTTAACCATGCACGGCGAGTCCATTCCGGTGTTCTTGACCAACTTCATGGACGGCCGTGGACGCCCCGGAGCGAGTGGTCCGTCCGATGGCGATCGGCGACGCTCGATTTATATCGAAGTCAGACGCAACTTCGTTTCTCCCTTTATGCTCGCGTTTGATACGCCCGTCCCGTTTAGCACGATGGGACGACGAACGGTGTCGAATGTACCGGCCCAGGCACTGATACTCATGAATGATCCGTTTGTGATCGAGCGAGCAAAAGCTTGGGCCGAGCATTTGATCCAGGCATCACCGAACAATATGAATGATCGGATCGAGAAACTCTACCAAGCCGCGTACTCAAGATCGCCGACGGTAAGCGAATCCAAGGTGATTACCGAGTACGCACAATCCAATGGGTTCGAATCCGTCCAAACGTGGGCTGATGTCACCCACTCGATTTTCAACAGCAAAGAATTCATTTACGTTCCCTAAATTGTCCCCACATGAACACTCAACATCATTGCGGTCGTTTTCAACCGCTCGCACAATCGCGACGTGAGATGCTCCGCAGGTGCTTCTCTGGGATGGGAATGCTTGCGATCGGCGCGATGTCAGCTCGTGCGGTAACGGCCTCGGATTTGTCTCGCCCGATTCGATTGGACAAACCACATGGAACTCATTTTCCTCCAAAGTGCAAAAGCGTCATTTTCTTGTATATGGATGGTGGTCCATCGCAAGTTGACACCTTTGACCCCAAGCCGGCGTTGGACAAATACAATGGCCAAGATCCAAGCCAGTTCTTTGAAGTCGCACCGACTCAATTCAATAACGTCGGCAAGGTACTGGCGAGTCCTTGGAAGTTCGACAAACACGGTGAGTCTGGCCTGCCGATTAGCAGTCTGCTTCCGCAGCTCGCGACCTGCGTTGATGAGCTTTGCTTTGTCCGCTCAATGACTTCGGAGTTCTCCGAGCATACGTTCGCGAACTATTTCTTGCATACCGGAAGCGGGTTGCAAGGCCGACCGAGCATGGGCGCTTGGATCAACTATGGTCTTGGAAGCGAGTGTGAAAATCTGCCTGGTTTTGTCGCAATCAACGGTGGGCTGATTCCACCGGGCGGGCTGGATTGTTTCGGCAACGGATTTCTTCCAGCGAGTTTCCAGGGGTCTGTCTTCAAGCCAAAAGGTACTGCGGTTGCCAATATCTCGCCGAATGAAGCCATTGAACACCAACAACGCAAAATGAATTTGACGGGCGCATTGGATCAACTTTTGTTGGATCGAATTGGCCAAAATGACGCAATCGAATCGGCGATCGCAAATTATGAACTTGCGGCTCAAATGCAGATTGCGGTGCCAGAACTCATGCGTCTCGAAGACGAGCCCGAGCATATTCACCGCCTCTACGGGACGGACTCGGATTATGAACCCACGCGGATTTACGCTGCCGAATGCTTGACGGCACGGCGCTTGGTCGAGCGAGGCGTTCGGTTTGTCGAGATCACGTGTCCGTCCGTTGGCGCGGATCGTTGGGATCAACACGGTAATCTGAAGAAAGGTCACGAGGATAATTCGCGTGCGGTGGACCAGCCCGTTGCCGGGTTATTGAAGGACTTGCGTCAGCGCGGGATGCTCGACGAGACTTTGGTTGTTTGGGCCGGTGAATTTGGACGAACACCATTTGCCCAAGGAGCGGACGGACGAGACCACAATCCATTCGGGTTCACCATTTGGATGGCCGGCGGCGGCGTAAAGAAGGGAACCGCGTATGGCGCGACGGACGAGTGGGGATACAAAGCAATCGAGAATCGAACCGAGATCCACGACTTGCATGCGACGATGCTGCATTTACTTGGTGTCGACCACACCCAGAGCACGTACCGTTTTGGCGGTCGCGACATGCGATTGACAGACGTCAAAGGACATGTCATCCACGATATCATCGCGTAGCCGGAATGCGTCTACGCTATCGATTCCAACCCAGACGATTCGAGATACGTTTCGTTTTTGGGATCGAATGTTAATTGATACGAAACGAGCACTTCGCTTGCTTGTTTTTCTTGTGCATCGAGAACAGATGTCATCGTAACCGCATTGAGTTGTGTTGCCGTGGGGCTATCGGCGTCGACGACCACAAGGTGGACTGCGTCAGTTGATTCCGCGATCTGTTCTTCCAAGAATCGTTTCACAAGCGGATACGGGGTCAACGGCGTTGGGCTATCCGCACTGAAAGCGTCGTAGTACTTCTTGTCGGAAAATGCATAGAAGGCCACGCAAGTCGCACCCGAACTCATCTCTGTGATCGCAGGCCGAATGCGATCCTTTCCACGGAAGAGCACAAAACGCGGCATCGCAACAAAAGTTTGGTCGTTCATTCGACGTCGTTGGACTTATAGGGAGGATTCGGAGGTCAGCAATTTCAGCTGAACTGGTTGTGAGTCGTAGTCGTGTTCGATCGAGGCCATTTGAAGCGGACCAGCACGAAACGCAAACGCCAGCGCCGCTGGAACTTCCGCTTCGGCAAGAATATACGCTGCGCGCTCTTCAGCAACTTTAGCAATCATCTGCTGTTTCAACGCCAACGCTTCGGCGCGTCGCCCTTCGGCAAATGCTCTCGCAATGCGAATATCGGCGTTGGCCTGGTCCGTTTGAAGGCGTGCACCGATATTCTCACCAACATCGATTTCGTTAATGTCAATCGAGACGATCGCAAATGCGGTGTTGGCATCCAGACCGCGAGCCATGGTGCTATCAGAGATCTTTGACGGCATCGCCAAAACATCCATGTGTGACTCCGCAGCGCCGATCGACGAGATAATACCCTGGCCGACACGTGCGATGATCGTATCTTCGGTGGCTCCGCCCACGAGTTGATCAAGATTGGTGCGAACGGTAACGCGAGCTCGCACAAGCAGCTCAACGCCGTTTTTTGCCACCGCACTTAAGGTTTCGATGGAGTCCGTTTTGGACTGTGGGCATTGAATGACTCGGGGGGAAACGCTTGTTTGAACCGCGAGAAGAACATCACGCCCGGCGAGGTCGATTGCGGTGGCACGATCAAAGTCGAGATCGATGCCAGCTCGATGAGCTGCGATCTGCGCTTTGACGACACGCATCACATCACCACCGGCAAGATGATGCGCCTGCAATTGGTCCGTTGTCATCGCCTCCTGGCCCTTTGGCGACAAACCCGCCTGTTGCGCCATGATCTTCGCAGTGACAATCAATCGAGGCTCGATGCGAAGCAGCGTCATCACAATCAAGCTCTTCATGCTGATATTCGCACCACTCATCGAAGCTTGGAGCCAGAACGCTCCTAACTTTGTGAAGGTGGCCAGCACGATGCCGCCAATCACCAGCGAGATCACACCTATGCCAACGACCAATTGCCAAACGGTTGGCAAAGCAACGGCAACGAGTAATTCGATCAAGGCTGCCTCTCTAGGTTAGGCAGTCCACTGCTGACTCGCAAGAAAAAAGGCGAGTCATCGAAATACCGAGGTTTACTGTAGGGCTGATTCAACGAAATGCAATCCATAAACCAGCCATTTGCCCCAAACGTCGTGTTGGATGGCAATGAAACATGCCGTGCAAAAATCGTCGCTAGAACTTACGAGTCACCGAGATCCTTTTACGAGGAATGTCGATTTCCAGTACTTTGACTTTGACGAGATCGCCGACGGCGACGACTTCGTTGGGGTCTTTGACATACTCATTGGCGAGCTGGGAAATGTGAATCAGGCCGTCTTGATGCACGCCGATGTCCACAAAAGCACCAAAGTGGGTGACGTTCGTGATCACACCTTCAAGAACGAGTCCTGGTTTGAGGTCTTCCATCGAGTTCACGGTGTCATCGAACTTCACCACTTTGAATTCGCTCCGAGGATCGCGGCCAGGTTTGGCCAATTCAGAGATAATGTCAACAATCGTGGGAATTCCGAACTGTTCGTCAACGAATTCATCCGGACGCAACTTTTGGCTGAGGGTTGCGTTGCCAACTAGGCTCTTTGTATCTGCACCGAGTTTCTTGGCCATTCGCGAAACAACGGGATAGCTTTCTGGGTGGACGGCGGAATTGTCCAGAGGCTCGTCGCCGCCTCGGATTCGTAGGAATCCAGCCGCTTGCTCAAACACTTTCTTGCCCAGCTTGGGGACTTTGGTGAGTTGCTTGCGACTGGAGAAACGGCCGTTCGCATTTCGGTATTCGACAATGCTCTCCGCCAGCTTGGGACCGATGCCGGCGACGTGTGAAAGTAGGGGCACACTTGCCATATTCAAGTCGACGCCAACATGGTTCACACAAGACTCGACCACGCGATCCAGGCACTTTCGCAGCTGGGTCTGGTTCACGTCGTGCTGGTATTGGCCGACACCGATTGACTTGGGGTCTGTCTTGACCAGTTCTGCGAGTGGGTCTTGCAAGCGTCGTGCGATGCTGATGGCTCCGCGAACAGTGATGTCGAGATCCGGGAATTCTTTCCCAGCCAACTCGCTGGCGGACTAGATCGATGCGCCTGACTCGCTCACCATCACTTTGATGATTTCGAGTCTGTGCTCGCGGATGAGTTCCGCGACAAATGCGTCTGTCTCGCGTGACGCCGTGCCGTTTCCAATGGCAACGAGTTCGACATTGTGCTTTCGAATCAGCTCCAAGAGTGTTCGGCTAGCCGCCGCGGTGTCGGACTTGGGCGGTGTTGGATAGATCGTCGTATTGGCAAGGAACTTACCAGTGGCGTCCACCACAGCAACTTTGCATCCAGTTCGAAACCCAGGATCGATGCCTATGGTTACTCGAGGACCGGCTGGAGCTGCCATCAAAAGTTCTCGGAGGTTCTTTCCGAATACCGCGATTGCTTCCTCATCGGCTTGCTCCTTGAGACGTTGCATCACGGTCGACTCTGTCGCCGGCATGAGCAATCGTGTGTAGCAGTCTTCCACGGTTTGTACGAGTTCGGAATAGAATTCAAAGTTGCGGTTGTGAGCCAGTTTTGGTTTGAGTTCGCGTAGGACATGTGCTTCGTCCATCTCGACGCCAACTTTGAGCACGCCTTCGGATTCGCCCCGCATCATCGCGAGCAATCGGTGCGAAGGAATTTTCCCAACCGCCTCTTTGTGGTCGACGTACAGCTCGAATTTACTGGCTTCGTCCTTCTTGCCGCGTTTGACTTGCGAGGAGACGAGGCCGTACGATTGGGCTTGCTTGGTCATCCACGTGCGTGTTTCAGCATTCTCGGACCACTGTTCGGCGATAATGTCGAGCGCACCTTGTAGGGCCGTGTCAGAATCGGGAACCTCCTTGCTCGTGTCGACGAAAGCTTTGAGCGTATCTAGCTTGGATCGCCCGAGCGAGGTTTGTGTCAAAAGTATGTCCGCCAGCGGTTGTAGCCCTCGCTCGCGCGCGATGGTTGCACGGGTGCGTCGCTTTGGCTTGTACGGCAAGTAGATAACTTCGAGCGTTTGCAGGTCGCTGCAATCTTCGATTTGCTTGCGCAGTGTCGGTGTCAACAATCCTTGTTCGTCGATGGTCTTTAGAACCGTGGTTTTGCGGGCGGCTAACGCCTTGGCCTTTTCCACCGCATCTTCGATCGCACGCAGCGCGATCTCGTCAAGACCACCCGTTGCCTCTTTGCGATACCGCGCGATAAAGGGGATCGTATTTCCAGCGTCGAGCAATTCGATTGCTGCGAGCACCTGTCGAGGCGGAATTTGAAGTTCTATGGCGATGGCTTTGGCGGTCGTTTCCACGTGGAATCCTTTCTCGAGAGGAGCTTTCGACGAATAAACAGGCACTTCGCCGCTGGGTGCAGATGCCCCTCGCCGTGCACAAATTCGAGGGTGCGACGCGTATTGTGCGCCAAAACATCGCCGAGACCTAGCGGATATTGTTTTCTTCGCTGATGGTGGCCGATGGCGTTGTTGTCCGTTACGCTTAAATTTTGTTGCGTTACGTTGGCAACAAGAAACGCCTTTTTCACGAGGAATGTGAACGTGTCGCTATATGTTGGAGTTGATGTCGGCGGAACAACGAGCACGGTTGCTATTGGTGATTCTAGTCGACGTGTGCTGGCAATTTCGGATCAGTTCGCAACTCGCTCGGAAGACGGGCCGGATGCCACGGTTCATGACATTGTCGCGGCGATACTCAGAGAACTGGCTAGCTTGGGCGAGACTGGGAATGATGTCACAGCCATTTCGTTGGCGACGCCTGGTCCAGCGACTGCGGATGGTGTGCTTCTCAAGACACCGAATTTGAACGCTTTGCTATGGAACCAGGTTCGGATTCGCGAACGCTTGGAATTGGCGTTTGCGAAGCATGCGGATGGTGTTCCAGTAACGTATATCGGCGACGGCCAAGCGGCGGCGCTGGGCGAGTTTGCTGTACGAACGGGGCAAATCGATTGGCCGGATTGCCCGACTCCTCAAAAGCACGACAACTTTGATTCGCTTTTCATGGTTGCCGTGGGGACGGGACTGGGCGGCGGTGAAGTTCGTGATGGCCATACGGTCCGGGGTTGCCAAGGCCGTGCCGGACACGCTGGGCACTTGATGTTACCTGTTGATGCGTTTCGCCATGAGCACGATCGTCAATTGAAAGTTGGCAATGCTTTTTGCACGGCTGAGTCCGCGATATCGCTCACCAGCTTGACGCATCAACTCGAGTATCGATTGGCGATGGATTGCTGGAAAGACCATCCATTGAACGCACGTCCGGGAACAGCTCGTGACAAAGCGAAGCAGTTACGTGAGTTCGCGTCGGCTGGTGATGCGTTAGCATTGGAGTTGCTCGATGATCAGGCGAATGCGCTGGGTATCACATTGCTCATGATCAACTACATCGGTGACTATGACCGACTCGTCATCGGTGGCGGCATCTGCGAGATGGCGGAGGAGGTGCGTGGGCGATACTTGGCGAATGTCGAGCGAGCGTACTATGCCCACGCCTTGGACGGCTTTCGAACGACGGCGAGTTTCTCGTTCTCGGTTTGTCGCGATTCCGCGTCAGTCGTCGGTTCGCTCCGACACGCGTATGACCTAGTCACGCATTGATCGAGAAAGATGTTTTCACTTGATGGACCGAGCTAAATCCAGACGGCCGAAGGACGGAGCCGAATCGTGACCGACACGCTATAATTTCGGCCTCGGATAAGATCTTGTTTTCAGCAATTCTCCGTTGCTATGTCCCTGGAAATCGTCCCATGTCGGTAAATCGCAGTTCTCGCCCTCCTCAAATCGTTCTTTTTGTGACTTTCGCAGTGTTTATGTCGTTGAATGCTCAGCCGTCGACGGCTCAGCAAGGTGGTTTTATCGAGGATTTGTTCCGATCGGTTGCCGAAGCCCAATTGCAACGAGAGCAACGAAAGCGGGTCGAGGCCGAGACAAACGCCAGAGCGCCTGAACCCCAAGCGATCGATCCTCGACAAGTCCCGGTGCCTCCGTCCGTCTTTCCAGGCGGACCGTTGGGCCCAGCGACGCCACCAAGTGGCCGAGAGATTGATCGACCATTTCCACCGAATCGAAATCCGCCTGCTGGTCCGTCCAAGACGCCCACGGAGGCTCGCGACCCCACCAAGCCAGGTTCAATCACCGTCCGCAGTCGAGAGGCGGCGGACTTTGTCGGCAACTTGGTTCGATTCAATGCGGCAATCACACCACTTGTCGAGGACATGAAACGCAACTCCGTGAAGGTGCCTGCACTGCGTCCGTTGGTTCCAGTCGGGTATCGTGTCAACGCAGACACGCGTGCTTTGCTCGGGCAATGTGATGGGTTGGCAGCCCCGCAAACCCTTGTCGAGCCCTATTGCGAACTCGACACACGTTGGCGCCAGTTGTCATTCGGCTTGCGTTCGCTTGATGGACTGAGTTCACAGTGCACCGGGTGGGTTCGAGAGTGCGACCAAGTGTGTGCGTTGATGGCCAAGCAGCTCGGCGTACAACCTCAATTTGATCGCGAAGAATTGCGTCATGTGATGCTTACCGCAGCAACCTATATGCAGTCGTTGATCGACGACTTGTCACTCGCGAATCTATCGCCTCAAGATCGTGATGTGCTGGTTCGCGACGTGCGGTTGCTTCGCCAGCACTTGTTGACGGAGTCCAATCATGTAAACGATTCGAACTATGAAGAAGTCGTTACGCGTTTCACCGATTTTGTATCGCGATGGCAAAAAGTCTCAAGTCGCCTTGCGGGTATGAACGATCCGCATGTGCGAATGCGGCTGGAGCGAATCGGTCAATGCGGTACGGACACATACGCACTGATGTGGATGCCACCACCGATGCCACAAATTGATGTGCGAGCCCAGGTCGTTGGGCTGCAGAGATCTTGCACCGCGCTATTGGACCAACTTTCTTTAAGAACGCTTGGAAAGCTGCCGCCGCCAGACCAAATTCGGATTGTCGAAATGAGTCGTACGCTCGATGACAAATGTCGCCAGTTAGCACGCCTTTCAGAGAATCGTGCTGCCCAGCGTGAACTTGCCGTGTCGTTTTCGGAGGTCGACGAGACTTGGGTATCGCTACGCCGGACGCTCGGTACACTCGCCACGGTCGACCGCCAAACGCTTGTTGCCATGGATGCCGCCTGTGACGGGCTACGCCAGATCTTTGGCGGTTCGCCTCGGGGTTCCAGCTTGGACTACGAGAGTCTGTTGTCCGCGGCGGCGTCGCTCGAAGGAAGTACGGAATACTTGCAAGCGGACATCCAACGGTACGAACGCTATTTCCAACCCAGTTCGTATCGAGATGCGGTCGTGCGGTCGACGACGGAGTTGCACGAGGCGTCCAAGCAATTGCATTTCGAACTGAGCCGACGAGCGGATTTGGCGACGGTTCAGGTGCCAGCAGACGCTGTCGTGCACGCTTTTGATCGGTTGAGCCACGACCTCGAAGATGTCGAACGTCACGGTTTGACAGGTTCTCGAGCTGGCGTGATCCAGCGTGCCCAGCGGGATCTGGTTCCCGTCGTCGCCCAAATCGGCGCTGCCCTGCTCGATCACTAGCCAATTCGATATCCTTTAACGTGTCATTTGAGCTTGTTTGGTCAACCCAAGCGGCGAAGTCAAAACCTCACACTACTTAATTGCTGTGTCGATGAAGTCGGCACGGAGCCTATCAAAGCCTCATGTCCATCCAGCGAAACCCTACGCGTCGAGTCGCAATCGGTAACATCACTGTCGGTGACGGATCTCCGATTGCCGTCCAAAGTATGACGGCGACCAAGACGCAAAATATCGAAGCGACGGCTGCCCAGGCGGAAGCACTCCGCGAACGCGGCGCCGGCGTGGTTCGGATTGCCGTGGATAGCGAGTCGGATGCTGAGGCACTCGGTGAAATCCGCAAGCGAACAACCGCAAACTTAGCCGTTGACCTGCAAGAGAACTTTCGGCTTGCCGAGCTGGTTGCTCCCTATGTGGACAAGATTCGCTACAACCCAGGCCACTTGTATCACCACCAGCGGGACAAGCCTTGGCAAGACAAGGTGCGGTTCATCATCGAGCAAGCCGTGAAGCACGATTGTGCTATTCGTATCGGTGTTAATTGCGGCAGCGTTGATCCGGCAAAGAAAGAGAAATACGACCCAGCGGATTCGATCACGCCGATGCTTGAAAGCGCATTGGAGCATTGCGAGTTCGTCGAGTCACTTGGCTTTACCCGCTATGTCGTTTCGCTTAAAGACAGTGATCCGTCCAAAGTGGTTGAAGTGAATCGACTGTTTGCCGAAGCGAGACCCGACATCCCATTGCACTTGGGCGTTACCGAAGCTGGAATGCCTCCCGACGGAATCATCAAGACGCGAATCGCGTTCGAGCAATTGATCGGTCGTGGAATCGGCGACACCGTCCGCGTTTCGCTCACACTACCAAATGATCGCAAGCCAGAAGAGATTGATGCGGGATTAGAGATCGTCGATGACATTTACGCTGGCCGAGTTCGCAGTGTCGTTAAGTTCAACGAAAAGGCGCTGAACATTATTAGCTGTCCGAGTTGTTCCCGCGTTGAGAACGAAGCGTTCATCGAGCTTGCTCAGAGTGTCAAGGAAATGACGGAGTTTGCCAAGGATTATGCCATCACGATTGCGGTGATGGGATGTCGCGTGAATGGACCTGGGGAAACCGATGATGCGGACTTGGGATTGTGGTGCGGCCCAACTCGGGTCAATCTCAAGCGAGGCACAGAAGCGTTGGGCGCATTCGGGTATGACGAGATTTTGCCTAAGTTGCGTGCCGAGCTCGATCTCATCATTAGCACCAAAAACGCTGAGTCCCAATCGTGAAGCAAATCATCACGATCGTTCGTCCGCACTTAGTCGATGAGGTTCTCACAACGTTACGCCGAGCGCCGTTGGAAGCGATGACGGTGACGGAGGTGAAGGGCTATGGCCGCCAGAAAAGCTACCTCGATCGCTATGAAGAAACAGAATACTCCGAAGCGTTCGTGCCAAAAGTCGAGATCACGCTGTGGGTCGATGATTCACGATACGAAGAAGTTCTCGCAAAAATCGTAGCGGTCGCCCGCAGTGGCCGAATCGGCGACGGCAAAATTCTCGTGATGCCCGTGGCCTCGTTTCTTTAGAACCCTCTGGCTCGCTTCGATAATTGAACCGGAGTCGGCTGCCGACTCATGCTGCAAACATTCAGGGCCACAAGCTTGCAAGGCAAACGTGATGCGAAATGCTACTCGGAGTATTTCTTGATGAATTGCACGAGCAGGGCGTGGGCGGGTGTCGCCATTTGTCCGTGATCGAAGCCGCCTAGTTCGATCAGCGTGACGTCTTTGTGGCCGGCGACTTTCAGCATTCGCCAGTGGTAGGCGTTTTCTTCGTAACGGCCGAGCATTTCGAGTTCACGGTCACCGGTGATCAGTAGCGTGGGCGGTGCGTCGGCTCGGACGTGGAACAAGGGTGCCATGTCGTCAACGATGGGTTGCGTGTCCGCAATGCCGCGTTCGTTACGCACAGTAAAGTGAGTTACAGTGTGGCCGCTGTAGGGAACCAGGCCTGCGATTTCGTCAGCATCGATGCTGTGCGCAGCTAAGTAATGCTTGTCTAGTCCGACCATGCTGGTGAGGTAACCACCAGCAGAATGACCAGCCACGAAAATCTTCTTGCGGCTGCCACCAAACTGGGCAATGTTCTCGAAGGTCCAAGCGACCGCTGCGGCTGCGTCTTCGACATAGGTCGGCGATTTCACCTTGGGGTAAAGTCGGTAGTCGACGGCCACAACCGCAATTCCGCGTTCTTGCAAGTCACTGGGAACGGATCGCTTGCCACCGGTCAGCCCGCCTCCATGAAACCAAACGACGGTCGCGAAGTCTTTCTCAGCGAGCGGATAGTAGAGGTCAAGTACACAGTCTTCCGGGGCTTCAGCGCGGTAAACAATGTTAGTTTTCGTCGTGAAAGTTTTGGTACCTCGGATAGCGGCCGTTGCTTGTGCCTGTGCTGCTATCGGGCTGAGAAGCGTGAACAGAAAAGCCGCAGCAGCCAATTGACGCATCATTTCAATCTCTTAAACAGTGACGATTGGCCATACTGATACCGCTGAGGATCGCCCCAACGATCCCGACAAAACCTTGGTCCGTTCCGCACAAGAACAAGTTGGACAAATGCGTCGTGCCGTCGAGTTGCTTGTCGGGAGCCCCGTACACGGCACCGTTGTCATGCCAAGTGAAACGTCGAATGGTCTTGGGGGTGAAGACGTCTGTGTCGATGACGTGACGGCGGAAGTCAGGCATGAACCGGACAGCCGATTCCACCGCATCATCGTACTGTGCGACTTTGGCGCTGAGGTATTGCGGTTCATTGAGTTGGCACCAACGATCGTGATTCGCGAGTGTCGTGATGCGGATCACTCCGTCCGGCAATTGGCCTTCGTCGCTGTCGTAGACGTAGTTGTTTGGCGAACAGATCACTCCGGTTCGAGAGTCACAGAGCTCGTGCTCAGGCCGTTCCCAATGGAATTTATCGCTGTCATTATAGAATACAATCGTGCGATCGAATTCGAATTCCTTGGGCTTGCGATCGAGCACCGAGATTGACTCGATAAAAGACAACTTTCCAGCGCGAGCAACATCGACTTCGGTGATATCATCGCAAAGCCGCATCGTCTCCACCGTGCCCGCCGACGACAGGATATTCTTGCCTTCGATATGTGTGCCATCGTCGAGGATAACGCCGGTCGCTCGTCCGTTGTCGACATGAATCTTTGAAACGCCGCTTCTGAGTTTGAGTTCGCCGCCCAGACCACGGAATTTACGGACCAGATTCTTCAAGATGACGCGAACGCCTTTGAACGGTCGCCCAAAGCCTTCGAGATAGCACGCACGAAACATGATACAGAACTGACCAAAGTCCATATCCTGTTCCCTTGCGTTGCCGTACCACATGAGCGGACAGATCAGCATCTCGACCAATAACGGATCGCTCAGATGTTCCGCCATGACGGCGCGGGCCGACCGGGTAAACGTCGGATCGTCACCGTTCAGATCGTCGTAATCCAACAATGAACCGCAAAGCGTGCGGAATCCGTCAATCTGGGTTGGGAAAGTCTTGGCGATCTCGCTTTCAAGTAGCCCGATATCGTTGGTGAAGTCCAGCGAGGTGCCTGGAAAGCGAATGGATGAGCCGATTTGTTCCGCCATTTTGAAGTCTTCCCAGCCAAAGCGAAGTTGGCGGATGAGCTTCGCAAGCGGGCCACGCTTGGTGCCTTTGCGGGCAAAGTTAGTTACGGCGTGTAGCCCGACGTCGTAATCTCGGCCACCCATTCGATAGAACGAATTGAGCCCGCCGATGGTGTAGTGCTTCTCGAGAATACAGACTCGTTTGTCGAAATGGGCAAGCCGAATTCCGGCTGCCAGCCCGCTCATCCCTGCACCAATGATGATCGTGTCGTACATGGCGAAATAAAATGAGCGAGGTTGTGGGTAACTGGGAGCGAGAAAGTACGAATTCGATCGTTACGGGACATTGTACGAGCGGCGACAATGATGGGAGACACTGTTTTCGCTAGCTTTCTGACTTCCCCAGTCGATTGACGCCCAGTTCCTGACGCCCAGTTCCTGACGTCTGAGCGCTCGAACTCTAAATGTCACACATCTTTGGCTCGAGGTACGCGACCGTCGACGCCATGCTTGCAAGATTGCCGTAGTCTTCTTCGGGAATTTGCACGCGGTGACGTTTGCGCAATTCCATGACAATGTCAAGGAAGTCCATGCTGTCGAGCTCGAGTTGCTCACGGAACGCGACATCGTCTTTCAAATTATCGAGATCTTCATCAGGCGAAATATCGTCGAGAATGTCGATGATCTCATTGCGAATTTCAGCAGGGGTCATTTGATTAACGCTCTTACGGAATTGGAAACGCCGCAATCAAAAAAGCGGCATATTTTTGGTGAATGGGTGGAATAGAGTTGCTGGCTAGAGTCGCCCGATGATGACGACGGAATTGATGCCCAACATCCCGAAGGAATTGTTGAGAATGTAGTCGACTTGTTTGACTTCTTGAGCCTGGTTGAGAACGAGTCCAGGCAAGGCACAATCCGGATCCAGCTCGTCGACGTTGATCGTCGCATGCACCACTCGATCGCGGAAAGACGATAGATTGCCCGCAAGCTCAAGTGATCCAGCGGCGCCCATCGCATGGCCGATGAAGCTCTTGGTGTTGTTGATGCGAGTGCTGGTACACGCACCGAACACTTGACGTAGCGCCACGCATTCTTGGGAGTCGCCACTGGATGTGCCAGTTGCATGCGTACTGACGATGTCGATTTGGTCGGCGGCTAATCCAGCACGCTTGAGTGCGAGTTCAATGCACTGTGCTTGCCGCTCGGGGTTCGGCAGCACAAAGTCAGTGGCGTCTGTGTTGATCGCATAGCCAACGAGCTCGCCGATGATATCCGCTCCGCGAGCCTTTGCGTCACTGAGTCGTTCGAGCACATAGAGGCAACCGCCTTCAGCGACAACGATGCCATTTCGGTTGGTGTCGAATGGACGCGACGCTTTGGTGGGATCTTCGTGAGTCGCGAGCGCGTTTTGACTGTTGAAACTGGCAAAAATTCCGAACGTGTGAATGCTCTCGCTCGTGCCGCCAGCGATTGCAACATCGCACTCGTCCAATCGCAACATCTGTGCGCCTTGGATTAAGCCCGCATTGCCTGCGGCGCACGCAGCACCAATCGTGTAGTGAGGCCCGGTGATGCCCATGTTCAGCGCTATTTCACCAGCCGGATTATTTGCGACAGTGCGAGGGTTGTGGTGGTGCGACCAACAACTGGTGTCGTAGTCAAAACCCTTGATCACGAAGATCTCATTCTCGGTCTCAACGTTTCCGTGTTCGGTCACGCCAACATAAATTCCGACACGCGACTTATCGACGTTGTCCCAATCCAGACCACTGTGTCGCACGGCTTCGTTTGCGGTGTAAACGCCAACGCTACCAGCCCGAGTACCGCGGCGAATATCTTTCTTGGATTGGTAACGTGTGGCTTCGAAGTTACAGATGCCCGCGAGCGTTTTGCCGAAATAGCGAATCTCGTACGGCTGAACACCGCTGCGACCGTTGAGCAATGCCTCGCGGTAGGTGGTCCAGTCGTTGCCATTCGGCGCGGTCAAACCGATCCCGGTGATGACAATCCGTTGGTCGTCGGGAAGTTGAGATGCGAGTGAAGGAGCAATCACGTCGAAATGTCCGCTGGATCGCAAAAGGGTGGAGGGGGAACAGTAAACGGGCGAAAAATGCCTTCCGGCCGCTAAAAGTCCAACAGCAAAACAGCCTGTCGGAAGTCCGAAAGGATAACAATTTCATCGTAAACTGACAACGGCCTGGGATCCGCTGGGCGGGAGAATCGCAGACAAACGTCGTCGTTAAGTGGATAATGCGAGCAATCCGTTCCAGTTTCCCAGAGAGGGGGAAGACGGTAGGCGGTGCTTTGCCGCAAAGCCCATTTCGCTCCAGATCCATTTGTCTGGAGCGATGAAATGCCTCGCGTATTCGCTAAATTCGCCCAGAGAATAGCTCCAGACTTCGGGCCACCGTCGGGTCCGAGTCCAGATCGTCTGAATTGTGGGCGTCGTCAATTTCACTAGCCTGCGCGGCCTTCGTGGGGAAAGCGAAATCCTCGACGAAATCGTCCACCAACTTGGATGTCGCATCCGCGAAAATCGCGTCCACTGCAAACGCACTTTGCCCTTCGTTAGCTTGCAGGTGTGCGTTGCGCAATGGCAAGGACAATGGCGTAGGCAGCTGTTCTCCTGAGCCGCTGTTGCCGAGTGACAGCTGACTTTGCCGATTGAGTTCACTGATCACCATCAACGCGTCTGCAGCAGTCACATTGGCGTCGCGATTCACATCAAGGAACGTCATCGAAACTTCTGATTGTTCGCCCTCGGCAAGGCTCATTCGGTTGAGAGCGTTAATGATCACCAATGCATCCAACGCTGTCGTTGCTCCGTTCGCCGTCGTGTCAGTAGGCAAAAGGATGTTCGTCGGTGGTGCGTTGGACAAGGCACCAGGACCAGCAGACGATCGAATGGTGTAAATGCGATCGCTCGTTTGAGCTTCGAAAATGATGACGTAGATATTACCAGGTACAACGGTTGCCGTTGCCACGCCGTCAATAAAGGTACTTACGAGCAACGCGTTATCATCGAAAATCTGGACGGTCTCGCCTTGCATTGCAAAGCCGATCGGAGTGACGGTCGCAACCGTTTGTGAGACGGCCTGGAATATAATCGCCGACGGAACGCTATCGCCTGGAATGACTTGCGGTCGCGTCACGATCGTCGGAACGAAGATGCGGGTCGGCGTTTGAGTCGAGTCGTCGTCTCGGATGAATCCATTCGCTGTAGCATTGCTGATCGTCGCCGTGCCGCTCGCGTTGCTTAGAGTTACGGCGAATGTCTCATTCGGTTCCACATCGGCGTCTCCAGCCACATTAATAGTAATTGTCTGAGTGGTTTCTCCAGCTGCGAAGGAAACCGTGCCCGTCGGCAGTAAACCACCAGCAAAATCGTTCGCATTGGCAGCGTTGGTACCAGATCCTGTAACCGTGAAGTCAACCGTGGTCGCGTCGGTTACGGCGCCAAAACGAGTGACAGTGAATGTGAACGCGGTCGAGCCTGAGTTGCCTTCGTTCTTACTCGCATCGGTGGCGGCAATCGAAAGTAACGGTGCTGATGCCACATCGTCGTTGCGAATGGTTCCAGCCGAAGTCGCCGTTGTTATCTGCGCCGTAGCCGATGGATTGCTGAGTGTCACGATAAACGTTTCGTCAACTTCGACGTCTGTGTCACCGTTGACATTCACGGTGACTACTTGTGATGTTTCGCCCGCAGCGAAGGTCACTGTTCCCGTTGGAAACGCAGTCCCAGCAAAATCGCTCGCTTGTGCGGCCGCCGAGCCTGTGCCAGTCACGGCGAAGTCGACGGTGGTTGCGCCGGTGGTCAGTCCCGATCGGGTCACTGTGAACGTGAATGCGGTCGAGCCTAAGTTGCCCTCGTTCTTATCTGAGTCCGTGGCGGCAATCGATAGTGTTGGTACCGCAGCAGCATCGTCGTTGCGAATGGTTCCAGCCGAAGTCGCCGTTGTTATCTGCGCCGTAGCAGACGGATTGCTGAGCGTTACGATAAACGTTTCGTCAACTTCGACGTCCGTGTCACCGTTGACATTCACAGTGACTATTTGTGATGTCTCGCCCGCAGCGAAGGTCACTGTTCCCGTTGGAAACGCAGCCTCAGCAAAATCGCTCGCTTGTGCGGCTGCCGAGCCTGTGCCAGTCACGGCGAAGTCAACGGTGGTTGCTCCACTTGTGTCGCCGCCGCGAGTTACGGTGAATGTAAACGCCGTCGAGCCAGTATCGCCTTCGTTCTTGTCTGAATCTGTTGCCGCGATCGATAAGGTGGATGCCATTTGGTTCGCATCATCGTTACGGATCGTGCCTATCGCGGTCGCAACGGAGATCTGTGGTGGGTTGACACCGCCGCTAATGGTGATGGCAAATGTTTCGTCAGGTTCGAAAGTCGTATCCGCATTGACATTGACGGTGATGATCTTGCTCGTCTCACCGACCTGGAACGTGACTGCACCATTTGGCAATGCGCCGCCAGAGAAATCGTCTGAAGAGGCGGCGTTTGCTCCTGTCCCCGTGACCGCGAAGTTTAATGTCACCGCACCCGTCGCGTCGCCCGTTCGAGTGACGGTGAACGTATAAGCCGTGATGCCTGTGTTGCCTTCTAGCTTGTCTGCGTCAGTCGCTGCGATGGCGAAACCGTCAACCGTGACTCCTGTGAGCGTCACGGTACCGCCGTTGTTTTGGACAGCACTACCGGCACCTGCCGCTTGATTGCCACTGAGTGTTCCACCACTAACAGTCACTGTACCACCGAGCGTTAAGATACCACCACCGTTACCTAGGCCATCAACCGCGAGGTTGCCCGTGATGTCGGTGTTGGTAATGGTGACAGCTCCACCGTTATTCAAAATGCCGCCGCCCCCATCGTCTTGTGTGCCGCCAGCATCAGGGTCCAGGGCTTCATTGGCGTTGATTGTTGCATTTGCGATGACGAGGGTGCCACCGTTGTTGAAGATGCCGCCGCCACCTTGCGCCTTGGTGTCGCTAGCCGCAGAGCCTGCGAAATTTCCGTCAATCGTTGTACCGGTAATCGTCAGACTTCCTGTAGCACTGTTCCATAAACCGCCGCCTTCAGCGGCCGCTTCGTTGCCAAAAACACTGCCGCCACTAAGCGACACGATGGCTGGACCTGTGACGTGGAGTCCACCGCCGTTACCCGGAGCGGGCACTAACGCGGTCACGCCTTTTCCGTTGACGTCGTTGTTGAGCAGATTGTTGTCGTTCGTAAGTGAAAAATTGCCAGCAACGACTTCGATGCCGCCACCAGCACGATTGGCACTGTTGAACTGAAGCGTTGTCATGTCAAGCGTGACATCGCCACTGGTGCTGAAGATACCGCCACCCGAGCCTAGGGTGCCGTCAGCTTCGTTGTTGCTGATTGTGGAACCGGAGACATTCAGTGTGCCACCATTGTTGAAAATGCCACCGCCGCCATCATCGGCCGCCGACCCAGAGGCAGTATTGTTGCTGATCGTCACATCCGTAACCGTCATGGTTCCCGTGTCGTTCCACAACCCGCCGCCTTCACGAGCAGCCGTATTGTTCGAGACCGTGCCGCCGGTGATCGATGCGTTTCCGTTCCCCGTAATATGCATGCCACCTCCGTTGCCCGGTGCCGCAGCTCCAGCAGGTCCAGCCACATTCGAATTCAACGTTACATCAACAAGTGTAGTTGTCGAACCCGCCGTTGCTTCGATTCCGCCACCAGCGCGGTTCGCAACGTTCTCGGTGATCAAAGAGCTCGTTACGGTTAACGTACCGCCGAGAGTTAAGACGCCGCCACCGGACCCCGCAGTCCCGTTGGCCTCATTTCCAGTGATTTCCACAGGGCTCAGCGAACCATCAATGACGACTGTGCCGCCGTTGTTGAAGATGCCGCCACCGCCTTCATCAGCCGCATCGCCACTGGCCACGTTCGATTCAATCTTCGTACCGTTTCGGACTGTCATCGTGCCGGTTGCACTGTTCCACAATCCACCGCCTTCCGATGCCGCTTCGTTGCCAAATACGCTGCCGCCATCGAGCGTGACATTCGCAGCCCCAGTGACGTGCAAGCCACCGCCGTTGCCAGGACTTGCTGCTCCAATCACACCGTTGACATCGTTATTGATCAGCGCTGAATCAGTGAGCGTGACGTCGCCGGTGACG
>JBGSNA010000113.1:0-2180 GCA_041739875.1 Pirellulaceae bacterium
GCGCAATGCTTGCGGTCCCATCTGTCGGGCGATCGCCTTCCAAACCAACGGACCCTTAGCCGCGTCGGCTAGCAAGTCCCATCGGACTTGCAAGTCTCCGGCGATCAGCGTTTGGGCTTCGGCCGTGTCGGCTGCTCGGTAGGCAACGAGCGACTGAACCGTCGATGGCAGGTGGTCAGCCGTAGCTGGAGCCCACTTCTCGACTGGCTTGTCGGTCAAATCCGAACAACGTAAGCGTTCGGCGGTAGTTCAGAAGTGCTCTAACTTGCTCCGGTCGATGAAGCCGGAGCACTTTCGGAGAGGGCCATTTCGGCGCGTGGGTGCCCGGATTCTGAAGGCACCGACGCGAGTTTCACCCCAACCGAACTCCGTTCGGTCGATGCACCCGATGCGAGTTGGGTTACTGAACACCCAGACTGATAGGGTCAGCCAATAGGCCAAGAACTTCCTGACGGCAGCCGACTACAACGCGGTGGCTAAAACAGCATCGCAGTATCTCACGTTTCGTTCATACCGAACGCAGTCGCATGCCTCTGGCGGCTTTGCTCTACTTTCGAGCGTCAACTTTCAGTGGTGTCGTCCAAAGATAGATTGTGTGTAAATCACCATCTTCTGTGGACTGCATTTCAACCTTCATATCCGGTTCCAGCGGTAGCCCTTCTAGTCCAGGCAATGGAAACTGATGGGCAACGATTTTCACGCCTGGCTTCATTTGTCGCAGTTTCGGAAGCAACGTTTCGAGCTGTTTGGGAAGCAAGTAGAGCGTCACGACTTGAACGTTTGTGAGATCAGCGTCGAAGAGATCTTTTGCTTCAAAAACAACGAGTTCATCAACGCCGTTCTTTGTCGCCTGAACACGAGAGCTCTCCACGAGTCCCATGTCCAATTCGTATCCAATTGCTTTGCAGCCATACATTTTGGCGGCGGCGATGACGATCCGGCCGTCACCGCTGCCGAGGTCGATAACGATGTCCGTCTTCTGAGGCTCGGCGAGGGCGAGCATCTTTTCAACAACATCTTGGGGAGTCGGCACATAAACGGATCGGGGAGAACGTTCGCCTGGACGCGGCGCGGTCGCTTCTGGCAGCTTTGGCAGACTGAGCGGCGGTTGTTGAACCGTTTGGGGAGCTGCGACTAACTCGCCTCTACGAATCGAGTAGCAATAGAGGCTGTCGTTGTCACGCAAATAGAGGCGTCCTGCAGTCACAACAGGAAACGTCGCTCCGTGAGAAGGTTGGTGATCTGGTAGAAGTAGCGTCCCTTTCTCCTCGTATTCGTCTGCTGAGACCTCGACGAGCGCGGCATGCCCGCTCGCGTGCAAGGTATAGAGCTTTCCGTCCGCGAAGGTCATGGCAGCCTTGCCGGTTCCGGAAGGTCGTTTAACAGGCCAAAGTAATTCGCCATTCTTTAGATCCAGGCAAACTGGAATTCCGGTTTTGCGAAAGGAGAACAGCCGATTCTCCAGCATCACGGTCGCATCCTCGAATGCGTCGAACATTGTATCCGCTCGATACAACTCACGGACGCTGAATAGTTCGTCACGATCTGCGGATACTTGTAACGCCGCCAACACCGCGCCGTATCCATTTGGAAGATAGACCGTGGCTCCGTGAATCAGTGGGGTATATGTGTTGGCGATTGGTGACGCGTTTTCGTCATAGCGCCAGAGCAAACGGCCATCGGCAGCATTGACGCTTACGAGTCCTTTCTCCAAAAACGACAGATACTGACGCACTCCAGCAATCTCGGCCGAGACGGTCGCGCCATAGGCACAGCGACCGGCGTCGGGAATGAGAGTCTGCCAGACAACCTTGCCGGTCAGTTTGTCGAGCGCGACCATTGACGCCGTATCGCCGCCGGGCGCGATGATCAATCGATCGCCGTCGACAAGTGGATAGTCACAGAATCCCCATGTAGGCTTCCTTGAAGCGAACTGCTCAGGGTAGCTGATGCGCCACAACTCCTCGCCGGTCTCGGCCGCGAGACACAGACAGTTGCCATCGGCTGTCGTTGCATATAACCGGTCTCCATCAAGAGTTGGCGAACGCTGGCTGAACCAGCGCATCAATTTGCCCATCGGTGTTTCGGGTCCGATTCGGCGTTGCCATACTCGCTCGCCGGTTTGCTCGCGGATGGCGAGGACAAATTCGTCCCCCTCAAAGTAGCTCAGCGTATAGATC
>JBGSNA010000165.1:0-44282 GCA_041739875.1 Pirellulaceae bacterium
GAGTTCGGCGGCCATGGTCGAATGACTTTCAGGTAACAAGGGGAAGCAAATCTAGCGTCCCGAAATCATCGTCCAGAAACCCAAAAAGCGCAATCGCTACGCAAGCTGCCTATTTCGCCCAATGTGCGCGTTGGCCGTGGGTTGATGAACGAAATGTGCTCGATCGTTGAACAGTACCAGTAATCGCTGCCCATCAATCGCCACGACGCTGCGTTCGAATTGCCTGTTCCAACGATCAGTGATCCTCCGGGCTCGAGTCGATTGGATAGTTGCGTTAAGAATTGTAGAGGTTCATGGGTGTGTTCGAGTATGTCGAATGCCGTGATGACAGAAAACGTGTCGCTAACGGAGTCGAGTTTCTCGAAATTAGCCGCGATGATTTGCGCACCGCGTTGGGTGGCTCGTTCCGCTGCGAGTGGCTGGATCTCGACACCATATTTTCGATGATGATCTGGGAGTGATTCGAGAAAACGACCATCGAAACATGCAATGTCGAGAACCGATTCGTTTTGGGGAAGAGATTGAATCCAAGTCGCTGCGAGCTGCCAGTCCCGTCGCTTGCTCGCTGCGCTTGTCCAGTTGTCCTCGTCGCCCAGTTCGTAGAGTTCATCCATCTGCTGTTTGGATAGTCGTGGCCAACGAAAATACAAATGGCAGTTGTCACAGGAATAGAGCGCACCGCCCGGCAAAGCCGGTTCGATAACACGGCCAGCAAAAAAGTCGGCATGGGGCAAGTGGCCGACCAAGTTCGGTGATTCCATCCCACAATCTGGGCAACACACCTGGGGAATCGCAGGCTCGGTGGACGCAGCGCTCATGTTGACAAACGACTCAAGGTGTGGATGGGTTGTGTGTGGCGATGGCTGTGTGTGGAGAAAACTTGATGTAGATGGCATTTGTGAAGCCCAAGGCTACAAAACGGACCTTGCTCACGTAAATGTCGAATTGATTGTTCATATTGATATAGACACCTGACTGTCAGTAGACTCCCAAGGCCTGTCTTTCGACTGAGCCGCAACCGTGCAGCCATTTTGAGTTGATCTTGTAGGAAGAGTTCCCATGTCGTCGAGTATTTATTTCACAAGAATCCCTTTTCGGAACGCGTTTCTCCAGCTCAATAATCGCATTTCGAGAGGGAACGCCCACACAGAACTCTTGGAACGCTATGGGATCAATTTAGTTCTCGATGTTGGTGCCAACCGAGGCCAATACGCTCGCGGACTCAAGCGACACGGCTATCACGGACGAATCGTGTCCTTTGAGCCGCAACCCGATGCGTTTCAAAGGCTCAATGAAAGTCGTTGGGGATTTTCATCGTGGCAAACGGAGAACTTCGCGTTGGGAGCTGAGAACTGCACCGCGACTCTCAATGTCGCAGGCAATTCGCAAAGCAGCTCGTTGCAGTCAATGCATGCAAATCATGAGATGGCGGCACCTGACTCAGCCTATGTTGGGAAAATCGAAGTTCAGGTACGACGACTTGATAGTATTCTTAATCGTTACTTTCGCGACGGCGACCGTTGTTTCGTGAAAATGGATGTCCAGGGACACGAGCACTCCGTGCTGGAAGGTGCCTCCGGATGTCTGGACAAGATCATCGGATTTGAAGCCGAATTGTCATTGGTTCCGCTTTATGAAGGTCAGCTGCTTTGGCAAGAATCCATTGCTCGCATGAGCGAACTCGGTTTTGAAATGGCGATGCTTGAACCTGGATTTCAAGACTCGCGAACCGGAGTGATGCTGCAAGCGGATGGAGTATTCATTCGCAAGGCGGCTGTCGAACAGCTCCGAATGACTGCTCAATCGGCATGAACTGCCTAATCGCAATAAAGATCGCCCTCGTTTTTTGCCGACGTTAAAAGAGATGTTCAGTGGTTGCTCTCTAGCAGCACATGAATCTGTGACTCCGGGGGAACCGCGTTTTGATCGTTAACCACTTCAACACTTTGATGGATGGTGGTGCCGCTACCGCAGCACGTCGTTTACACGAAGAACTTTGTGCGTTGAGTACGGAAAGTCACTTCTATCACGCGGTCAAGGTACAGGACAACGAGGTCCCAAATTACCACCGAGCCGAGTGGTCTCGCGAGTCGCCCTGGCAACGCACGCTGAGTGCTGTTCGCTACCGGTTCTATCGAGAGTCGTTCAAGCGAGCGGTCCAATCAAAACGCAGCGATAACGAGATTTTCACATCGCCACGAGCGGCTTCCGTCACCCCATGGCCGCCGATTTCCCATCGCATCGAGCACAAGCCCCGCATCGAGCATAAGCTTTTGAGCGGCGATTCCAAAGAGATCGTTCACTTGCATTGGATCGCCAAGCTGATCGATTACGAGAGCTTCTTCGGAAGTCTTGAGCCATCCCAGCCCGTCGTGTGGACGCTGCATGACATGAATGCTTTCACCGGTGGGTGTCACTTCGCGGGCAGCTGCGAGAACTTCAAAACTGGGTGCGGTAATTGTCCTCAAATACCCCGTAGTTCCGATACCGATATCAGTCGACAGTCGTTCGCGATCAAGCAGCAAGCATTGCAATGCATCAACTTGCACGTGGTGGCTCCGAGTCGTTGGTTGCTGGACACGGCGTCGTCTAGCTTGATGTTTCAACGCGCAAAGTCATTCACGCACATTCCCTACGGAATCCCCACGAACGAACTGTACCCCATGGACCGTTCCGAGGCTCGAGCTCGGCTAAGGATGGACCCCAACGCTACGGTGATTGGTTTTGGTGCGATGGACGTAAAGTCCCGCCGAAAAGGTGCCGCAGAACTTACGACCGCATTGGCATCTTTGGCGAATTTGCCCAACGTTCAAGGGCTCGTTTTTGGTTCTGGCCAGTTGCCTGAGACGCGATTGCCAATGCCGCACATTCACGAAGTCGGCGCGATCAGTGGAACGTTCCAACAACGAATGGTCTACAGTGCGTGCGATGTATTCGTATTGCCCTCACACGACGATAATCTGCCACTCACCGGTCTTGAGGCCATGGCCTGTGGAACTCCAGTGGTTGGCTTCGCCGCCGGTGGAATCCCGGACTATGTGCGTCCGGGAGTCTCGGGAGCGCTCGTTCAAGTCGGTGATGCGAATGAACTGGGCGAAACGCTTCGGTCCCTGGTCGTCGATCGCGAAAGACTCCAGCGACTGGGTCAAGGTGCTCGAAGAATCATCGAGTCGGAGTTCTACGGCAAGCGAGAAGCCGAGTCGTATCAGCGTCTCTACGCCGCTTTGCTTGGTGAAGCAGTTCGTGAAGAACGTCGAGCAGCCTGATTCTGGATGGCTGGTTTTGTTGCTTCAAAATACAGTGAATCCGGCTTTCGGAGCCGTTCGCCATCACGATCAAGTTGGAAGCGATCGAATTGTTGGATGCTACTATCACCTCCGCCGCAGACTCTCGGGTTCTCAAAGCCAAGCTTTACCAACAAACAGGAGAGCGAAATACGGTCGTACATCCAACGATGGATCTCGCCAGACTGCCGAAAACGTCCTTCGCGATATGCCGTGTAGCCGACGCGGCCCTCGATCGCGGTGACAGCCAGCAACGCAAGTCGCTTTCGAGTGCCAGCGATGAGCCGAATCAAGCGTGTTGCAAGCGTTTTGACTGGCTTGGTTTTCTTGTTTCCGTCGACCTGGTGCCCCATTCTTCCGCGGATGAATTCGATGGGTGTGTCGCCTGGGGCTTGCATCAATTGCCCCATCGTTCCGCCACTTGATTGGCGAGTCATCTGGTCAATCAACTCCAAGGTCATCCAGTGGTGTTTAGCAAGATTGCTGTCGCAGTCGTCAACCACCACGTCTTCGAGAGTTCGCAAGTACTCTCGGGCGATACCCTCGAGATCTGGAACGACCACCCGAAGTGTCCCGCCGGGCCGAAGCACTCGCCAACACTCCGCCAACATCATCGCCGCTGAGTTGGGTGCCAAGTGCTCCAGGACGTGGGAGTGATAGACGCCATCGAATGAATCGTCATCATAGGGTAGACCGCGTCTTAAGTCGTATGCGCGCACTTCCGGAGTCGCGGCGACCAAGTCGATGTTCGTCCACTCGGGGTGGAAGCACATTCCACAACCAACATTAAGCAGCTTCACGAGACAAGACTCCTTGGACTTGGCGCGAGACGCCTCGGTGATGAATGCCTATTCGCCCCGTGTAGTCCAAGCGGTGCAACATCATCCCGATGTTGTGCTTGGCAAAGTAGTCATCGACAGCGCGTCGGGCGCCTTGCCAGTGCCCGTAGTCGTCAATGATCAAAACGCCACCGTCCGCCAATCGCGGGAACAAGTGTTCCATTTCGTGGGCGGTCGACTCGAACCAGTCCGTGTCCAAACGTAGCAAGGCAATCTTTTGCGGTGCCGCGTTTGGAATGGTGTCCTCAACTTTACCGACGTGATAGTGGATTTGCTCCCGCGGATAATGGGTTTGAGCCATATGGGATTGCACGTCTTGAAGCGACGCGACGCACCACACCGAGGTGCCATCCTCTTTGTCTTCGCTTGCCAATTGTTTCACGGCCGATTGTCCATCCACGGAAACATCGGCCAGCGTTGGTTCACTCATGCCTTCAAAGGTGTCGAATAGATGCAGGTGACGATGCATGTCATTGAATTTTTCCAGCATCTTCGCGATCGCCATCATGCTCCCGCCGCGCCAGACACCACACTCAACAATGTCACCCTCGATGCCCGTTTCGCTGATATAGCGGACTGCCTCACACAGCCCATGCAAGCGTTCGGTCGAAGTCATCGTGTAATCGCGAACCGAAATGATCGTGTCGACGGTGTCTCGGTTCATGTCCGCCGGGTAGCCGGCCGGATCAGCCAGCTTGCGGGCTTGGCGGAGTTTCCTGCGCCGCTGTTTCCATGCTTTGAAGCTGTGAATGATCATTTTGAGTCTTGGTCACACAGGAAATGAATTGAGTGGATAATTCGACGTATCTAAACCCAGGCGGTGAGCTCGGGCGCGTTGATGTAACGATGAGTGACACGCAAGGAGATGATTGGTTATTTCCAAGCTTGCAAGTCCCGCACGTGCGTTGGACTATCCACAAACAACGCAATTTCAAGCAAGATCGATTCGCGATCCTGGTGCGTCGGGTCACGATAAACCCGGTGTTTCTCAACTGGAAAATTGTGCTGCCCAACCAAGGTGCGCATTGACACACACAAATTCTCGCGTGTACAAGCGAAAGTTTGGTTGTTTGCTGTCACCTCAACTGATCCCCTTTCGTCCTCCTGAACGAATTTGTTTCATGCTCGACGTTCCTGTTGCATTCGTGATCTTCAACCGGCCAGGCCCAACGCGGTTAAGCTTTCAAAGGATTCGAGCCGCTCAACCGTCCACATTGTTCTTGATCAGCGACGCTGCGAGACCAGACCGCGAGGGGGAAGCCGAGAGAGTTGATGCGTGTCGGAGGATCGCCGAGGCTGTTGATTGGCCGTGTCGTGTCCACCGCATCTATGCGAACATTAACTTGGGCTGCGGTCGACGGATCAGTAGTGGGATCACCGAAGCACTCTCAATCGTAGATCAGTTGATCGTACTGGAGGATGACTGTGTCGCCGATGATTCATTCTTTCCCTATTGCGAGCAACTGTTGAATCGCTTTCAGCATGACCAACGAGTTATGGCTGTGAGTGGAAACAATTTTCAACGTGGGCATCGTCGCGGCGATGCTAGCTACTACTTTTCCAAGTTCCCGCATTGTTGGGGTTGGGCGACGTGGCGACGCGCGTGGAAGCATTTCGACCTTGGAGTCACCCAATGGCCGTCTTTTCGTGACGCTGGCGGTCTGACGTCGGCTTGCCAAACTCAGCGCGAAATTAATTATTGGACGCAAATCTTCGATAAGGTGCACGCCGGGCAAAGTTCGAGCTGGGCATTTCCTTGGACGCTGACCACATGGATGCAAAGCGGATTAACGGTGCTGCCGCAAGTAAACCTTGTCACCAATATCGGGTTTGACCAAGACGCCACGCACACGCAGCGGCAAACCAGTTACTCGGGTCTCGCGACCGAAGCGTTTGGAGCAATGACGCATCCCCAATGGGTCATAAGAGACCATCAAGCTGACAAGTTCACCGACGACGTCGTATTTAGTGGTACCGTCCGACGAGGCCCATTGAAACGCATTGAGAATGCGATTCGAACGATCCGCAAGGCTGCCTAAAGCCTCTCCGTGCCCGAGACACCAAGCGAATCCGACATACGAAGTTGATTAGCCAGCCAATCTTTCTTTGGCATAACGGGATCGACGCGCGGGGCCACCCAATGGCGTGATGTCGATCAGTTTGCCCACTTTCGATAGCAGGCGGCGAATGCCTCTCACTTTGGGCTTCCAGGAATAATCGACGCTCGAGTCGATCACGGCATAGATGTAGTCGTTCGTTCGCCACACCGATTCATAATGCAGGTGTGTCAGTTGGCCGCCAAGGTCGTTGGCTAGTTGGACGAATTCCGCAGGGCCGATTGTTTCGTCGACAATTTGGAGACCATCCGGGTTGTGCAGCCTCAAGTGCTGTTGATGAAGATAGCTGGGGCAAGTCACGAGGAGCCGAGACTTTTCGGACATTGCTTTTCGCAAGTTTGCGTGAAACACCGTGCGATCGCTGCTCGGAATATGCTCGTACACATCAAGTAGAGTAACGACATCAAATGGGCCACCCTCCACCGGGATCGACAAGTCGCTCACCGTGAAACGAGTTTTGGACGAATCGGAGAAAAGTCGCTGAGCGGTGCGGACATTCTCTGGGCTGATGTCGACGCCAACAGCGCGTAGATCGCGTCGTGATGAAGTTAGTCGATGGGTGGTTTCGCCAACGCCACAGCCAATTTCCAATAAGTTTTTTGCCTGTGGCGGAATATTTTCGACAGCGAAGGCGAGAGCGTGCTCGATCCGAGGATTTCCCGTGATATACCCCGCCAATAGACGTTCGCTGAACGAGTCATAAAAGGTCGCAATATCCGATTTGGAGATGGCGTTTGAATCAGGAATTAACGGAGAATTTCCCATGGTGAACGCGTCCCAATTTGGTCGGTCTGTATGAGTTGAAACGATTGTGCGGGCATGGCGTCGATGTGACAGATTTGATTCGCCAAACATTATCTAAGGAATTTGGGCGTGGTACGGCAAGTGAGATCAGGCTGCGATAGCAAATGGCGTGTCCATTCGAGCGGGCTTCGTATTGATTGAAGACGTGACGCGACTACCATCGATCATTCCACTAAACAGATTTCCATGAGTCGATTCTCAATGCTCCGCAAACGCTCCGCACTTCGTTATCGTGATCGTCGCTGGTTGGTCAGCTCGCTTGAGCCTCGCTTGATGCTCGCAGGAGACGTTGGTTCATCCGTCGTCGAGGCAGTCAACAATGCTGCGACAACTGCACCCTCTTCTGCGGCAACCACGACAACTGGCGGAACGGTCGTATTCGTCGATGCCGACGCAGTGGATCTCATCTCAGTTGAAAATGCACTGGCTCAAGGAGCAACTCTCGTTTTGCTCAGCCCGGACGTCGATGGTGTCGCCCAGATTCGTGAACACCTCGCAACGCTGTCGACGGTTCATGAAGTACACATTGTTTCTCACGGTGCCGCAGGCCAGTTGCAACTGGGGTCAACCGCCTTATCGTCCAGTACACTCAGCACGCACGCTGAAAATTTGCGTGGTTGGGCCGAGACACTCGCGCCGGGAGCCGACATACTTCTTTATGGGTGTGACGTCGCTTCGACTTTCGCTGGAAAGGAATTTTTGCGTGACATTTCGAGGCTCTGTCGAGCGGATGTTGCAGCATCGGATGATCGAACTTCGAACGCGGAACAGGGCGGTGATTGGGAACTTGAGTACAAAATCGGCAACATCGATTCCGGTTTTGCGCTGACGGGCGAAGCAACGGCAGCCTATCGTGGGTATCTCGCGATCGAGATTCGTGCCGCAGCGTCCATGGGCGACGAACAGTTGCAGGTCCAAATTGGCAACCAAGTCGTGACCACACTGAATATCTTCAATACAGGTGTCGATCAGCGGCAATTCGAATCGTATTTCGTTAATGTGGACGGTGTGGACGTCAATCAGATACGCCTCAGTTTCATTAATGACGCCTACAATCTCTCTCAAGGCATCGACCGAAACATCGGAATCGACTGGATTCGCGTGGATGGTGTCCAATATGAAACAGAATCTCCAACCGTCTTCTCGACGGGCACATGGGAGGCCGTGTCAGGAGTTTCGCCAGGCTTCAAGGGTTCAGAAGTCTTGCACGCGAATGGCTACTTTGCGTTTGGCGGCAACAACGTAACGGGTTCGACACTCCGTCTATTCGCATCCGGCAATGTCGGAAGCGAACAAATGAAGTTGCTCATCGATGGGCAAGAAGTCGCGACGTACAACAATGTGCCGCAGGGCGGCGCTGTCTATACGTATCAAGCCAGTCAGAATGTGAGTGCAGATCAAGTTCGAGTTGCATTTACGAATGACTTGTTTCAAGACAACATCGACCGAAACTTGAGCGTTGACCGGATTGAAATCGATGGTGTTGTGTACCAAACCGAAGCCCCATCAACGTTCAGCACGGGAGGTTTCTCGCCGGGACGCGGCATCATCTCAGGGAATCTTCAAGACGATACGCTGTACGCTAACGGCTACTTTCAATTCGCCTCAGCTTCAGTGGGAAACGTTGGCCAAATTGGGCTCTCTGAAACACAGGTAACGGTCAATGAGAATCGGGGGACGGTCTCCATCGGCTTGCAGCGTACCGGTGGAACGAGTGGCGCAGCACAGGTCTTTTTTCAAACCCAGGATGCGTCGGCGGTAAGTGGTGTTGACTATGTAGGTAACGCATCGGGCGTTGTTAACTTCGCCGATGGACAGCAATTCGCTTCGATTACCATCAGCTTGCTCGACAACTTCGACGTGGATGGCGAGAAGAACTTCAATGTTTCATTGTTCCGTGTTGATGGTGCTGTTCAAGGGGAGCCTCGTACCGCCAATATTACGATTGTCGACAATGAATCCGGTGACGGTCTGATTGGATATTGGGATCTCAACGAGACCATTCTTAACGGCACGGCAATTGATCGGTCGGGCCTCGGCAACAACGGCCAAGGCACTAATTTTGCTTCACCTAACGGCCCTGCCGGTGATACACCCGACACGAATTTCAGTAACTCAGGCTCCTATCGATTCGATGGGGTCAATGACTTTATCAATGTTCCGGCCAACGAGTCTTTGCGTTTGACAGAGGGAACGTATAGCCAGTCGGTTTGGATCAAACCGACGAGTTACGACAATAATTATCGAGGAGTGATTGGTTACCAGTTAGGCACCTCGGTTGGAACCCGTTACCCATTCATCTACGTTCGAAACGACGAGATCACGGTGGGTTTTGGAACCGGTGGAAACACCTGGAAAGGCGTCGTCGCGGACAGGTCCATCACGATCAATGCGTGGAACCACGTCGCCGTTTCTTTCGATGGCACCACCATGACGTTGTATGTCAATGGTGAAGTCGTGGGAGCCAATAGCAATTTTGGCGGATCCAAGCCGCCCACCAATTTTGCGCAGCTAACAATCGGTCGTATCAACAACCAATTTATTGGCCAGATCGATGAAGTCCGAATGTACGATCGCGCGATCAATGGCGCCGAAGTGAGGTCGCTGATTGCTGGAGCAACGCTTCCTCCGCCCAACGTCGTGGGCTTCTTCACCACCAGTGTCGTAACGGGTGGCTTGGTGGAACCGACAACCATCGAGAGATTGCCGGATGGTCGTCTGCTTGTCGCTGAGCGTGCAGGCACCATTCGTTTAGTCAATACAAACGGAACACTAAGTTCGACCGTCTTCCTAGATATTCGAGATATCGTCAATCGTGTGGGTGAGGACCGGGGCATCATGTCGATTGCCGTTCCACCAGACTTCGCACAAACTCGCCAACTCTACGTCGCCTACACCTACGATCCACCGGAAGTACAGGGCCGAGCGGGTGCTGCCGGTCCCGACGGCGACGGAGCCCGGGTCGCTCGCGTGTCCCGCTTTACGGTGAATGCGAGTTGGACGGTTGCGGACCGCAACACTGAGGTGGTCATCGTTGGCAGAAACAGCACCTACGAAAACATTGGCCAACCCAACCGCCGTCCGCTGTTGAATGATCCGCAATCGGGTCTGGATGCCAACGGAAATTACATCAACGATTTTATCGCGAGCGATGAACTGAGCCACACGATTGGCGACATGGAGTTTGGGCCCGATGGCGCGTTGTACATCTCGGTGGGCGATGGCGGTTCGTATGGTCGCGTCGATCCTGTTAATCTTCGAGCTTTGAACCTCAATAGTCTCAATGGAAAAATTCTAAGAGTGGATCGTGTGACGGGACTCGGCTTGTCGGACAATCCATTTTTTGATGGTGACCCAAACAGTAACGCGAGTCGAATCTATAGCTATGGGCTAAGGAATCCATTCCGATTCGCGATCCATCCAACCAGCGGTGAAGTTTTCATCGCCGATGTCGGATGGTTGAATTGGGAAGAAATCAATACTGGCCGGGGCAAGAACTTTGGTTGGCCAGCGTATGAGGGGTTCGGCCTAACGGGTGGCGATCGAGGAAGCTACAGTTCGCTTCCATCAACACAGGCTTTCCTCAATAGCGGCGCCGTCGTTACGCCACCGATTTGGACACGGAGCCATGCGGCGGGTGCGCGAGCCATCATTATGGGCGACTTTATCCAAGGTGGCGACTATCCGGCAAGTCTTCAAGGCGCGTTCTTGTTCACCGACATTGGTGACCGGATTCTGCGGGCTGGCCGACTCGATGCGAATGGCCAACTCATTGACGTGGTTCCGGTCTCGTCGACTCTGGGGTTTATTACCGACATCATGCGGATGCCCGATGGCTCGCTCTACTACACCGATTTAGTCGCAGGAACGATCGGGAAACTCATTTTCAATAGCTAGCCAGTGGGTGATTAGCGTTGACGGCGACTGGAGTGCTTTCCTATAGCTGCACGCATTCTTCACCACTCAAGGATCGGCCGCATGTCCCAGACGCTAGTCAACAAAGTACCGCGTTTAGTTGCGTTTACACCATGGGTCGGCCAAGCGTGCAATGTGTGGATGTATCGCCAGTTTCTGGGGCTCGAAAGCCAACTCAAGTCCATCATTACGTGGGAATATGTTAACCGCGAGCAGTTCCCACTTGCGAACACCGACATCCGTTTCGTTCCCGAGCGTTTTTCGAAGCCTCTTCATGGGTTGCCACGCATCATCGACGGTCTCGTGGAGCCTCGCGTGGGCGGCTCGCGGTTCGGCCAGGCTTTCAAGAAATGGTTGCGGGATCAACTTGTCCAGACGCAAGCGGAAGCTGTCCTGGCCCAGTTTGGTCACTATGCGATGGATATTGAAGGCGCCGCGAGAGGTCTTTCCGTTCCAGTGTTTGCTCACTTTCACGGGCACGACATGAGTGCTCGTCTTCGAAAAAAAAGATATCGCCAGGCGCTTCAATCGCATTGGCATCCGTTTGCAGGAATGATCGTTGTCGCGAAATATCAACGTGACTACTTGCTCGACATCGGGATGGAATCGGATTCGGTCGCCCTCATCCCGTGTGGAGCCCCGAGCCGAGAAATTGTTGCCACGGTGGATGAGATAAAGGCTTCTTCGCCGCGAGTGGACACTGAATTCCGGTTCCTTTTTGTGGGACGTTTCACTGCAAAAAAAGATCCGATTTCCGTTCTTCGATGCTTCCAAGCGTGTCACGAAGTTTATCCACACGCACGTTTGAGAATGGGTGGTTTCGGTGAACTGGAAACGGAATGTCGCGAGTGGATCAGTGCCCAGCCGACACCGTTCCAAGACGCAGTCGACTTGCTTGGTTCGCTCAGTCCAACTCAAGTGCTTTTCGAAATGGCGCGTTCCGACGCGTTTGTGCAGCATTCACGTGTCGCTCCGAGTGGTGATATGGAAGGCTGGCCGGTATCGATCGGCGAAGCGATGGCAGCGGGATTGCCGATCATCGCGACTCGTCATGCAGGAATCGTGGACCAAGTCGTCGAAGGAGTCAGCGGATACCTTTGCGACGAAGGAGACTGGGTGCAAATGGGGCACGACATGATTCAACTTATGTCGGACCGCAATCGCGTCGCCGCGATGGGAAATGCGGCAAGAGAAGCGGCATTGAACGTTGACGCAGCAATCCAAATTAAATTGCTGCGTGATTTCATCAATCAGCGCACTGCACACTACAATGCCGGTGCGCGACGCCAGGCAGCGTAGTCGTTTCGGTAGGACGCTCTCACGAGTCCGTTTTCTTGTCCGCCAGCCTCGGTGGAGCGGTGGTCGCTGGCAAAAACAACTCAAAACGGCTGAGTTTTGAGTGTTCATTTCACTTGATGCTTGGCCATTTTAGTTAAGCTACAATCTTTGCCGTGGTACGAGCTGAAGAGTATTTTCCATCCGCTTTTTGAGGCATGACCGTGAGTTCGTCAAATATTGACCGTCGGAATTTCATCAAGACGACTGCTGCTGCAAGTGCCGCTGTGTCGGTTCCGTATTTCTTTTCCCAGCCCCGAACGCTTGCACAAGAGACTAAGAACGATCGGTTTCGGATCGGATTGATTGGTGCCGGCGGGATGGGGATGGGCAATATGAATTCCGCAAAGGACTTTGTCGACGTCGTCGCCATCGCCGATGTGGACTCGGGCCGACTGGCCGCAGCCAATGAAAAACTCAGTGGCGGTAAAGCGGACACGTACGAAGACTATCGCAAGGTCATCGAACGTAAAGATCTCGATGGCATTCACATCGCCACGCCCGACCACTGGCACTCCAAACCACTGATCGAGGCCATGCTTGCGGGCAAAGACGTTTACTGTGAAAAGCCACTCACGTTGACGATCGACGAAGGCAAGAAGATCCGCGACGTTCAAAAACAAACCGGGCGCATTGTCCAAGTGGGGACACAACAACGCAGCACATTCGACAAGTTTGTCAAAGCGCTCGCGATTGTTGCGGAAGGACGAGTCGGCAAGATCAAGCGAATCGAAGCTCGCATCGGTGGGGCCCCGGCTAGCGCCGAGATTCCGGTCGCCGAAGTTCCAAGTGGATTGAATTGGGAACGTTGGCTTGGGCCTGCGCCGATGGTCGACTATCGTTTGTCCCAAAACAAAAAGAACACCAATGGCCATTACGAATTCCGTTGGTGGTATGAGTACTCCGGCGGCAAGTTGACCGATTGGGGCGCTCACCACGTCGACATCGCCAACTGGGCACTCAAGCTCAATGGTCAAACCGCTGGGCCTATCGAAATCGGCGGAGACGTGGTGCATCCCGTGGAGTTCAAAAATGGATTCCCCGTGCAGAACGATCGCTACAACACAGCGACGAAATTTAACTTTGTTGTGAAGTATCCCGGCGGTACGGAATTGATCATTCGCAACGACGAAGACAACGGTGTCCTGATTGAAGGGGACAAGGGCCGAATCTTTGTGAGCCGAGGTAAGGTCTCCGGTGCGCCCGTCGAGCAACTCGCGGATCACCCACTTCCCGAAGACGCGATCTCCAAGGTCTATAAGGGATTGCCGATGGAATACAACGAGCGGAAACAGCACTGGGCAAACTTCATCCACTGTGTCCGCGAGCGTAAAACGCCAATCAGCGACGTGGATTCGCACATGCAAATGCTCAACGTTTGTCACTTGGCAGGCATTTCGGCCCGTTTTGGACGAACGCTGAAATGGGACGATGCCACTGAACAAATTGTCGGTGACGACGACGCCAACAGCTTCCTTGCTCGTCCGTATCGCGCTGGTTACGAAATCGAAATGTAGAATGACGTCGTTTAGAATGACGTAGCAACCATGAAGCACGAACAAAAACCACTTGACGCCTTGGGTTGAGTGGTTTTTTTCTGCCTATCGAGTCGGGCGGCCCTTCACCGCTGGCGAGAAGGCCGCTGAGATGACGTTGACCTTCAATACGAGGGTTTAGTAACACGAGCCTAGAGAAAGGGTCGGATCTGCCGTGCGGATCGGGCGACATTCGGCATGCGTTTCGAGCCAAGGAGTGGCCAAGGTGTTTCATCTGTTAACGGAATTTAATGAGCGTCGTCGCGAACGTCGCCGAAAACGACGTGCGAATCCGCTAATTGGCGAGCACGGATATCCGGTCGATATGGCGACGGAGAATGTCGCTACGATCAAGCTTGTCAAAGATTACACGATGACAACGCCCGAACGATTGAATGGGCTTTGCGACGCGGTGCAGTACATCACGAACGCCGGAATTGAAGGCGATATCGTCGAGTGTGGCGTTTGGAAAGGCGGGAGCATGATGGCGGTTGCCGATACGCTCTGCCGCTTGCACGATCATTCTCGCCATCTTCATTTGTTTGATACCTATAGCGGAATGAGTGAGCCGACTGCTAAAGACGTCTCGTTTCGAGGTGAAGCGGCATCTGTGACGCTAACCGCACACCGAGAAGCGGATCCCGGCTTTGAATGGTGTGGATCGGCAGTCGACGAAGTCCGTGCCAACATGAACCGAACCGGCTATCCGCAAGACAAAGTCTTTCTCGTCCAAGGGAAAGTGGAGGACACCATTCCGCGATCGGCGCCAGAGAAGATTGCTCTGCTTCGACTCGATACGGATTGGTACGAGTCAACACGCCACGAGATGGAACACTTGTTTCCACGGTTGGTCGATGGTGGTGTCCTAATCATCGATGACTATGGACACTGGGCTGGCGCTCGCCAGGCTGTGGACGAATACCTGCTCCATCACGGTGTTGCGATCATGCTCAATCGCCTCGACTACACAGGTCGAATCGCGATCAAGCATCAAGCCGTTCACGCGGCATCGAAACCGAACGCCATCGCAGCCTAACTCGAAGAGGATTTTCTGATGGGACTCGATCGCCGAATTATTCGCGTTTTGGATCATGCTCGAGCGTGCGGAGTGGACTTTGATCGGACTGCGATGATCGGTCGCCAGCAAGTTCACGTTTCGCGAGACGCGTTTCGCGAAACAGCCATCGAATGTGCATTGCCCAATGTCGATCGCCTTGTCGAAGAAATCTATGACGAGGCCGGTCTCTATGCGGAACCGCTACTGCGAGCGATGGGCGCGAGCGTTGTCGATTCTGTCGATGCATCGGATTACGAAGATGCGAATATCGTTGTGGACATGAACCAGCCCATTGACGCATCGTTACACAACCAATACACGCTTGTGCTTGATGGTGGGTCGCTTGAACACATCTTTAACTTTCCCACAGCAATCAAGAATTGTATGCAGATGGTTCAAGTCGGTGGCCATCTGTTTTCTATCAATGGAACAAACAACTTCAGTGGTCACGGTTTTTATCAATTCAGCCCTGAGTTGATGTTCCGCGTGCTTTCACCAGAGAACGGATTCGAAGTCACCGAGATGTTGCTTTGGGAACGGACAAAGGGTAGTACGGTTTACCGTGTTCGCGACCCGAAAGTGGTTGGCGGACGTGTGATGCCACAAACCAAGAGTGAAACGTTTCTGACGGTGATCGCCAAGCGAACACATGAAGCGGAAATCTTTGCAAGAACGCCCCAGCAAAGTGACTATGTGGTCGATTGGAACGAGAGTGCTCATCGAGCACCCAGCGTTCCCATGGATCAACAGCCAATCCTGAAGCGATTCGGACAACGTGCCGAGGCAAAAGTGCGAAGTGTTCGAAGAAGACTTTTCTCTCGATATCGACCAGAACACTTTGAACCAATCCAGTGGCGAAAGATCGCTTAGCATCGCGTGAACAACAAGTAACTCGCTCATGCAAATGAAATACTTACGAGCAATGAAGGTTCCATAGAGTCAACCTCGTCGGAGATTCTGTAGCTTTCGTAGCACTATCCCGTAGGGATCTCAGCCATTAGTTTTGTAGGGTGGGTCAAAACGCGTTAGCGATGCAGACCCACCAACCGCAAATCGTCGACAACCATGGTGGGTCAGCGCGGCTAACACCGCTCGACCCACCCTACGTTTTAAAAACTCACAGGCTCGTAGGGGTCTCAGCCATTAGCCGTCGGTTGGAGCGAAAGCGGATACCGACGGAATCCTCAACCGCAAGGCTTTCCGACCCCGAAGGTAGTCGCAGCGGACAACGAGTGCGACCGCCTTGGGGGTCGAATCCGTCAGGCAGAGCTTGTTTCCGTGGGTGCTGCTAGCGCGACCCACGGCTAATGTCTGCGACCACTTCGTGGTCCAGGGATAGATCCGCTTGTTCGAGATTTTGAACTCGGAGCTGAACTCGGCACCATGCGTTATTGGAGCGATATCACGGGACAGTCATTCTCGGTCCCAGCAAAATCGACGTGTGGAATTGCGGTTCTTTTCCGGATTGTCCGTCGAGGAAGTCGCCGCAGTCTTGGAAATAAGCATCGGAACTGTCGAACGCGATTGGCGGCTGGCGCGGGCTAAGTTGTTCCAACCATTGCGTGACGAGCCCGACGCGGACAATACGAAACAATGACCGGTGAATCTCACTTGCAGTTTGGAAACGCGTTACACTAAGGACGTGTTCCCCCCAACGGTCTCTTTGGTTTCGAGGTGTAAAAATGCAAGAACAGTCGAATTTGAATCGTCGCCAGTTTCTAGGTACGGCTGCCGCGGCGTCGGCAGTGATCGGCTCCGGCTCGTTACTCTTGCCGAACAACCTGTTGGCGGAATCAGCCCCAGCAACGACAGCCGAGTCGTACACCGGTTTGCTGTATGAATCGCTCAATGAGAAACAGAAAGAAGCCATCTGTTTCGACTGGGATCACCAGGACGAAAAGCGGGGACTGCTCCGGACATTCGTTGCCAACAATTGGAACATCACCAAGCCAGAAATCGTGTCCGATTTCTACAACGATGAACAACGCGATTTGATCACGAAAGTCTTCGAATCAGTCATCGATCCCTCGTGGCACGAACGTTATTACAAGCAACTTGAAGACGATGCGGGTGGTTTCGGTCACGAGCAATCGATCGCGATCTTTGGTAAGCCGGGCAATGGTAAGTTCGAATTGGTGATGACAGGCCGCCACATGACGCTTCGCTGTGACGGTAACTCGACTGACCATGTCGCTTTCGGCGGTCCGTTGTTCTATGGTCATGCGCCTGAGTTCAATGAAGGCCCGACGCACACGGATAACGTGTTCTGGGATCAAGCCGTTGCTGCGAATAATCTGTACAAGATACTCGATGGTCGCCAACAGAAACTCGCATTGGTCCCCAAGACCCCGCGTGAGCAAGCCGTCGGATTCCGTGGCAAGAGCGAAGAGATTGCGGGTATCCCAGTGACCGAGATGTCGTCGGACCAGAAAGAACATCTGCAAACGGTGCTGCAAAAACTCGTCGAGATGTATCGTTCAACCGACCGCGACGAAGTCGTTGCCTGCTTGAAGTCCCAAGGTGGACTCGATGCCTGTCGACTCGCGTTCTATGCCGACAATGATCTTGGTGGCGATGGTGTCTGGGATAATTGGCGTTTGGAAGGCCCCGCGTTCGTGTGGCACTATCGTGGTGCCCCTCACGTTCACGTGTGGGTGAACGTTGCCGATAGTCCGGAAGTGAAGACCAACGCGTAACCGCAGTAATCAGTTCGTTTTCAATCGCTTTTCCAACGTCGCGAGCATTTGCTTGACTAAGTCAGGTTGCTGCTCCGCGACGTTTTTCGTTTCGCCCGGATCGGTCGTGTGGTCATACAACTCCATGTGACCGTCCTTGTGTGCGATCAATCGATGCGTGTCCGTGCGGAGCGTTTTGGCACTGGCGTACGACACCGCCACGTGCCCGGTCGTCTCGGGCGACTCAAGCATCGGTCGGAGCGAAACACCCTGGGCAAACTCAGGCTTTGCTATGCTCGTCAAGTCACAGAGCGTTGGGAAAATATCCAGCGTCTCGACCAACGCTTGGGTCTTTTCGCCTGGGTGTGGAATGCCGTTGTACGAAACGATGAGTGGAGATCTCAGCGACTCTTCGAACAGCGTATGTTTTCCCCACACGGCATGCTCGCCAAGATGCCAACCATGATCGCCCCAAAGTACGATGATCGTGTTCTCTCGCAAGCCAAGTGAATCAAGTCGATCCAGCAATATTCCGACTTGCGCGTCCGCGTAGCTGACACAGGCAGCGTAGTGCTTGCGAACGAGAGTCGCGAATTCAGCGTCAACGTTGGGATCTCGTCCCCAGCGGTTGTACTTCATGAACTCGCCCGATTTGTGCCACGTGGTGACGCCGCTTGGTTTCTCGGGATGCGGGATCGCGGGAAGCATGATGTCCGCATACGGCGGCATGTAACTCGCCGGTGCACCAAACGGCAAGTGTGGTCGAATCAGACCAACAGCGAGAAAGAACGCTGCGTTTTCCGTGTCGTTGGCAAGTTGGTTCATTTGATCCAGCGCCGTTTCGACAATGAGCCCATCGGGGTAAATCGTGTCCGGGCCGTCAGCGGATTGGTACAAGTCCATGGCTTTCGCATTGTCGCGAATCTCGCCATGAGCTAGCCCATGCATCGCGCCGCGAGGATGTTTCCAAGGTCCTGCGGGAAGCATGTGTCTCGTCCAAGCACCTGGCATCTCGGGTTGAGTCTCGTCATCCCAATCGCTTCCCCCGCGACCGCCGGGATGATGCGAAACTTTGCCAACGGAAACTGTCGTGTAGCCCGCAGCGCGGAACCAATCGGGCATACTCGGGTGAACGCTTTGCGGCGATTGGCTCAATTTTTTTGCACGACTGAATAACGCTTCGTTACTGCTCGGTCCGTAAATCCCTGTCAGCAATGTGTAACGCGACGCACCGCACGTGGGAGCTTGGACAAAGTGACGATGAAACGCGCGGCCACGCCCAGCGAGTTGATCGATATGCGGCGAGTGGATGTAATCTTTGCCAAAACAACCAAGCTCGGGCCTCAGGTCATCGATGCAAATCAACAACACATTGGGTCGCTCAGCAGCTGTCAAGTGGTTTCCCGATAACGACAAGCTCGTGACCAGTCCCAAGAAGAATAAACCACAAAAGTTTCGCAAAGACATCTGCGTTCCAAAATCATGCTGTTCGTACATCGTCGCCTCGTCGTTAGAATTTGAAGACGCCATTCTACTTGATACTGACCCGCTGCGACGCCAAGAGATCTCGATCATGGACCAAACGCCTTACGCCCGATTCGACAATGAGAATTTAATCTTGCGAGACGAGTTGGCGGTTGATCGGACGATTCTAGCGAACGAGCGGACGTTACTTTCGTACTTGCGTTCCGCCGTGTCACTCGCGATCGCTGGAGTTTCGATCATGCATTTTTCTGAGGCGGGATGGTTCTTCGGCATTGGCGTTGCCTGTTTGCCTGTTGGTGCAGTTACCGGAATCATCGGGACGATGCGTTATCGAACCATGCATCGTTCCATCTCAAGATTGCGTGAACGAACACAAGTCGCCGATGGAAGCTCTATCTAAAAAACGCCTGGAACGCGACTGGCGTGATTGTTGATATCGGGAGCGTGAGGCTCCTGCCGAACGAATGCTTGGCTCAGCGGGAGCTTCGCCCTCCCGTTGGCTGTGTTGGATTCCAGACCCTAGTTGACCGAATCGAGTTGCCCGGCCGCGACGACTGCGGCTCGCGGAACGGCGCCCGGCGCCCGGCGGAACATGGGAGTGACCGAACGCATCGTTTCTTCGAGCTTTGTTTTGTAGCGGTTCGCCAATTCTGGTTTGTCCGAAGCGGTGGACGCGAGGTAGACGAGATTCTCAAGCGTGATGCTCGTTGCCGAGGGCATCGCATTGTCGAGCGGGTCTTTGAACCGAACGATCAAGGCTGTTTGATCGTCCGAGGTAAAGAAAAACCCACCACGCTTTTCGTCCCAAAAATGTTGGAGCTGGATATCGGTTAACTCTCGAGCAGACTCCAACCAGCGGGATTCGCCCGTTGTCCGATGCAATTCGATCAACCCCGAAGCAAGCATGGCGTAGTCTTCGAGATACGCGTGGAGTTTGGCATGTCCGTCCGCGTAGCTCCGACGAAGCTGGCCATCCTCACCGATCATGTGAGCGAGCAGAAACTCGGCGGCTGATGCGGAAGCACGCACATCGTCCGGGCGATCGAGCACGCGTCCGGTTTCGGCGAGCGCAGCAATCATGAGACCATTCCAAGCGGTCAAGACTTTGGTGTCCGTCGCCGGTCGCTCACGTTTCGCACGCTCCGCGAATAACGCAACTCGCATGGAACGGAGTTGCTCGTCGAGCTCGGTAAAGGTTGTCTCGCGATCCTCCGAAACGGCCGTGAGCGTTTTGCCGGGACTTGGAACGAAGAACGTTTCCTCGAAGTTCGGTGTCGCATCGAGACGATAAACCGCCGCCAACGTATCGTAGCCGTCGACTCGTTTTTTCGCTTCATCGAGTTCAGCCACCGTCCAACGATAAAACGTGCCTTCCTCCCCTTCGCTGTCTGCGTCGAGTGAACTGTAGAAGGGATGGTTGCCGTGGTCGCCGACATGGTCATCGTCACCGACACCGTCACCGACACTCGATGCAGTGAACTCGCGTTTAACGAAATCGCATGTTCGACCGGCGATGTTGCGATACTCTTCGCGGCCCGTTAATTCGTACGCTCGCGAATACACGATCGCGAGTTGCGCGTTGTCGTAGAGCATCTTTTCAAAGTGTGGTATCGCCCAGCGACGATCGACGCTGTAGCGATGAAAGCCGCCTCCGAGGTGATCCCACATCGCGCCGCTGAGCATCGCATCGAGGGTACGAGTCAGCATCGCTCGGAAGGTGTCTCGATCGGCTTGGGAGACTGACTCTCGCGTCGCACGATCGAGCAAGAAAAGCAACTTGGACGGTTCCGGAAATTTTGGCTGGCTCTCGTTTTCTGGAGAAAACCCAAAGCCACCGAATTCGGGATCGAACTGGTCCACGATTGTGCGGGCCACGCGATCAATGTCGATGGATGTCGGGAGCGCGGCGGGTTGTTCCGAGTCCGACGACGCGTCCATTTGCTGTTGAATTGCATCCGTGACAAGCGTCGCTTGAGCGCGTACAGCATCGGGATTGGATTGCCATGCCTGGTCGATCTGGCGAAGTACCGTCAAGAAGCCTGGCAAGTTGCCTCGGTCACCGTCGCGTGCGGGGAAATAAGAACCGCCCCAAAACGGTTTCGAATCAGGCGTCATGAAGACCGACATCGGCCAGCCACCCTGGCCCGCGATCAACTGCACCGCCAGCATGTAAATCTGGTCCACATCCGGTCGCTCTTCGCGGTCCACTTTGACACACACGAAACGCTCATTCATCAGTTTCGCTATTTCAGCGTCGACGAATGACTCGCGTTCCATCACGTGGCACCAGTGGCACGCAGCGTAGCCCACGGACAAGAACACCATCTTGTTCTCTTTCCTCGCTCGCTCGAACGCTTCTTCACCCCACGGATACCAATCGATCGGATTCCGAGCGTGTTGCAGCAGATACGGACTCGATTCCTTCGCGAGACGATTCTCTGGGTGCTCCGTGTGCGATTTCGCTTGGCCCGAGACCGTTGCCTCGGCGTCTTGGGCATGCACGCGGGAGGGTGGGATCAGGCTTCCGCAATCGATTCCGCACACGTTCGCAAGCCATAAGTTCGCGAGCCACACGATCGCGAGCCATACGATCGCGTCACGTCCACAGGACTTGAAACTCGTTTCGAGCGAGCGTCTAGGGTTTCTTGGGCGTTCCCGCATCAGCGGATTCCTTTGGTTTGGCTGGATCGGTGGCGGGAGGTGCATCCTTGGCGGCAGCCGCTTTTGGTGCGGGCGTCACAGTACTTGATTTCGCATCTGTTGTCGCCGACGGTACCGTTGTCGCCGACGGTGCCGTTATCGCCGACGGTACCGGTGAAATGATGTTGAGCAATGACTTCGCCGCAACACTGTTGGAGCCTTCGTCCTTGGTCTGCTGGCTTCGCAAGTCGGCGAGCAATCGGTCGGCTTGTCGTTTCAACTCGATGGCGATGCCCATTTGGTCTTCCGCTTTTCGCATGAGATCCTGGGCCGCTTGCTCACGCAGTTTCACTTGGTCGATCGCTGCGTCGGCGTCCGCTTTACTCTTGCTTGCCGCTGACTGTGCCGCAGTCGCATCGCGTAAAATCTCGTTCGCACGTTGCTGGGCGTTGATCGCGATTGTTTCCGCTTCGAGCGACTGGGTCTTCGCGGCTTCAGCCTTCTCTTTCAATTGCTCGATCTCCGCGCGTTCTTGAGCGGCAGTACTGCGAGCGTTCATCGCGGCAAGCTCCGTCGACTCCAAAGCGGAAATCAGCCCGGTCATGGCGTCGCGTTCTTTGTTGGTGGCTTGTTGCAGATCGACCAAAGCAGCTTTCTCACGCACGGCGGCTTCCTTTGCGATGGACGCTTCTTCGCCAGCCGTATTGGCCAATTTCGCAGCCCGATCCGCAGCCGCCTTTGCGTCTTCGGCAGCTTCTTTTTGTTTGGTCGCTTCAGCAATCAACGTTTCCGCTTCACGCAAACGTTCATCCGTTCGGGCACGTTCTTTCTCAGCTTCGATCTTGGCTGACGTTGCCGCTTCACGAGCCTTTTCTGCGGCGACGATTCGATCTTCCATCGCGAGTTGGGCGGTCTTTGCCGCTGCCAACTCCGTCTTGGCGGATTCACGCTCCGCTTCCAACGATGCAACGAGCGCGACCGTTTCTTTTCGAGCGGATTCCGCAGCCTCGCGATCCGCTTTCATCGCCACAGCGGCTTGATCCAACTTGGTTTGAGCCGCAGCCAATTCCGTTTTCTTTTGTTCCGCCGTCTTCGTCGCTGACTCAGCCTCTTGTTTTGCTTTCATCGACGAATCCAATGTCGCTTTCGCATCGGCCACCTGCTTCTCAAAAACCGTCTGCTCTTGCTTCATCTTCGCACGGTCGGCCTTCGCACTCTCGGTCATCGCCACCGCGTCCGCTTTCGACTGGTTGGCGGCCTCGTTCATCTTCTTGGCGGCGGCGAGCGTTTCATCTGCCTTGGTGCCAGCTTGTTTGGCGGACTCCGTCATCGACTGTGCCGCGACCATGGCCTCATTGGACTTCACGGACTCAGCTTTCGCTGCGGCCGCCAATTCATCCGCTTTGGCCATGACTTGCTTGGCCGTCTCCGTCATTTTTTCAGCAGCCTTGATTGACTCAGCCGCTTTTGCCGACTCGGCCTTCGCCACCGCAAGAGTTTCGTCAGCCTTGGCCGAAGCCAGCTTCGTATCGCTCGCCATCTTCTCGGCCGCAGCTATCGCCTCGGCAGCCTTCGTCGATTCCGCTTTGGCGGCAGCAAGTTTCGCGTCGGCTTGTGATGTGGCTTGCGTGGCCGAGTCCGTCATCTTTTGGGCCGATGCCATGGCCTCGGCCTTTGCGGCTTCGGCGGCAGCCTTGATCTCAGTCGCTTCGTTTTTCGCAGCAGTTGCCTCAGCTTTCGCAGCAGCCGCTTCAGCTTTCGCCGCAGCGACTTCTGTTTTCGCAGCGGCTGCTTCAGCCAGAGCTAGCTTTTGTGCCTTTTCCGCTTCAACCGCAAGCGACTTCGCACCTTCCAATTCACTCTTGGCTAACTCGCTCGACGCGAGCGATTGGGACTGGAGCTGCTGCGCTTCACTTCGAGCTCGTTCCAGCTCCTGTGATATCTGGCTTTGGCGCTGTAGCTCCTCCGCCGACGGACCACACCCCGTGATCCCCACAAGCAAAATCCCAATCAACAAGGCAGGCAATAAAACGCTGGAAAGGGAAACGGTGGAAAGGGAAACGGTGGAAAGGGAAAATTGAGTCGTTGTCTTCATCGTGGCGGCTCCAGCAAACGATCAGGTGAATCATCAGGTCTCGGCTCGCGTCTCGGGGCGAGATCGTCAATCAACAGACAGAGTCATCCTTGCGCCGAGACCACCGTAAGGCAACTCCAACGGGATTGCCAGGATTGCCTATCTTATCGATTTGTTTTGTCCACGTATCCGGCCAACTGAACGAAAAGCACCTGTTCGCGCGAAAATTTTGGCAACCTTCTGAAAGTGCTCGACGTGGCTATGCTATGTCGAACGCTAATTCGTTTACTTCATTGGGTTTGGGTTTGATGGAAATTCTGGGTGGACCACTCTTCGCTGTTGCCGGTGCGGGCGAGTCACATGGACCTGCGGTAACGACGATTGTGATGGGATGCCCACCGGGCCAATACATTCGGCGAAGCCAAATCCAGGAGTACTTGGATCGCCGTCGCCCCGGAGGCAACAAGAACGGCACGCCGCGGAACGAAAAAGACAAGGTCGTCTTGCTTTCAGGAATTTACCAAGACAACCACGAGAAATTGCTCGGTGGAAGCAATCTTTCGGTGAACGTCGATGGAGCCACGTTTGAAACCGAAGGCTACGAGGAAGGCTACACCACGGGCGAGCCGATCGCCGCGATTGTGCTTTCGACGAGCAAAAAGTCTGGCGATTATACCCAATTCAGCGGCCCCACCGGACAAGTCCGTCCGGGACACACCGACTTGGTGAAATTCCACCAATCCGCAGGCTTCGTGGACGTTCGCGGTGGTGGCCGCTCGAGTTACCGTTCCACGATCACCGACGTGATTGGCGGCTCGATCGCCCGGATTCTACTCGCGGAAAAATTCGGCACCGTGATCCTGTCGTCGATCAGCCAAGTCGGCCCATTGAGAGCGAAGCATTCACTCGCCGAGCATTTTGAACATCTTGTCAAAAGCTCTGGCAGTGTCCACGTTGCCGTCCAAGCGATCATCGACGCCCAAACGAAACTCGCCGATGGCGAAATCCATTCGATGGACACGGAGTTTGCTGAACAAGCGGGCGACTTGATCAAGACGACTCGCAAGCAAGGCGACTCGTTGGGTGCCGCCGTCGAAGTGGTTGCTCTGAACGTGCCTCCATTACTGGGTGATCCGCTTTACCAAAGCTTGAAGGCGCGCATCATGGGCACGCTCGGCGGACTCAACGCCGTCCAGTCCTGTGAAGTCGGTGCCGGGATCCACGTCATCGAGCGACTCGGAAGCGAAAATAATGATCCGATTCGATCGGGTGGCTATGTCGGAAACACTCACGGCGGTCTGCTTGGCGGAATCACGACTGGAATGCCACTCGTGTTTCGTGTCGGATTCAAGCCCACGTCAACGATCAACAAGCCCCAGCCATCTGTCAGAAAAAACTTAGAAGAAATCGACTTCGAACTTGAGAAAGGCCGACACGACCCGTGCGTCGGCGTCCGAGCTGGCGTCACACTCGAATCGCGAGTTGCCATCGAATTGCTCAACGCCGCACTCTCGCACCAATCCCAAAAGCTGGGTTCGGATTTATCCAAGCTGTTTTGACCGCGATGAAATTTCCGGTAAGATCATGTGTTCCAATGGGCCCACCTACTTGCAGCCCGCACAGACGATCGAGGGGATCATCCATGAACACGCTGCGAATCGGGATGCTTTGGGTTTGCCTTGTCAGTACCACAGGATTGTCCCCCGCGATCGTTGGTGCGCAAGCTGGCAACCCCGACGTTCGCATGATCAAGATGCTCGCGGGCCAAAATGAAGCGATTCGCTTCAAGGCGCTAGCCTTATTTCAAAACGATCGCGACCGTGCCGCCGCGTCGCTCGATGACTTGGCCACCGTCGTCCGCGAACAAGCCGTTGCGACGAAGCCCAGCGAACTCATCCGCGCCAGCACCGTGGAGTTGATCTACTTGATCGCATCGATCCATACGCCCCAGTCCGAAAGCGTACTGGTCGAGCTGCTGGACTCCACCCATGGTGGCGTTGCCATGGTTGCCACGGACGCGATTGGCAAGCATCAATTGCATGGATCCATTGAGCACTTGAAGCAACAAATCGATCGACCGGAGTACAAGTCCTCCTACGGTTTCCGGTTCAACCTAGTCCGCGCGCTGGCGCAATTGAGGCATCCCGATGCGATCGAGTTTCTCGACTCGATGCGTGACCAACTCGATGGCCAACTTCGTGTCGAACTCGACAAGCTTCTTTCCGGTGTCCAGCAGGCGGATTTCCAAGGCGATGACGAACGGTTCGCGACTTGGCAAGCTTCCCATCAACCAAAAATCGAACTCAAGGCCGCAGATTTCGAATCCGAATCACGCCAGCGTTTGAACTTGGTCCCCACTCGCCAGTATTACGGGATCGATATCCATGCGAAACGCATGATGTTCATCATCGATCACTCCGGAAGTATGAATGAGCGAGTCGGTGGTTACTCGAGACTTGATCGAGCAAAGATCGAATTGATCAGCACCATCAACTCGCTTCCGAGCGACTCGGAGTTTGCCATCTCGTTCTATTCAGATGACGTTCGCCAATGGCGCCGCGAGCTTGTCGAAGCGACTGAGGACAATAAACGGCAAGCGGCGATTTTTATCGAACAACTTGAACCACGCGGAATGACGAATACCTACGGTGCTCTGCGTCAATCGCTTGAATACGACGAGCAACTCGAAGCCGTCTTTTTGCTCACCGATGGACGTCCGACAATGGGAAGTATCGTCGTCCCCGAAGCGATCATTGCTGATATCGTTCACCGCAACCGATTTCGTCACCTCAAGTTCAACACGATCGGTATCAAAGTCGATGGCCCCACCGAGCGGTTCCTCCGCAATCTGGCGGAGCACGCCGCAGGCGAATTTCGCCAATCCCCTTGAGACACCCGTTTGACCGGCTTCCGCAGCCGCCCCCCCACTTTGTCCGTCACAACCGGTCCAATTGATTCGATAGCGTCGTGTTTCAAGCGTGCTAAACCGCTCACCGACGCGTCCGTGGTTTTGGCGACATAGAGTTTCGATATGCGGGGGAACTCTCTCGCCCACAATCGCTCAACACACATTCGGAACGTAAAGGGCACTGATGGGGCTATCAGGCACTATTTCGCTATCGCTCGACGACATCGAGATCGGCTGCAGTTGCAGTCGTCCCATCAAGGACGAAGCGGGGCTGTTGTTGATCGGCGCGTCCACTCAAATCACCGACGTCATCATTCAAGGATTGCGAGATCGGGGATTCGACGAGATCTGGGTTGATGCGAGCGAAATCGCGAAGCTGACCGGAAAGGTTGCATCGGGGGGACGTACGCAGCGCAGTGCGACGCCTTATGTACGCGAACATCGGGATCAAGGAGAGTGGCGTCCGTCCCAGTCCGTGAAGTCGATGTTGGTGGACCGTCATGACGAAAGTCTTAACCCTGAGCGCAGTGAACAACTTGGACGGGCACTCTCCGACGCTCGCCACGCTTTCACGAAGTTGAGGCCAGCGAACTCGTTTGTCGATAAAGCCGCGATCGACGGGTGTGACCGAATCTCCAACGCGTACGCTCGAGCGATGATCGATGACATGGATCATACGATCGGGAGTCTTTCACCCAAGTCTCCGCAATCCGATTTGGCGGATCGAAGCGTCCAACTCTCCGTGATGGCCATGGCGGTCGGTGTGGAGCTTGGGCTCGATGGAATTCAAGTCACCGAGCTGGGAACCGCTGGGCTGCTTCACGACGTCGGGTTATTTACGATGGATGCCCGATTCCTGGATCAAACCAAACCGTTCACCGAAGCGGATTTGTGGGAGTACCAAAAACACCCTCTCGTCACGCTGGCTTGTCTCGGTAAAGACGACAAACTTTCCCTGGGGATCGAAGCCGCCATCACGCAATTGCATGAACAGTATGATGGCTCCGGCTTCCCGCGTGGAATGAATGGCCGCCGGATCCACATGTATGCGAGAATCTTGAACGTCGTGGATACGTACTTGCAATTAACGAATCCCTCGTTCAGTCGTCCGGCGATCGTCGCGCACGATGCACTCGGCGTGATTTTGCATCAAGCGACGACCGGTCGCTTTGATCCCAACGTTGTGCGAGCTTTCTTGACGACCGAGACGCTCTTTCCCATCGGAAGTACAGTCGAACTCAACACCGGAAATATCGCACGCGTGATTCGACGCCCTCGATACGGATTCGCGATGCCAGTTCTCGAAAGTATGGACGGTGATCGAATCGAACTGGAATTGAACGAGTGTGAAGTCATTCGACCCGTGATCGATCCCGATTACGACCAAATGAGGCTGACACCCGAATTGATGCTCGCCGGATGCGATCCAAACGGAATACCGCTATTGCAGTTTTGAGGGAAGAAGAGGCTAGTGGCTAGTGGCTAGCGCCAACTTCGTTTAACCGTTAGCCGCAGGCGTACGAGTGCATCGTTCATCGTTCGCCTGCGGCTGACTGTTAAACAAAAAAATCGAACATGGCGCTGTCCAGCTAGTAGCTAGTGCCAACTTCGTTTAACCGTTAGCCGCAGGCGTACGAGCGCATCGTTCATCGTTCGCCTGCGGCTGACGGTTAAACGAAACACTCGAACAAAGCGCTGTCCAGCGAGAGGCTAGTGGGTAGCGCCAACTTCGTTTAACCGTTAGCCGCAGGCGTACGAGTGCATCGTTCATAGTACGCCTGCGGCTGACTGTTAAACAAAAATCGAACATGGCGCTGTCCAGCTAGTAGCTAGTAGCCGATGCCGGCGCGGATGAAGAAGCCTTCGTCGAGATTGAATTCGCGTGCGTTGGAGCTTTGGAATTCGAGTCGGCGTTCGAATACGTAACCGATGTCTGCGAATGCAGTCCGACGGCCCGCTCGGATCGCATTGCTTTCGCCCCACTCCAATCCCAAGAACACTTTGTAGTCGTACATGTCGACGATGTCGTCGGTGCCATTGTCACGCTTGATCGTCCACACCCCGCCCCCGTACTCGCCACCCACGTAACCCCACACGTCATACACGCCGAGCGTTCGCCAATAGTGCGCTAGTTTGGGTTCTGGGAAGTACAAATCAAATCGAGTCGATGGATTCGGTTGGTACAACAGACCGAACGCAGGAATGAAGCTGCGTTCTTCGCGATTGATAAAGTACACGCCGCCTTTGATTGTCGAGGAGGGAGTCAGCCGAAACGAGAGCAATCCTTTGGCCATCACGCGAAAGCTGTCGCTACTGACCGCATCAAAGGCGCTGAACACACCCAAACGGACACCCAGTTCCGCACCAAGGATCTGGTTCGGATCCGTTTGCCATCCAAAGTCCACAAACGCGTCAAAGGCTGTCGCTGGCAAATCGGCGCCAGTGGACGCTTGAGGCCCGTCCCACTGGTGAAGCGAGAACGAGGGAACGACATAAATGGGCTGGTTCGAATACAGGAAATTCGGAAACGCGAACGCGAGTGACGCATCCGTATCGTTGATCTGTAAATCATTCGGTCCGTCACCCGCATTGATGAACGTGTGTCGAAGTCGTGGCCCTTGGAGCAAGCGATAGGCCGAGTATCCCGTTCCGCCCGTGTTCAAACCCGTGTTACCAAACAAGCCTCCCGGGAACAACGTGGTCGGAGCCCCCGAAGGATAGATCGTGCTCAGATAGGCCGGCGGCGCATAACCCGGTGCCCCGTAGTTTGGCGCCCCATAGCTTGGTGCCGCGTAACCCGTTGGCGGCGGACCCGCGAAACCTGTTGGCGGCGGACCCGCGAAACCTGGTGGGCTGCCGTACGGAGCAGACTGCCACGATGTCGCTCCAGGCGGCGTAGCACTGTAATTCGGCGCGGGATTGTAACTGGGTGCGGCGTTATAGCCCGGTGCTGTGCCACTCGGTTGGCCGTAACCCGGTGCTGAATAGCCTTGCGGTGAGTAACCTTGTGCTGAATAACCCTGTGCCGAGTAACCGGGATAGGGTCCCGATGCTGACGACACCGGTTGTGAAAACAGTCCACCCAGAAGACCGCCGTTGCTGCCGCTGTACGGGCCCGGTGGCGGAAGCGATCCTGGCGGGAGAGCCGGTTGATAGGCGCCCGCATTCGCGCTGGTGGAGTACGGATCGAAGACTGGATTACCCAGCGTGGCGGATGGTGGCGGTGCAGAGAAGTTGCCTTGGCCGATCGGAGTCAAATTGGTTTGCGGGATATCGACGGGTGACCGCCCCAGCGGCACCGGCGAGCCGGTTGGCAACCGAGTCGTTTGAGCGAAGGCCGCCACAGGAACAACGAGCGCCGTGAACATCACCGCTGCTAAACGCACCATGAACGCCCGTGACAGCCACTTCAATGGACTCGAATGCGTTGCCGCAGAACCTGGGCCACTGGACCCACGACCATTCCCAGCGCGAGAGATGCCATCGCGCGAGTGACTTCCGAGGCTTGATTCCGTGGGGAAACAAGCACTGCGTCGGCAGTTCGGCAGTTCAATCAACAGCATCAAGAGCAAGACGATCAAAAAAAGTTAAAGAAGCGGGTTCGAAAAACCGAGCGCCACAACTTTGAACTAACGATTCGTCCCCACGTCGGTCAAGGCGAGTTCGTCTCGGCGTCGTGTTTCACGCGTGCAACACGACAACAAGTCCTCCACGCCATTCGTTTCATATGGATTTCTAGCCGCGAAGAGAAGATCGCGATTGGAGAGCCGAGCAGCAGGTACTAGCGATCGAATGAGGTAGGAAGATGAGGGTTTGGAAAATAAGAAACCATAAGCTCTCTTTCATGCACCCTACTCCTACGCGCAAACTTTCTTGACTGCTTGTACCTGTGACCAGAGTAGTATGCACTGAAGCACCATCGCTTTGCCACGAATGGACCGCATCGACACCAATGAAGATTGATCACGTCGGATTCAAGAACATTTGCATGATTGGTCGCTCGCTTAAAATCATGGATCTGAAGACGGCAGCACAGTGTGTCACTCACATGGGAATTCAGTAGACGTCAATGATTACTCGGCATTGCCTAACGAATATCACGATGAACCACTGACATTTGACGCAACTGACGTGTCTTTGGATTCTCGAGCCGAATCGAAATTTGTATGGATTCCGCAGCCGCCAAGAACGGTGGCTGAGTCTCGTGTTCACCAATGTCATCAGCTCCGAAAACACCACTGACCGATGGGAATCCGCTTCTGTAAATGCCAGCGCTATCGACACCATCACTACCGAGATCGATTGCTGCTTTGGTGGCAGCGTTCAGTGGCGATGGGAGTGTTATCCACCGAGTTCCTTCGCTTGGTTCTACACGGTCCTGTAAAAAGCCATCTTGCTCGTAGTGAGAGGTGTACGTATCGAAAGCAGGTTGGAACAATTGAATGCTTGTGCCATCCGTCAGTATCCTACCTGAACGATAAAGCGAATTTGAATATGCCGTTCGGGAGTTCGCTCCAGTAGAAGGTGGCACCGGATCGTAGTTGGCGATTCCGGAAAACGGTGTGATCAAGAAGTTCCCAGTTGTCGGAATTGCTGACGACGGAGCTGTGCTGAGGCGATCGATTTCTCTCGGTTGCCAGCCTCTCAAAGACCCCCCTGCCAAGACTGGATATGCCAGATCAACGAAGCTTCCAACATGCCAACCTCGTGCAGCGCTTGTAGTCACATTCGAAACAGCTTCAAGCAATGCTTCACGATACCCGGCGTCATTTGGTCCAACGACCAATCCGGAAGATGCGGTTGTGAATGATGTGGCAAGCGGGTCATAAATCTTGATGTCGAAACCAATGACATTGTTGACAACTAGGTCTTCTCCAATTCTTTCGAGCCCCCAAGAATCATTGGGGATGTCTAGATGGGATAAGTCATTGCCAAGCACAAACTCTGGTCGAAGAAAACCACAGAGCCGGTGCGGAGTTACTACGGGACCAGCATTTGGTGTTAAAGGTGGCGCCAAGTCATTCGGTGTTGCCGATCGCATACCCAGAATCGTTGCGGGCGGACCAAGTGCCAAAACTGGCATTGATGTTTGAGTGAGAGCTCCCGCACCGGACAGGGCTCCTCCCGGAATACGAACGTGCGCAAAACGATTGTGTGGTTTGGACAAGTCAGCTAACGAATTCGCTGCAACAGCTCCCGTAGCAAGAGGTAAGCCCGTGCTCGGATCAAGTACACGCCGCACCGAGAGGTCGCACTGTTGGTGGACGCCTGCCATTCCATACATCCACGCATCTGCTGCCGTCGCGCCGGTCGAAATCGAAGTGCTGGCCGCAGTCGGCCAAACGTCGGCATGCATGAACTGCACCGTAGTCGTTCCCGAAGACGTTGTAATCGACTTTGACTGGATCGGTAGATTACCGGCGTTGAGGTTTAGATCGGGACGTATAAGCAGCACCCTCCTGTGAAGACGCAGCCTGTCTGGAATGCCATTTTCAACGCCTGGTGTGCCACCTCCTAAGTCTGTGTCGCCATCACTGTCGACATAAGCTGGTGATGCGGGCAGAGAAGATGCAACGTATTCCGGGCTCGCGAAATAAACGATTTCAGCGTACCTGGATTGAATGACAACTGGCTCGAATGGATCTGGATTCGCTGTGTTGTACGGGCCAGTTGGCAGGCTGTAAGCTGTGCCCTCAACATCGCTTCGTCGTTGTTCTAGAACGTAGCGTGGGACTTTTCCTGTAAACCAACTGTTTGGTGGAGCAATCGCGGTAAATGCCAAATAGTCGTCGAAATCTCCGTATCGAGAATCTGGTAACTCTGGGGAGGCAACCGTTCCAGCTGTCCTAAAGAGCGAAGATGTCGCATCCGTAACTTGACCTTCGTAGTAAAGAAAATAGCCGGCTTGGTCAGGCTCACCCTTATTTGGTGTGAGGTTGACGGTGCAACGATTCAGCTCGTCTCGCAGTCTGGTCGTGATATCAGTCAGTTCACCAGAAAGGTAAAGATTAGCTCGGCTATCACCGATGCGTTCGCCTACGAAAGCAAAGCCTCTCGCAATTGCAGCCATCAGCAAAAGCGTCACTGCCATAGCGACGAGCATTTCCACCAGCGTGAACCCATGGCGGGATTTTTGCGTGACATTGAGTGTTGTTGTATGCGACATTATTGATAGAACCGTTCAAAAACCACCGTATCACGTACATTCAGATCTTCACCGGGGACAAAGCCCACCGGAATGGAGCGGTCGACAATAAAGAGTGCTTGATATCTTTCGTTCTGCCCAACGGCCTCTCTATACTCCGCTCCAAGACTACGTGTGTCCGTCGGATCAACCTCGAAGAAACCTAAGGTCAACCTCACGACGAACGACTGGGAATTATCAGAGGACAGGTTAGGCATTCTCATTAATGCTTGATAACGCAAGAATGGATTATTGTTACGGTTTATTTGTGCACCAGAACCGGAGCCGAATGTTGGCGATTGCGTTGAGACGCGGACAAACTGAGCAGCAGTTTGAGGTGTCGCAAAATCTGGATCATTCGAATTTAAGTCGCCATTTCCTCGCATCAGAGTGCCATTGATTGGACGTCGGCGAATCTTGGTTGTCGCCGTAGTGTCTCGTAAAGCCGGCATCAGCGGTGTTGACACCGAATCTCGGAATACACCAGCGAACTCAGTTGGGTATAAGGGATCAAAATGCAACGGGCTATAGTTGACCGGGGAACTCGAACTCGAGGTCCTTACATCCACAGCCGGAGTACTTGTCGTTGTGTATCCGCGACGCGACTCGAGAAACTTATCAAACGACAGTTGATCTGCTGTACCGACCAATCCAGACATTGTGGTGTACTCGGCCGCATTCAGATGGCCCTGCATCAAACCTCGCCACACGTCGAACTCAGCGATCGTGTTGAGGTTCACGCGTCCTTGACGGCGGTTATCGTATAGAAGGTTAAAGGGGGCAACCATCAACGGGTCGAGAATGGTTCCAGAAACTCGACTTGGTAGAACGACTTCGACCTCACCACTGAACGGTGGGAGCGTATGTGCGAAGTCTAGAATACGTGAAAACTGTGCGGCTTCGCTCGGATTGCGGTTGTTGTGGAAAAAGTTGAGTAAGTGTCTGAACGGGCCTCTGAACTGCGGTACATCAAGAGGGTCTGTGGGATAGTTTACCGGGTCAGTACCTGAGGGAACCGTTGTAAACTCCTCAAACAATCTTCCTTGCGAACAAGCCGGGACAAGAAGTAACTCGTAAGGAGTAGCGAACGGGCGGTTCAGCCATGGGTGCAATGCAAAAGGCGTTTGGGGGAAATTGCGATCGTTGTTCGTGATGTTCATCGCCCCTGGTAGGCTGCCAATGCTCGCCGCGAACCCAACAAAGCCGGGATTGGAGGTCGCATCAACCGTATTCAAAAAATTGAACGACGATTGGTAGGACTTGTCAGCTCCATTGAAAGAGAAATAGTCTGGATCTGTGGTGACAATGTCCGCCCCAGAAACTAAAGCGTCAGTGTCGTAGGAATAGAGGGCGTTTGCTTGAACGCCATCGACGAATCCATTTCGCTGACGCGATCGTTGCCCATAGTCTGAGTTGCTGACGACCCTATTTTCTTCTTCCTCACCACTGAAGACAGTCAAGTCCATGCTCATCCAATCGATCGTTCGATAGGGGTTGGTGATAGCATCATAAGGCGCTGTTGGATCGGCCAAGCGTTGCAAGAACGCAGAGCAATATCTCGGAATGGTTCCTAATACCGGTTCAACCGTCGGGCCAGTCGCACCCGCTCCTGTCGGCGGTGCCGGGACTAATGCTGGTGGAATGCGTCCAAAATTGCGCACCGTATCGATGTCCAAGGGAACATCTGGTGCTGTGTTTCCGCCAACCGTTAAATCAACATAAGCATCTGTCAATGGGTAGTTCACGCCTGGGCCGGCTGTTCCCATGTAACGCTCGATCGGAAGCGGATAATATCCAGCAGTTCCTCGAGGCAATGGCTCTGAAATGTTGAGTCCAACCATACCATCGGGAAGATTGGTCGCATTCCAGCCGCCACCTGAAGGTGGAAATGTCTTGATGACAAGCGGGAAAGCTGGCATATAACTCGCTGTCGGACCGAAGACAGGTGTTCGACGCATATTTGCCACGTCAAAGTGGATAACACCTTCAGCCGGGGTGACTACAAATCGCTGTGTGCTTGGACGTTCAGGGGTCCCAGCAGTTGCGTAACTACCAAGGAAGGTCGTCGTATTGGATGCAAGCGTCAAATACTGACCAGGTAATAGATTGCGCCCACCCGCATTTACTGTATCGGGTGCGAAGAAAACCTGATGAGCGGCCATATCTGTAATCATGTTATCCGTAATGACCGATGTGACGTCTGCGAACGTGTTAAAATTAGTAAAACAAATAAATCGCTCCAACGTTAACGATGTGCTACCAAGCTCATCTTGTTGTGTTGGATCAAACGACGCCGTTTCGACTAAGCTTGTTCGAGTTGATTCGGGGTCCTCGCCTTCGTTGCCATATGGCGGCATAAAAGTTGATGCTGCCTGCCAGAAGGCTGATCCGTCAAAGTGGGGTTGGCTAAACGCTATTCGCCAAACAGGCGCCCCAGCTGTACCCGGTGTGACTGGCGGCGCCGTCGCTCCAAGATTCAATTGACCCGCAACGTCATAAAACTCGCGTGGTAATCCAGGTTTCGTTTGACCGTCACCGTTTATTTGTGAGCGTGGCGCAAGAAGTTCCAATAACATCGAACCCTGTGGCATCCGAACCTGATCCGTGTCGTTGTCTGCATTCATTGCATCAGCTTTGTCTGCCTGTCCATCATTGTCGAATTCAGTGTCCCGGACCCTGACATCGTGGAACGCGGTGCCTTCTGTAAAGACTAACTCAGGCGACTCAACGCCCCATACGATGTTCGCCGCAGTCGGTGCGACTGGCGGATTCCAACCCGCCGAATCAAAAGGCGTCTGGTCAAACACGAAGCGGGTCATGATCGAGTCGGGGTCTCGATAATCAACAACATTCACCGCCCACTGCGCAATCCGACGAGCCCTGTAAGCAATTGGGTCTATACCAGTCACAGGGAACGAATAATCGTGAGTCAAGGCCATTATCAGTACATAGAGATCCTTTGCGAGCAACTCGCGACCGTCAATTACACCACCCAAGCCAAAGTTGTAACTTGGGACAACTCCCGCGTAGCCTGCTGGGACAACCTGGCCTGAAGAAGGTGCGACTGCAAAAGCTTCGTTTTCCACAGCAACTTCGGCAGGCTCATCGATCACGCCATTGAATTCTGCAGGATCATCAGCCGTGCCATCCGAATTGTCATCTAACCCCGGACGACCTGGTTCATCAATTCCGTTGCCAATGCGGCGATTGACGTCAAGCTTTCGGCCTCGGCGCAACTCATGCGGCACCAATGCTTGCTGAACGGCTGGTGGCATTGTCGTAGTGGTGTCAATGGATTCAAAAAGCGTCAGTAGAGAATCGTATGCGGTAGATGCGTTTACCAGTGATGGAGGCGTGTCATCCGAAACACTGGTTGTTGTCAAAAGTCTTTTGATATTTGGATTGGTATTGATTAGCGCTAGAAGGCGGCGGCGTATCTCTTGCGGAAGCAAATCAACATCAAAATCGTCTCCACGAAGCATCGCTTCGACTTCGTCGTGACTGAACATCGAGTCGCCACGTAAATGCCCTGTGGGATCGCTTTCGTAAGGATCATTGAGAGCTGCGTCGGTCGTTTCGTTATTTGAGACTGTACCAAGATTATCGGAAAATACTTGAATACCGGACGCCGCCGACACGAGTTGGCCCGATCGTCCGATGGCGACGCCACCACGTCCGAAGGGGTCCATGGACATGCCGTAGCCGCCTGTGCCTGTATGCGTTCCAGGTCGCCATCCCGTTCGCAGGGTATCCACAGCGTCAGCAGCATCGGTCCCTGGCAGCGGCGTTGTGACGAATCCTCCGGATGGACTTTGGTAACGTTCGCGAACCAGTGTCACTAAGTCATTGTAGGGCATACCAATTTCCGCTGGACCGTAGCCGAGGCCACGAAACACGTCACGTTGATTTGCTGTTGCGTTCAGTACATCGGTTGTCCCAGCCCAGTCAGCCGCCGCGCTATTTAGCCCAACAACGGGTGGGCTAGACAACGATAAGTTATGATGTGCGTTGAGATTCAATCTCGAACTCAGATCCTCAATCATCGGAGCGACTAACGGCCTGATCAGCTTGCCTTCTGGTGAGAGAAACTCTGGCAAGCCAACATTCATCCATATACTGTCACCTACTCCGTCCCCGTCGTTATCGACATCCCATGGATTATCAACACTTCCCGTGAGCACTTTCGCCAATTGGTGAAGTCTTGCTGCGTTTGCGATTGGAAGCGGCGAACGAATTGCGAAATTCTCGTTGCCTCCAGTGAATTTTTCGTGGATGCCGACAGTATTCAACGCGCCAAACTGTGTCCTGTCGATTGGGATGGGCCGGAAAGTAGCTCGCAACAAACTCGCCGTCACATTCCTGAAGTCAGTCAAGTTTGCGCTACTCCAGTCTGGTGTCTCATTGAGGATGTAATTGATCACTGCGGGGCGATGGAATGACGGAATGACTCTGCCATCCGTGTGACGATAACTCATAAACCAATTATTAAAGTCTGCCGCATCGTAACCTTCGTCGAAGTCTTCACCTGTGCTTGGGGAGACAGTCTTGGGTACCGCAGGCAAGAATGGCAGACTGTTCGGCTGAAGAGCAGCTGGAAGTGAGTAGCCGAGCCCGCCTGTGGGGGCCGTTCTTGAGACTAGATTTGTTGGCGCATTATATCCAATCCCTCGACCGTTACGCGGACTACCGTTCATATGAATCGAGTATGGATCTGTCGGAGGAGTACTGGTTGAATTTCTATAAAACAAAGACAAAACCTCTGCCGGACTCGTCAAATTTGAAATGTCCAGAGGGCTCAGGTCGATGACTAGTTGCTCATGTGCAGGCAATACTGCTGGTGGACCCGCAGGCACGTTGCTCGAATCGACTACGCGAAAGCTCTTGTTCGCTAATGGCCCGTTGCGAAATGTAATCACACGCCCTGAAAACAAACCATCGTTCGTTTTGGGGTCAAGACGAACTGCTCCAGCAACATCTCGCTGGACTGGGAGTCTCACAAAACCATTTCCAAACTGTGTTGGTAATTCACTTGCCGACGGAGCAGGCATAGTAAAAGCACTAACGTTGTAAACACGTATCCTCAGCGAATCCGTTCTGCCGTAGAAATCGCTCAACAAGTCCTCGCCAAAGAAAGGATCATTGACGTCACTTGTGCCTCGAAGAAGCGTTAATAGTGACTCGTTGAGATAACTGTTTGGGTCGGGCTTCTTGATATTGCGAGTTGAGATACCATAAGAAGCATTCCTTGCTTCACTGCTGAACACCAGATACGCCGCAGTCAGGAGGCTGAAGAACGTTAGCATGCTCAGAACAACGAGCAAGATGATGCCGCTATGTTTCTTTGAGAAGGTACGTCGCATGATTTGTGGTCGTTTTTGGCAGAGAAGCGGGAAGAGTAGATGAGTTGACATTCGTTTCGGTCCGCTCATTTAAAGGTCTTCGATTCGAATGATACGTTCCGTCACAGAGACGACATCCGGGACAAGCGTTGCGAAGGTGTTGTCTTGATAGCGAGTCGCTAATGGCGTCGATCCGTCATCCGGATCATTTGCAAAACCGAAGTCCCAGTCAGGTCCGTCAAGTAGAAGTTGTCTAACCCAAACGGAGTCGCTCGACGCACTTGAGGTAGGCAGGTAACATCCCAAGTTAGTATCCAATGTTGATATCGTACCGTCGGTTACCGTTCTTAGAATGTCACGATCGATTTCGGCTGAAGCGACGCGAAACCAGCGATGAACGTCGATGGTTCCGCTGCCCAAAGGAAGACGAGGAACTCGACGCGAAAGCATGATCCAATCGTTTACCAAGATTTTTGAAACCATGGCCTGAGAACCAGCAACGGTGACGACTCCGCCGGCTCCGCCGCTGAATCCTAATGCGTCGCTCACGTACGCAAGTCGTTCATTCGTGGGGTTCTTCTTCGGGTCAGTCTCGGTCACAAGCGCAGGAGGAGTGATATGGGGAAAGTCACGCTCGATGTCGCGGTTGCGCATTACCACAATTGAAATAGAAGCGTGGCGATTGTTCGCGAGAGGGCTAACTGTTGCGATCCAGCGAAATTCACCGGCTGGGACACGTTTGCCGTACCCTAAGTTTGTGCCAGGGGTTCCTGATGCCAAGCCGTTGAGCAATGCGTTCAGAGATCGGTCTTTCGGTCGAGTAACGATCAGATCGTCCGGGTTCTCGACGATCGCACGAGATTGTTCAACTCGCCCGGTAAAGGTCGCGGTGGGAACGGCGGTGACACCCACGCGTTGCAAACGAGGTTGACTTGCAGGCCATGGCAACGCAGGTGTGGGATCTGTTGCGTTCGTCAGCGGGTTGTGGTCGAGATCGTAATAAGGAAACAAGGCGTCGTTGAAATGATTAACTGGATCAACGGCAGTTTGTTGCTGAGCCACGTAAAGTGGATCAATGCAAAAACCTTGCCCCGCGAATGGAATAGGAGGAGGCGGAGGAGAACCAGTAGGCAGTAGCCTCAAGCCCAAGGGTGTACCTCCATAGTCGACTTCATAAGTCGTAGCGAAGTCTTCTAGTCGCCCTTCCCTCAGAAGGTGCCTGGAGTGTAGCTCTTGTAACGCTGAGTCTCCAACAGACGCAGAGACCGACAAGCCGATCGCATCCTGAGCACGGCGGCCAGCTAAAGGTAAAACCGACAAAAGACCCAGCAGTCCGATCAACACGACACCCATCGCGAATATGACTTCGATAAGTGTTACGCCCTTGCGATAGAGTTTTTTTGTAGCTGCAATCACTATTCAGTCTCCAGCGTGTCGGACAAGAGCGCAAGCGAACGTGCTTCAAGTAATGCAGTTGGAATGCTCGTGGTTGTTGCGACTGATGCAAACGGCGCGACAGTCGTCCGTCCTGTCGTGGGGTTGATTACGATCCAAGCCGACTTCAGGCTCATCACGTTGGCCGTTGCACGTTTCTCAGTAGAAAACAGCTCATTCACCGTGGTCGTTAATGGGTCGTCCGGAATCACCCCATCGGACTCACCCAAGCAGAGAAAAATCAACCCTGTAGGTGAGCCAACTGTTCCCAAATTGTCGACAGAAATGAACTCAACACTACCACTTGGTCCGAAAAGAATGTCGATCGGATCATTGATATCCAAAGGTGGTACAGTTGTGATTTCCGTCGGTGCAAACTGACTACCGCTGGCACCAAAACCGGAATAATTCAGATCCAACGCGACACCGCGTGGAAACGCTAAAGTTGCGGAAGATGAGGCTACCGGCGCGCGTTGAATGTTGTATTTGAGCTTACGCCCGGAGGTTGTGAGATGCCCAAGTGGAAAGGTCTCCGTCGCGATGGCGCCGTTGGAAGGCGCATTCAGGTCGATCCGCGCTCGCACAAACGGATCACCGGTCGTCGCGTTGCTTATAAAAGTCAGGTGATATTTTTTGCCGCCAGGTAGCTCGATCAGATCTCTATTCTGAATCGGTGGATGAGTACGGTCGTAAAGCGTCAGCAGTTGGTTGTCAGCTGCATCAAACTCCAATTCGGCAATTCCGCTGGCAATGCCAGTGATCGTTACCTTCGCATTAGCGGCCTCTCCGCTGTAGGGAGGAACTCCAACAAGTTGCCGCAATCGGATTGAAGCAGCAGTTCCATATTCGAGGCTCTTGCTATTTGTTAATCGTTCGATGCGAACACCAACATACCGGCCTTCAGCGATAGCTCGATTTCGAGCGATGTTGAAGTACTCGGAAATACTGCTCGCTGACTTGCTGACTTTCTGGTCACTCAAAAGCGTCCGAACGGTTGGCAATGCGATCGCAGACAGAAGCAAGAAAATAGACATAACGACAAGCAGCTCCACTAGAGTAAAGCCGCGGAACCCACGATTTGTTGGATGGGTAGCGTTCATCTTAAAATGCCGCCTGGAGTTCATAGTTGGTAATATTATCAGCGACAAATTCTTCAGCATCGAGAAGTAATTCGCCCGGTAGGCGTCTATCGGTTGTGTAGGTCGCGCTCCTGTCAATGACACCTGGATCGTTCTGGCTAATGAATCGACGCATATAAGGATCTGGGTAGATATAGTCGTACCCGCCCGACGTCGTACGTCCAAGAGATTCATTTCCCATGTTCGTGCTGTCGATTGGCCATCTCCATGAGTTGTTGACGTAGCTAAATGCGTCGAGTTCAGCGCCGGTTCGATCGATTGGGTTTAACGCAATGCCGAACTCGCCGTCACTTCCCGCAGAGACGATTAACGGCCTCATCGCCCATGGTTTTAGCAACGTCTCGCCTGTTGCCGTGGTCCTTTTGTAAGTGCCTGTTTGAACGTCGACAGCGCCTGGAACTGCCGTTGAGTTAGGTGCAATGGTCATTGCTGGCGTTACCGCGTCAGCGATCGAATACGCGAAGTCGACGTGAAAAAGGTCAAAGTCATCCGCAATCGTTTTGTCGATAACGACTTCTGGGTCGTTGTAACCTACTGGCCAGCGAACAAACCCTAGCGGCTGTCCCCAACCATCCAGAATCTCCGGAACGCCATCATCATCGGTATCACCAATGTTGGTTTGTGGTATCGCATCAATGGCGGGTGATCCCGCGACGAATGTCGTTGCCATGATCAAATAGAGGCATTCGGCATTTTGGTTAGTTGTTGTCGGTGAGACGTTTTTTAACCGAGCATGAAATGCACGTGACGTACTAGAAACATTCGTATTAACGTCTAGCGCGGAACGTTCAGTAAAAGAAGTTCTCACTCCGACGATGTCTCCCGCCGCATCTTCTCTAATCAAACTGCACGCCGCCTTAATCCTCACAGGGCCTGCGATCGTCTTGGTAGACAAATTTGAGTAAATATCACTGTAGCGTTCCGGGAGTTCTGTTCTGATCAAATCTCGTAACATGACTAGTCGGACGCGAGCGGCTTCATTGGCAAGTACTTCGTAACCAATGCTTGTCTGTGGGGTCGGCGGTGTTACGGGAGGTACGACGAATAGGTCTGGCACCTCGACGGCAAAAGCTCGGTAACGTATCGACTCGTATTTTTCCTGAATCACGCTATCAACCGCTGCGACGATACTGCGTGTGCGAGAAATGCTCGCTGTTTGTCCCACGCCTCGCACTGCGGCCACGACCATCCCCCCCATAATCGAGAGGATGAGAAGAACGGTTAGCAACTCAACAAGCGTAAACGCGCGTTGGACGCTCATAGCTCGTCGATAGTCTTGTCTGCGATTGATCATTGCAGATCGCTCTCGAGGTCAGCGTTTGAGAAGTTTGTTACGTTATCCAAATGGCCATTCACGGAAAGCGATGACTGCCACTGTGAGTCTTGGAATCCCTCGCCCCCTAGCTGCGAGCTTGTGAAGACCAGTCCCGCAGTAGATGTCGCGCTAAAAAGTGGCTGAACCGGTTGTCCGGTCTCTGTGGTGAAGTGAATAGTCGGCGAAGCACCCGCATCTCCGGAGGACGTCGAAACAATCGCTCCGAAAATTCCATCCGATCCTGGGGAGATGATTTGAAACGTGTCCACATTATGGAATTTAACCGCCGCGAATGCTTCCGCCTCCGTTCCATAGGTTGAGCCAGATGGGCCTTCGGCTCCTACCGAAGTCTTGTATGGGCGGATACCACCCATGTATTTGGATGAATCGCCAACGCCCGTCAGATAGCCGTTGTAAATATTTCTGTTTGGCATCACCGATGTATCAATACCGATCACTCCATACGACCGTGAATCGAAATACACGATAGGTGTCGGTTCATCGTCGTTCGCGAGATAACTTGGAAGTGGATCTGACAAAGCTGCAGAGTATCCAAAGATGGCGGTGGTGTTTCCGATGAGAAATTCGTCGGTACTGAGCATTGGCGCCGTGTCGGAAGCGCGAGCCATTGTCAATCGTGTTGGCGAAAAATCAAAGAAAGAATTCTCTCTCGTCGCGTTGTATTGGTAGTTGCGAATGTCATCCCTTTGGGGCATTGATTGAGTGGGTTTGTACTCAAGAGGGCCACCCGGTCCAGTGATTGGATGCTGGGTGTCGGAGCTGAAACCTCCTAGGAAAAAGACCAACGCTTCTCCTCTATCCATTGCAACACCGCTGAAGGTACCTGCGGTTTGATTAGTACTGTTGTCAGTTAGACGGTTAAGCAATGTGAGGTCCGGTTCGGCCATGCGTGGAAAAAGACGCCGCATGTGTCGTTGCAACACGTTTTGATCACTGCCGTCTGGCGGATAATCCCCGTATTTTTCTCGATACTGTTCAACTGCCCGGGCAAGCGTATCAACTTCAAGTTTCTGTGCAGTGATGGTCGCTCTGCGAACTGCTCCTGAGATTGCAGGAATTGCGAGGCCAGCAAGAATTCCAATGATCACGATCACCACCAAGATTTCGACGAGGGTGAAGCCGCGTGTCGCGATGTGGCGAGGTGTTGGACGGCTGGCTGACGATTGAGGGAAGTGCGTTGGCATGGTCGTGAAGTTTCAGGTGTCAGGAGTTAGTTGCTAGTTGCTAGTTGCTAGTTGCTAATTGCTAATTGCTAGTTGCTAATGGCTTTTTAGTCTTCGATGGTGGCTGGGAATTGGGGACACAGTTTCGATTGTTCGGTTGCGGTGTTGGGGGCGTCGATGAAGTAGTAACTCATGCGGCCTTGCTCGTCGCATTGCCAACATTCGATCGCGCCGGCATCGAAGTACAACGCTCGTTTGTGCTGCAGTTCAGCGTCCGTGTTATTGGGGCTGATGACTTCGACACAGATTTCTGGGGCGATCTCACATAGGATCTGTCCGCGAACAGACTGGTAACGTTCCGTCGTGAACCAACCGGCATCGATGCATTTCACTCCGTCGATCGTCGATACCGGGCAAACGACCGTCGCTTGGCCGGTCAACTGTCGATCGATTTCGAACGCAATTTTCCCTTGAACGGCACTGTGTGGTCCGCCTGCGTGTGGCGTGATGATGATTTGACCAAACGCATTCGTTTCAATTCGCCCAGGCCAATCGTTCCACCGAGGATCAGCCAACACCTCCGCCCAACGCTCGCGATTTCTCGCGAGTTGCTCGGTGCGGTCAGGAAGGTTGATCGTGAGTTGCATGGGAGAGTCAGGAGTCAGGAGTCAGGAGTCAGTGGGTTTTAGTCATCGATGGTGGCTGGGAAATTGGGGCACAGTTTCGATTGTTCGGTTGCGGTGTTGGGGGCGTCGGCTAGGTAGTAACTCATGCGGCCTTGCTCGTCGCATTGCCAACATTCGATCGCGCCGGCGTCAAAGTACAGGGCTCGCTTGTGACGCATCTCAGCTTCCGTGTTCCCTGGGCTGATCACTTCAACACAGATTTCTGGGGCTTGTTGAATTGTTGAACGTCCACGTGCCAACTTGTATCGCTCCGGCGAAAACCAACCTGCGTCAGGAACCTTGATTCCGTCAACGGTTTCTAATGGCACGTCAGTTCTGCCATGTCCGCCAAGT
>JBGSNA010000188.1:0-68528 GCA_041739875.1 Pirellulaceae bacterium
GGGTTATCAAACACTTCCAATAATTCGCGAAAATCACTCGCGTCACTCACGTTATTACGCTCCCAATCGTCATGAAGTTGTCCACTGTAAATTCGGCCGGATTCTCGCATGAGGCGCCCGAACCGACCAGGGGGACGAGGCCATCAGGTGCCAGACGCTTGAGGGTTGCCGAAACGTTCAAAAGCCGACAAGGCGAGGGGTTGCTAACAGGAGTCGAGAGTTTTTTTATTCGCACGACCGGCTGCAACCTGCGATGTTGGTTCTGTGATACACCGTACGCATCTTGGAACCCCGAAGGCGAAACGTTCACGCTCGAGTCGCTTGTCGAGGCTGCTCGGGAGAGCGGCTGTTCCCACGTTGTGTTGACTGGCGGCGAGCCGCTACTGCCGCTGCAGTCCCCCGAATTGTGCTCGATGCTTCGTGGGGCTGGGTTGCATGTGACCATCGAGACCGCGGGCACGGTTGACCGCGAGATCCAGTGCGACTTGCTTTCCCTTAGTCCTAAATTGGGGTCGAGCACGCCGGATGCAACCCAGCACGCACGTTGGAGCGAGCTGCATGAGCAGCGACGTTTGCCCATGGATGTGATGCGTCGATTGATCGCTCGGTCGGATAACGTGCAAGTGAAATTTGTTGTTGATTCCCCAGCGGACTTTGATGAGATCCAATCCGTTGTGACAAAGCTCGAGATCGCAACACAGGCTGTATGGTTAATGCCACAAGGCGTTACCGCTTCGGAGTTGGAGTCGGCTGCGTTGTGGCTTCGTCCCTGGTGCGAACAAAGTGGATTCACTTATGGCGATCGCATGCAAATTCATTGGTACGGAAATCGTCGCGGAACTTGATCACACGGCGATCCATGTTGAACTGTTGGCTCCCTATTGGACTATTGAAAAGGACTGAGATGAAACGAACGATAAGAGCTTTTGTATTGACCGCTGCGGTTACCTCGACGTCGATGGTCGCCACCATCGGCTCGCACGCAATAGCGGTTGAAAATGCCGCTTCAACAACCGAAAAAGTATCGGGCATCGATAAAGCCCTGTTCAGTGACAGTGTCTCACCGGGCGAGAATTTTTACGACTACGCGAACCAGAAATGGCTCGAGTCGACCGCGATTCCGGCGGACAAGTCCAACTATGGCATCTTTACCATTCTCGACGACAAGACTCAAGAACAGGTCCGCACGCTCATCGAGACGGCGGCTGAGTCCAAGAGTGAGCCGGGAAGCGCAGCCCAGAAAGTTGGCGATCTCTATCGGTCGGTGATGAACACCGCCGCCCGCAACGAGTCCGGTGTGAAGCCACTTCAAGGTCTGCTCGCCAGAATCGACGATGCGAGTTCGAAACAGGACCTAGCCAAAACGATGGGCAAGCTCGCGCAAGCGGGTGTGATTGGTCCATTTGCAACGTACATCTCCGTGGACTCGAAAAATAGCGAGCAGTACACCGTCTATCTTTCTCAATCAGGTTTGACGCTTCCGGACCGTGATTACTATCTCGAAGATACGCCTGAGTACATCGAGTTGCGAAAGAAGCTCGTGGAATATGTCAGTGATATGCTCGGTTATGTGTCGTCCGATTCCGCGAAAGACGTCGGTAACTCGGTCCTCGAATTGGAGACCAAGATCGCGACGAACCAGTGGACCAAGACGGCGAACCGCGATCCCAACGCGACGTACAACCGCAAGAGCACTGCGGAAGTCGCCGGATTGCTCGGCGATTTTGCATGGCAAGCTTTTGTTGATGAAGGTGGCTTTGGCACGCGAGAGTCGTTCGTCGTCAATCAACCGTCGTACTTCGAAGCGATGGCTGGCGTTTGGGAATCGACATCGTTGGAAACATGGCAGGCGTATTTGAAATTCAAGACGATCGACACATACGCCTCATCGCTGAGTGAAGCAATCGAAGAGCGGGCGTTCCAGTTCCACGAGAATGCGATTAGTGGTGTGGATGAACAGGAACCGCAGTGGAAACGTGCTGTCGGAATCACGAGCAGTGTGCTCGGTGAAATGGTGGGGCAACTGTTTGTTGAAAAGCACTTCACGCCGCAAGCCAAAGCTCGCATGAATGAGCTCGTTGAGAATTTGAAGCGAGCCTTTGAAAAGCGAATCCAGACGCGTGATTGGATGGGCGAAGGCACGAAGAAGCAAGCGATTCAAAAGCTGTCGATGTTCACGACCAAGATTGGTTATCCGGATGAGTGGAAGGATTACACAAAACTCAGTATCACGGCGGATTCAATTGCAGCGAATCTGATTGCCGCATCCCAGTTCGAACACAACCGCGAATTGGATCGTCTTGATGGCCCCGTCGATCGGGGTGAGTGGCACATGACGCCGCAAACCATCAATGCGTATTACAACCCGACGATGAACGAGATTGTGTTTCCAGCCGCGATTTTGCAACCGCCGTTCTTCAACATGGCCGCCGACGATGCAGTGAATTACGGTGCGATCGGTGCTGTCATTGGCCATGAGTTGAGTCATGGATTCGATGACAAAGGTAGCGAGTACGACGGCAAGGGGAACTTGCGCCAGTGGTGGACAGAAAAAGATCGAGCCGAATTCGAACGACGCGCTGCTGGACTCGTTGGGCAATACAACGGGTTCAAGCCCGTGGACGACATGAGCGTCAATGGCGAGCTAACGCTTGGCGAGAACATCGGCGATCTCGGTGGATTGAGTGTGGCTTACGAAGCGTATCGTTTGTCGCTTGGTGACGAGCCAGCTCCAATCATTGACGGATTGACAGGCGACCAACGATTCTTTCTCGGTTGGTCCCAGATCTGGCGACGTTTGTATCGCGAACCGGAGCTTCGGCGTCGGTTGATTGTCGACCCGCACAGCCCCAGTGAGTATCGCGTGAACGGGATCGTCCGCAACATGGACGCTTGGTACGACGCATTCGGTATCAAGCCTGAGTCGCCGCTCTACCTCAAGCCAGAAGACCGCGTGCGGATTTGGTAGTTGCGACGCGATTGCCGATTAAGTCTTTGGACCGGCTATGTCTTTGGGCCAGCTATGTCTTTGGGCCAGCGGAGCGAATCGCTTCGCTGGCGCCGTCTTCAAACTTCTTGAAGTTGGCGTTGAACAAGTCCGCAAGTCGCTTGGAGCTCATGTCATACGCGGATTGGTCGGCCCAGGAGTCTCGCGGCCACAGCAAGTCGCTACTGATTTCACCACATTGGGTTGGAACGTCAAAGCCAAAGATCGGGTCGGGTTTCGTGGGTGCAGAGGCCAGCGTCCCATCGTGAATCGAATCGATGATCTTGCGAGTCACCTTGAGGCTCATTCGTTTACCGGAGCCGTAGCCGCCGCCGGACCAGCCCGTATTGACGAGCCAAACGTGGCTGCCGTGCTGGCGAATTCGGTCGGCTAGCAATTCAGCGTATTTCGCTGGGTGCCAAACAAGGAACGCTGCGCCAAAGCAGGCGCTAAAGGTGGCTTGGGGTTCAGTGACATTCATCTCCGTTCCAGCGACTTTGGCGGTGTAGCCGCTGATGTAGTGATACATCGCCTGTTCGGCTGTGAGTTTGGCGACGGGTGGTAAAACGCCGAACGCATCGCAGGTGAGGAAAATGATATTATTCGGATGGCCACCGATGCATGGGACTTTGGCGTTGTTGATGAACTCGATCGGGTAGGCGACCCGAGTGTTCTCGGTGATCGACGCGTCGTCGTAGTTCACTTCGTGAGTGGTTTCGTCAAAGACGACGTTCTCGAGCACGGCACCATAGCGAATCGCGTTGTAGATGTCCGGTTCGTTTTCGTGGCTCAAGTGAATAGCTTTTGCGTAACAGCCGCCTTCGATGTTGAATACGCCATCGGCTGACCAACAATGCTCATCGTCGCCGATCAGTTTTCGTTGCGGGTCCGTCGATAGCGTCGTTTTACCGGTGCCTGACAGACCAAAAAACAGCGAAACACTTGATGGGTCCGTCGCACTCTCGTTGGCGCTACAGTGCATGCTGAGTACGTCTTGTTTCGGCATCAGGTAGTTCATGACGGTGAACACACCTTTCTTCATTTCTCCAGCGTACTGGGTGCCCAGAATGACCATTTCGCCATGCTCAAAAGACAAGTCGATGCTGGTGCGGCTCGTCATTTGCGATGTGTACGGATTCGCCGGGAACGTACCCGCGTTGAGAATGACCATGTTGGGCTCGGAAAACTCAGTCAGCTGTTGTTTGGTTGGGCGGATCAGCATGTTGTGCATGAACAATGCGTGATAGGCGCTTTCGGCGATCACGCGAATTCGGAGTTGGTACTTCGAATCCCAGCCCGCATAGCCATCGAAAACGAAGATTCGCGGGCGCGTGTTGAGATAGTCGACGGCTCGTTGGCGATTGATCAAGAACGATCGTTCGGTCAACCGAATGTTGATGTCGCCCCACCAGATATCGTCACTGCTGGCGGGATCTTCGACGATGCGTTTGTCTTTCGGGCTGCGTCCGGTCTTGTCACCGCTGCGTGTCGCTAATGCACCGGATTCAGCGATCGCGGCGTGGGAATCATCGATGGCATACTCGTAAAGTCGAGCTGGTGTTGCATTGCGGATGACATCGTCGACGTTGATTCCATAGATCGACAAATCGATCGGGTTGACGCTCATTGGTGGTGCTCCAGGCAAGGATTCGACGTTTCCGCATTTCAATTGTCGTCAGTTCACCAGTCGCGGTTGCGTTCGGCAAGTCTCGATCCGCAATATTTCGAATTGACGCGAAGTCATTGTCGAGAATTTTGCGTTGGTCTGGCGGTAAGTTATCGACTCAAAGATCTCCGGTAATTAGCAGGGAAACTGGGTTTGGTACCTGGACGCGTCCTAGAGGTGCCGAACCGCTTGTGGTCTACTCGCGTAGCGGTGTTGAACGAGAACGTTCTGTGGGGCTATATTTCCCGCTGAAACGCCTTGAAAACTGTCTCGGTCGAGTTTTTTCTCCGTCGGGACAGCCAGAAACACCCTCCTTGGTAAATACGATTACCTGGACTCCAACAAACTATCGGTATCGACGGATTTCCTAAATGACTTCTACCCAAGAGTCCCGCCGCCCGATGATCGAAGCGGTCGGTCTAAGCAAATTCTACGGTCCGTTCGCGGCGACGCGTGACGTGACCTTTTCAGTCGGTGAGGGCGAATTGGTCGCTTTTTTGGGGCCTAACGGTGCTGGGAAGAGCACCACGATGAAGATGCTCACCGGTTACATCGCTCCAAGCGAAGGCTTTGCTCGAATCGCCGGGCATAACATGATGGAAGACCGGATCGAAGGCAGTCGCCGACTCGGCTATTTGCCCGAAAACGGGCCTCTATATCCTGAAATGACGCCTCTCGCGATGCTCGATTTTTTTGCGGAAGCTCGAGGGATGAGCAAAGCCAACAAGAAGGATCGGATCGAGGCTGTGGTCGATATTTGTGACCTCTCAACGGTCATGTACAAGCCGATCAGTAAGCTTTCCAAAGGTTTTAAGCAGCGTGTCGGCATGTCGCAAGCGCTACTGCATGAGCCAGATGTGTTGATCATGGATGAGCCGACGGCAGGTTTAGATCCAAACCAAATTCGCGGCGTTCGCAAGACCATGAAGCGGCTCAGTGAATCAAAAACGATTCTATTGAGCACGCACATTTTGCAAGAAGTCGAGGCCATGGCCAGTCGCGTCGTGATGATCAACGAAGGTCGTCTCGTGTACGACGGCAGCGTGGAAGGGCTTCGTGACGTGGGTAAAAACGATCTCGATGAAGCGTTCCACACGCTCACTCACGGCGCCACGATTTAGTCCCCAACCTCAGTGGAACGCAATCTGTTCCGCTGACCGAATCGATCCAGCAAATTAACCTAACACTTTCGAAGTCGACGTTACTGTAACATGGTTCTTAACAATGTTTTTTGGGCGCTGGCGTCCCTTTTAGCCTATGACGGCGTGTTCCTGCTTGTGCTGGTTTCATTGGTTGCACTGTTGGCTGGCACGAAGCAAGCTGCCTTTGCGGTGATGAAACGAAACTTCGTCGGTTACTTTAGCAATCCGACGGGATACGTGTTCCTATGTATCTTTGTGTTTCTCACGTCGCTAGCTGCGTTTTGGCCCTATGAGTTCTTCAACCAAAATCTCGCGACGCTGGACCAACTGAATTTTTGGTATCCGTTGATCATGTTGGTGTTCATCCCAGCGATCACGATGAGCATTTGGGCGGAAGAAAAGCGTCAAGGCACTGACGAGTTGTTGCTCACATTACCAGCGGACGATTTTGATATCGTGATCGGCAAGTACATGGCCGCATCGTCGATTTTCACCGCCTCCTTGGTGTTTAGCCAGCTCAGCACATTCATCACGCTGGCGATTTTGACTCAAGGCGGCGTCGATACGGGGCTGATCTTTACCACGTATTTGGGCTACTGGTTCGTCGGCTTAACGATGATCGCGATCGGCATGATTGCCTCGTTTTTGACCGGCAATTTGACGGTGGGTTTCGTGTTGGGGGCGTTGTTCAATGCCCCGCTCGCGTTCGCGTCTCTGGCGGACTCTGTCAGCCCCACACAGAAACTCGCAGCCTGGTTGGCAGCGGCCGGCATTGCTCGACCGTTTGACGATTTTGGACGGGGCGTGATCAGTTCTTCGTCAGTGATTTACTTTGTTTTTGTGGCGTCGGTGGCGCTCTATGTTTGCATGGTCTTGATCGGCCGGCGTCACTGGACCGGTGGAAAAGACGGCAATACGATGGCGTGGCACTACATCGCTCGTGCGCTGGCGCTAATCGCGGTCACCTGTGGTTCCGTGATCGTCGTGCGAAACTGGGACGTCGTACGATTCGATGCGACTGAGAACAAGGTCAGCTCGCTGGCTGGTGGTACGCGCAACATGATTGCGAACCTCGAAGCCAACCGGCCGATCGTGATTGACGCGTTTATCAGTAGTGACGTGCCTGAGTTGTACGCTCGTACGCGATACGAATTGATTAATTTGCTAAAAGAGTTCCGCAGTGAAGCGGCCAAGAATAATCGCAAAATCGAAGTTAATCTTTATGACAACATTGAATTGTTCAGCGAAGAAGCTGCATTAGCAGCTGAACGATTCGGAATCGAGCCCGTAACGCGATTGGTTCGTGAGAAGGGATCATTCCAACAGAAACAATTGATCATGGGAGCTGCGTTCCGCAGTGGTTTGGAGAAGGTCACGGTTCCTGCGTTCGAGTACGGTATTCCAGTCGAATATGAATTGGTGCGGTCGATCAATACGGTTGCTCGTGGTGCTCGGAAACGCGTTGGAATCGTTGCCACGGACGCCCAGCTGATGGGCGGAATGTCGATGGATGGCATGCAAATGCAACGTATCGACAAGCACCCGCTGGTTGATGAGTTGGCCAAGCAGTACGACGTCGAAGTGGTCGATTTGAACGGACCGGTATCACCGGACATGTATGATGCATTGATCGCAGTCCAGCCATCGTCGCTCGCTCCACCAATGTTCGAACGCCTCGTTGCGGCGATTAACGAAGGTGTGCCAGTGGCAATTTTTGAAGATCCGTTCCCGTTTGCGGCTTCCTATATCACTCCGACTGGCGAACAGAAACAAGCTCAGGGCGGGATGTTTGGCGGTGGTGGAGCTCCCCAGCCGAAGGGCGATATCCGAGTACTCTGGGATGCTCTTGGACTGGAAGCTCCCGGACGTGCGGGAATGCAAGGCTTGTATTCACCGGACCTCGTTTGGCAGGCCCATAACCCGTATCCCAACTTGGATATGAACGTTAACGAGTTGTGGGTATTTGTCGACGAGGAAGCACCTGGTGTTGAAAAAGGTCAATCTCTCAGCAACGACAATATCATCACGTCGGGGCTTCGCGAGGTGTTGGCGCTTTACACCGGAGCGATTCGGGCCAAGGCCGATACGCCACTGAAGCACACGCCGCTGATGCGAACAGGCGCATTGAGTGGTTTGATCGCGGTCGACAAAGTTCAACAAGCCATGTCGGGTCGTGGCGCGATTTCGCGTTTGATCGACGAGAGCTCACCAGGCCAAATCGTCGCGATTTCGGTTGAAGGCGCGGCGGCGGAAGCCGCTGTGCCTGCGGAAGGCGAAGCGTCTGGGGCTGCGACTCGCGGTGTGAAGGCGGTTTATGTTGCGGACACGGACATCATGTTGCCTGTGTTCCTACAGCTTCGAGCGGAGCCAGACCAAGCGACGGATATGCGATTCCAATTTCAGAACGTCACGTTTTTGCTCAATTCGATCGATTGGCTTACCGGCGAAACCGAGTTTATCGATGTTCGCAAGCATGAGCCGAACTTCGCCAGTTTGAAGATGATCGATGCAGTCAAGGAAGAAGCGAGTACCGAAGTTCGCCAACAGGTGAAAGTATTCCAAGACGAGAAGGATGCAGCGGTTCGGGATGCTGAAGAGAAGATGCAGTTGGCTCTTAAGTCGGTCCAGGAAGACATTACCAAACTGCAGAAAGAGAACGCTGACGGACGCGTGTCACAGGCGGCGCTGCAAGAAAAGGTGATGCAGTTCCAGATCAAGCAAGAGTCATTGCAGCGTTTAGTGGACGTCAAGAAGCAATCAACCGAGCGTGAACTCGAACGCAACACTCGTGAGATCCAGCGTCAAGCGGATCAACAGGTGACAGCGATCCAGAATCAAGTGAAGGCGTTTGCGGTAGCGCTTCCGTGCATTCCGCCGCTGATCATTGGTGTAATCGTATTCGCTTCGCGTCGACTCCGCGAACGCGAAAATATTAGCAAGAGCCGATTGAAGTAACTCCAAATCCGAAACTCATGACGGCAGACTTTGAATGATCTGTGGTCAACAGTCGAATTGAAATAGTGAGAACGTTAAGGTGAACGAAGGTACGAAGACAGGCGTGTTCTGGGGCGTCGCGGTCGTGATGTTGGGCTTTGCAGCTCTCCTCTCTTGGCCGGTCGCAGAGAATACCAGCGTAGACAATGAGATCGGGGAACCGATGTTTGTGGATTTTAAGGATCCGCTTGTTGCATCGAGTTTGAAGGTCGTCACGTTTGACGAGTTGCAAGGTCAACTCGATACGTTCGAAGTCCGTAAAGACAAAGAGTCTGGTATCTGGACGATTCCTTCACGCAACGGCTATCCAGCGGATGCGGTCGAACACATGCGAGACGCGGCCAACTCGTTGGTGGGTTTGAAGATTCTCGACATTCAAACTGAAAACGCGGAAGACCATGACGATCTCGGCGTTGTCGAGCCGAAGCTCGAAGAACTGCAAGTCGGTGATGACGGCGTTGGACGTTTGGTCACGTTCAAGGACGAGTCCCAGAAGACGCTCGCGGCAATCATTATCGGCAAACCTGTCGATGGCGAACCGGGCAAGCTCTACGTACGCAAACCAGGCCAAGATCCAGTTTATGTCGTGAAGCTCGATGAGTCACCGCTGGCAACACGGTTCCAGGATTGGATCGAAGACGATTTGCTGAAGCTGAGCAGTATCGACATCGAAGAGATGGAGATCAAGGATTATAACGCTGCGGTTGGAGCCGGCATGCAAGTTTCGTTGACCCGGAATTATGCTGCGAAAGTCAAGATGGATGGGTCTCAGTGGACGCTCGGCGAGTTGCTCGAGTACGACTCAAAGAATCCACTCGCTGAGCCCAAGCCAGTCACGGTGGCTGACACCACAAAAGTGAATACGACGAAGCTCAACGAAATGAAGGATGCGTTAGACGATCTGAAGATCGTCAACGTGATTCGAAAGCCAGATGGTATGAGCGCGAGCTTGAGGGCAAACAAGGACTTGCTGTCGGATGATGAGGCTGTGCGATCGCTGATTCAACGCGGGTTCATTCCTGCGTCGGGCGGGACCCAAGACGAAATTGAGATTCTCTCGGCGAACGGAGAGTTGACGGTCGGGTTAAAGGATGGCATTGAATACTTGCTTCGTTTCGGTAACGCGTCTGGGTTGTCCGAAGAAGACGAGGCAGCGAAGAAGGAAGAGGGTTCGGAGGAAGAGTCGTCCGTTGGCGGTGTGAACCGTTATCTCCTGGTCACTGCACGCGTCAACGATTCGCACTTTCCGCCCCCGGATCTCCAGCCCGTCCCACAAACTCTTGAAGAGTTTGAAGCGATGCAGGCGAAAGCGACTGCTCCGGAACCTCCCGCTGAGGCCGAGAACGTCGCAGCCGACGAGCCTGCTGTCACGGAACCTCCCGCTGAAGAAATGAAGGTAGAAGCCAAGCCAGCGGAAGAACCAGCAACGGAAAAACCGAAGGCAGACGATTCGAAGCCAGAACCTGCTGCCACGGAGAAACCAGCGGAGACGACTGAGGAGCCAAAGAAGTCGGATGTGACCGAGCCAGCCGCTGAGAAGGCGACGGAGCCCGAGCCAGCATCCACGGACCCGACCTCCACAGAACCGGCAACTCTGGAACCTGAATCAGTTGAGCCTGCTTCAGGCGACGACGCACAATCAAGCGTCGACAATGGCGTGATGTTGGTGGCTGCTCAAACCGACGAACCGTCCCTTGAAGCCCCTAAGCAAGCCGAGCCAGCAGAAAAAGCGGCGGCTGCGGACGAAGCGGCTGCCGAGGCAATACCTGCTACTGCCGAGGCACAGCCTGCTGCTTCGCCAGCGAAACCAGAGATGGAACCAGCGAAAGAGGAATTGTCCGAGGACGAGAAGCTTGAACGACTCGAAGCCGAACAAGAGAAGATCACGAAAGAAAACCAACGTAAGATGGATGAGCGTAAAGACAAGATCGAAGCGGCCGAGCGTCGTGTTCGTGACTTGAACGCTCGGTTTGCTGATTGGTACTACGTGATTGCAGAAGATACCTATCGCAAGCTGCGAATCAGTCGAGATCAATTGTTTGAGCAAGACGAGGCTCAAAACGCAGTTGATGGTGCTCCACCATCGATGCCACCATTTGGTATCCCAGGGTTTCCTGGACAGCAATAGTTGCGATCAACGAACGATCGACCCGCTATTAACGAAGAAAGCCGCTGGGTTCATCTCAGCGGCTTTCGTATTTTGATTCGATGTTATTGCTCAATTTCGACGAGCTTTAAGCCCTTGTGTGCCTTGGTGATTTCGTCAACGAGTTCGTATCCGATGCTCGTATTGGCAACATTCAGGACTTTTAGGTTTGGAAGTGTTGCGAGTTCGCGGAACGAGTCGTCACTCAGTTGAGTCCCGGCGACGATGAGGCTCTTGAGTTTGGTGAATTTCATGAGCGTCGGTAATGATTCATCAGTGATGGAAGTCGCCTTTAAATCCAGTTCTTCGAGGTTCGCTAAATCAGCGAGACCTAGGATTGTTTCGTCGTTCGTTTTGGTTTCCCAAAGACCGAGGTAAGTCAGACCTTTGAGTTTTGCTAGTTGTTGAATGCCTTGGGGACTCGCGAGACGGCATTCCGCAACGTCGACATAGTTGACTTGTGGGAGATTCGCGATGATTTCGAGGCCTTTGTCGTCGACCGAGGAATCTCGCAGTTCGAAGCGTTTGAGTTGCTTGTTATTGGCGATTTGCTCGAGCCCGTCACCGGTGACATCACAACCGCGAATGCGAAGACGCGTGAGATTTTGGAGTTTCGATAACGCTTCCATTCCCTCATCATCGACACTTGTGTAGTCCACCTGGATCTCTTGGAGTGTTGGAATCGAGGCGAGTACGCTCATCGAAGCATTGCTGATCGAGGTGCAGTAATTCACGTTCACGGACTTGAGGGGCAAGCTGGCGAGTTCGGCAAAGCCTGTATCGGTCACTTTTGATTTTTCGAGTTGCACATCAGCCAGCGACTTGATTTTTGCAAGCGGCGGCATCGCTGCGTCGTTAATGTTCGTATTGCGAAGGTCAATCATCCGCAATTTTTTCAGTCCAGTGATCTTCTCGATCCCTGTTTCGCTGACAGCCGTTCGTCGAAGGATCAATACTTCCAGATTCGCGAGCTTGCCAACGGATTCGAGAGCCTCGTCGGTGATGGCGGTTTCAGCAAAATCGAGCTTTTTGAGCTTTTCGAGACTGGCTAGATTTTCCATGCCGGAGTCGGTGACCCCGTTGCCCTGAAAGAACGCAGATTCAACCTGGGGGACGCCGGATAGAAGCTTCAGCGAGTCCGAAATCGGTGTTTCGCTGGCGATCGAAAAGCCAACTACTGTGCCCGCTTTGTTTCGTGACAGGACGTATCCGGCGGCTTCGAGGGCTGAAACAGCCTTTGCGTCATCGGATTGGATCGCTATTTCGGCCTTGGGTTGAGCCGCGGCTTTCTTCACGACAGCGGGCTTAGGTTTGAGTTCGGGTATTTCTGTTGAAATGTTTACGGTTCGCTTTTCACTCGAGGATTGCCAACTCGGACGGTTGCAACCGACCAGGGGGGTGGCGGCGATAGCGAGCAAGACGAGTGATTTTGGCAGCGCATTGGAATATGACATTGGGGGCGATGGGTTGATGTTTGGGGTGGAGGTCGTGGGTTTTGGCAAACAACAAAGACGACGTTACCGGCAACTTAAACGCTATCGAGTGATGTGGCAACAAATCCAGCGGTGAAGATTCTCCCCGTGTTGCTGATTGTTTGTGGGATTCATCGCGGTTATCGTAGTGAAACGCAAATTCATTGCATCCAAAACCCATTTCAACAATGTTTAAGGATACGGCATGTCAAAACAGCCCAAGCCCAACCAAGTCAATCGGCGAAAATTTATCGGCCAAGGCGCAGCACTGACTGCAGGTGTTGGATTCTTCACTGGTGTATCAGCTAAGTCGCACGCACTGCAATCAGCACTTCAGGCTCCTTCGGCGGCATGCATTGGAGTTGGCGGCAAGGGCGGAAGCGACACGAGTCACATCGGTGATCACGGTGTAGCGATCGTTGGATTGTGTGACGTCGATGCTGGTAACTTGAAGAAGAAGGGCCGCGAGTACAAAGACGCTGAGCAATTCAGTGACTTCCGCGAGATGCTAGATAAGCTCGGCGACAAAGTTGATATTGTGACGGTCAGTACGCCAGACCACACGCATGCCGCAGCAGCGATTCGTGCGATGCGATTGAAGAAGCACGTGTATTGCCAAAAGCCACTCACTTGGTCGATTCGTGAAGCACGGATGATGCGTGAGACGGCTCAAGAAATGGGTGTCATCACTCAAATGGGCAATCAAGGGACAAGCGAAGACGGATTGCGCGAAGCGGTTGAAGTCATTCGCAGTGGCGCGATTGGTGATGTGTCGGAAGTTCACATTTGGTCCAACCGTCCGATCTGGCCACAAGGCAAGGGACGTCCCGAAGGCGAAGATCCAATTCCCGAAGGTTTGAACTGGGACGCTTGGATCGGCCCAGCACCTATGCGTCCGTTCAAGCTCAACGAATACCACGCATTCAATTGGCGCGGTTGGTGTGACTTCGGTACCGGTGCTCTTGGTGACATGGCGTGCCATACAACCAACATGCCCGTCATGGCATTGAACCTATGGGATCCGATCGCTGTGACTGCGATCAAGAACCCTGGCATCGTCGAAGGTGAAACCTATCCATCGAGTTCACAGCTCTTGTTCGAATTCCCTGAGCGTGACGGACTACCAGCATGCAAGTTCAACTGGTACGACGGTGGGAACCTGCCTGAGGATGAAATCCTGAAGCAATTGCCGGAGTCATTCCAGGCACAAGTAGCGAAGCAAAAAGAAGGTGGCAAGAAGACGAGCGGTGCGCTGGTTGTCGGTAGCAAAGGCCTGTTGTTTTCGGGTAACGACTATGGTGCCCAGTACACCTTGTTGCCAGAGAACCAATACAAGGACTTCAAGTTGCCCGAGCAAACATTGCCGCGAATCCCGTTCAAGGGCGGCACCGACGAGCGTCAAAAGTGGGAGTTCGTTGCAACCGTGAAGGGCGAGTACGAGCCTGGGACGATGAGCAACTTTGGCTACGCAGGACGGCTCACCGAGACGATTCTTGTCGGCAACCTGGCAATGCGTGCTGGCGAAGGTCAACGCATCGAGTGGGATGCAAAGACGCTTTCTAGCTCCAACGTGCCAGACATCAACCAATTTGTCCAACGCGAATATCGTTCGGGTTGGGAGATCTAGTCTCCAATTCGGTTGGCGAGTGATCGCTAGACTACTCTTTCCTGCCTCGTGCCAAAATCGCATTCATAAGCGGTGGCGCGAGGCGGTCGGCGTAAACGAGTGCTTTGCCGCCGAGGCTCAAGATCACTTCGCTGCGACGAGCTTGAATCGCGGCGAGCGTGGTCCGTGCGACTCTCGCGGGTGACCAACTACCGAAGCTCTTGGACGTGGCGTCGGGATCGGTCTCAATCATCGAGTCAAAGAATTCGCTCTTGGTCGTGCTGGGGCTGACCAGGGTGACTTGGATTCCAAGGGGATGGAACTCGGCTCTCAATGCGTCGCTCATTCCATGCAGTGCGAACTTGCTTGCGCAGTATTCGCTCTTGTTTGGCACAGCTCGATGGCCGAGTACGCTTCCGATGTTGCACACTACGGGAGCGCGTCCGCGCTGGAGGCAAGGCAGCGACTCACGAATGAATTCGATGGGCGCAAAGAAGTTGACTTCCATGATCCGTCGCATGCGTTCCGGAGTCGCCTCAACGAACAATCCGATCGCACCAATGCCCGCATTGTTTACAAGCAGATCGATCGCGCCGTCACGTTGTTTGCATGCCAGTTCGATCGCTCCACGTCGCGAGGCTGGGTCGGTCACGTCGCCAACATAGGGAATGAATCGACCGGTCGAAGTACCGCTAAGCGACTCTCGGACTAATTCATCCATGCGTTGCTCGCGACGCGCCATGGCAATGACTGTTGCCCCGCGGTCAACGAGCAACAAGGCAAGCTCTCGCCCAATCCCGCTGCTCGCACCCGTTACAATCGCGACACTGCCTCGCGGATTCCAACGCACCGTTAAGCTACTTCGCTCGACGCGTCCGTCATCTCTTGTGACGACGGATCCGTGACGTTTGAAACGGAATGGTCAGCCGGTCGGACGACAATGGCGGCTGAATTGACTGGCCCCATTGCTCCGGCGGGCATGCGGACGTGGACGGTAATGACGGATTCACCAAACTCACGCGAAAGTACTTCGCCTTTCGCAGCCAAATAGGCCAATAGTTTTCCGTTGGATGGATCCACGTCGACTTCGATGTCAAGGAATTCACGTCCCAGTGCTTCGCCAACGGCTTCGATCAAGGGTGGCAAACCTTCGCCCGTTTTTGCACTGACTTGGATCGCATTCGGATAGCGATCGACAATCTTTGCAAGGACTTCGGATGACTCGATTTGATCAATCTTGTTGAGCACCAAAAGCGTGTCTTTCTCTTCGATGTCCAATTCCTTCAAGACTTTATAGACAGCGGAGATTTGTTCGAACACCGATGGGCTCGCAGCGTCGGCAATATGCAACAGCAGTTCAGCTTGGCGAGTTTCTTCGAGAGTGGACTTGAAGCTTGCCACGAGCGAGTGAGGCAAATCGCGAATGAATCCGACGGTGTCACTCAGAAGGACCGTGCCCCAACCAGGCAACAGCCAACGACGCGTCCGGGTATCTAATGTCGCGAACAGTTTGTCTTCGGCTTTCACTCCAGCCCCTGTCAGTGCATTCATCAACGTGCTTTTGCCCGCGTTCGTATAACCGACGAGCGAAACGGTGGGCGATTGGTCACGAGCACTGACTTGGCGTTCCCGCCGATCCTCGACTTTGCCCAGAAGTTCCTTTAAGTCGTGAATTCGTTTTTGCGCGAGCCGGCGGTCGACTTCGAGTTGCTTTTCACCCGGACCACGCATCCCGACGCCCATCGATTGTCGCGACAAGTGAGTCCACATCCGCTTCAGTCGTGGCAGCGAATATTCAAGTTGAGCCAATTCGACAGCGAGTCGTGATTCGTACGTCTGTGCACCCGCAGCAAAAATGTCGAGAATCAACTCCGTCCGATCAATGACTTTGGCATTGATGGCTTGCTCGAGATTCCTCACTTGAGCCGGGTTGAGGTCATTGTCACAGATTACAAGATCCGCATCATGTTTCTCGACCATCAATCGCAGTTCTTCGACTTTCCCTTTGCCGAAGTAAGTCGCAACGTTCGGTGTGGTTCGCTTTTGAATCAACTCGTCGACGACTTCGGTGCCTGCGGTGATTGCCAGTCCATGCAGTTCTTCAAGGGGGTCCGCTTCGACAATGTGTTTTGGAAGGATTAAACGAGCCAAGATGCTGCGTTCAGGTCCAAAGTCTTGGAGCGTGGTGGATTCTCGCACGGTTCGTTGGGGTTCCTCAATGGAGATGCTGGAAAGGATGTTCTAGTTTACTTAATAATCGCTAACGAGACACGGTCGAATCGGGGCGAGAGTCTTAATTAGATGCGAGGCGTGCCAGCCAGGTTCACAGGGCCTTGTCATTAGGGCCTTGCTATTGGTCTAGGGTCGATTTGGATCGGAGAATGTGGTGGTAGTGTTGGGCAAAACGGTGTGATTCGTCGCGGACGTATTGAAGCAACCGGAGTGCATAGGCGCTGCGACTCAGTTTGAGTGGCTCGGAAATTCCAGGTCGAAATATTTCTTCGTCGCGTTTGGCTAGCGAAATCACGGTGGGCGGAGTGATTTGTTGATCGTGGAAGGCCGCCATGGCTGCATTCAATTGTCCCTTGCCTCCGTCGATTAACAAAATATCCGGAAATGATTCTTGGCTATCGGACAGTTTGCGAAACCGCCGCGAAACAACTTCATAAATGCTGCGGAAGTCGTCGATGCCTTTGACGTCTTGGATTCGAAATCGTCGATAGCCTGGTTTGAACGGGAGCCCGTCGATGAACTGAACAAGACTTGCTACCGTCTCGCCGCCACCCAGGTGTGCGATGTCGACGCCTTCGATCACACGAGGCATTTCTTTGAGTTCGAGCACCTTCTTCAAACCAGCGAGTCCCTTTTTCGGGTCGATGTAAAAGACTTCGGGTTGCGCATGAGTTTCTAACTCGCCACGCTCATCGAGTCGCTCGAGCATATTGATTTCGTCACGCAGCACAGCGGCTCGTTCAAAGTCGAGTGACTTACTCGCCGTGAGCATCTCGGTTCGCATTTCTTTGAGCAGTCGGGTCTTTCCGCCTTCGAGAAATGTTTGCAGTCGTTTAATGTCGCGCCGGTATTCTTCTTTCCCGATTCGCAGATTGCAGGGCGCCGTGCATTGGTTGATGCTCGCCAATAAGCACGGCCGAAACCATTGCCATCGCTAGTCGGACTCGGTGATGTCCAATGAGCAGGTTCGAAACTTGAAGATCCGCTGCAGAACTTGAATGGCCCCGCGAAGCGCACCGGCACTGGGAAACGGTCCATAAAGTTTGACGCCTTTGTCCGGCGGTTCACGGGTGACCTCCACACGAGGAAACTCCTCTCGCGTGGTGATCATCAAGTACGGAAACGTCTTGTCATCTTTGAGATCGCGATTGTTCTTGGGTTGGATATCTTTCACCAACCGAGATTCCATTAAGAGCGCGTCGACTTCGCTTTCGCACTCAACGAAATCAATATCGGCAATGTCGCCGATCCAGTCCGCAGTGCGTGCATCTTCGGCCGCAGCTTTGAGGAAGTAGCTGCCCGCACGACTGCGCAAGCTCTTGGCCTTGCCGACATAGATGACTCGTCCGGCAGCGTCCTTCATCAGGTACACGCCCGGCGTCGGGGGAAAGGTCTTTACCTTCGCCGCGGCATAAGCGAAACCGAGTTCGAGTGGCCCGAGTTCGAGTGGCCCGATTTCGTCTGGGAAGGGAGCATCAGTAGGTTCTGGAGTATCTGGCATTGGGTTAATTGTCGGCTCGAATGGGCCGCAAGGCAATGTGCATTTTTGAGGGTGCGGCGCAAAGCAAAATTGGTCCGAGTATTATTTGCTGGCTTCGTTCAGTCTCGCCATGTTGCGAAGCACTTCACCGGTCTTGCTTTGTTTCACTTTGGCGACTTCGTTGGGCGTGCCCATCGCGACGACTCGTCCGCCGAGTTCTGCGGCCCCGGGGCCGAGATCGATGAGGTAGTCTGCAGCCTGCATCAGCATCCCATGATGCTCGACAACGATGAGCGAATGGCCATCGGCAAGCAATGCATCAAAACAATCCACCAATCGCACAATATCCGCGAAGTGGAGTCCGGTGGTTGGCTCGTCCAACACAAACAGCGTTCGTCGACGTGAAGCTGAGGCGAGAAACGCCGCTAGCTTCAATCGTTGTCCTTCGCCGCTGCTAAGCGTTGTGGCCCGCTGGCCGAGCGTGATGTACTCCAATCCGACATCGATCAATCGTTTGAGTCTCGCTTGCACTTTGGCATGGCCGCGAAAGAACGTATACGCTTGTCGGACGGTCATCCCCAGAACATCCGCAATGGATTGATCACGGTAGCGGACCTGTAGAATCTCGTCTCGATAACGTGAGCCACGACACGTGGGGCAAGTGATGGAAACGTCCGCAAGGAACTGCATGTCGATTTCAAGCACACCTGCGCCTTCGCATGCACTGCATTGCCCTTCGGCGCTGTTGAAACTAAACGAGCCGGCACCCAAGTTTCTCGTGCGCGCTTCGACAAGCTCCGCAAAGACTTTGCGAATGGAATCGAATGCCTTCACATAAGTCACTGGACAGCTTCGAGCGCTGCGGCTTATCGGTGACTGGTCGATGAGCATCACGTCTTCGACCTGGCCCAGTCCGCTGATGGATTCATACGCCAGAGGCTTTTCGCTGGCGGTACCTTTTCGCTGGGCCACGGCGTTGAACAAAGTGTCTTGAACGAGCGAGCTTTTGCCGCTTCCGGAGATTCCGGAGACAAGGCACAGCACGCCGAGCGGGAAATCAACATCAAGTGATTGAAGGTTGTGTCCGCTGGCGCCTTGGAGGCTGATGAATCCGCGTGGTTGTCGTGGTGTGCGGTTCTTGAGCGTCCAGCCGCGTTCTCCGCACAGAAACTGGCCCGTCACGCTCTTGCTATCGGCAAGCATCTCCTCGGGAGTTCCGTCGAAGGTGATCTCACCACCGCTGACGCCTGCGCCGGGGCCGACTTCGACGACGTAGCTTGCGTGCCGAATCAACGTCTCGTCGTGCTCCACTACGATGACGGTGTTGCCGCGGTCGCGCAAGCCGTCAATTGCGGTAACAAGCCGATCGACGTCGGCGGGATGCAATCCAGCGGTCGGTTCGTCGAGTACATACAGCATGTTAACGAGACTGCTTCCGAGTGCGCCGGTTAATGCGACACGTTGTGTCTCGCCGCCGGAGAGCGTTCTCAGTGTTCGATCGAGTTGCAAGTATCCGAGTCCCACCGCCTGCAGATAGCTGAGTCGATCCAAGACTTGCTGGATCGGTTCGCTCGCGATTTTGCGCTCGCGCGGAGGGAGTTCGACCGATTGAACAAACTCAGCCAAATGATCTGCTTGCATTTGCATCACGTCGGCGATCGATTTACCAGCGATGCGATACGAAAGAGCTTCGGGTTTTAGTCGAGCGCCGCCACAGGTTTCGCAAGTGCGATAGCTGCGATACCTCGATGCAAAAACGCGGATGTGCATCTTGTATTTCTTGCGATCCAGCCACGCAAAAAATCCGTCGAGCCCGCCAAAGTTCCGTTTTGCAACTCCGTGTTGGATGACCTTCATTGCTTTTGGCTTCAACTTTTCGAACGGCACGTCCACGGGGACGTCGTATTCGTCAGCCAACGCGAGCAATTCGTCCAGTTCATGCCGGTAGGAAGGAGAATTCCAGGGCGCGATCGCGCCTTCGCGAATGGTCAACTTTCGTTCGGGCACAACGAGGTCCATGTCAACATCCACGGTGTCGCCAAAGCCTTCGCACGTCGTGCAAGCGCCGAGTGGATGATTGAAGTTGAATAGCCTCGCGACGGGTTCGGGGTAGTCGATCCCGCAAGCGTCACAGCGTCGCTCGGTGCTTGCGATTCGTTTTCGCCAAGGCTTTCCATCGATGATTGTGTCGTCAGAGTCTTTGTCGCAGGAACCGGGGCTCGACTCAGCAAAAATGATCGCTCGCCCGTGGCCCTCTTTCATGGCGGATTCAAGTGACTCCGTAAGGCGGCTGAGTTCGGTGTCGTCTGTCAATCGGTCAACAATCACGTGACACTCGGTACCCTTGCTGCCGACTTTCTTGGCCAGGTCGGTGCGGTCTTCATCGGACAGGTGAAACGATGTGTCGCCGACGACGAGCCGCAGGAAACCTTCTTGTTGCAGTCCCAGCAAAATCTCGCTGGCAGCTTTGCGGTCGGGCAACCCAATAGAAAAGCCAATCATGAGCCGTTTGCCGCTCGCGTCGCGCCGCAGTTCCTCAGCGACCAAAGCTGGATCATCACGACCGACGCTTTGGCCGCATTTGTAACACGCCAGAGTCGCGATCTTTGAAAACAGCAAACGCAAATGGTCTGCGATTTCAGTCGACGTGCCGACGGTGCTGCGGTTGGTTTTGGGGCCGCTTGCGCGAGTCACGGCGATCGCTGGCGGAATGCCCTCAATCGAATCGCAGTCTGGTTTGTCGAGTCGCTCCAGGAATTGGCGAGTGTAAGCCGAGAAACTTTCGATGTAGGCCCGCTGGCCCTCGGCGTAGAGCGTATCGAGTGCGAGAGACGTCTTGCCGCTGCCGCTGACACCACAAATTGCGATCAGCTCGCCGCGTGGCAGGTCAACGTCGACACCCTTCAGGTTGTGAACCCGGGCGCCTCGAACTTTGATGAATGTATGTGACAACGAAACACGGAGCCAATTGATATCACGCTACTGGAAGCCAGCGGGTTTCTGCGGCTTGATGATTTTTATGAGATTGACGACCTGGACTGGATCTACCAGTGTCGCAGGACGTCAAGGCTTGGCACGGGTGGGTGCTCGGTCGGGCAAGCCTGCCCGACCGACGTTCAAAATCTTTTCCATTTTCAGGATTGACCGTGCGTTACGCGAAAGCCCGTGCGTTAGGCGAAAGCTCGTGCGTTACGCGAGGCTCTTGAGTGCTGCTAGGGCAGCGGCATAGTCCGGTTCTTGCGTGACTTCAGCAACGATTTCTTTGTAGACAACTTTGCAGTTGGTATCGAGCACGATCACTGCGCGAGTTAGCAACTTGAGTTCTTCGATGGTCAAACCATAGTCGGTTCCGAACGCGTGCGTTTGGTAGTCACTTGCCGTGCGCATCGTTTTGACGTCTTCGGCGCCACAGAAGCGAGCTTGCGCGAAAGGCAAATCGCGGCTGACGGTGATGCAGTTGACCTTGCCGCCCATCGCTCCAAGATCTTGATTGAAACGCTTGGTTTGAATTGCACACGTCGGTGTGTCCAAGCTCGGAACAACGCTGATGATGCTCGGTTTGCCCTTCAGGTCGGCGAGCGTCAATGTCTTGATTCCAGCGTCAGCGTAATGCAACGCGAAATCGGGGGCTGTTGCTCCGACGACCAAGTCGTTGCCAGCCAAAGTCATCGGGTTGCCCTTGAATGTGATTACGCCACTGCGTCCCATCGTATCTCTCCAAAAAGTTGAATTCGTAACGGATTATCGTGATGTGCAATTTTAGTTAGGATCACAACCACAGACGGCTGGCAACCCCACGCGCAACAGTATGGTGCCTGGGCCCGATCCGGAGAATAGGGCGCACGTCTGGCGTTGTCTTTGCACTCGGTTCACACACTTAAGTTTAACAAAATGCTCGTCTTAAACAACTTGTGCCATGTGCGACTGGGTTGGCTGCTTTGGGCGGCTTTTGCATGCTGTGAAACTTGCTTGATGGCTGGTTCGACTATTGCTGCCGATAGCACTCGGTTCGCTCACAGCGACTCGGAATCTCGATACGTCCACTGGATCGATCTGTACGACACTTCAAATCGCAAAATCACTCCAGCTTCGACGTTGCCGTATTCACCACAGAATACCTGTGGTCGATGCCACGATTATGAAGCGATATCGCATGGATGGCACTTCGATGCGTTCGCGGCTGAGAGTAAGCAAGGTCGCCCGAGCGAGCCCTGGGTTTGGACGGATGCCCGCACCGGAACCCAATTGCCGCTCTCGTACCGCGAACAAGACGCAAGTCGCAACAGTGTCTTTCACCCTGCTAAGGTTGCGCTTTCCCCTTGGCAGATGACGAGCCAGTTCGGTGCTCGATTTCCCGGCGGTAGCTTCGGTGAAGCAGCGAAAACCAGTAGGACTCTTGAGCCTGGTGCGGAGACCGTCATTGAGCCGCTTACCGAGGATGTACCGTTGTCGCCCCGTTGGGCCTTTACGGGATCACTTGAAGTGGATTGCATGGTGTGTCACGCCAGTCCAGGCGATTATGACTTTGAGACACGACGCAGCCAAATCAGCGACGAGAATTTTGCTTGGGCACCCACTGCGGCGATGCATCTTGCGTCGATTGACGGCAAGGCCTCTCGCATCAAAGATGACGCGGACGCCGATGATGACAAGACAATCGTGGCGATGCCAAAGGTCAGCTACGACGAGGGTCGTTTTGCTCCGGATGGCAAAGTTTTCTTTGACCTTGTGCGTCAACCCGACAACAACTCGTGTTTCCAGTGCCACAGTTCCCGACAAGTGAGCGACGGCAAGATCGAAGCTCGATGGATGCATGACGAGGACGTTCACCTACGTGCCGGAATGATGTGCGTCGACTGTCATCGCAACGGAATCGAGCACGAAACCGTGCGAGGTTACCAAGGCCAGTCACATCCGTCGGGCGTTTCGGTCGAGACTTTGTCGTGCAGTGGTTGCCACCTCGGAAGCGAATCAAGTATGTCGGGTGCTTCGTCGCTCGACGTCGCCGCGCGTGCTGGTCGACTTGGTTCACCTCGACCGCAGCATGCGGGTTTACCTCCAATTCACTTTGAACGATTGGCATGTACCGCATGCCATAGCGGTCCAGCACCGCGTGATGAAGCGATTCGAATGATGACGTCGCTAGCGCATTCGCTTGGTGCTAGCGACCATCGAACGGGAGCCGAGTTACCTCAAATCCAAGGTTCCGTGTTCGTTAAACTTGACGACGGAAGGATTTATCCCCAGCGCGTCATGTGGCCTGCTTTCTGGGGCACGATCGAGGGCGATTCGATTCAGCCTCGATCGCCAGCGGATGTCTACGATTGGACCCGCAAGTCGCTGCGAGTCCGAAAAGACTTCATCGAGGAAATCGCAAATGACAAGGCAAAATTTGATGAGAAAGTGCTCGAAGCGTTGTCCGCTATCGAGAACGAGAGTGGTGCTGAGCGAGCGGTGTATGTCGCTGCTGGACAAGTCCACGGCAAGGTGAAAAGTGAAAGCGGTGTGGAATCACTCGCGGTCTTGGCGACTTCATTCAGCGAGTCGGAGATGGTCGCATGGCCGACGGCTCACAATGTTCGCCCAGCTGGTTGGTCGCTTGGTGTCGGCGGTTGCGTTGAATGCCACAGCGAAGGCGGTAAAGTTTTTTCCTCGACGGTGACTCCATTGGGGCCCTCACCAAACATCTCGCAACCGATAGCGATGGCGTCGCTTCAAGGCATTGATGTGAACCAGCGATTGCTTTGGAATCAGCTTTTTGCGGGTCGCACGAACTTTAAAGTGATGGTCGCCGTTTCGCTCGCTGTTTTGTTGGCGGTGCTATTGGCCGGACTCGGATCGGCCGCAACGATTTTGACCACACGTCGTTCTACTCGTTTGGAGAAACGATCATGATTGGCTTCGTAAGAACAGCTCTCGCGATTGCTGTTTGTGGAATCGTTGCGGTGTTGCTCGCGACGTCGCTGGGCGGGGGCCCGTTGCATGGCAAGACATTGATGGTGCACATGATGGTTAGCGGTGCGATGGTGTTCGCTTTGCCGCTATTCGCGGTGGTTTGGCTGCCGAGAATGCTTGATTTTGAAAGCCGAATCCCGATCTTGCGAGCAGGTTTTTGGGCGTTGATCTGCACGGGGTTTGTGACGATTGTCACCATGTTCGTGTCGATGCTTCCGATCGCTGGAACAGACGACTTGCACCGTCTGATTTCAGTTCATGGCTATGCTGGATTCGTCAGTGTCGGCGCCGCAGCGTTATTCGTTGTCGGCTGGGTCTTTTCGTGCAAGAAATCCGTTCGCTGAGTCAGCCCCGGATGCAGCCAAGTAGGCCGAGTCGCTGAAGGTTCGTCAGCAGTAATTCTCGCAAGCGCCCGAGACAAGGCGGCTGCGGCTTGTGCCTTGGTCGCGGGAACTCCGTTGACGCGAGGAGCGGCCATTTCAGCCAACTTGCATGCTTGCCAGTCGGCGTCATGCTCGGTTCGATGAGCGACGGATTTCAGCACCAGCATGGTCATCAGAATGCCACCGGCTGTGCCAAGAGGCATTGCCCAGGTGGCGTCGCCACAGAGTTTGGTGATCATCGCCGCAAAGAACCATGCCGGCAGCACCGAGACCATTCGAAGCTGCACGTGACGCCGTTTAAGGTGTGCCGCTTCATGCAGCACGACCATGGCCATCTCATCACGCGGCAATTCGGCGATCAAGCGATCGGAGACCAGCAACGTTCGCAGCGGCGGAATGAACCCAGCCACCATCGCGTTGAATCCTCGCCCGCCAGTATCCCAGCAAACGATGCGAGTTCGATTCACGCCGACTGCGTCCAAAAGGGCCTTGGTCCAAGCCAAATCGTCTGGCTGCATCGAACGCGTTTTAAATAAATATCGCACCATCCAAGGCAAGCCAAGAGTGACTCCGAAGAGCACAACAGCTGCGATCACAGCATTCAATGCGGTCGACGAAATGGGGAGTCGGCTAACGCCGTCAGCAATCGCGATCAGTATCACCACGGGCGCCATTAACCAAATGGCTCCTTGGCGGAACCCGCTTGCAACGGCAATTGCATAGCCTCGCATTCCACCGTCGGTGTAGCTCATTCGGACGCCGTAATGGTGTTCGGCGGACCATGTTGCACACGTGATCAACGTGGCTGGAGCGAGCAGCACAAACGCTTGCAATAGCATTGACGATTCGATCATGGGAATCGAGTGCAGCACTCTCGCGAGCCCAAAGCCCGCAAGGCAAAGGACTGAAACGGCAAGCCCCATCCAGCGCAGCACATCCAGTTGTCGTTCGATCGCATGAGCGCCGGCAAGCGGTTCGCATTCGCCGGAGAGCACATGGTTGGACACGATTCGCGCGGCCACATGGCAAAGCACGGACCACGCCGCGACCATGCCTAATGAAGCGACGAGGACTCGTCCCAGGTCCGCGTCCGTCGGCGGTAGAGAGCCGCATGCCAGCGATATGACCAGCAACAGGAAGAAGTACATCGGCATCGACGAGTGTTAGGCCTGCGGATCGAGTGTTTTCGAAAACCAGCAGTGTAGTACCAACAATTCCTTACAGCCGGTATCGATCCGACCGCATTCCGTAATCGCCCGGGTTGCAGTAACGATTCGACCGATTGCATCGTTTTTAGCGATTGGACATCAAGACGCTCGTTAATTGGCTGCGTGCGGATTCGACGAGTTGGAGGACTTGGTCGATGGAATCACCCGTGGCGGTGATGTGGCCCATTTTACGTTTCTGCTTTGCAGAGGACTTGCCGTACAGATGTAAACGTGTGCCGGGCACGGCGAGAGCTCGATCCCAGCGAGGCTCGGAATTGTCATCGCCCCACAGGTCGCCGAGAAGGTTTGCCATGGCTGCGGCATCCGAGATCATCTGGGTGCTCCCGAGTGGCAAGTTGCACACGGCTCGCACGTGCTGTTCAAATTGGCACGTTTGGCAGGCTTCAATCGTGAGGTGACCGGAGTTGTGAGGCCGCGGAGCGACTTCATTGATCATGACGCTGTCGCCATCTACGAATAACTCGACGCACAAGAGTCCGACCACGCCGAGCGTTTGAGCCGCGCCGAGTGCGATCGATTGAGCGGTGTTCGCTAAGTCGCTGGAAATACGGGCTGGCGCGACCGTTGTGTCGAGGATGTGATGTCGATGCTCGTTTTCAAACACAGGGAAGCACGCTTGTTCGCCATCAACGGTTCTCGCAACAACGACAGACACTTCCAAATCGAAATGGATGAGCTGTTCGGCGATCCACCGCTGAGCTGAGCTCCAAGGAACAGTGCTTGAGTCAGCGGCCGATTCGACGCGAAATTGCCCCTTGCCGTCGTACCCGCTGGTGGCTGTTTTGACGATGAGCGGCCAACCGAGTTGTTCGCCTGCTTCGATGAGCGATTGCGAATCGTGTACCGCCATGAACGGCGTGACAGCAAGTCCAGCGTTCTGTAGCGTCGTTTTTTCGTGCAGCCGATCTTGAGTCGTTGCGAGGACTTTGGCTTCGGGATACACCGGTGCAAACTTCGCACACAGTTCCATCGTGGCCGCGGGGATATTCTCGAACTCCAACGTGATCACATCGCACTGTCGGGCGAATCGTTCTACGATGGCTTCGTCGGTGAGTGCTCCCGTGACAACGCGGCCACACACTTGTGCCGCCGGGTCGTGTTCATGGTCGCAAAGCACGATGACTTCGTATCCGAGTCGCAGTGCCGCGATCGCGAACATCCGACCGAGTTGGCCACCGCCAACCATCCCAATCGTCTTGCCTGGCATCAGCACAGGTGACTTTTCAGAACTTGAATGTGATGAGATTGTCATGAGTGGACTGACTCCTACAACTCAGCCGCTTGAAGAACTGCATCGCTTTGTGCTTGCACGAATGCCTCGAGCCGCTTTCGCAGATTGGCGTCCGTGAGCGAGAGAATTCGAGCTGCGAATAGAGCAGCATTTCTGGCGCCCGCCGTACCGATCGCCATGGTAGCGACCGGAATGCCACCGGGCATTTGGACAATCGAAAGCAACGAATCGAGTCCTTGGAGTGCACGGCTTTGGATCGGAACGCCGATGACAGGCAGTTGGGTTTCCGACGCGACCATACCAGGCAAATGCGCGGCGCCACCGGCCCCAGCGATGATGATCTTGAGCCCGCGTGATTCCGCTTGCTGGGCATAAGCAAACATGTGTGCGGGCGTACGGTGAGCCGAAACGACACGTTTCTCGTGGCGAATGCCCAGTTCCTCGAGCATGTTCGACGTCGATTGCATGGTTTCCCAGTCGTTGCGGCTGCCCATGATCAGGCCCACGACGGCGTCCGTCGGCTCGAAGACAATTGGATCGGCCACCAAGAATCACCATTAACGTGAAAAGAGAAGCTGGAAAACGGTATTGGAGCTCGGCAGCTTACCCGACAGTCGCTTATTGAACCAGTTCCAGCCGCGCGTATGCGAGTCGAAATTGATGCTCCCCGTCGTCAAACCGTACCGTCGCAGTCCGCTTGGGCCCGTGGCCGGTCAAGGTGACGATGGTGCCGTCGCCGTACTCGTCATGCCGCACGACCGCACCCTCGCGGTACGCCCCGAATGGGATCACGTTCGATGTGAGTAGATCGGACGCGGTTTTCAGTCCCGATGCGAGCTCGGGCTTGGTCTTCAACTTCTTTTGAAGCTCCGCTCGTTCGCTGTCCGGGAGTTGGCAAACATCGTCATCGTCGGGAATCGCGACTTTCTTTTTCTTCGTTACCTTCACGGGCGAGAGATCGAATTCGTCGCGATGACTTTCAGCAACTTCGCCGCCGTGATCGGTGACATCTGGCAGATCCCACGAGTCGGGATACCCAGTGTCAAAGCCAGTTTCAGCGTACGGATCATCATCGAAGAAATCATGCGCGGCTTGGTTGTCAATCCGCTTCATTTCATGCAGCGGCAACTCATTCAAGAACGGGCTCGCGATCACGGGGCGAGTGTCGCCGCGAAACGCTCGGCGCTTACAGCAACTCAATTGCAGCCAGTGTTTCGCTCGCGTCATACCGACGAACAGCAGTCGGCGTTCTTCCTCGTATTGATTTTCATCCTGCTTCGATCGAGCGTGCGGAAGCAAGTCGTCCTCAACAGCGATCACAAACACGTATGGGAACTCGAGTCCCTTGGCCGCATGCATCGTCATGAGCGTCACGCGGTCGTTACTGTCTTCGAACGCATCAGTATCTGAGACAAGTGCGACTTGCTCGAGGAATGCCTCGAGCGAACCGTCTTCAGGGTGCATGCGATCGAATTCGACGGCGGCATTGATGAACTCGTCGACGTTGGCCATCGCGCTGGAGTCTTGCCCTTCGACCTCGGTTCGCTCCAAGTACTCTTCGTAGCTAATTTCTTCGATCAGATATCGCAATAGATCTTCGAGCGTCGAGGTTGCTTTCACACAGAGGCGGTCATAGATCGCGACGAACCTCGCAACCAGCGTGGCGGAACGCTTTGACAGTGTTTTGATCAAGCCAGCCATGCGGGCAGCTTGTAGCATTGGGATGTGATGCGAGTCAGCGTAAGCACGCAGTTTCGAAATGGTGGCTGCGCCGATGCCACGCGTCGGTGTATTGATGACTCGCATCAATGCCACATCGTGGCTTGGGTTATTGATCAAATGCAAATAGGCGAGCAGATCTTTGATCTCCTTGCGTTGATAAAACTCCAGCCCATTGACGATCTGGTATGGTAATCCACGATTCCGCAGTGCGTGTTCGACACTTCGAGTGAGCGCGTTCATGCGGCAAAGTACAGCAAAGTCTCGCGGCCGAATTCCCTTCGTCACGATCGACGACGCGATTTCGTCCGCGATAGCGTCTGCTTCCTGGTAGCCATCTTCGAAAATTCGCAAGACGACCGGCTCGCCTTCTTCGTTGTCCGTAAACAAGCCTTTCTGTTTTCGACGGCGGTTGTGTCCAATCAATTGATCAGCGCAACGTAGGATGTTCGGTGTGCTGCGATAGTTCTGTTCGAGCCGCACGGTCTTGACCGAAGGGTAATCTTTCTCAAAGTCGAGAATGTTATTTAAATCGGCTCCGCGCCAACCGTAGATCGATTGGTCGGGGTCACCCGTCACCGCTAAATTTGGATGATCGATCGACAACGCACGAACGATCGCGTACTGAGCAAGGTTGGTGTCCTGGTACTCGTCAACGAGGATGTATTTGAATTTCGCGTCGAGTTCAGCTCGAACTTCGGGTGACTCGCGGAGCAGCATCGCGACGTGAAGCAGTAAATCGTCAAAGTCCACTGCGTTGGCCGTGAGCAATTGTTGCTGATAAACGGGGTACACCCGAGCCGCGATCGCCTCGCTACTTTTCATCGCTTGTCCCTGCATCATTTCAGCAGTCACGAGTCGATTCTTGGCGCGGCTGATCGTGGCCGCGATTTGATCAGGCGACGTGTGTGTGGTTGAAACACCAGCCGCTTCGATGGCTCGCTTCATCGCCTGTTTTGAATCAGACGTGTCGTAGATGGAATAGTTTTCGGACAAACCGACCATCGTGGCGTAACGACGAAGCAACGATGAGCAATATCGGTGGAACGTTCCCAACCATACCGGTTGGTTGGGCGCGAGCAATTGGACTCGCATCCGCATTTCATCCGCAGCTTTGTTCGTGAACGTGAGCGCGGCGATATTCCATGGCTTCACACCATTGGCAAGCATGTAGGCGATGCGGTGAGTAACGACACGCGTCTTGCCGCTGCCTGGGCCAGCCAAAATCAACAGCGGCCCGTTAATGTGCGTGACCGCGTCGCGTTGGGCGTCCGTCAGTCCTTTGAGAATCGCTTCCATGTCCAACGTGCTTTCAAGTCCAACGTGCTTTCAAAAAGTTCAACGATAGCGGCTTACATGGAAGCGATGTTCCATCCATCGCTATCGCAACGAAATCGCTTTTTGTAACGGTAGCAAGACGCTGCTAACGAGGTACTCGTCCACCAAGTCGCGACAGAGCCCTGACAGTCGATCAAATTCTTGGGCGTAAGTTTCGTTGGGCCCGAGACTATCGTAACGTCGCACCGTTAGATACACGCTCAGTTGATCTTCGGGGAAATCGTCAGCGCGAACTTGGAAAGCGTTCGTGCGTGTTTCGAAACTAACGCGGCACTGGGTTTTGCAGGTTTCGTCCAACGCAAATTGGATGGCGGGCTCGATCGATAGCAACTGGCCATACGGAAGCTGGGAAAACTTTTCGAGTCCCGGTGCGATCCCGATTGCTTCAGCAAGGATCTCGTTTTGGTTGCCTCGGCAAGTGAAGTCGAATCCGAACATCACACTTAGCGATTCACAATCCAGAGGGCTGACCGACAGTTCAAACGGGATAAGCTCAAGCACCTTGCGATGCTGGTCGGCGGCTTCCTCGTATGTTTCAGGATTGACGACGCCGCTATTGACCCGTTTTGCCTCAATGGAGGCCCAACGATAGGCACCCGATTCTTTCTCTTCTTCGAGAACGAACTCGCCCTTTTCGCGAGCATAGAAGTTTTGCATTTTCGGGTATCGTCGACGAACCTGCTCGAAGAAATGCAGTACTGACTCACGACTGTGAGGCAATTCCATCTCCGTGCTGAGGTTCATGTTCACGTAAAAATCGTCGCTGAATGCTCCGTACTGTGCCATGAATAGATCCTTATCGGTGAGACGGTGATCGGAATAAAAGAAACAAGTTGCCAAACACCAGCGGAGATCGACGTTGTGAAGCGAAGTCTGACGAGGCCCCCACACGCGATTCCTATTCACCAGTATAGGCTTCCAGCCGGTATGCTCAATAACCGACGCCAAAATGGCTGACACAGTTCACGTCGCGATTTCGCGACAAAGTACGTGCCAACACCAAAGCATTGGCTAAATCTCCACAATTGGAACCCTCTTGCGACTACATTGGCACCACAAAATCCACTCACTGTTTCACACGAATCGCCCAGATCAGCAGATGTCTCGACACAGATTTTGCCCCGCAGGGCTGTTTTTTCTTGGAAGCGTTGTCCTCGCGAACGTCTTTTTCCTCTGTTCCTCAAGTGCTGCGGAAAAGATCAAGCCCGGTGAGATTTCACCTTTAGGCGAGCGAACAGGGGTCAAGCCGCGCAACGTTGTCTTCATTTTGACTGATGATCATCGCTACGACGCGATGGGATTCATGGGACATGCGTTTCTCGAGACACCCCACATGGACTCGATCGCGTCCAACGGCGTGCACTTGAAGAACGCGTTCGTCACGACTTCGCTCTGCTCCCCGAGTCGCGCGTCGATCCTGACGGGACTGTACACGCACAAGCATCGTGTGATTGACAACAATCGAGCGGTGCCCGACGGGACAATCTTCTTTCCCCAGTACCTCCAGGCCGCAGGTTACTCGACAGCATTCATTGGTAAGTGGCACATGGGCGGCGAACACGACGACCCGCGTCCAGGATTTGATCATTGGATCAGCTTCCGAGGCCAAGGTAATTATCTTTCGCCAGGACCGAAATACACACTCAACGTCAACGGGGAACGAGTTCCACAAAAAGGCTACATCACGGACGAGTTAACGGACTACGCCGTTGATTGGCTCGACGCTCAACAGAACCACGACAAGCCATTTTTTATGTACTTGTCTCACAAAGCCGTGCACTCAAATTTTACACCAGCTGAACGGCACAAGGGGCGATACGCGGATGTGAAGTTGGATCTGCCTCGTGGCGAAGAAATCACTGCAAAGAGCAACGCACCTCGCTGGGTTCGCGACCAACGCAACTCGTGGCATGGGATCGATTTTGCCTATCACAGCGACAAAGGGCTCGACTATTTGTATCGACGCTATTGCGAGTCAATCCTTGCCGTCGACGATAGCGTCGGACGCATCATGGCCCAACTCAAGAAGATGGGGATCTACGAAGAGACGCTTGTTGTCTACATGGGCGATAACGGGTTCATGTTCGGCGAGCATGGCTTGATCGACAAGCGAGTCGCGCATGAAGAGTCGATTCGAGTGCCGATGATGATGCAGTGCCCGGAGCTTTACCAAGGTGGCAAAGTGGCTGAGCAAGTGATCGGGAATATCGACGTTGGACCGACGATCCTTCATGCTGCTGGATTGGAAACGCCTCCGCACATGGACGGCGAGAGCTTTCTTGATCTGCCGAACCAGCCCGACAAGAAGTGGCGTGACTATTTCTTGTACGTCTATTACTGGGAAAAGAACTTTCCTCAGACGCCCACGCAATTCGCCTTGCGCGGCGAGCGATTCAAGTACATTACTTACTATGGACTCTGGGACGTCGACGAGCTGTACGACTTGACGACGGATCCCGGCGAAACCAAAAATTTAATTGCGGACCCGAACTACAAATCGGTCGCCATAGAGATGGAAGACAAACTGTATGCGATGCTCGGTGAGCGAGGCGGAATGGATATTCCCATGAACCAACCAGCCGGCAATTCACAAAACAAACGCTGGGCGGCGAATGGTGGCAACGAAGCTGCCGATTTCCCCGCTGCGGTTGTCGTTGAAGAGCCTATCAATCAGGAAGCAAATTAGCCGTGTTGATTCAACCGACGGAGTTCGTTGACCTCGTAACGACGCGGGGCGTCATGCGGACGCATGTGTTCCGGCCGATGACCGAGCGGCCCGTACCGGCGCTGGTTCTCTACTCCGAGATCTACCAGATGACGGGGCCGATTGCTCGGACGGCCGCACGGCTCGCTGGGCTCGGTTACTTGGTCGCTGTGCCAGAGGTGTATCACGAGTTCGAACCGCCCGGCACCGTGCTCGCGTACGACGCCGTCGGGACGGCACGTGGTAACGAGCTCAAAATTACGAAGGAGCTGGCCAGTTACGACGAAGACACAAGCGTTGTGATGGATTTTCTGTCACGGGATCAACAGAGCACAGGTCGCATCGGCGCGATCGGAATTTGTCTGGGTGGACATCTTGCCTATCGAGCGGCTCTGGACCGGCGTGTGCGTGCAACGGCGTGTTTGTACGCCACCGATATTCACAAACGCAGTCTCGGTGCGGGCATGAATGATGACTCACTCGATCGCATGAACGAGATCGACGGTGAGCTGTTGTTCATTTGGGGGCGCCAAGACCCGCATATTCCGCTGGAGGGTCGCCAACAGATTTATTCGGCGCTGGTTGCTACCCAGCGTCACTTCACCTGGCATGAGTTCAATGGCCAACACGCGTTCATGCGTGACGAGGGCCACCGCTACGATCCTGCGATCGCAGAGATCGTGTACTCCATGCTAGGCGAGTTGTTTACGCGAACGCTGCGTTAATGACAGCGTGAATAGGTGGGTTTGCGAATCAATCTGCGTTTTGCAATCAATCGACGGGAAAGCCGCGTTTGCGAAGGAGTGCGGACGTGTCGACATCGCGACCTCGGAAACGGCGGAAGCCTTCGGCGGGGTCGATCGTATCGCCGACGCTCATCACATTGTTATGCAAGCTTTTGGCGACTTTCGGATCATAGAAGCTACCCGCTTCGTCGAACGCTTCAGCCGCGTCGGCGGTTAACGCGTCCGCCCACAAGTAGCTGTAGTACCCAGCCGAGTAGCCGTCGCTGCTGAAAATGTGCGAGAAATGCGGTGTGCGGTGTCGCATCACGATTTCCTTGGGCATTCCCAAAGCAGCAAGGGTATCGCGTTCGAATTTGTCGGCATCAATTTGCACATCGCCAGCCAAGTGCAACTTCATGTCGATGAGCGCACTTGCCAGGAACTCCACCGTTCCAAAGCCTTCGTTGAACGTGCCTGCGCGTTCAATCTTGTCGACGAGTTCTTGCGGCAGTGGCTTGCCAGTTTCCACGTGTACGGCGAACCGATTGAGTACTTCGGGTGTGCTCAACCAATGCTCGTTGACTTGCGACGGAAACTCGACGTAATCGCGTGCGACGTTGGTGCCCGATTGTGACGGATACTTGACGACAGAAAGTAAGCCGTGCAGTGCGTGACCAAACTCATGAAACAACGTGACGGCGTCATCCCATGAAATCAGCACGGGCTCGCCGGGCCGACCTTTGACGAAATTGGAGTTGTTCGAAACAATCGTCGTTACGGGTTGATCGAGATTTTCTTGAGCGCGGTATGCGTTCATCCAGGCCCCGCTGCGTTTGCCTTCGCGTGCGTAGGGATCAAAGTACCACACCCCAACGTGCTTGCCGTTCTTGTCGGTCACTTCCCAGACTTCGACATCGGGATGGAAAACCGGCAAGTCGCTGAGTTTCTTGTATTGCAGTCCGTACAACTGGCTCGAAGCCCACATCATGGCTTCGCGAAGTTTATCGAGTTGCAGGTATGGTTTGACTTCGTTGAAGTCCAAGTCGTACTTTGATTTGCGGACTTTCTCGGCATAGTAGCGATAATCCCAAGGCTCGATCGTGACTCCAGGTGCTTCGACATTGGCGATTCCTTGCATGTCAGCGACTTCCTCGGCGACGCGAGCCACGGCCTTGGGCCATACGTTCATCATCAATGCCATAGCCGCTTCAGGCTTCTTGGCCATCTGGGGTTCGAGTCGCCAATGCGCGTGGGTTTCGTAGCCGAGCAGTTTAGCGCGGTTGGCTCGCAAACGGAGAATCTCCGTGATGATTGCGTTGTTGTCGTGGTCGTCGCCGTTGTCGCCACGGCTGTAATAGTTCCGCCAAACCACTTCGCGGAGTTTGCGGTCGTCTGCATACGTCAAGAATGGATCCATCGATGATCGCGTGTTCGTCACCGCCCACGGGGCCTTGCCTCCTTTTGTCTCCGCATCACTCGCCATCGCTTGGATAAGGCTTTCGGGAAGTCCCTTGAGTTGATCCTTGTTGTCGATCCAAGTCACGTAGCCGCCTTCGTCGACGAGTACGTTTTGAGAAAAGTCGGTAAACAGGCGAGCGAGTCGTTGGTTGATTTGCGAGAGGCGACGTTTCTCACCGTCGTCAAGCTTGGCGCCTTGCCGGACGAACGACTTGTATCGATCATCCACCAGACGTTGCTGAGCTTCGTCGAGTGTCTTCATTTCGTCGCTCGAGTGAACGGCGGCGATCCGGGCGAACAGCTTCGAGTTCTGGGTCACCTTGTCTTGATACTCCGCGAGCTTTGGAGCGACGACACGCTCGATGTCGGGGATGGGGCCAACGTTCAAGTTTGACGCATAGACATCGAACAGCGTCTCAATTCGTTGAAGCGTTTTGCCGCTTCGCTCCATTGCTGCGATTGTGTTTTCGAAAGTCGCAGGCTCCGTTTGGTTGGCGATTTTGTCGATCTCATCGAGCGAAATGGCAATCGCGGCCTCAAAGCCCGGAACGAATTCTTCGGTGCGAACTTGGTTCCATGGTGGCACGCCTCCGAACGGTCCGGGCCAAGGTTGAAGGAGTACCGATTGGCTGGTGCTAGTCATTGCAGGTTTGTCTTGCGAGCGGCTAATTGAAATTGGAAAACAGAGGGCGATGGCGAGCAACGAGACGGTGGAACGGGACAATCGAAGGTGCGGCATGTGAGCTTCCTGGTTGGTGTGTGCGGCCACTGCCATCTTGAAGGCTTCGAGTGCCATTGAAAAGCCGTCGCACTCCGATGTCAAAGCTGATGGTTGCGAAAATCACCGTCCAAGCAACCTTTGCCCCAGCCGACGGGATAAACTGATGAAATCCCCGCAGCGGACCCTACCTCAATCCTGCCTATGGACGCCCCAGCCATGAAACGATTTAGCCGAAATGACCCTCGCAAGGTTTCCGATGATCCGATTCAATCGAGGCAACTCGCTCAAGACCGGCGACTGTTTTTGAAATCTGGCGTCGCGGTCTCGGCACTCGCCGCTTCTAAATGGAGCTCCCTTGCTAGTGCTCAATCCCCAGCGACACCGCCCAGCGAAAAGGTGGTTCTGGGGGTGATGGGTGTTAACGGACGCGGTGCAGCCATCTCGCAGGGGATGTTGGCCACGGGCCAAGCGGAGATCGCTTACGTGTGTGACGTCGATAGTCGAGCTGCTGAAAGAGTCAGTGAATTGATTGGGAGCAAACAAGCGACGAAGCCGCAGGTGATCTCGGACTTTCGCAGGATTCTGGACGATAAGAGTGTGGATGCTCTCATCGTCGCGGCACCGAATCACTGGCATGCTCCGGCGGCGATCTTGGGCTGCTCCGCCGGCAAGCATGTTTACGTCGAAAAGCCATGCAGTCACACGCCCGAGGAAGGCGAACTCGCGGTCGCCGCAGCACGCAAACACAATCGAATTGTGCAAATGGGCAGTCAACGTCGCTCGTGGGCAGGCATTCAAGAAGCGATCGCAAAAATTCATGCGGGCGAAATCGGCAAGGTGCTCTACAGCCGCACGTGGTACAACAACCGCCGACCGTCTCTCGGTCACGGCAAAGTCGTCGCGGCTCCCGATTGGCTCGACTGGCGAATGTGGCAAGGCCCAGCCCCGGATCGTCCGTTCAAGGACAACATTGTGCATTACAACTGGCACTGGCATTGGCACTGGGGTAACGGAGAGCTTGGCAATAATGGCATCCATGGTCTCGACGTTGCACGCTGGGGACTCGATGTGACGTATCCAATTCGAGTCACAGCGGGTGGAGGGAAATATCGTCATGATGACGACCAGGAAACGCCTGACACGATGATGGTCACATTCGATTTCCCCGAACAGAAAACGATTACCTGGGAAGGTTTGAGTTGGTCGCCGATCGGTCCCCACGACGATGGCTTTGGCATCGCGTTCCATGGGACCGAAGCGACGATCATCATTCGCGGTGGCGACTACATTGTGTTTGACATGAAAAAGAACGAGATCGGGAAAGGAAGCGGTCCCGGAGGCGACCAAGCACACTTCGTCGATTTTCTCGATGCCGTTCGGACTGGGCGATTGCCGAATGCGGATATCGAAAAGGCTCACCAAAGCACGCTGCTCTGTCATTTGGGCAACATCGCATATCGCACACAAAGCTCGTTGTCCCTAGACCCATCCAACGGACACATTCAAAACAATCCGGACGCTGAATCGCTCTGGCGTCGTGAGTATCACGCGGATTGGCAGCCAAAAGTTTAGGCGTAGAACGACTTCATCTCACACGTCATCTCATTGGATTCGAGCCACACTATGTTTTCGTTTGTCAAACGCGTGCATTGCCCTGCAATGGTTGCCTGTTTCGCGATGCTAGCTCTTGTTCAGCAAGCGACGGCTGAAGAATCTCTTTTCGTTTGGTCTGACTTGGCACCACGCGAGACTTCTCGTGAGACAGGTGTCGCGGAGCCACTGCGTCCGAACGAGATTCCGCCAATCATGCGGATCACCAAGATCCGACGTCCAACCCTGGATATTTTTCTTGCAGACAAGCCCAATGGTACGGCGATCCTTGTGTTGCCTGGCGGTGGTTTCGGGAAAGTGGTTCCAGACAAAGAAGGTTCCGAGGCCGCCGCATGGCTTAATCCCATGGGCGTTTCCACATTCGTACTTCGTTATCGAACTAACGAGGTCACGCCACAGGGCGAACCAGCGTGGCAACGACCTTTGGAAGACGCACAACGTGCGATCCGTCTGATTCGTGCGAATCACGAGAAGTGGCATATTAACCCCGAGCAAGTCGGTGTACTCGGTTTCTCCGCTGGTGGGCAAGTCGCTGCGATTCTGCATACGGCTCATGGAGATGCTATGTATCCATCGATGGATACAATCGATGGCCGTTCTTGGCAACCCAACTTTTCGTTGCTGATCTATCCGTGGCGAGTGATCGATGACTCCACCGGCGATTTGCTCAAGGAGATACAGCCAACGTCAACATCGCCTCCGGCCTTCATCGTTCACACACATGACGATGCGTCGTCGTCACTCGGTAGTGTGTTGATTTATGCCGGATTGAAACGCAATCACGTCGACGCTGAACTGCATGTGTATGAAAACGGCGGGCATGGATACGGCATGCGGCCGGTCAACGGATCAAGCATCGGCACTTGGCCCGATCGAGCTGGTGAGTGGCTGGGGCGGCGAGGGCTCGCGCGACGAGAGTAAGCGATTGCGAGAGTGCTGATGAACTGACCAATGCAGTACAAGTGTTGCGTAGATCACTGTGTCTATGCCGACGCCGCTGATTGACGCAATCGCTCCTCCGAGTTCGGCAACGGCAAGACCGATGCGGTCGTGGTAAGCCAACCAGAGAATTCGGATTTATAGAAATCGAGCTGTACCTCCGCCCATCGGTGTTGATCCAGTCACGTAAGAGCCAAATGCCATTGCCAACGAAATCGGCCAAGGTCCTTTTACTGGTTCAATTTATCCCATGAAAAACACGATCGCCGCTATTTTGGGTGTAGAAGACCGGCAAACTCTAGTGGATTTATTGGCTTGATGACGCCGTGTCTTCAGGACTCAACCGGATGTAGTCAAATTTGCGGCAATTTGACGTAAGTTCGCCAACGCTCCGCCGGGTATTTTGACGAACATTATGGGTAAGGGATTAATTCAAATCGAAGGGGCTGATTTGATGTCAATTCTACGCATGCGATCGTTTCGACTTCAGCGGGGCAGCTGACAAGAGATGATTCGAAGCCGACCCGCAGCAATAGCTTGGTTGCGGGCCGGCTTTTTTTATTGGCCCGCAGCTTGAGCCGATCGAGCCGTGGTGGGGCTCCGTTGGGGTTTCTTTCAATCGATTCGGGACAAATATTGCCCCTTTTTTCGATAGTCACTTCCCATCCCTGTAAAATCTGGAAAGAAGAGAGGGCCACCAAGGATCAGTTTTTGCACTTGGATCCAGCGGCGTCCTTCTCAGCGAATTTTTTCCAATTGCCTCCTCCAGAATTCACCTCGTGTATGACTGTCGTTCAACGAAAAGTGTTTGTCGTTGACGATGAACGGTGCGTGCTTGACGCGATTTGCCAACTCATCGAATCCGATGGACATGAATGCCGACCGTTCACTTCCGTCGAAGAATGTTTGTCGGAAATCGATCATTCTGTCGATTGCGTCATCACGGATTTGGTGATGCCAGCGCTCAATGGAATCGAGTTGATTAATCGATTGAGCAAGAAAGGACTCTCCGTGCCCGTGGTCGTCGTCACTGGCCAGGTTGATGTACAGACGGCAGTGAGTTTGATGGAACGTGGCGTTGTAACGGTTTTGGAAAAGCCGATCAGGATGAGTCAGTTGCTCGATGCGATCGAGCGAGCAACGCGAGACTTCGATGAACGCCGTCTTCGCGACTCTGAGCGACTTGCCGTTCAAAATCAATTCAGTCGGCTGAGTACGGACGAGCAAGAGATTCTGCGTCAAATGGTGAGTGGTGCAACAAACAAAACGATCGCTGCCCAGTTGGCGATCAGCGCGAGAACGCTCGATCGTCGTCGCCGTAGCGTTCTTGATGCAATGCAAGTGGATTCGGTGGCCGAGCTTGCCGCATTGGTCGAACGAAATCACCTCTTTGAGAGCTGACGTTTAGCCTTGCTGCACCGCAGTACGTGAGGAGTTAAACTGTTAGCGATTCCTCCCCGCCTGCTTCTCCACTCTGGTAAGCCCAAAATGTTGCTCAGATCCACTTTGTTTCTGTTTTCGTCGTTGATTTGGATCGCTACGTTGTGCGTCGCGGAACCACCGAGCTCGCCGGCTTTTACGAACCTGCTTCAAGGGGACGACCTTTCTGGATGGCACGGCAACAATCCTCACCCGTTGATCAAGGTGGATGTGGACAAACGTGATGCCTTGATTGAATCTCAACAGGCCGAGTTCCGATCCCATTGGACGGTCGACGGCAATGAGCTTGTCAATGATGGCCATGGTGCGTATGCGACGACCGATGCGTCGTATGGCGACATTGAGTTTCGTGTCGATTTCAAGACCGTTCCATTGGCCGATAGTGGCATCTACTTACGTGGCACACCGCAAGTTCAGATATGGGACTCAACGGAGGCTGGCGGCAAGTGGAGCAAGCAAGCCGATAAAGGTTCTGGAGGGCTTTTCAACAATAGCCCAAGCGCGATTGGGCAATTACCGTTAGTTCTCGCGGATCGACCGTTTGGCGAGTGGAACCAATTTCGTATTCACCAAGTGGGCAGTCGCACGACAGTCCACTTGAACGACCAGCTTGTTGTCGACAATGCGATTATGGAGAACTTTTGGGATCGTGCTCGACCGTTGCCTGCGACAGGCCCGATTCAATTACAGACCCACGGTGGCGAGATCCGTTGGAAGAATATCTTGGTCCGTGAGATTGGATCCGATGAAGCGAATCATTTGCTTCGCGGAATTGACGAGGCTCAAGGTTTCGTGTCTGTGTTTAACGGAACCAGTCTGGACGGTTGGCGTGGCGATGTCGAAAGCTACGAAGTTGTCGATGGTGCGATCGTTTGTCGCGAAGGGAAAGGTGGGGTCCTATTTACAGATGAAGTCTACGAAGACTTTGTTGTGCGATTGGAGTTCCTTTTGCCTCCGGCTGGGAACAACGGTTTGGCAATCCGGTATCCAGGCAAAGGGCGTGCTGCCTATGACGGAATGACGGAGTTACAAGTCATCGACAACGATGATGCGAAGTACCGAGAACTCGACGCGCGCCAGTACCATGGCTCAGCCTACGGTATCGCGCCAGCTCACCGCGGCTACTTGAGGCCGATCGGTGAGTGGAATTATCAAGAGGTCACTGTCGTGGGCTCCAAAATCCGCGTTGAGCTGAACGGCACAGTCATACTCGATTCCGACTTGAGCCAAGTTAGCGAATATAAAGGTGACCTTGAACATCCGGGCAAGGACTTAAAACAAGGTCACTTCGGTTTCGCTGGCCACAAAGACCCAGTCCAATTTCGTAGAATCGCGATCAAGCGACTCTAACAAAGAAACTACAGCTCGCCACGCTTTGGAGTCGCTTGAGCGCCATTGTTCGACGTCGGAGACGAGTCGAGTGGCTCGACGGAGATTACCGTGGAGCCGTCTGGCAAGACCATGCCTGGACGAAGGTCCCCCGTGTTGCTGCCTTGGGCCGAGTTTGCACTTGGGTAGGTTTCGTCAAATCGGCCTGCCGAATATCGCTCAGCGCCAGTTACCGATGGCTGGTGTGAAAACTCGCTGTTGTAGCCTGGGACACCATAGCCTTCACTTGTCGGGCTGTCGTAGCGATAGCTTGGTTGGTAGGTGTCCGTTGGTACGTAGCCTGCAGATGGGCTTGCGTAGGTGCTGATGCCAAAGTTTGATTGATTCAGGCCGTAGCGGGATGAGTAGTATGGCGAGTAGCGGCTGCCGTATCCACGATAAGCCGAAGAATACGGATTTGCGTAATCAAACCGACCAATCGCCAAACCGCTGGTGAGTCCAAGTCCGTAGCTTCCCAAGCCGTAGTTGCTGTAACCAACCCCGCCGAGTCCTCCGTAACCGTATCCCGGACCCGGATAACCGAACGCGTCATACCCCAGTCCACCGTAACCGAGTCCGCTGTAACCGAGCCCACCGTAACCGATGCCGTAGGGGCTTCCACGACCGATGGAAAGGCTGAAGCTGCTTCCGGAATAGCCGCCATAGTTGCCGCCGCGATGGCCACCGGAGTAACCTCCATAATGTCCTCCGCCATGGCCGGAGTGGTGCCCGCCACCATGATGCTGTGCATGTGCCGTCGAACTAGCCAACGATAAACCTAGCGCAATGAAAGTGCCGATTGCGAGGCTACGAGTTGCGAACATCAACATTGGAGCTCTTCCCCCGAGTAGACTGGACGTTCTGTGAATCAACAGAAGCCCTTCATGAAACCATCGCGGGTGTTTTGGTCACAATCCAAAACACGCAAATGGTCCTAACCAGTAATCTTAGGCCACACCTTACGAATGGCAAATTCGACACCTCGGGTTCTATCGTGATTGACATGAATACAAGCTGTCGCAACCATTGAAACCTCCCATGTTGCACAATCGAAACTTGCAAATTCGTCGGATCGGCGGGTTGCAGGCGATGCATCTCGTTGGTTTTTCCTTGATCGCAATCGCGAACGCCACTTGTTTGAGTTTCGCGACGGCCCAATCGGGCGAAAACGATGCTCAGCGATCCAATGGTCGCAATGTCGTTCTCGTGACGTTGGACGGGTTGCGTTGGCAGGAAGTGTTTCGCGGTGCTGACGAGCGACTTGTTTCTGTCGATGGAAAAGTCAAAGACATTCCAGCGACGCAAGCACGCTTTCTTGGTGCCAGCGCGAATGACCGACGCCAGACATTAATGCCTTTTTTTTGGTCGACAGTTGCAGCCCAGGGGATTGTGTTTGGCGACCCAGACAAGGGCTCGTCCGCTCGGGTGACGAATACGCATCATTTCTCGTATCCCGGCTATAACGAGATTCTCTGTGGCTTTGCGGACCCGAAGGTCGACTCGAACGCCAAGAAGTACAATGAAAACGTTACGGTACTGGAGTGGTTGAACCGGAAAACCGAGTTTGCTGGGCATGTTGCCGCGTTTTGTTCTTGGGATGTGTTTCCTTACATCATCAACGACAAACGCAGCGGAATTCTTGTTAACGCAGGCTGGGCGGACACTTCAAGAACCGTCGACGAACCGTTTCGCAGTCAGCTGAAACAGCTCGATGATCTTGCGAACGAAGTGCCGCGTCTTTGGCCCGGCGTGCGGTACGATTATTTCACTTGGCGTGCTGCTGAAACCTACGTGCGGGCAAAGCAGCCACGAGTCCTCTATGTCTCTTTGGGCGAGACCGATGATTGGGCACACGAGGGCCGCTATGATCTTTATCTCGAATCCGCCCAGCGGAACGATGATTACATTCGCCGACTCTGGGAAACGATCCAATCGATTCCGCAATACCGCGACAACACAACGCTCATCATCACGACGGATCACGGTCGCGGCGATGGTCGCGGAGAATGGACATCACATAGTAATCAAATAGCTGGCTGTGACATGATCTGGATCGCCATGCTCGGTGCGGACTCAAGCCCCCAGTCATCCCAAGGCGTCCATGCGACCCAGTCGCAAGTTGCCGCGACTGTCGCAGCGTGCCTTGGTTTGGATTTTGCCGCCGAGAATGCTGGCGTTGCGAACGCATTACCGATCGTCTTCACCGCTAACGAGGCGTCCGTTACCGCTGAGGGGAAATCGCCATGATTTGTCGATTGTTGTCGTTGGTCGTTCTTCAGACAGCGTTGCTGTTGCCGCTTGCATGCGCAGGAGAGTTCAATCGCGTTTTGAATCTTGGCGATACCATTCCGAAATGGTCGGGCTTGGTTGGCATCGACGATGAAAAGCATTCGTTCGATGAAGTCACTGGCGCGAAAGTCGTGATAGTCGTTTTTACGTGCAACTCATGTCCGTACGCGGTTGACGTCGAAGACCGCTTGCTCGAATTGGATCGCAAGTATCGTGAGAGCGGTGTTCAAATTTTAGCGATCAACGTCAACACCGATGAGGAAGATTCGCTGGATGCGATGAAGGCTCGAGCGAAAGACAAGGAGTTCCGTTTTGGTTACCTATACGATCCCACGCAAAAAATAGCGAGAGATTTTGGGGCGACACGCACGCCTGAATTTTTTGTTTTCGATAGCCAACGCGAACTGATTTATCAAGGGTCATTCGACGATAGTCCTGACGGAAAGTCGGTGACGAACCGCTACGTCGAGAATGCGATCCAAGCGACGCTCGGTTCTGGTGCCATCGAAGTGAAGGAGACCGCGCCGATCGGTTGCAATATTCGCTTTGAGCGTGTGCGCCGTTCACGAACGCCAGCCCGATAGAAAGAACACAGCCATTCAGCGGTCTGACTCGAGTCGTTGCCGCGCCTCGTTCGCCCAAGGGCTGTTGGGGGCGCCGTCGAGGAATCGGCGCCAATGGTAATTCGCCTCAGTGCGACGATCGAGTTGATCGAGAGTCTGGGCCAGACTGAAATGAACGTCGGGGTAGTCTTCATGCAATGTGAGCGCACCGCGGAACGCGGCCACGGCTAAGTCGAGTCGGCCTGATTCTGCGAGTACGTTTCCTAAACTCGCTCTCGCTTCCACGTATTCTGGATCAAGTTCGACCGACATGAAGTAGCGTTCTAACGCAGCGACCAATTCTCCGCTGCGGTAAAGCAATTCACCCAGTTGAAATGAGATGTCGGCTCGAGCTCCATCACGAGCTAGAATCGCATGATAGTAGTCAATCGCTGATTGGATATCGCCGCAATCTTCGGCACGATGAGCAGCCTCCAATAAATCATCGTGTTCGGCCGCGTCGTCATTTAGCGGGAACTCAGTCGCATCACGTCGTGTGATTGACAAAATCGACGGAGACTCGGAGGCGTTCTCGAGAGCCTCCGCTGATCCTGGCTCCAAGGCATCAAAGTCGATTCGCAACTGGCCACCGGGCTCGACGAGTCCTTCCCCTTGTCGAAGAAGGACGTGCTTTCCTTCGACCAAGATATTCAACTGATCGAGCGGTCGACGAAGATCGGGTAAGTACTCCACTAACTCGACCAAACGACGTTCGATCGCTTGCGGGCTCGCGCCGGCAGCGACCCATTGAGCCAACCGTCTCGCTGTGGCGACTTCTGAAAAATCAAAATACGGCAAGCGATGCAGTGTGCGAACTGGCGTGATCAATCCCAGACGCTGCCAACGTCGAACCACGCGAACAGACACTCCGAGTAAATGCGCCAACATCACAGGTGTGTAGTATCGACGAATGGAATGTTCTAGCTCGACTAGTCCTAGCCGATGCCAGAGTTCGGTCTCGTGCAGCACTTCGACACGTCCTGCTGCCGACGCCTCGCGAATTTCTGGCGTGATCCATTCGGCCTCGGCAACCGGTGATTCCTCGGCACCGATCACCACCCAATCCATTTCCGCGTCGTGTCGGTCGACAACGATGGCGGAGTAAGACCGCAGCAAGTTCGTTGCTTCACGATGGTTCATGCCACCAAAACGACCCACCAGCGCGATGCGCTTTGCGGCCACTGGCGACGAACGATCTCCATCGACATTTTCGTCGCCAAGCACATCGTCAACGTCACCGAGGTCTTCCGTGGTTTCATCAGTCGTGTCGCTGTCAAACATTTCCGGATTCTATGTCATGAATGCCCACGAATTCTATGCCCAGTCCATGAACCTTGCGGGCGGTGGGTTGTGTCTTGCCGTGTGACGAGTCATTCTCGGGGATAGCGTTTGCGAGTGAACGGGGTGATCGCTGGTGGGCTTCCTTGGAAGTCTGCTGGAGGAAAGTCCGGGCTCCATAGGGCAGGATGGTCGATAACGTCGACCGGCCGCGAGGTTAGGGAAAGTGCAACAGAGAGTAAACCGCCGAACGGTTCGTCGCGAGATGGATGCGTGGTAAGGGTGAAACGGTGCGGTAAGAGCGCACCAGCGATATAGGTGACTGTGTCGGCTCGGTAAACCCCATCCGGAGCTAGACCAAACAGGGTGAAGTCGACTCGCAAGAGACCGACGCGAAGCGGCCCGTTTCGCTGTACATCCGGGTAGGTCGCAATAGAGGCGGCGAGCAATCGTCGTGCACAGATAAATGGTCACCGATACGGCTCATGCCGCATCACAGAACCCGGCTTACAAGTCCACTCGCAAACGCTTTTTTCTTGTTTAATTTAGCGAATCAAAGCCACTTCGATTTCCAAACCCGGTCCGAAGCCGAGCATTAGCCATGGTTTGGGTCGTCCAATCGCTGCGAACTGTTGCAGAATAAACAGCATCGTTGCGCTCGACATGTTCCCGTGCAAAGCGAGCACCTCACGCGAAACAGAGAGGATGCTCGAATCAAAGTCGAGAGCGGCTTCAACGGCAGTCAAGATTCTTGCTCCGCCCGGGTGAACGGCCCAACCGCCGATCGATTCGATTGATTCGCCGTGTTTGCCCAGCCAGTCCGTGAGGAATGCTCGCAGACCATTTTCGATTAAGCCGGGGACGGTCGCAGCTAATGTCATCTCAAATCCGTTGTCACCAATGCGCCACGTCATCGAATCGCGGCTATCGGCGATCAAGCATGATCCTGTTCCCGCAATTGATCCTAGCGAAGTGTGAACTTGGTGAGCTGAGCCGTTGCCATTGGAACGGCCGTTTGCACTCCCATTTCGTGCTGATGTTTTACTCTCGGAGTTCGCAATCACGAGTGAGCCGCTGCCGTCGGCAAAGAGTGCCCCCGAAACGATCCGGTCCGCGTCAAAACCGTATTGGTAATGCAAGCTGCAAAGCTCCACACTCGTCATCAAGACTTTAGCGGATGGATCTGCAGCAACTAAACCTCGCGCCGCACGCATCCCGTTGATGCTGCCATGGCACCCCATGAAACCAACCTGGACTCGCTCCGTTGTGTTGGATAAACCGAGTCCATCGATCAAATTAATGTCGATTCCCGGTGCACTAAAGCCTGTGCATGTGACGGTAACCAAGTGCGTGATCTCGCTTGCAGCAACACCCGACTGTTCGAGTGCGTTGCGAGCAGAGGCCATGGCGAGAATGGGGGCTTCGACCGCAAAACGATCCCCGCGATGACTTGTGGTCGGACCGCGGTCCTCTGGCCCAGTTGATGGGGCGTAGAACGTTTGAGTGACCTGATCGTCGGGAGCTTCTTCAAGCAACACACTGCCACGCGTCTGGACGCCACTGCGGCGAAACAACGCTTCAAGTTTACGTGACTGAGACGCGTCTTCACACGACGCCAAACTCGCATACTTCGCCGCCGTGCGTATATCGAGACGGTGTCGTGGGGTGGCAAGACCGAGCCCCAAAATTTCTGCGGACATTCAAACATTCCTGACGATACGTCATCGCCCAGGAATCGACCCGACCGACGTTAATTCACACAACATATGTGCACCAAGACAGTGCCTCAATCAAGCAAGTATGCACTGACTACCGGCACTTCGTCGAGGCGTAATGCGAGTAAGGTCCGATTATCTACTATGACCCCTCTGATGGAAGCCGAATGTGGGAAGTTGACGGTCACCTATTTTCAAGCAAAAGCGGGTGATGCCACGAACTCAACCGAATCCTCGATCGTCAAAACAAAGTGTGAAGTTAGCAAATGACGACTCCGCACCGGTCGAAACAACGCAGACTCAGCGAGCTGTATGAACTCGTTTCTCGTGTAGGCCCCCCGAATGCTAGACGAGATGTCGTGATGGACGACGGTGGACCGGGACACCACTCTTGATGCGATTTGCATCAACGACAAATTCAGTCGACTGCGTTTCCAATCACACACAACCACTGCTCTCGAAGCTGAAGCTTGCATCGACTGCAATAAGCGGATGACGTGCTGGTCGTCCAGTCGATGGACAAATTGCGTGCACGTCACCACATCAAACCCCGACGGCAATGGCTCGCTCAAGCAGTCTCGTTTTAGCGATCCTAACTCAACGCCGAGTTTTCTCGATGCTGTTTGCTGCGTCTCGATAGCGATTTCATTGCCATCGAGCGTCGTGATCTGCATCGCTAATCGGTCTCGCTTGGCCATCAGCGCCCAGGCGAGCGCCAAGTCACCACCTCCGCTTGCAATATCCAGCACGCGTAGCGGTCGCCCAGCCACCAAGCAAGCATGTCGAACCAACTCTGAATAGATCACGGTAGTGATTCGACTGAGCCGATTCAGTCGTGCAAATCCGGACAGCGCCAGTCGTTGTTCAGCTTCAGACAATTCCGGGGCTTGCATACGAAACGGTTCGACAGAGCGGATTAACGTCATGACTTCACAACACGAAAGCCGTCCGTTGTTAGCAAGTATGCTCGCAATCGATCGCGACACGCTTGGGCAAATTGAGCGACCTCGTCGGTTCGATAGCTTGGATACGTCCAGCGATGGTGAACCCATTTCTTGGCAACATAATTCAACGTCACCTCAGCAAACATCCCGTCGCGGAGATAGATGCGATGATCGCGGTCCTTGGTCGTTGCCAAGACCAGTTTGGCCTGTGTCACGTAGCCTGAATCAAGATTAAGCGGTCGCACTTCCGGATGGTCGTGTGACTGGGCGTATTCAATCTCCCAAGCATTTGTAATGTGTTTCCACTCCGACAATCCACCGGGCTCGATAAAGCCATTGAGCATCACAAGGACCTTATTTAAGTCGCTACCCATCGTCTCGGTGTAGAATCCGTTCGCTTCAAAGGGCAACGGATCTGCGACCAATTCGACTCCGCCCCACTCGTCATTGAGTTTCCGAATCGCCCAGTCGATCGCTTGCTGGTGCCGGCTGATCACGGCACAGATTCGGACAACCGGTTCGATAATTCGTGTGTCTGCCATACGTTTGTCGCCTTGAAGTCACGTGGCTACGCGGACTTCAGTCCGTTTGCTCACACCGCTAAACTGTCGTTGACTTCGAACCATCATCGCACTTCACCCACGAACTTCAAATGCACCCTTGGATTGCCCAGCGGACAACGACTTTTGACTCCAGCGGTATTCGCCGTGTCTTCGATTTGGCCGCTAAATTGAAGGATCCCGTCAATCTTTCGATCGGACAACCCGACTTTGACGTTCCTGAGGCGATCCAGCAAGCCGCCATTGATGCCATCCGAACGGGCAAAAACGCATATTCCCCGACGCAGGGCATCGCCCCACTCCGGGAAGCGATTCTTGCCGATGTCAAAGCGCGATACGGTCACGCCGATCGAGACGTCTTCATCAGTAGCGGCACGAGCGGCGGGTTGGTGTTGACGATGCTATCGATGGTGAACCCAGGCGACGAAGTGATTTTTCTCGATCCGTACTTTGTCATGTACCCGGCACTCGTGAAGCTGTGCGGTGGCGTGCCTGTGACGATCGACTCGTACCCAGATTTCCGTCTCGACGTGGACAAGATTGCTGCGGCGATTACCCCCAGAACCAAATTGATTTTGGTTAACAGCCCCGCGAACCCGACAGGCGTAACGGCCACACGCGAAGAGCTCGAAGCTGTCGCCAAGCTGGCTGCTGAGCACAATATCGCGCTGATTTCAGACGAGATTTACAGTCGCTTCATGTACGATGAACCATTCATTTCGCCGGCTTCGTATAACGACCAAACCATCGTGATTGATGGATTCAGCAAGAGTCACGCCATGACCGGTTGGCGTGTGGGTTATGTTCACGGTCCAAGCGAGATCATTCGCACGATGCTGAAGCTCCAACAGTACTCGTTCGTTTGCGCCCCCCAACCGTTCCAGTGGGCGGCTTTATCCGCGCTCGACATCACGCTTGATGAACATATTGAAGCCTATCGCCGCAAACGCGACTTAATCGTCGACGGGCTCGCCGATCATTACGAGATTGCCAAGCCAGGCGGCGCGTTCTATGTCTTCCCCAAGGCACCCATTGCAAGCGGCGCTGCGTTCGTTGAAAAGGGAATCGAAAACGGGCTGCTTGTCATTCCAGGCAATATCTTCAGCGCACGCGATTCGCACTTCCGAATCAGCTTCGCGGCGTCGGATGAGATGCTCCAACGCGGCATTGATCTGCTAGTCAAGCTTGCCGAAATGGAGCAAACGCAATGACCTTTGACTACAGAAAGGAGACGCCTATTCTGCTCATGATCAACCCAGGCGATCGGTCGCAATGTGGTAATGCGGGTCTTCGGAGACGTTGATTTCGACAAGATCACCCGCCCTATCAAGCAGCGTGCGGCATTCGGTGCTGAGGTGCGTTAGGTGCACTCGCTTGCCAAGAGAATCGTACTTCTCAGCCAAAACGTTGATGGCTTCGAGGGCTGATTGATCATAAACGCGAGTGTAATAGAAGTCGATTACAACGTCGTCTGGATCGCTCGCAGGATCAAACATCTCTTTAAACGATGACACCGAGGCAAAAAATAACGGGCCGTGAAGTTGATAGATTTTGCTGCCGAACTCGTTGTATTTCACTTCCACGCCCATGTGTGTCGCGTGTTGCCACGCAAAAACGAGCGCAGACACGATCACGCCGAGAATGACCGCTGACGCCAAATCGTGCATGACGACGGTGTACGCCGACACCAAGATCATCACAAACATGTCGCTGCGTGGCATGCGGCGAAGCATCTTGATGGACGCCCATTCGAACGTGCCGATTACGACCATGAACATCACGCCGACGAGCGCAGCCATGGGGATTTGCTCAATTAGCGGGGCCATGAACAACACGAACATCAAAAGACAGACGGCTGCAGTGATGCCAGATAAGCGACCGCGGCCGCCTGAATTGACGTTAATCAGTGACTGGCCAATCATCGCACATCCGCCCATGCCACCAAAGAAACCTGTTACAAGGTTCGCAATTCCTTGACCCACGCATTCACGATTGCCTTGGCCGCGAGTCTCTGTGATTTCGTCGATTAAGGTCAGCGTCATCAAGGATTCAATCAGCCCGACGCCGCACAACACAATCGCGAATGGGAAAATGATCCTCAATGTTTCCCAGTTGATCGGAACGATCGAGTATTCAAGAAAGAACAACTGAGGCAACGAGCCGCTCATTCCTGAGTCCGCCTTCGCGTCAATATTTGGCTGCGGGCTGTCTTCTGCAAGCGAACTGTCTACTGCAAGCGAACCGTCTGGGGTCTCGGTGCTCGGCAGAGGCACAAGCTTCATGTCGTTTTCGGCATCAACGTCCGACTCGAGCCTAGCTTTCGCAATCGCGACTGCTTGTGAGTTGGTTCTCAACATATCGCCCACCGTCGCAAGCAAATGGTCGTCACGAGTTGTGCTCGCCGCTTGGTTGATCGCATACGAGATCATGCTCACGGTGAGAATCGCGACCAACGTTGCCGGCACCGCACGGGTGAGTCGTGGGAGCAACCAAATGATACCCATCGTTAATGCAATCAAGACGAGCATGATGCCTAATTGAGTGCCTCCCAGATACACCAGGTCCCCGCTGCTGGATAGCGTTTTGAAGCTACCTAATTGTGCAAGCCCGATGACGATAGCCAGACCGTTCACGAATCCAAGCATAACCGAATGCGGCACCATGCGAATGAACTTTCCGAGTCGACCGATGCCGATTGAGATTTGAAGCAGTCCGCACAAAATCACCGTCGGAAAAAGATATTCGACGCCGTGCTGTGACACGAGTGCGACGACAACAACAGCCATCGCGCCAGTCGCTCCCGAGATCATTCCCGGTCGACCGCCAAGGACCGCTGTGATGAGTCCCATGAAGAACGCGGAGTACAGGCCAATCAGCGGCGATACGCCAGCCACAAACGCAAATGCAATCGCTTCGGGAACAAGCGCTAGAGCTACCGTCAGCCCCGATAAAACATCGTTCTTAATCGAACCAGCTTGTCGTCGGAAAAAATTCAGCATGAGTCGTCCAAAGCACCAGTAAAACGCCAAAGCGGCGACGGAAGGAGCGCGGACTATAGTGGAGGTCCGTTCTGGGTCAATATTGGTCGGCAAGACCAAGTATCCGACACAAACGTGAACGCAATTCCGAATGGACTCAGAGGGTCTTGGTCTCCCCGTTAGTATACGGCTGAGGCGTCGTATTTCCCCTGTGTCGCCCCGGATAGCTGCCCGCGTGCCATGATTAAAGTCGCTAAGATATCGCGATAATCGTTCCCGCCCAGATATTCCAATTCTCTCGTTTTGCTCCCCGTGGATACCATCGTGAAGCTCTCCAAATTTTTTTTACGCACCGTTTCTACACTTCTTTTGCTGGTCATGAATGGAGGGTATGGGCATGCCCAGGAGGCGCCGGCGACTGCGACGCTCGATCCTGCAATGGACGTCAATTGCAAGGCCGCTGAGGGATTGCAATGGCACGACGTGACGCAGTGGGGTGTCGAAGGGCGGATACTCCCAGACCAAGAACGTGCGAATTGGTTCGATCGTTTGCCCTCGTCGGCGGAGAAATCAGTTACCAGCAATGTTTGGAATCTGAGTCGTGATAGCACCGGTATGATGGTTCGATTTACGACCGATGCGACGGCGATTCACGTTCACTACAAACTTCGTAAATCGAATTTGGGAATGCCCCATATGCCTGCCACGGGCGTCAGTGGAGTTGACTTGTATGCTCGCGATACAGAAGGCAAATGGCGATGGGTTCAGGTCACGAAACCTGCGACTCAAGAAGTCAAAGCGGAAATTGTTTCTGGTCTCGCGCCAGGCGAGCGAGAGTACGCCGCCTACTTGCCGCTTTACAACGGTGTCGAGTTCATGAGTATCGGTGTACCCCAAGGGAGCAAATTCATGAGTTTAGCTCCACGCGACAAGCCCATCGTATTTTACGGAACGAGTATCACGCACGGTGCCTGTGCCAGTCGTCCGGGGATGGTTCACACAGCAATCCTGGGTCGACGATTCGATCATCCGGTTGCTAACCTTGGATTCTCGGGGAACGGTCGCATGGATCAAGCGGTCGGCGATTATCTCGTACAGGTCGACGCAGCCGCGTATGTCATCGATTGTTTGCCGAATATGGGCCCCAGTGACGTTGAAAAGAAGTGCATTCCGCTGGTGAAACAGCTTCGAGCGGCGAGGCCAAACACACCGATTGTCTTGGTCGAAGATCGTCGAAACACCAACGATTGGATTCTTCCAGCTCGCAACAAGCACCACACCGATAACCATGCGTCACTTCGAACCGCCTACGAGACACTTGTCCGAGAGGGAGTGGCTAATTTGCACTATATCCCTGGAGATCATCTTTACGGCGATGATGGAGACGGTGCGACTGACGGCTCCCATGCCAATGATTTGGGATTTAGTCGACAAGCGGACGTTTTTGAACCGATCCTTCGACAGGCTTTGAGCCTCTAAAGTGATGCATGGCGACCTCGACGGGGGTTGACGGTTCGAGTTTTGCAGTCAAGAACTGCGACGTCACTCCTTCATCATGAGAAACTTTTTTGACCGCGCAAGACAGCGATCCACTCAAGCATTCTTCGCGTGATTTGCGAGTTGGAATCGCGTGTGCTATCGCTGCTCACACGATGTGGGGGCTGTTCCCGCTCTATTGGCGCCAGCTCACGCACGTTGCTTCCTTGGAACTCGTTTGGCACCGCATTCTTTGGTCGTTCGTGCTACTCAGCATCGTGATTCCCTTGATGATGTGGCGAGGCGACTTGGGCGGATTCGGCTTGCTTGCTCGAGCACTAACCAGTCGCAAGCTGTGGTTGGTGTATGGCACCGCTGCATGCATGATCGCGATCAACTGGTTTGCCTTCATTTGGGCTGTCAACAACCACCATGTGCTCGAAGCGTCATTGGGTTACTACATCAATCCATTACTCAACGTGTTGCTCGGTGTCGTGGTCTTACGAGAGAGGCTTGTTGGGATCCAATGGATGGCTGTGGGGATAGCGACCGTGGGCGTCACAATTATGTCAGTAACAAGCGGTTCGATTCCTTGGGTTTCGTTTGCTATGGCCATTTCGTTTGCACTCTACGGCCTGATCAAAAAGAAAGCGTCGCTTCCGCCGTTGATGGGGTTGTGGATGGAGCTTGCGGTTCTTGTCCTGCCGGCTGCGATTGTCCTCGGTATGAAAGCGTCTGCGGGCACAGGCGCGATGAATGATGGAAATGCGGTCGCGAGGCTGATGCTAATTGGAGGCGGATTGGTGACTGTCGCGCCGCTGACGCTCTTTGCAATTGCTGTGAAACGAGTCGACTTGTCGCTGATCGGCATTCTTCAATATGTCGGTCCGACGCTGCAATTCCTCGTTGGCGTGTTCGTTTTTCATGAACCGCTCGATCAATGGCGAATGATCGGGTTCCTCTTTGTTTGGACCGCGCTGTTGACGTTTATCGTCGGCCCCCGATTCATTCGACGAGCAACCAAGCTCGATTATTAACGTCGTTCCTATGGGCTATACTGAGGGGCTTGATCGAGTCCTCCTTGCTTTGGTGCTGCATGAACATGAACTTATCCCGTCGAACGTTTCTTGCTTCCGCAAGTTCCACAGCAACTGCAATCGCTGCGTCGTCAGTGCTCCACCCGCACGTTTCCTTCGGCCAAGAAGGATCGCGAATTCGTGTCGGCCAGATTGGTACTGCGCACGCACACGCCGCTGGCAAACTGGAAACGTTTCGCAAGCTGAGTGATGTTTACGAAGTTGTCGGTGTTGTTGAGCCGGATTCTGTTCGCCAGTCCGCAGCAATGAAGAACAAAGCGTATGCAAATGTTGTTTGGATGAGTGAGGACGAGCTGCTCAATGCGAGCGGGTTGCGGTGCGTAGCTGTTGAGACAGAAATACGCGAACTTGTTCCCACGGCCCAACGCTGTATTGATGCTGGAATGCACGTCCATCTGGATAAACCCGCAGGTGATTCGTTGTCAGCGCTGAGGACACTGCATCAGTCCGCATCGAGCAAAAAGTTGTGTATCCAGATGGGATATATGTTTCGCTACAACGCCGCTTTTTCGTTGGCTGCTCAAGCGATCCACGCGGGTTGGTTGGGCGAAGTGTTTGAACTACACGGTGTGATGAGCAAGAAAGTTGGCCAAGCGGACCGCGATGAACTTCGAAAGTATCCTGGCGGAACCATGTTCGAGTTAGGTTGTCATCTCGTCGATGCAATGGTCTGGATGCTTGGGAAGCCGACTTCCACCACATCGTTCATTCGACAAACGATGCAGGATGATCTGGCCGATAATATGCTGGCGACGTTTGATTATCCGAAAGCAACCGCGACGATCCGTTCAAGTGTTCTGGAGCCGTTCGGAAGTCGACGTCGGCAATTCACCATCGTCGGGACAGAGGGTGTCGTTGATATTCGACCACTCGAGCCACCTCGACTCGAATTGTCGCTTGAGAAACCACGTGGCGACTTCAAGGCTGGCACACAAACGGTCGAGTTGGAACGTCCTGCCGGGCGCTACGATGGTGACATGTTGGACCTCGCCGCAGTCATTCGTGGTGAAAAACAATTCCAGTGGAATGCCGCACACGATCTTGCCACGCACGAATCAATTCTTCGTGCGAGTGGTCTCCGCATCGACGACTAGCTTGTTGGCGTTTGCTGTTCTCGCACCAGGTAGATTGCTGTTAGGTAGTTAGCCGTTTGAATAGGTCTCGCACGTTGGATTTGAATTCAGCGGGCGAGTCATCGTTGTGTCCAAGCCGCTTGCCGATGGTCAGTCGTTTATTCGACGAGGGTATCACTTGGTGCAATTGGATCGCTGAATCGAGCGGAACGATATAATCCGCGTCTCCGTGCCACTGCACAAACTCTCCAGCATAGGTTTGCAATTGACGTGTTGATGGGTACTTGTTGCGCATCAACCATCGCACGGGCAACCAGGGGAAATGGAAGCTGGCTACGTTGGTCAGCGAGTCAAACGTGCACTCCATCACCATTGCGCGGGGTTGCGTTGTTTCAGCTACCCCAGCAGCGACACCTCCGCCAATCGAGCGTCCCCACAGGACAACGTCGGAGACCTGAGTTTGTTCTCGTTGGGCTAACCATTGGCAAGCGAGGATGCCATCGGACACAAGTTCCTTCTCGCTTGGCTTGCCTTGGCTTCGGCCATAACCACGATAGTCCATCACCAGGATACTGGCACCGAGTTGATCTCGCCACCACGACATCTCTAAACCACACGATGATACGTCTTCGCCGTTACCATGGAAGAACACAGCCGATGAGCGTGCCGACTCGTGCGGCAAGTACCATCCGTGCAGTCGTATTTGATCCTCGGTGTCGATCCAGACATCTTCGCGAACGATCCCCACTGGGTCCCAATCGCCGGATGACGCATCCGGTATTGGATAGAGCAAGCTTCGCTCGAGCATCATCAATAGCATCAGCACACATCCGGAGCTTACGACGATGAAACCGATCGCTCGTGAACGTTTGCTCCAAAGCGGACGAGCTCTCGGTAGGGGTTGTTGTTCCATGTTAAGCAAGACCTTGCTCACTATTTTTCGATTACACCGTTTTCGATTTCCACAAGTCGTTGAAAGTGAGCGATGGTCTCGGCGTCACCGAGTCGAACGAGATTCTCTCTCAAAATGACGTTCTCCATGGCACGAACAAATCGCTCGTACTTGACTCGCTTTTCGCGTTCATCAAGCGTATTGGAAACCGAATCTGTTGCCTCGCGATACTGCGCATAGTCGGGATGCACTTCAACGGCATGGACGAAATCGTCGTGACGAGTTGTCACCAACTCGATCGAAACCGGGTTCATTAAGTTTGCGAGTTCCGGCCAGCGGGTTTTTAAGTCAGTCGAAATCTTCCGACGCAATTGGGATGCCTGGTCATCCGGACGCCCGCGATTACGGCTGCGCCCTCGTGAACGACTTTCGTCTTTGAGCCGCTCTGCCTTGTCGAGCCGATCTGGGCCGACCAGGTCGAGTTGCTCCGACAATCCTTCGAGAATGGCGTGGTCCGAAGGCGTCGCTAGCTTGAGGACTTCGTCATACGCCAAATCGCGAGGTAATAAATCAGGGTGCTGGTCATCTTGGAAACCGCTTTCGATGCCGAGAAATTCGCCGGACGTGTTGATTGGTAAATCAATGGTATCGCTTTGCAAAATCGTGTACGCGTGAGCTTCATCAAACGATACTTTGCCATCATTGTTGTAATCCGGCGACTCAATCGGTTGGTTCAATCGATTGTGCCCAGCGATGGCTTCCCAGAAGTAAGTGCTGTATTCGACATACGTGGATTCGTCGATGTCAGGTGTGCATCCGGCTGCGGGGCGATCGTGAACCGTTGCAAAGAATCCACAACGTTGCTGGGTCGATAAACCACGATCAGGGTTTCCCTCGTTGTAGATGAGCCGAGAAAAGCCGCCTGCATGGCATTGGACCATGACGGTTGCGACACTGACTCCTTGAGGCAGTGAGTCGAGGAGCTTGGCAAGCTCCACAACGTCGAGTCGTTCGCTATTCCACAGCGAGATTGAGGTGTTGTAGGGTTGGTTGCGCGTCGTGCTTTCATTGCCATGCGATGTGACATAAAGAAACAATCGGTCGCCGCTGCGCATCGAGGGGCCAACCGAGCCGAACCAACGACGGATGTTTTTCAAGCTCGTCTCACCGAGAACGTCGGGTACTTGGTGGTTGCGATACGACAGCCCTAGATCCGTGCGGCTGCCAAAGAATTCCGCCATCATTTGGTTCGCTGTCGGGATCGACTTGCGATCCATTACCTGCAGGTCATTGCCGGGGTGGTCACCATCCGCAAAGTAGACGCTTTGCGATTTCGGGTCGATTTGCTTTTCACGCAACACACGTTGCGAGAACTGTACGTTGCGTTCCAGCGACGCTTGGTTCCCAGAGGGAGCGTATCCACCACCAATCGTCAGGAAAAAGTCAGCTGCATGGTTGTTACTACCAATCGAGGCCGCCCAGGCAAGGAAACACAAGCGAATGACGAATCGAGACTTGGCAATCGCCATGGTTAGCTCTCGTGAAGTGGCAGATTGGAATGCGGTCAAAAAACGAAGTCATCGGACATTTATCTCATGTGACGTCTTCTTTGTTTGCGTCGTCATTTGCTTCTTCATGGATGCCTTCATTGCGTTGAAAGTTTCGGCTTCCAGCAAGGAATTTTACAAACGGCGTCGGCAGTGGTGATTCAAGCGTCATTTTTTCGCCGGTGACCGGGTGTTCGAACGCCAGCGACTTGGCGTGTAACGCAATCCGCTGGCGAATCCAACGCGGGTGCTCAGCAATTTTTTTCTTGTAACGTGGGTCGCCCAATACGGGAAAACCAGCGTTGGCAAACTGCACTCGGATTTGATTTCGTTTCCCCGTCTCCAGTTTGACCTCGACAAGAGTCGTATCGGTCATTCGTCGGACGACGCGATAGTGAGTGATCGCGAGTTCGGTGTCGCGTGATTCACGTGCAACGAATCGGTCAAGGTTCTTGCCCGTTGCAAGATGTGACTCAAAAGTCCCTTCGTCTTGTGGCAGCACACCTGTGACAATCGCCGCATACAACCGTTCTGGCTTATGCTGCTTGAATTGTTCAATGAGTAAATCTGCGATCGCTTGGTGTTTACCGAAGATCAACAACCCGCTGACCTCTCGATCAAGTCGGTGTACTAAGCAGGCTTCTCGCGGTGTGCGAGAATGACTCAGGTAGTTCGTGACACGGTCAACAAGTGTGTTGCCCTCGCCGTGATCAGTCGGGACCGTCAGCGTGCCCGATGTTTTGTCGACAACGATTAGATCATCGTCTTCGTAAGCAATGTCAAACGTGCGGTCTTGCCACTGTTTCTTTTTCTCGCGATACCGCTGAGTCGGTTCATAGCGAACTGAAACGACATCGCCGGCTTCGACTGTCGTGGCAACGCTCTTGCAGGCACCACCGTTAATCTTGACGCAACCGTAATCGATCAAACCACGTACTTGGCTCCGCGAAGTTTCGCAAAGCTTTTGGATGATCACATCAACTCGCCCCGTTTGGTTCTCCTCAACCGTTGTCGTAACTGTAGTCATCGCCATTAAACAAAATTACCTTAACTTGGGGAGCGTCGAGCGTGTCAGCGAGAATTCGATTGCGAGAAATCAATGCCGACCGACCTAGGGATGCTGCGGTGGCGAATTCTCGCATCGCAAGTGCTCTGCCGATAGGTATCGATCGACAGCACATCGGGGGGCTGGAGGAAAACGTTGCAGCGATTTTCATTGTAGTTTCGAATGATTTCGCATTTTGGGTATTTTCGAAATTGACGAAAGGTTTGTACGGGTTTCTTGATGATACACTCAGTGGCTTGACGTCGATTTAACCAATGTGGTGCCAATAAATTGTGCTACCGCATTGAACCGTCAACGTCACGAGAACCTTCTTAGTGTGGGTCGCTTCCCGCTTTACACAGCCGATTTTTTTCCGTCCTCGTGACATGCTCGCAATAGAGAGAAGCGAATTGAATCTCAACCTCGATGGTCAAAGAGTGATCGTATTTGGTGCCGCTCGCGGTATTGGCCGAGCGATCGCGACGCGCTTTGCGGCGGAAGGTTGCCCGGTCATCGGGTTCGATCTTGAACTTCCGACGTCAGTTGCCTCGGATTCGAAAATAGAATTCGTGACGGGAGACGTCACCGACATCGGTGACATTAGAAGTGTTGCCGACCAGCAGCACGAGATCCAGCACGTTGTCTATTGTGTTGGTGTCGGGTCAGGAAAAGTGGGCTTCCCGTTTTGGAATTTGGAGCCCAACGATTGGTCGCGTGTGATCGACGTTAACTTGATGGGCGCGGTGAATGTGGCTCATGTGTTTGCGCCAAGTCTCGCGAAACAAGGGCGTGGGAGTCTCTTGAATCTTGTTTCTGTGGCTGGCCAAATGGGCTCTCAAACGGACCCACCTTACAGCGCTGCCAAAGCTGCGCTCATTAACTTCACGCAATGTGCTGCCAGGGATCTCGCTCCGTTTGGTGTGCGCGCGAACTCGCTGTCGCCGGGAATGGTCAAGACCGAATTGAATCAATCGGTGTGGAGGGCAAGCATGGACGCCCTGCCAGAGTCGGAGCAAAAGTCGTACGACGATTGGGCATCCGAGAAGCTTCGCCGAGTCTCGCCGCTTGCTCAATGGCAATCGCCCGAAGAGTGCGCCGCGATGGCGGTGTTCTTGGCATCGGATCATGCAAGGAACGTGACCGGCCAGACCATCAATATCGATGGCGGCCAAGTTATGCATTCGTGAGTGCGCTCAATAGTGCGGAGGCTTTTCGTCCAGCGGATCGATCGCCGCTTCGCGAGGCTTGTCACGCAATTCTTTAAGTTGGTTCTCGAGCGTTAGGATCTTTCGCGTTTGGCGGTCGGCTAAACGCCCGAGTTCCCTGATCACACCATCGAGTTGTTCAACATGACGCTGCAAATGCGATAATTGAACTTCAACTTCCGTTAAGCGTTCGAATTCGCTTGGAGGCACGAGTGATTCCGTTGAAGTAGATGGACCAAAAACGTGGATTGAGCAAGGAGCCGAAGACCCTAGAACTGGCTGAGCGTTCGCATGTCGCCACTATACAGATCACGGATGTCCGTGATGCCGTGACGACGCATGCAAAGACGCTCGACACCGAGTCCAAAGGCAAAGCCCGAGTATTGCTCCGGGTCATAGCCGACGGCTTCGAAAACAGCAGGATCGACCATGCCGGCGCCGCCGAATTCGATCCAATTTCCGTTCCAGAAAAAGTCGACTTCGACGCTTGGCTCGGTGAACGGGAAGAATGACGGACGAAAGCGAATCTCGACATCGCCGCCAAGATAGTTCGTTGCAAAAATCCGAAGAACGGTCTTCAGGTTGGCCATTGTGACGTGCTTGTCAACGTAAAGGCCTTCCAACTGATGGAACATCGGAAAGTGAGTCGCATCGGGGGCATCAGGACGGTAAACGCGGCCAAGCGAGATAACTCGTAGAGGCGGTTGGCGTTCTTCCATCACGCGAATTTGGACCGTACTGGTCTGGCTTCTTAACAGCCGCGCGCCTTCGACATTGCGTTTACCGATTGATGCATGCTTCCGGCCCGAGTCAGCGTTCTGGATCGCACTCGCTGTCGCCAAGTAAAAGTTGTCTAGCGGATCACGAGCCGGGTGGTCTTCAGGTATGTTGAGTGCGACAAAGTTGTGCCACGGGTCTTCGACCTCGGGGCCTTCCGCCGCCTCGAATCCCATCCGTCCCATGATCTCCATCAAGTGAGTAATCGTTTGAGTGATCGGGTGAGTGTGCCCGACAACAGGCCGAGTCCCTGGGAGCGTTGGATCAAACGTCGCATAGATGTCGCTGCGGTCATCACCACCAGCAACGCGTGCTTGCGAAGATTCGAAAGCTTCGTTGATCGCTTGCTTGACTTCGTTGAGACGCTTGCCAGCCGCAGGCTTGTCGTCTTTGCTGATGCCTCCAAGGAGCTTTTGCACGTCCTTCAAGACGCCACTCTTTGCACCGAGAAACTTAACTCTCGCTTCCTCGAGCGATTCAAGTGAAGACGCAGTAACAAACGCTGCCGTGGCATCGCGCTGGAGATCATCCAGCGTCATCAAGAATTCGTGAGTCGACATCAGCTGTCTTTACGCAGCCAGAACCGATTTGACCTTGTCACAGACGTCTTTAAATCCGGCGGCGTCATGGATCGCCATTTCCGAAAGAGTCTTGCGGTCGAGTTCGATGCCAGCTTTCTTGAGACCGAAAATGAACTCACTATATCGCAGGTCATACTGCTTCACGGCAGCATTGATTCGGATGATCCACAACCTGCGGAAGTCGCGTTTTTTGGCGCGGCGGTCACGGAACGCATAGGCACCCGCTCGCAGCAACGTTTCCTTAACGCTGCGGATCAGCTTGCCTCGGCCGCCCCGATAACCTTTGGCGGCTTTGAATAAACGCTTCTTTGACTGGCGCCGTGCGGCACCTTTGGTAGTACGCATCGAACTGAATTCCTAGCACACAATGGTGCTCAAACTGTGATTCTCCGACCCAGGCCTCGATGATCCGATGTCATCGACGTTTCGCACTGGCCGAATTGATTTTGACGTAACCCTGTCAACTAAAAACCTGTTTCCAAGCTCTCAGAGACTAATTGCTGTATCCATTGAGCGCAGCTTGAATACTTCGCTCGTTTTGCGTGGCGAGAACCGTCGTTCCACGAAGATTTCGACGACGTTTCGTTGTCAAATGTGTTGCCAAGTGGCTCGTGCCAGCGTGACGGTGCTTGGCCTTGCCCGTAGCCGTCAAGCGGAATCGTTTTTTGATTCCCTTGTGCGTTTTCATCTTGTTTCCCATGACTTACTTCTTATCCGCATTTCATTCGGTGTTTTGGTGGGGAAACCGCGGAGAATAGCGAACTACCGCGATCTTGCAAAGTCCTAACAGCCCTGAATTTGCGTCAAATCGCCTGTTCGGGGGCGACTTCATGAGACAACATTGAGCTCGTCGTTCATTTGACGAGTGGCAAGTTCAACGGCCAGTTGCCACTTCGCATCACCACAAGACTCGCGGAATTCAGCCCTCTGGTGGGCGAAAATAATGTTTCGGGAACTGTTGACAATACCGCCAAGACCCTGGGAATTGAACGCTCCAAGCACGTCCGCAGCACTACCCCCCTGGGCTCCATATCCAGGCACCAAGATCCAGCTATGTGGCATCGCGGATCGCATGTCGCAGAGTTGTTCTGGGTACGTTGCTCCGACAACTGCACCTATCGGCCCAAACCCCGACGTGCCAATCCGAGACTCGTTGAGTTCCGTTACCAGCTTGGCAACCGCTTGATACACCGATTCGCCATCGGTTTTTCGATCTTGCAATAGCCCCCCTCCAGGGTTGGATGTCTTTACGAGGACGAAAATTCCCGCGCCGCGTTGATCGCAAACCTCGACGAAGGGCTCGATGCTATCCCGGCCCAAATAGGGGCTGACAGTAAGCGAATCACTTCCCCATGGACTCTTGTCCCCAGCCCCCAAATACGCCTCCGCGTAACCTGCAGCCGTCGAGCCAATGTCATTTCGTTTCGCGTCCATGATCACCACAAGTCCCGCAGCCGACGCGTACTTCACAACGCGTCCCAGCGCCACCATCCCTGCTGGCCCCAATTGTTCGAAGAACGCAGCCTGGGGTTTGACCACCGGAACAAGGTCTCGAACGACATCGATGATGCCAAGACAAAACTGTTCGTAGGCATTCGCGACGGCGCCGAGAGATCCGTCCACAGCGGCATGTTCACGCAGAGAACTCGGGAGTTGATCCGTTCGCGGGTCCAATCCTACGCAAGCGACACTGCGAGTTCTCTTGACAGCGGCGGCAAGGGTATCAGCAAAATTCACGACCGAGGACTCTGTGGCTGGAGGAAACTGGACCGAAGTTTTGGCGTGATCTTGCCCTATACTCACTTATGCTACCAGACCGTGAAGCACCGACCGTGAATCAAGGGTTCGAGGCTTCCCTCAAAAACGAAGTCACATCATGGATCGAGCGGTCTAGCGTGAATCGAAACCGTCCACTAGCATCTACAGCCCGTGATGAATGTCGAAGACGCCTCGTTCGCGAGCTCGGCTGCCTCATCATCGGGCTGTAGCGAAGCCTGGTATCGCGCTACACTGGGGGTGTAGAGATCGTGGGTTCAAATCCCGCCAGCCCGACTTTTGTGGTATACTTTTTAGATCGTGTTTTCCTTGTCGAAGTGCCCCTAGGTACTTCCGGTCTACGTGACCGTGCGACTCACCGTAAAACCATTCTTGGGAATACTGTTCCCAAGAATCCATCGGAGAGAATCGCATGGCTCGTCAAAAGAGCGACGCACCGTCCTACCGTTACCACATCTCTGGCCAAGCCTGCGTCACACTCGATGGTCGTGACTTCCTGCTGGGGGAGTACAACTCGCCGGCGTCGAAGGCAAAGTACTACGCTCTGCTCGCGGAGTACAACGCTAACGGCAAACGTGCATCAGAAATTGAACCAACCCAATTATCGAAATCGCCAATCACGGTAGGCTGCGTAACTGCGGAGTATCGCGAGCACGTCAAAATAAAATATGCTCACGACAAGAGCCGCAGAAAACACTACGAGGGATTATGCCAGCTGCTAGACACTGAATACCGTGATCTACCCGCTGAGGAGTTTGGGCCACGTAGGCTAGCAGAAATCCGCGAATTATTCGTCGCCTCCGGAAACAACCGCACATACGTAAACTCACAAACCAGAGTGATCTGCAAAATCTTTCAGTACTCGGTTAGTCGCGAACTCGTCGACGTCAATGTGCTGATTCGTCTCAAGACGCTCGAGCCGCTGCGGCAGGGAGATTCTGTTGCGTCCGAGCCGAAGCGTCGTCAGCCGGTCGACCTTGCCACAGTGAAAGCAACCGCTGATCATCTTTCACCTGTCCTAAAGGCGATGGTCCGCGTGCAAGCCAGTACAGGAATGCGATCGTCTGAGGTATGCGGAATTCGTTCATGTGATATTGATCAAACCTTGTCAGACACATGGATCTACCGGCCGGAGAAACACAAGACAGCACATCATGGGATTGCTAAAGCGGTTCCGATAGTCGGGGACGCCCACCTCGCGCTCGCTCCATTCATGGAGGATCGCGCCTCTGACAGTTTTTGCTTTTCGCCACGTGAATCGGTGCAGTGGTACCGCAATCAGCGAACAGCCAAGCGAGTCGTCTCAACATCCCGCGGAAATGGGCCGGGCCGAAAGCGAGACCGTGGTGGACTGAAAGGAGATGATGCCAAGCGAAAACCCGGACACAAGTTTTCTCGCGATAGTTATCGCCAAGCAGTACAAAGTGCCGCAAAACAAGCCGATGTTCCCGCCTGGACGCCGTACCAACTGCGATACACCGCTGCCACCGCCGTCCGCGAAGCACTCGGTATCGAATCTGCCCAAGCTCTGCTCGGTCACTCACACGCATCAATGACTGAGCACTACGCCAAGCATATTCTGTCGCAACTCGATTACTGCTCCATATTGTCCCCGTACCTGCACCGTGCACAGACCGACAAGATTCCGCGGGCACTCGACAACGCTCTTCGAGCTGCCGGTCGCTTCGCGATTAAGGTCACACGAGGTACCCAGTGGGCCTCTGGTCGAGGTCGCGATGCTGCGACGGTTTACTAGCTCGAATGGATCAACGCTATGCAGCAAACCCTCCAGGAGCAAGGTACCTACCGCTGGCGAACCGTAACTGCCGACGCATTCCAACTGGGATATTACCTACACGCTATCCCTACATGGTTTGGCGAAGAATCAATACTCCGCGACATTCGAGCCGGCCTCAACATACAGGTCACGTGGGCACACGTCACGAGCCTGCTCGGTGCCATCCAAATGCAAGAAGTCTCCCCTCCAGTCATCATCCGTCCTTGGGCAGCGGAGGATGCAGCAAGGCCGCAGGACCCTACGCCGATGTTCCCGTTTCCTTTTGACCCGAATCAGGTTATTTACGTTCCGCGAACCGACGTGCTGTACCAAGACATTGCCTACAATCGACTAGTTTGCAAAAAGTTCCTCGATGCCGCAGTAAACGAAACAATGTCGGCGACCAAGTTCAAGAATTTCGTCACCAAAACCATGGCCGAGTGGCGGCGAGTCGCCGACAACAGAATCAACCTGATCAATAATCGCGAACATATGACTCGGACAAATACTTCTGCCGGATATCGATATCCGACAGCTCTGGCTGTACCGAGCATGTGGGCATGAGTCTTTGCCGTACTCAGTCCAGCCGTAGTAGAGAGGCAATGATTCTCCCACAGAGTGAAGCTGCGTTCGAATTGGTATCACACGGATTAAGCACAGGCGTTAGCCCGATCAACGCCACTCAAACTCGATCCAGGCATCTCCTGACTCGACCCAATCTTGACCACGATCAACTCTGCTACGGCCTAGTCTTCTGCGTCCGTTCTCAAGCCGCGAGCAGTTTCACCTAATCGCCGCTCGCCGGGCCCGGCCGCCAACATAGCAAACCTCCGCTCTAGACACTTCCGTGCTACTGCGGTGCATTCACGGGCAATCCATCGACGAGCACCATTCGCCTGATGAGTTCAAAACGATCCATCTTAAGCTCCTTGATATCCCTTAGGAACAGCGAGGTGTGTGAGCGATGAAAACTTCCTTGACACCCGATCAGGCGTCCTCAAGTCAGCCCCCGAACTTCCCCAATCCCGTCATTATTAAGGATCCCTTTGTCGCCGCCACGCTGGTCCCCTTTCTGACTGCCATCTCCAGTCGCTCAATTGTCGCCAACGCGACACCCGTTACTCCATGACGCCGCTGCCTAGGCCTCTCCTCTCGCGTCAGCTGTATCCGTCGCCAAGATGTCGACCGTCCCACGTGATTCCTGCGTTGGCCCGGCTTCCAAGCCCTTGGCGACCTCAAACCACTGCCCCTGTCCGACCGACGACGACAAACGCAGAGGTGTAACGGTTTGCAATTGCCAGTCACCCATGCGATCCCGTGTCCACATTCGTCGAACCTTGCATCGAACAGATATCTGCCCCAAGTCCCGTAGCCGAAACGAACGGATACGAACACGACAAACATCAGTCTCCTGCTAACCGCGTTCTGTTCAGTTGTCCGAAACTGGGCATCAGGCGACGGCCATCGTCGAACAGCACATTAACTGGTGTGGTACGTTCGCTATCGTCTCATACGACCCGCGTATGTGACTCCTCCTTGTCGCTTGCGGCATCACCATGGCGGACACACGCCCGTCGCATTTAAGGGGGTTGCCACCATCCATTCAAACTCCCCACTCTCGTATCCAGCACCAACCCAAGCCGGATCTCGATATCCGGCTTCTTGCCGTTCGTGCGTGTTGTCCACAGTAACCATCCTATCTTGGATAACAACGATTCCAGACGCTGGCTTCGGCGACACCCTGTCCAATCCTGCCCCAAAGCCGGTTAAGCATCGCCACAAGCCATCCTAGCGCTCCTCCGCAGTCATTCCGTGGATAACCACGTCCAGGAGCGAGCAATCAAGTTGGGCATTCGCAGCCAGTGCTGTTACCCATGATCGACGGCGTCGAACCATGCGACGTTAAACACGCATTTGTATCGACGGACGTGTCTGCAAGATTACTACGGTCACCGCGATCTACTTCGTTCACCATTCAATACCAAGTCCGAACGGATGCTGTGGCACTCGCTGGCGTAGCAACGAGCCGGCAGTCAGCAGTTTGCGATAGGCCCATTGGTAACTCTTCACTCTAAGGAACACATATGTACCCAAACTCAATCGCAGTCTCTCAGCTTAAAGGCGGAAATCGCATGTGGCATTACGCCGACGAGTATGAGCTACTTGACGGCTCATCTTGGAAACTTGACGGATTCGAAGAAGCGAGGCAGTACAACAGGAATGCTTCGCTCAAGGAGCGTAGTCAGCGTGGAAATCTCTCGCTACCGTTTGCGTGGATGTTCAAATCTAAAGATCGATTCTTCCTGAAGATTGAACCCAGGGGCCGCAAACGCCAAGTGATTCCGGTCCACCTTCCCGATCCAGATCGATACCACAATCCCAAGCGGGTCAAGCGAGGCAACGCGTCGACATAGCCTCCGTTGTACAGGGCCCAGGAGTTCACGCTTTGGGTGCTGATTTGTCTCGCGCCGAACTCGAGCTCATATCGGCCGTGGCGGCGGCGATGCCCGTGTCGCTGCGATGTATGGCCAGGAACAACTTCGGGTCCTACGTCATTGATTTGGTGGATTCTAGGACTTGCTTACTCTCATGTGATCAGCCGGCATCCAGTCGGCTTCCCATTCTGAGTACGAGTTCAAGGACCGCACTGCTATGTCAACGTCATCGACTGACAAAGCTGTTACCACATCCATACGTCTTCCGTGCGTCAACCGTGACGCGATTACCCATAGTTTTCAAAGAAAGTGCTGTTATGACTGTTCGAACAATTGTTGAGACTTCGATGGACGGATTTGTCGGGAACTTTGACTGCAAGAAATACTACAAGGACGAACAAAGCCACTACAACCTGCGAGATGGTTCAGTGTGGAAGCTAGACGAAAGTTACCAGGGCGTTAAGTACAATCAAGAGGCAAGTGAGGCTGATCGCCGTAAGAAGATCACAGCATACTGCCCCGCGGATGTCACTATCATGAGGGACAAAACTCGCGTCTTCATGAAGATTCAAGGCAAAGGGGTTCGCCGTCAGGTTGTTCCCGTTCATCTTCCCGATCCCGATCGTTATCTCAATCCACCACCGAGAAAGTGAACGGGATCGGCGGTTCAATCAAAGCGGCGGCCGATTGCGATCGTTAATGATTCGGTCGCCGTGGGGGTGACTGCCAGCACTTACACTTCATCAGCGAGGTTCATCTGAAGGGAAGTTTGTTGCGGAGAGCCAAGCTTCTGGCATCAGCCACTTTCTGTCCGTCGCCAAGGCCGTTCTTGAGATCCGCGATTGTGTCCGGACTGCCGGCGATGTTCCAGCCTTTTTGCATCGCCTCACCATCGGCTTCAACCATGTTAAGCCGGAAGCGGTAGCAGTTCTCTTCCCATTGGCGTTCACGAATTTGGCGATTCGACAGACTCAGCTACGCTCCATTTCAGGGTCGCACAACTTCCAAGTTGAGAACCGGCGATGAGCATCAGTGTGCCGACCTCGTTCATTGCTACAGATTGAAAGTTTTCCGAATGACTACGTCGACAGCCAGCACCCGCACCGAGACCACTACCACCGACGGCGATCAACGTGTTCGAGATCTCCGAAACATGATGCCGCCACTCGCCGAAATCGCCACCATCCCTAATTCCATGCTGACCCCAACGACATGACTGATGTTGACCTCATCGAGATGGTTTGCGACTGGACCGCCATGTCCCAGGAGTTTGACCAGAACGGCGGCAGCGCTCGCGGGTGGGCCGACAAGACAATTGGCAATCGCGTTCACTTCAACGCGGCCAAACGTCGGTTCGTCTACGACATGATCGAGCTACTTGATTCCAAGCTCGGCGTGAACGCTTAGCGACGTCCGATTGAGCGGATGGGCTGAGGGGCCTGGTTGTAGGAAACCTGTACGCCTCGCCGGTACATGAACTACGACCGACTTCAACGGCATCGAATAAGTGCTTTCGCAGTGCCCCGTAAGCCCGATCGAAACGGAAGGCAACGACCGCGATCGAGACAAAATTGACGACGGTGACAGTGACAGTGACAGCCAGCGGCCACCGTTGGCATATACCCCAGACAACAACACATCCTGTCAAAAGCAACGAAGTCCACTTCAGGAGGTTCACGCTTTGCGACGAAACTCACCTAGCCACTGAGCCAACTCCTTCAAGTCGGCCTGGTCCATTCGGGACACAAGCTCCTGTCGGTGAATGTCATGCACGGCGAGGATGTGGTCTTCATGGAAGACGATTTTGTCGCCTTGCTTGACCCCATGCAGTCGGGCTTCCACAAGCGTATTGTCCACCACGCCATAGAAAAGCCTTCCCGACCTTTCCTCAACCTGCACCCAGAAATCCTCGCCCCAGCCTCGGGATGGAACTCTC